>NZ_CP107841.1:7526512-8172326 GCF_036346855.1 Streptomyces europaeiscabiei
CTCACCGTCAAGCTCGGCGCCAACGAGGACGGCCGGGGCGCGGGCGAACGCCTCCTCGTCGACCCGCGCGACAGCGACACCCTGTGGCTGGGCACCAGACACGACGGCCTGCTGAAGTCGACCGACCGGGGCGCCACCTGGGCGAAGGCGACCGGCTTCCCGGCGACCCCCAGCGCCACGGGGCAGGGCGTCACCCTGCTCGTCGCCGCCGGACGCACCGTCCACGCCGGCTGGGGCGACGGCGACGGCACCTCCGCCAACCTCTACCGGACCAGCGACGGAACCACCTGGGAGGCCGTCCCCGGCCGCCCCACCGGCACCTCCGCCAAGGTCCCGATCCGCGCCGCGTACGACAGGCACACCCGCGACCTGTACGTGACGTACGCCAACGCGCCCGGCCCCAACGGCCAGTCCGACGGCAGTGTGCACAAGCTCCGCACCACCACCGGCAAGTGGACCGACGTGACCCCGGTGAAGCCGGGCGGCACCACGAGCGACGACGGCGCCGACACCTTCGCCTACGGCGGCGTCGCCGTCGACGCCCGCCGCCCCGGCACGGTGGTCGTGTCCACCAACAACCGCTGGGCCGCCATCGACACCGTGTACCGGTCCACCGACGGCGGCCGTACATGGACCTCGCTCAAGGACTCCGCCGTCTTCGACGTGTCCGAGACTCCCTATCTCAAGTGGGGTGCGGACAAGCCGAAGTTCGGCTGGTGGATCCAGGCGCTCGCCCTCGACCCGTACGACTCGAAGCACGTCGTGTACGGCACCGGCGCGACCCTCTACGGCACCCGGGACCTCAAGCGCTGGGCGCCGCAGATCCGGGGTCTTGAGGAGACGTCCGTGCGCCAGCTGATCTCGCCCCCGGCCGGAGAGGCGCACCTGATCAGCGGGCTGGGGGACATCGGCACGATGTACCACGAGCGGCTCACGGCGTCCCCCTCACGCGGCATGGCGTCGAACCCCGTGTTCGGTTCGGCGACGGGACTCGCGCAGGCCGCGGCGAAGCCGTCGTACGTGGTCCGCACCGGCTGGGGCGACAACGGAAACGGCGCCTACTCGAACGACGGCGGCCGGACCTGGGCGCCCTTCAAGGCCCAGCCCGCCATCGCCAAGGACGCACCCGGGCCGATCGCCACCAACGCCGACGGCAGCGCGCTGCTGTGGTCCTTCGTGCACTGGGACGGCACGAAGTACGCGGCCCACCGATCCGGCGACAACGGCGCGACCTGGACAGAGGTCTCCTCCTTCCCGAAGGGCGCCACGCCGGTCGCCGACCCGGCCGACCCGACCCTCTTCTACGCCTACGACACCGACACGGGGACGCTGTACGCCAGCACAGACGGTGGCCGTTCGTTCACGGCACGCGCGACCGGACTGCCCGCGGGGGACAGCCAGTTCAAGCTGGTCGCCGCCCCCGGACTCGGCGGTGACCTGTGGCTGAGCGTGAAGTGGAACGGCCTGTACCGCTCCACCGACGGCGGGGTGACCTTCTCGAAGATCGAAAGCTGCTGGGCCTCGTACGCCCTCGGCTTCGGCAAGGCCGCCGAAGGCGCCGGCTACCCGGCGATCTACCAGGTCGGCTCGACGGAGACCATCACCGCCGTCTACCGCTCCGACGACGGCGCGAAGACGTGGACCCGCATCAACGACGACGCCCACCAGTGGGGCTGGACCGGCGAGGCCATCACCGGTGACCCGCGCGTGTACGGCCGCGTGTACCTGGCGACGAACGGACGGGGCATCCAGTACGGGGAGCCGGCCTGATGCCGGAGCCCACGACTCCCACCCTCGCCCACGCCACGCGCGGCCGCGTCCTCTTCGGCGGCGACTACAACCCCGAGCAGTGGCCCGAGGAGGTGTGGCACGAGGACGTACGCCTCATGAAGGAGGCCGGCGTCAATACCGTCACCCTCGGCGTCTTCTCCTGGGCGAAGCTCGAACCCCGGCCGGGAGCGCGGGAGTTCGGCTGGCTGGACACGTTGATGGACCTGATGTACGCAGGCGGTATCGGCGTCGTCCTCGCCACCCCCACCTCCTCCCCGCCGCCGTGGATGGGCCGCCTCCACCCCGAGACCCTCCCGCGCGACGAGAACGGGCAGGTCGAGTGGTGGGGCTCCCGCCAGCACTTCTCCCACTCCAGCGACACCTACCGCCGCTACGCAGCCGCCATCACCGAGGACCTCGCCGCCCGCTACGGCGGCCACCCGGCCCTCACCATGTGGCACATCAACAACGAGTACTGCACCTACGACTGGGGCGACGAGGCGGCGGTCACCTTCCGCGACTGGCTCCGGCGGAAGTACGGCACACTCGAAGCGCTCAACGAGGCCTGGGGAACGGCCTTCTGGAGCCAGGGCTACGACGGCTGGCACGAGATCCTCCCGCCCCGCCGCGCCCACTACATGAAGAACCCCACACACGTGCTCGACTTCAAGCGCTTCACGAGCGACATGCTCCTGGAGTGCTACGTCATCGAGCGTGACATCGTCCGCCGGCACACCCCGCACCTCCCGGTCACCACCAACTTCATGCCGATGTGGGTGGGGCAGGACGCGTGGCGGTGGGCCGAGGAGGAGGACGTCGTCTCGGTCGACATCTACCCGGACCCGCGTGACCCGTTCGGCGCGCAGAACGGGGCGCTGATCCAGGACATGACGCGCTCGCAGGCGGGCGGCGGCCCGTGGATGCTCATGGAGCAGGCCGCCGGTCCGGTCAACTGGCGCGGCGTCAACCACCCCAAGCCGCGCGGCCTCAACCGCCTGTGGTCCCTCCAGGCCGTCGCCCGGGGCGCGGACGCCGTCTGCTACTTCCAGTGGCGGCAGTCCCGGCAGGGCGCGGAGAAGTTCCACTCCGGCATGGTCAGCCACGCGGGTGAGCAGGGGCGTACGTATCAGGAGGTCAAGCAGCTCGGATCCGAACTGGCGGCCATCGGAAGCGAAGTGACGGGACATCATCTACAGGCTGGCGTGGCTGTGTTGTTCGACTGGAATTCCTGGTGGGCCGGCGCGCAGGACGGCCGGCTGTCGTCCGAGGTCGACCTGGCCCAGGTCGTGCGGTCCTGGCATCGCGCCCTGTGGGAGTCGAACCTCACCACCGCCTTCGCCCACCCCGAGCACGACCTCTCCGCGTACCGGCTCGTGGTCGTACCGCAGCTCTATCTGCTCACGGACGCGGCCGTCGAGAACCTCCTCGCGTACGTACGCGGTGGCGGCACCCTCGTCAGCGGTTTCCTGACCGGTGTCGCCGACGAGGACGACCGTGTCCGCCCCGGCGGCATGGACTCGCGGCTCCGCGACCTCTTCGGCATCCGCACCCTGCACGAGTGGTGGCCGCTGGACGCGGGGGAGGAGGTCGAGTGCGAGGGCCTCCGGGGGGTCTTCCGCGGGACCCTGTGGTCCGAGGAGATCGAGGCGGTGGACGCGGACGAGATCGTCCCCTACAAGGGCGGCGAACTCGACGGACTCCCGGCGGTGGTGCGCAGGGGCCGCGCCTGGTACGTCTCCACACTGCCCGAACCCGCAGAGCTGCGCGCCCTGTTGGCGCGGGTCGCGGCCGACGCCGGGGTACGGCCCGTGCTCGACGGACTGCCCGACGGGGTCGAGGCGGTGCGGCGCGGCGATGTGCTCTTCGTGCTCAACCACGGCCGCGACGCGGTCACCGTCGACGTACCGGGCACCCATCGCGACCTGCTGACGGAGACGACCGTCACCGGAACGCTGTCGCTCGGCCGGTACGGCGTGGCGGTGCTGCGGTCATGACCACGACCACCTGCGACACGATCACGACCACCTGCGACACGACCACGACCACCTGCGACACGACCACGACCACCTGCGACACGACCACGACGACCTACGACATGACCCCGACCACATGACCCCGACCACATGACCCCGACTACATGACCCCGACCACATGACCCCGAGCGACCGCGGTGTTCCGCCCCACCCGGAGCAGCCGCGTCGCACTCGGACTTCCTCCGGCGTCGAAACGTTCGCAGCGCCCGACCTCGTCGCCGGAGAAGACCGCGTCCTCACTCCGGGGCCGCGGTAGCTCCCCACCCCGTATTTCCCCCCACCCATGGAAGGACGCGACACCCCATGGCAACACGTACCCGCACCCGCACCCTGGCAGGGATCGGCAAGGTCCTGCTGGCCCCCGCCCTCGCTCTCGGTGCCACCGTCGGCCTCGCCGCCGCCCCCGCCTCGGCCGCAGTCTGGAACTCCTGCGACCAGTGGGGCAACACGAGCCTGAACGGCTACACGCTCTACAACAACATCTGGGGCTCCGGCGCCGGCAGCCAGTGCATCTGGGCCAACTCCGGCACCAACTGGGGAGTCTGGGCCAACCACCCCAACACCGGCGGCATCAAGTCGTACCCCAACTCCAAGAAGGTGATCAACAAGACGATCACCTCGCTCGGTTCGCTCAACAGCAGCTACAACGTCACGGTTCCGTCGTCGGGCGCGTACAACTCCTCCTATGACATCTGGGACACGGACTACGACTACGAGATCATGCTCTGGGTGAACTACAACGGGGCCGTCGGTGCGCTCGGCACCTCGCAGGGCAACGTGACGCTCGGCGGCCACACCTGGACCGTCTACAAGGGCAACAACGGCGCGAACGAGGTCTTCTCGTTCCTGCGCACCTCCGACTCCAACTCCGGCACCGTCCAGATCCTCCCCATCCTCAAGTGGATCAAGGACACCAAGGGCTGGATGGGCAACGAGACCATCGGTGACGTGCAGTTCGGCTTCGAGGTCACCTCGTCCTCCGGTGGCCTGAACTTCACCACCAACAACCTCACCGTCAGCAGCAGTTGACGTTCGTCGGCAGCTGAGCCGTAGGCGAGTCCGAGCCGGTGCCGTACCCCCACGCGGCACCGGCCCGGATCGTCCTATGCCTCTGTTGTCCGACCCTCCGGTGTGAGGCGGATCAGCAGCACGCGGGGCGTGCGGGGCATCGACACCCGCAATGCGCCTGCGGCCGGGTCCCAGACCGCCGCCGAGTCCGCACGCGCGGCGGACGGGTGCAGGATCTCCGTGCGTACGGTGGCTCCCCGCCCCGCCAAGTGCCGCACGGGGAGCCGTACTTCCGGGTCCCCGCCCCTCCGCCACACCGACACGTACGACGGTCCGTGTCCGTCTCCGTCCGGCACGCGCAGCCCCAGCGTCAGCCACTCGTCCGTCCAGCCCGGCAGGCCGAGCGGCCAGAAGGGCACCGCGTGGGCCAGGTCGCCGCGGATCGACTTGTAGGTGTCCACGGCGTCCCGTACGAGGCCGAGTTGTCGTTCCGTCATGCGGTCGAGGTGGCCCGACAGGTGGATGCGGCCGAGGAGGGCGCCGCCGAGGGTGAAGGTGATCAGGTCGTCGCTGTCGCCGGGCTGCGGGTAGGCCCAGACGGCACCCTGTTCCGGCGGTACCGCCGTGGGCGCGGCCGCGGCGATCGGGGGATAGCGGAGGGGGTCCTGCTGGTCGCTGGTGGACTGGAGCTGGGACACGGCCAGGGTGGCGCCGTCCATGCGCATGCCGCCGGAGGCGCAGTTCTCGACGACCAGGTGCGGATAGCGGTCCAGGACGTCGGAGAGCCAGCCCAGGTAGGCGTGGGCGTGGCCCAGGAGGCCGGCGCCGGGGGAGAGGTCTCCGGGGGCGGTGGTGCCGGGGTCGATCACGATGTTGTAGTCGAGCTTGAGGTAGCCCACGCCCCAGTCGCCGACGAGGCGGTCCACCGTCTTGTCGAGGTGCGCGCGGGCGGCCGGGTGGCGCAGGTCCAGCTGGTGACGGCCCTGCTCGGTCAGCCGTACGCCGTCCCGCTGGAAGAACGCCTCCTGCGGCAGCTCCGCCGCCACCGGACTGCGTACGCCCACGACCTCGGGCTCCAGCCACAGCCCGGGGACCATACCGCGCTCCCGGATCCGCCCCAGGACGGCCCGGATGCCGCCGTCGGACGGGCCACCGGTTCCGGCCTCGGCTCCGCCACGCTCTCCGGCTCGGGACGCCGACCCTGTCCGGTCACCTACTTCTGCTCGGGTGTCCGCCGCCTGCCGGCCGTGCTCTCCGGCCCCCGCCCCCCTCCCGCCGTCCACACCCCCGTCAGGAAAGCGGCGCGGTGACGGCAGCCATTCGCCGACGCCGTCCCACCAGCCGCCGTCCACGGAGTCGTCGTACCAACCGGAGTCGATGCAGAAGTACTCCGCGCCCGCGTTCGCCGCCGCGTCGACCAGTGGCAGCAGCTTCGCGGTGGTCGGGTCGCCCATCAGGGTGTTCATGTAGTCGTTGAAGACGACCGGCAGCGCCTCGTGGTCCGGATGCGGGCGGCGGACGGCCCGGCGGTACGCGGTCAGGGCGGCCAACGCCTCGTCCAGCCCCGAGCCGTGCCCGGCCCCGACATCCGACCGGTCGGCAGCACCGACGGCGGACCCAGCGGCCGCATCGGCGGTCGATCCGGCGGTCGATCCGAGAGCCGCACCGAGAGTCGACCCGATGGCCAGCGCCGCCGGCACCGTCGTGAACTCCTCGCCCGGCCCCAACCGCACCCGCCACTGGTGCTCGGCGTCGGTCGGGCCGTTCACGGCGAGGTACGCACCATGCTCGCGTTCCCCCAGGTCCCAGCGCCACCCGGCCGGCGACTCCACCTGCCAGACCCACGCCCGGCCCCCGCCCCGTTCGGTGACCGCCCCCATCGGCAGATGCCCGTCGCTGGGCCAACTGCCTCGCCCGGTGAGGGCGAGCGCCGCCCGGCTGTCGTGCTGATGGACGTCGACGCTGATGTCGGCGACCGTCGCCCGCAGCGGTTCGGCGTACCAACGGCACTCCGCGAGCCAGTCGTTGCGGGCCCGGTGCACGTCGAGAACGTCGGGGGAGGGAAGCCCGCCGAGGAGAAGGCTGCTGACGGACTGGACGACCAGGGGCTCGGTGCCGTCGTTGCGCAGCCGCACCCGGGAGCGGAGGACGGCGACGCCGGCGGGGGAGGACAGCTCGACGAACGCGGTCAACCCGCTCGCGGAATCGTGCAGTTCGATCGTCAGCCGCTCCCAGCCACCACCGCCACCGGCACCTTCATCACCACCGGAACCGGCACCTTCACCGGAACCGGCACCTTCACCGCCACCGCCACCTTCACCACCACTGTCACTGCGATGCCCCCGGTACGCGAGCCCCCCGCCGAACGCCGTACCGGTGAAGCGCGGCCCGGACCACCCGCTGCCGTGCCCGAACGCGGTCAACTCGACCAGCGGAAGGGCGACTTCAGGATCGACGGTGTCACCGGAGGGGCCGAGCCGGGTCAGCCGCAGCGTTCCGTCGGGGGCCGTCGCGAACTCCGTCTCGATCGCCGGGTGACCCCAAGTGAAGGCCACCTCCGCGCTGTTGGCGCCGGTCCCGCCGTCCCGCACGTCGCTTCCGCCGAAGTCGCTCGCACCCGAGTCCAAGTCGCTTCTCCTCCCAGGCTGTCCCGTCCGTGCGCCGTCCGCCGCCGGGAGGCGCCCGTGTGAATCCCTCGTTACGTTCTTCGTTACGTTCTCTTGACGACTCTCGTGTGACCGGTCACAATCCTGGCATGAATGTGACCGGTCACACAAGACGCCCGGCGAGCATCCGGGACGTCGCGACCGCCGCCGGAGTCTCGTACCAGACGGTTTCCCGGGTGATCAACAACCACCCGAGCGTCAAGCACACGACGCGGGAGCGGGTGCAGGCGGCCATCGACGAGCTGGGGTTCCGGCGGAACGCCACCGCGCTCGCGCTGGCCAGCGGGCGCAGCCGGGCCGTGACCGTGCTGACCGCCAACACCACCCACTACGGCTACGCCTCGATCCTCCAGGGCATCGAGGAGGCGGCGCGGGCGGCGTCGTACGCGGTCGGGATCGGTGTCCTCGAATCGGCGGACGAGGCCGCGGTCGCCGCCGAGGTGCAGCGTGCGTCGGACGCGGGCGGCGGTCTCATCGTGATCGCCTACGATCCGGCCGGTGTGGCGGCCCTCAACGCGGTCCCCGCCCAACTGCCGGTCGTCGGTGTGGTCGAGACCCCCGCGACCCCGCCCGGCGGCGACCGCCCCTGGGTGTGGACCGACGACCGCGAGGCCGCCTACGAAGCGACCCGTCACCTGCTCTCCCTCGGCCACGAGACCGTGCACTATGTCGCGATCCCGTCCAGCACCCGGCGGACCAGCGCCGCCCGTACCACCGGCTGGCGGCAGGCACTCAAGGAGGCCGGGGCACCCGAACCCCGTCCGCTGCAGGGCAGTTGGGGCCCGGCCGGGGGTCACGCGGCCGGGCTCAGGCTGGCGAAGGACCCGGCGGTCACCGCGGTCCTGTGCGGCAACGACGACCTCGCGCTCGGTGTGCTGCGCGCGCTGCACGAGGCCGGGCGGTCCGTGCCCGGCGAGGTGAGCGTCGCCGGCTTCGACGACGCCCCGCACTCCGCCTATCTGACCCCGTCCCTGACGACCGTACGCCTGGACTTCACCGGCCTCGGGCGAGCCGCGTTCGCCCTGCTGCACGGGGTCGTGGAGGAGTCCGCGCAGATCGCCCCGCACCCCGTCTCCGTACCGGAACTGGTGGTGCGGGAAAGCGCGGGCCCACCGCCCGCCACTGCCTGAGAACACCCCGGACACCCCGGCCGAGCCCCCACACTCCGGCCGGGCCCACACCCCACCGGCCGGCCGGACACCCCACACCCCTTACGACTCAGCCGAACGTCCCACTCGATCACAGCTGTTCCGCATCCCGCCCTGCCCTGAACCACCCGTTCTCGAAAGGCACGCGATGAAGACAAGAGCTCTCCCGACGCTGGCCCTCATATGCGCCCTCGGCCTGGCCGCCACCGCGTGCAGCGATCCCACGGCAGGGACCTCCGGCGCGGACACGGACACCAAGAGGACGGCCGTCGACCCGACCGCCCGTCTCGACGGCGTGAAGCTGACCATGTGGACCGCGCAGAACACGGTGACCGCGCCCAAGCAGGTCATCGACGCCTTCGAGAAGGCCACCGGCGCCGAGGTCGAGACCCAGCCGGTCCCGGACCCCTACGAGTCGAACGTGCCGACCAGGCTGGCCTCCGGCGACCGCCCCGACCTGATGTTCTGGCAACCGTCCATTTCCACGCTCCCCTTCATCCAGCCGCAGCAGAACCTCCTCACCCTCGACGGCGAGGAGTGGGTCTCCAAGCTCGGCGACACCGAGAAGTCGCTCGGCGTCATCGACGGCAAGCGGTATGCGGCGATCGTCACCAGCCCCGCCATGCTCGGCGTGTACTACAACAAGGACGTCTTCAAGAAGGCCGGGCTGAGCGAGAAGGACTTCCCGAAGTCGTACGACGAGCTCCTCGCCCTCGGCCACAGGGTCGTCGACGACACCGACGCGGCCGCCTTCTACGAGGCCGGCGGCGACAAGTGGCCCCTCCAGTGGCAGATGCAGGTGCAGCTCACCGACCTCGACAATCAGTGGTGGGCGGGCCTGAACGAGAACAAGGAGAAGTGGACCGACCCGGTCGTCGTCGGCGCGATCAAGAAGTACAAGGAGAAGCTGCTCGACGCCGGGCTCGCCCAGAAGAACTACCGGACCGGCACCTTCACCGGCCAGGCCGACGCCCTGTGGAAGGGCGAGGCGGGCATGGTCCTCAACGTCACCTCCTTCCAGAGCCAGTTGCAGGCCAAGTACTCCACCGCGGAGATCGACAAGAGGATCGGCTGGTTCCCGGTCGCCAACTCGGCCGCCACCGGCCTGTATTCACCCGACCAGACCAACGGCGTCGTCGCCTTCAAGACCGGTGACGAGAAGCGGCAGAACGCGGCCCGGCAGTTCCTCGCCTTCTGGCTCGGCCCCGACTACCCCGACTACATCAAAGCGATGAAGATCCCGTCCGTGCAGCCCTCCGTGCCCACCCCGGACGGCCTCCCTCAGGCGTCGAAGGCCCAGGTCGCGGCCCTGCCCACCGCCATCGGCGTCTTCCAGGCCAAGGCGATCGTCGCCCCGGACACACACCTGTACCTCGCCGACATGCTCTTCGACAAGAAGAGCCCCCAGCAGGTCGCCCAGGCCATCCAGGACCAGTTCGCGCAGGTGGCCAAGGCCCAGGGCGCGCCCGGCTTCTAGCCGGAGGGAGAGACAGGGCTTCCGATGGCGGACACGGCCGTACGTACGCGCAAAGAGGCACTCACGAGAGGCGAACCCCGGCGGGTGGGGCGGCTGCCCCGCGCCGCCGTGCACCACCCCTGGTGGTTCGCGCTCCCCGCGATCATCGTCTTCGCGGGCTTCTTCCTGGTGCCCAACCTGCTCAACTTCTACTACCCGTTCACCAACTGGTCCTCGTACCACCCGGACATCGCCTTCACGGGCCTCGACAACTTCACGACCATCGCCACCGACGGCACCCTCGTCCGCGCGATCCGCACCACCCTGCTGTACGCGCTGCTCGCGGCCGTCTTCCAGAACGGCTTCGGGCTGGTGCTGGCCCTGCTGCTGGAGGACGACACCCGCTTCAACCGGTTCTTCCGTGCCGTCTTCTTCCTGCCGGTGCTCATCTCGGCCCTCGCCACGGGTTATGTCTTCCAGGCGCTCCTCGACCAGGACGGCGCGGTCAACTCCGTGCTCGGTACGGACATTCCGTGGCTGGGCTCGACGACCTGGACGCTCGTCGTCGTCACGCTCATCCACGGCTGGAAGTGGATGGGCCTGTCGATGCTCATCTATCTGGCGGGCCTGAAGGGCATCCCCGGCGACATGCTCGAAGCCGCGCGGATGGACGGTGCCGGGCCCTGGCGGACCTTCTGGTCGGTGCGCTGGCCGATGCTCGCCCCGGCCCTCACCTTCAACGTCACCACGGCGCTCATCGGCTCGATGAACACCTTCGACATCGTGCAGGCCACGACCGGCGGCGGACCCGCCGCCTCCACCGAGGTCTTCAACATCTACATGTTCCGGATCTTCGGCCAGGGCCTGTACGCGCAGGCGTCCGCGATGAGCCTCGTCCTCTTCCTGGTCGTGGTCGCCGTCGCGATTCCGCTGGTCATCGGGTTGCGGCGAAGGGAGCAACTGCTGTGAACCCGTCCGTGGTCTGGCGGTACGGCCGCCCCGCCCTCGTCCTCCTCATCGCCGCTCTCGCCGTCGGTGTCCCCCTGTGGCTGGTCCTCGTCACCTCTGCCAAGCCGCAGGCCGAGGCCATCAGGCCGAACCTGGACCTGCCGGAGCAGTGGCAGCCCGGCGCCAACTACGACGACGCCGTCGCCCAGGGCGAGATGCTGCGCGGCCTCCTCAACTCCCTGCTGGTCGTGGTTCCTTCGGTGGCCCTGGTGCTGATCCTCGGCGCGGGCGCCGCCTGGGTCTTCGCGCGCCGCAGGTCGCGGCTGGTCTCGGCGGCGTACGCGCTGTGCATCAGCGGACTGCTGCTGCCGCCGGCGGTCATCACCATCGTGATGGAGCTGCGACAGCTGGGGCTGGCGGGCACCCGGCCCGGAATGATCGCCGTCTACACCGGGATGTACCTCTCCACGTCGATCTTCTTCATGACGGGCTTCATCCGTGCCATCCCCATGGAGTTGGAGGAGGCGGCCCGGATCGACGGGGCGAAGCCGCTGCGGATCTTCGCGCGAATCGTCCTTCCCCTGCTCCGGCCGGTCATCGCCACCGCGACGATCATGGTGATGCTCTACGCCTGGAGCGACATCTTCTACGCCTTCTTCGTCCTCGGCGGCGGCGACCGGGCCACTCTCCCGCTCAACCTCTACAAGGTCGCGAGCGCCCAGCTCTACCTCAACAACTGGCATCTCGTCTTCGCGTACGTCGTGGTGATGAGCCTGCCGATGGTCGCCGTCTTCCTCGTCGGCCAGCGAAAGATCGTGTCCGGAATCACCAGTGGAGCCGTCAAATGACCGGAGGTCCAACAGCGTGATCACCCCCACCCGCACGAGAACCCGCACCAGGTCGCGCACGAGAATCGCCCTGGTCACCGCACTACTTGGAGTCACCGCCATGGCAGGCACCCTCCCCGCCACCGGAGCCTCGGCGGCGTCGGCCGCCGAACCGCAGCGCCTCACCGTCGACCTCTCCGCGTCCGAGGGCCCGGTGATGCGCGGCGCCAACGGCGCGCTGTACGGGCTCAGCGACGACGGGGTGCCCAGTGACGCGGCCCTCGCTCCCCTGAAGATCACCAGCATCTCGCAGAAGCCGGAGGGCGGCGCCCAGCACCCCAACGGCGACGCGCTCACCGTCTCCAAGTCGTTCTTCCGCAACGGAGGCGGCGAGGTCCTGGTGATGATGCAGGACATCTACGCCAAGTGGCCGTACGAGGACCTCGGCATCGACGACTACCTCCCCAAGGTCGACAAGATCGTCAAGGAGGTCTCGGCCGACCCGAACAGCGACCGTTTCGTCTACATCCCCTTCAACGAACCCGACCTGATCTGGTACGGCCTCAACGCCTCCGACCCGGCGAAGTACGAGGCCAACCGTGACCGGTTCCTCAAGGACTGGAAGACGGTCCACGAGCGCATCCGCGCCATCGACCCCGACGCGCGCATCGCCGGCCCCAACGAGTCGGGCTACCACTCCCGCCTGATCACCGACTTCCTCACCTTCGCCAAGCGCGAGAACGTCATGCCCCAGATCATGACCTGGCACGAACTGGGCTCCGGTTCGCTCCGCGACTTCCAGGGCCACTACGACAACTACCGCTCGATCGAGCGGCGGTTGGACATCGAGCCCCTGCCCGTCAACATCGACGAGTACGCCAACCGCCGTGACCTCTCCGTCCCCGGCCAGCTCGTCCAGTGGGTCTCGATGTTCGAGCGGAACAAGGTGTACGCCAACCAGGCCTACTGGGACGCGGCGGGCAACATGGACGGCAACGTCGTCCGCTCCAACATCCCCAACGGCGGCTGGTGGTTCTTCCGCTGGTACGCGGGCCTGACCGGCGACACCGTCAAGGTCACCCCGCCGCAGGCGAACACCATCGACACCCTCCAGGGCCTCGCCTCCCTCGACACCTCCCGCCGCCAGGCCCAGGTCCTGCTCGGCGGCTCCGCCGGTGACACGGACGTCGTGGTCCAGAAGGTCCCCCGGTCCCTCTTCGGCCGTACGGTCACCGCGACCGTCGCCGAGGCCGCCTGGTCCGGCTACGAGGGTCAGCACGCGACCCCGCGCGTCCTCTCCCGTACGAAGGTGAGGATCGCGGACGACGGCACGGTGACCGTCCCGCTGCGCGGGCAGCACAAGATGTCGGCCTACCGCGTCGTCCTCACCCCGGGAGGCTCCGGCACCCCGGCCACCCCGTCCGTCCCCTGGACCGCCTCCTACGAGGCCGAGGACGCCGCCATCACCGACGGCAAGGTCTACACCCAGGGCACCGTGAGCAATGCCAACGGCTACGCGGCCTCCGGCACCAAGGACGTCGGTTCGCTCAACCAGGACGGCAGCAAGGTCGACTTCACGGTGTCGGTGCCGAAGGACGGCACGTACGACCTGGCGATCCTGTACGGCAACCAGTCCGGGGTCCCGGCCACCCAGAAGCTGACGGTCGACGGAGGTGACCCGGTCACCGTCACCTACCCCTCCACCGAGAACTGGACCTACCGCGCCAAGAAGGACGTCACCGTCCGGCTCTCGGCCGGCACCCACCAGCTGACCCTGTCCAAGGGCAACACCGAGGTCACCCTCGACCGGATCGACCTCACCGCCCGCACCGCCGAGCCCGCCGCCTCCTACGAGGCCACGCTCGCCGACATCGGCGGAAGGCCGTCGTACGACTACTCCTCGTCGACCGGCGTCGGCACGGGCGCCCTCGTGCTGCGCTCCGGCGACAGGGCGGTCTTCGACGTGTACGCCCCGCGCGACGGCTACTACCGGGTCGTGCCCCGGGCGTCCGCGCCGGTGAAGCTCGCCCTGCACGGGCAGTCGGTGGCCGCGGTCCCCGACCGGCCGCTGCGGCTGTACCTCGTGGCAGGCAACAACCGGATCACCGCGACCGCCAAGCACACCGCCGTCCGCTCCCTCGACGTCACCGGCGCCGGCTCGACCACCGGCACGCTCGCCTACGAGGGCGCCGCGGCCACGCTCGCCGGCGGAGCCAAGCTGGTCGACTCCGCGTACGCCTCGGCCGGGTCGTACATCGGCTGGCTCGGCAACGGCGCGGACAGCACCGCCGAGTTCACGGTGAACGCCCCCGCCTCCGGCCGCTACGTCCTGGTCGTCCACTACGCGCACAACGACCGCCGCGACAACGGTCACTCCTACAACACCGACATCATGTCCCGCACGGCGGACATCACGGTCGGGGCAGCTGATCCGCACACGGTCACCTTCAAGAACACCTGGGGCTGGGACGACTACTGGACCGTCGGCGTCCCGGTCGACCTGAGGAAGGGCGCCAACAAGGTGACCTTCGGCAACGCGGGCGCGTGGGCGCCGAACATCGACCGGATCGAGGTGGGCCGGGTCGTCGGCTAGGACACGACGGACCTCGGCCACCGGCGGACGCGCCGGTGGCCGAGGTCCGTGTCGTCCCGGGTCCCGTCAGGCCCGGTCGACCTCGGCCCGCAGCGCGTTGTAGTCGGCGAAGGCGGACTCGACGTCGGCCCGGGTGAGGCCGTACCGGGCCAGGTCGTAGCGGTGGGGACGTGTGCCCTTGGGGCGGGCGACGATCCGGGGGAGCCGAGCGGCGTCGGCGTCGGTCCAGTGGGCGCCGACGGCCTCGTAGAGCTTGGGAGCGCCCGTGGCCGGGTCCGTACCGAGCCAGGAGTACGGGACGTCCACCAGTGCCTCGCGGGGGATGGCGGCACGGGCCGCGAGGGCGCGCTCCATGGAGCGGCTCAGCAGTTCGAGCCACTGGGCGCCGAGGGCGTGCGGGTCGAGGGGGCGGAGGGTGCCGATCATGCCCTGCTCGACCAGGCTGCAGAACGACCCGACGACGGTCGCCGGGTCGCGGTGGGTCCACACGATCGTGGCGTCGGGGAAGACGGCGCGCAGGGCGTCGAGGTTGCCGAGGTGCATGGGGGACTTGAGCATCCAGCGGCGGCGTGGGCGGCCGTACTGGAGTACCTGGTAGACCTGCTTGAGATAGCCGTAGTCCGGGACGAAGTCGCGCTCGAAGTGCCAGGCCTGGTACTCGGGTATGCGGGCCTGGGACAGGGGCACCAGGGCGTGCGGCAGGACGAAGGTGCACTCCTCGGGGCCCTCGGCGGCCATGGGGTGGATGTCCTGGAAGCGCGGGGCGAACAGGTTGATGCCGCCGACCCACCGGCGCGTGGAGGTGATCGCCTTCCGCCGGGACTCGGCCGAGGGGTAGAGGTCGGGCGCGAGCAGCTCCCACAGCAGCGGGCAGCGGTGCTCGTCCGAGATCGACAGCACACCGTGGGTGAGTGTGGTGGCGGTGCGCGGCAGACCGACCACGAACACCGGCCGCTCGATGGTCTCCTGCTCGATCTCCGGGTGCTCGGCGATCAGCCGCCGGACGTGGGCCCGGTTGGTGAGATGCCTGCGCAGATGGGCCCGGGCGGACTGCCAGCCGACGGCGGTGAGGTCGGCGTCGCCCGCCCAGTGGCGCAGCAGGAACCGGAAACCGTCGGTGAACTCCTCGTCCCCGTCGCTCTGTCCGGCCTTGGTGGCGATCCGGTCGAAGACCCGGTCCGGGTCGCGCCGGGAGCCGAGCGTCGGCCGGAGTAACAGATTGGCCAGGGAGAGGGACAGGGGAGCGGAGGTCATCGAGGACTTCCCTTCGGCGCGGTTCGGGTACGTGCGGTCCGGGTCCGGGCGCGGATCCGTCGGCGGTCGCCCGGGGGACGCGCCCGTCCCCTTGATCATCCTGCCGCGCGGACGACTTCCCGTGTCCCCGGGGGTGCGGTCGCGCCCGCCCCGTCCCCGTACCGCACCCGCAGCTCCGACAGCACACCGGACACCGCCGCCGTGAGCGGCACCGCGAGGAGCATGCCGAGGATTCCGGCGATGGAGGCGCCCGCCGTGAGGGCCAGCAGGATCGCCGCCGGGTGCATCTGCACGGTCCGGCTGTGGATCATGGGCTGGAGCACGTTCCCTTCGAGGATCTGCACCGCGAAGACGACCCCGACCGCCCACAGCGCCGTTCCCAGACCGCGGTCGGCGAACGCGACGAGGATCGCCACCGCACCCGACAGGAACGCGCCCAGATAAGGGATGTACGCGCCGACGAAGACCAGCGCGCCGAGACCGACGGCACCCGGCACCTGGAGTACCAGCAGACCGATGGCGATACAGGCACCGTCGATGAAGGCGATGAGCGTCGTACCCCGCATGTAGCCCTCGATCGCCCGGAACGCGCGCCGGGCCATCACCTCCAGGGTGTCACCGCTGCCGCGCGGCGCGAGCGAGTGCAGGGACGCGACCGCCTTGTCGGAGTCCCGCAGGAAGAAGAACATCAGCAGCATCGCCAGCACCGCCGCCGCCACGAACTCGCTGACCGCGCTGACCCCGGTGAGCACCCCGGAGGCCGCGGTGCCGCCGAACTTCGACAGCAGTTCCTTCGCGTTCTTCGCGAGGTCGTCCAACGAGGTCCCCGCCAGTCCGAACTCGTCGCTGAGCGACTTCGCCGCGTCCCTGAGCGAGGAGATGATCTGGTCACCGGTGTCGATCAGCGCGGCCACCACGATGTACGCGGCCCCGCCCATCACCACCACCACCGCGGCACAAGTGAGCCCGGCGGCGAGCGACTTGTTGAACTTCATCGCGACCAGCCGACGGTAGAACGGGCCGAGCAGCGCTGTCCCGAGCAGTGCGATCAGCACCGGCGTGACCGCCGTCTGGAACGTCACGCAGATCCACACGCCCACGGAGACGACACCCGTCACCAGCAGCGTGAGCGCGCTCCACACGGCGATGTGCCGCGCGGGCCCCGGCAGGAAACCACGGGGAACGCCCCCGTCCGACGGCACGACCGCCCTCGGCGCCTCCGTGTACCCGCCGGTGGTGCGTATCGTCGTACGCGTCCGATGAACCGGTCTGCGCGCGGCCCCGCCCCTGCGGCCCGGCCGTCCCCCGCGTGCTCCGCGAGGGTCTCCCGTACGGCTGTTCATCCTCGGTCAGCTCCACTCACTCAGGGTCGTGCACACCCCCTGAGGATCATGGGATGGCCCTGGCGCCATAGCGTAGACCCGGCCGCCGAACGGCGATCGGGCCGGTCCACGCACGACGACCGAGCCGTTCTGCCTACTACGGTCGGGCCGTTCTGCCTACGACGACCGGCGACCGGGCCGTTCCGCCCACGACGGTGGGCCGGCCCTGGAACGAGGGCCGGGCCGCTCCGCCCGGTGGAGCGCCACCGATGCGAGGTGGTCTCCCGCACCCAGGGCAGCCGCCGCTCCGCCACGGCCGGCACGGAGAAGAGCGCCACACTCATCACGCTCAGCAACGCGCCCGCCGCGAACACCAGCGCCGTGTCCGCGTCGGCGCTCGACTGCACGATGACGAACCCGAGCCTCTCGTCGCCGCGAACAGCTGGGCGCCTACGCGGAGTTGGACGTCCTCCGCAGCTACGTCCGCCTACGAGACCTGACCGACCTCACCCACCTGGACCTACTGATGAGCGAGGTGGCACCCCAACTGCCCTCCGTTTGACTGCGGGCACCGTGCGCTGGGGCGGCACGGTGCCCGCAGCGGCACCTCGTGACCGCCGAGCCGCGGAAATCCCCGCCGGCCCACCCCCGCACCGATACCTACTCGGCGATCGGCAACGACACCCCGTCCCGCAGAAACACCGGAATCCGCTCCAGCGGCGCATCCACAGTCACGGACGCACCCCCCTCATACGTCTCCCCGGTCCACGCATCAGTCCACCGCGCCCCGGCGGGAAGATACGTCGTCCAGGCAGTCACCCCCGCCTCCAGCACCGGCGCCACCAGCACATCCCGCCCGAACAGGTACGCGTCGTCCACGGACCACGCCCGCTCGTCCTCGGGGAACTCCAGGAACAGCGGCCGCATCACCGGCAGCCCCTCCTCGTGGGCCTCCCGCATGACCCGCAGCACGTACGGCTTCAACCGCTCCCGCAGCCGCAGGTACGTCTCCAGGATCGTCCCGGCCTCCTCCCCGTACGACCAGACCTCGTTGGGCCCCCCGGTCATGGCCGGCCCCAGCGGCATACCGGGCTCACGGAAGCCGTGCAGCCGCATCAGCGGCGAGAACGCGCCGAACTGGAACCAGCGCACCATCACCTCGCGGTACTCCGGATCGTCGGGGTCGCCCCCGTGGAAGCCGCCGATGTCGGTGTTCCACCAGGGAATGCCGGACAGCGCGGTGTTGAGGCCCGCCGCGATCTGCCGGCGCAACGTCGTGAAATCGGTGCCGATGTCACCGGACCACAGCGCGGCCCCCCACCGCTGGCTGCCTGCCCACGCCGAACGGTTGAGGGAGACGATCTCCTCCTCACCGGTCGCCCTCAGCCCTTCGTAGAAGGTACGGGCGATCTCTGCCGGGTAGATGTTGCCGACCTCCAGGCCGGGTCCCGCCCAGTAACGCAGGTTCTCCTGGAAGCCCGGCTTGATCTCCGGCTCGCAGGCGTCCAGCCAGAACGCCTTGATGCCGTACGGCTCCAGGTAGTTCTCCTTCACCCGCGACCACACGAACTCCCGCGCCTCCGGATTCGTCGCGTCGTAGAACGCCACCTGGACCGTCGACGCGACCTCCTTGTCGGGCCAGTCGGCGTGCGCCATCGGCCCGTACTGGGTGCCGATGAAGTAGCCGCGCTGCTCCATGAGGTGGTGGTTCTCGCTCAGCGGCGAGACCGACGGCCACACGGACACCACCAGTTTGATGCCCAGCTCGTCCAGCTCCCGGACCATGGCCGCCGGGTCGGGCCACTCGCTCAGGTCGAACTTCCACTCACCGAGGTGCGTCCAGTGGAAGAAGTCGCAGACGATGACGTCGATGGGAAGGCCCCGCCGCTTGTACTCCCGTGCCACGGCGAGGAGTTCGTCCTGCGTGCGGTAGCGCAGCTTGCACTGCCAGAAACCGGCCGCCCACTGAGGCAGCATCGGCGAGCGCCCCGTCGCCGCGCTGTAGCGGCGCTGCGCGTCGGCCGGGTCGCCCGCGGTGATCCAGTAGTCGATCTGCCGGGCCGAGTCGGCGACCCAGCGGGTGCCGTTCCCGGCCAGCTCGACGCGGCCGATCGCCGGGTTGTTCCACAGCAGGGTGTAGCCGCGGCTGGAGGTGAGCACCGGGATGCCGACCTCGGCGTTGCGCTGGACCAGGTCGAGCACCAGGCCCTTCTGGTCGAGCCGCCCGTGCTGGTGCTGGCCGAGGCCGTACAGCTTCTCGTCGTCGTACGCGGCGAAGCGCTGCTCCAGGCGGTGGTAGCCGTTGCCGACGGCGGTGTAGAGGCGCGAGCCGGGCCACCAGAAATGGGCGCGGGCCTCCGAGAGCAGTTCGTGGCCGTCGGCCGTGCGGCTGTAGCGGATCAGGCCCTCGGCGTTCACCTCGACGGTGAGCGCGCCGACGGTCAGCCACCCCAGTCCGTCCTCGATCTTGACGGTGCTCTCGGTGCTCTCGGACTCGTCGAGCAGGGCGCCCGGCAGCCCGTCGAGGACCGGGCCGCCCAGGCGGGCGCGGACCCGGACCGCGTCAGGGCCCCAGGGCTCGATCCGCAGGGTCTCCTGGCGTCCGCTCCACTCCAGGGCGCCGTCCCGCTCACGGAACGTGCCGACGGTGGGGGAGGACTGGGCGAGGCTGACCGCGCCCGTCGGGGTCTGGTTCTCGGCAGGCAGATTCACGGGAGGTCTCCTGGAGGGAGGAGGGGCGGCACACCCGGCTCGGCTCCGGCGGGCCGGGCGGTGGGAGAGGAGGAGGAAGGCGGGAAGAGAGGAGGGGCGGGAAGAGGGGAGGGGGGAAGAGGGCCGTACGACGACTTCCGTACGGCGGCTTGCATACGACGTCCTGTCCGCGACGTCCTGTCCGCGACGGTGTGCGTACGACGGGGGCTCAGCCGGTGGTGGACAGTGGCCCCGTGCTCGCGCGGACCGTCAGCTCGGGGGCGAGGAGCACCACTTCTTCGGCGTCCCTGCCCTCCAGCTTGGCGATCAACTGCTCCACGGCCCGCCGGCCCATCTCCTGGGCGGGGATGGCCACGGACGTCAGCCGTACCGAGGCCTGTACGGCGACCTGGTCCGGGCAGACCGCGATCACCGAGACGTCCTCCGGCACCGCGCGCCCCTGCTGCCGCAACAGCGCGAGCAGCGGCTCCACCGCGGACTCGTTCTGCACGACGACCCCCGTGGTGCCCGGCCGTTCGTCGAAGATCCGGGCCAGGGTCGCGGCCATCGCGTCGTAGCCGCCCTCGCAGGGACGGTGCAGCACGCGCAGACCCAACTCCTTTGCCCGGGAACGGAGTCCGTCGAGAGTGCGTTCGGCGAAACCGGTGTGCCGTTCGTACACGGCGGGCGCCTCGCCGATGACCGCGATGTCACGGTGGCCGAGCATCGCCAGATGCTCGACGCACAGCGCGCCCGTCGCCCCGAAGTCGAGGTCGACGCAGGTCAGGCCGCTGGTGTCGGCCGGCAGCCCGATGAGTACCGACGGCTGGTCGGTGCCGCGCAGCAGCGGCAGCCGCTCGTCGTCGAGCTCCACGTCCATCAGGATCATCGCGTCGGCGAGCCCGCTGCCCGTGACACGGCGCACCGCGTCGGGGCCCTCCTCGCCGGTGAGCAGCAGCACGTCGTAGCCGTACGTGCGGGCCGTGGTGGCCACCGCTATGGCGATCTCCATCATCACCGGGACGTACATGTCGGTGCGCAGCGGGACCATCAGGGCGACGATGTTCGACCTGCTGCTCGCCAGGGCGCGGGCCCCCGCGTTCGGGTGGTAGCCGAGCTCCTGGATGCTCCGCTCGACCCGCTGCCGGGTGCCCGCGGAGATGGACCGCTTGCCGCTGAGGACATAGCTCACCGTGCTCGCCGAGACTCCGGCGTGCTGGGCGACCTCGGCGAGGGTGACCATCCAGCTCTCCAAGCGTGTTTAAGCGCTTCGACAGCGCGCTATCTCTGAACAAGGGCGAGTGAGGGTGGCTCGACAGTAGCCGGGCGGTGGATGGGTGTCCATAGGTTGTCGAAGCGCTTCGATAATTCGCCGGACGACCGACTGGGTGGTGGGGGTGTGCCGGGTGACGGCTGCGAGTCCGTGGGGCTTCTCGCGTGGTTTCCCGCGCCCCTTCGGGGCGCTCTGATCGCCTCCAGTCTAGAACTCGACGGCTGGTTCAGGAGGGTGCGGTGGCGACAGGAGCGCGAGAGTGCCCGCCCACGGAAGGAACCCCGTGGGGGCCGGCCGGCGAGATCATGATCCTGACGCACTCGGTCGGTATCGGCCGAGAGGGGCGCGCGCGGCGGCCGAAGCGGCCGATCGCGCACGCGAGGGGTGGCGGGGTCACCCCGAATCGGGTACCAACGATCGAGTAGCACCCATCGGTAACCGTTCAGGTACCCATCCGGTACAAGATCCCGATTCGCGGCGAGGTGAGCCTCATGTCCGCCCCACCCCTCAAGAAGCCCGTCGTCACAGAACGTGAGGCCCGACAGGTGGCCGAGGCCGCCCGGGAGCAGGCCTGGCGCAAGCCCAGCTTCGCCAAGGAACTGTTCCTGGGCCGGTTCCGCCTCGACCTCATCCACCCCCACCCGCTCCCCACCGACGAGGCCGTCCGGCGCGGCGAGCAGTTCCTGACCAAACTCCGCGACTTCTGCGAGACGAAGGTCGACGGGGCCCTGATCGAGCGCGAGGCCCGCATCCCCGACGAGGTGATCAACGGGCTCAAGGAGCTCGGTGCCCTCGGAATGAAGATCGACCCCAAGTACGGCGGTCTCGGCCTCACCCAGGTGTACTACAACAAGGCGCTGGCCCTCGTCGGCTCGGCCAGCCCGGCCATCGGCGTCCTGCTCTCGGCGCATCAGTCGATCGGCGCACCGCAGCCGCTGAAACTGTTCGGCACCCCCGAACAGAAGGAGAAGTTCCTGCCGCGCTGCGCCCGCACCGACATCAGCGCCTTCCTCCTCACCGAACCCGACGTCGGCTCGGACCCGGCCCGCCTCGCCACCAGCGCGGTGCCCGACGGGGACGACTACGTCCTGGACGGTGTGAAGCTGTGGACGACGAACGGCGTGGTCGCCGACCTCCTTGTCGTCATGGCGCGGGTGCCGAAGTCCGACGGACACAAGGGCGGCATCACCGCCTTCGTCGTGGAGACCGACTCGCCCGGCGTCACCGTCGAGAACCGTAACGCCTTCATGGGCCTGCGCGGCATCGAGAACGGAGTCACCCGTCTCCACCAGGTCAGGGTTCCCGCCGCCCACCGCATCGGCCCCGAGGGTGCGGGCCTGAAGATCGCCCTCACCACCCTCAACACCGGCCGGCTCTCGCTCCCGGCGTCCTGCGTGGCCGCCGGCAAGTGGTGCCTGAAGATCGCCCGCGAGTGGTCGGCGGCCCGTGAGCAGTGGGGCAAGCCGGTCGCCCACCACGAGGCGGTCGGCCAGAAGATCTCCTTCATCGCCGCCACCACCTTCGCCCTGGAAGCGGTGCTCGACCTGTCCTCGCAGATGGCCGACGAGGACCGCAACGACATCCGCATCGAGGGCGCCCTGGCCAAGCTCTTCGCCTCCGAGATGGGCTGGCGCATCGCCGACGAACTCGTCCAGATCCGCGGCGGCCGCGGCTTCGAGACGGCGGATTCGCTGCGGGCGCGCGGCGAACGAGCCGTCCCCGCCGAGCAGATGCTGCGCGACCTGCGCATCAACCGGATCTTCGAGGGTTCCACGGAGATCATGCACCTGTTGATCGCCCGTGAGGCCGTGGACGCCCACCTCTCCGTGGCCGGCGACCTCATCGACCCGGAGAAGTCCCTGTCCGACAAGGCGAAGGCGGGCGCGAACGCGGGCGTCTTCTACGCCAAGTGGCTGCCCAAGCTGGTCGCGGGGCCGGGTCAACTCCCGCGCACCTACGGCGACTTCCACCCCGCGGGCCACCCCGACCTCTCCACCCACCTGCGCTATGTCGAACGCAACGCCCGCAAGCTCGCCCGGTCCACCTTCTACGCCATGTCGCGCTGGCAGGGCCGTATGGAGACCAAGCAGGGCTTCCTGGGCCGGATCGTCGACATCGGCGCCGAACTCTTCGCGATGAGTGCCGCCGTCGTCCGCGCGGAACTGCTCCGCACCACGGGCGAGCACGGCCGTGAGGCCTACCAGCTCGCCGACGTCTTCTGCCGTCAGTCCCGCATCCGTGTCGAGGAACTCTTCGGCCGCCTCTGGAGCAACACAGACGACCTCGACCGCAAGGTGGTCAAGGGTGTCCTCGGCGGCGCCTACGAGTGGCTGGAGCAAGGTGTGATCGACCCGTCGGGCGAGGGCCCGTGGATCGCGGACGCGACACCCGGTCCGAGTGAGAAGGAGAACGTCCACCGCCGCATCCGATGACATCCCACGCCTTCCCGCGCTCCTGAAGACCGGCCCGCAGGGCCGTCCACAGGGGCGCGGGGCCGTGTTGGTATGCGGCTCCGCCGCGTGGGCGCGACCAGCCGCATACGGCCCGCGGCCGACGGACGGCTCTCGCGTCGACTAGCAGTACTTGTCGCTGGGGTCCCGCGTCGTCCAGGAGCAGGAGTCGACCTTCGAACCGCCGGCCTTCGACAGCGTCGCCGTGTCGCTCGTGTTGTTCCACACGTAGGCCTTGCGGTTCTGGTACTTGGTCGCGCTGGTGTCCGTGCCCGAGCCGGTGCGGACCTTGATGTACTTGCCGGCCCCGATCTTCACGTCGAGGAACGTGTACTTGTGGTTGTCGGGGTCCTTGAGCACCCAGCCCTTCAGGGAGACGGGCTTCGAGCTCGTGTTCTTGATCTGCACCCACTCGCCGTTGAGGCTCGTGTTCGTCCGCGTGTCCTTGCCGGGGCTGTCGAAGTACACGCGGTGGATGACCACACCTCCGGCGGCCTCGGCCGGGCTGCTCAGCAGGGTGCCGGTCAGGGCCACGGCTCCGGCGAGCGCGGGCAGGACGGCGCGTATGCGCTTGTGCATGGATCCCCCCAGGGTCCTCGTTCACGATCTGTTGACCCGATAATCGGATCAACAGGGCAGAAGTCATATCACCCCTGTCTTCACGCGCGCTTCACAAACGGAGAAACAGCCTCGTCGACCACAGACCGCACGAAGATGGGTCATCAAGGGGGCGCGCGGTCCTGCCGGACACCGGATGCGGCCACAATGGAGGGATGAGCGACAGTCCAGCCCCTCTCGCCGATCCGCATCTCGTCTTCGACCCGGTCGACGGTGTACGGGACGTAGTGATCCTCGGATCGACCGGCTCGATCGGCACCCAGGCCATCGACCTCGTCCTGCGCAACCCGGACCGCTTCCGCGTCACCGGACTCTCCGCCGCCGGAGGGCGGGTGGAGCTGCTGGCCGAGCAGGCGCACCGCCTGCGCGTGCGGACCGTCGCCGTCGCCCGCGAGGACGTCGTACCTGCGCTGCGCGAGGCCCTGGCCGGCGTGTACGGGCCCGGGGAGGCCCTGCCCGAGATCCTCGCAGGGCCGGGCGCCGCCACGGAGGTGGCCGCGTCCGACTGCCACACCGTGCTGAACGGCATCACCGGCTCCATCGGCCTCGCCCCGACCCTCGCCGCCCTGGAGGCGGGCCGCACCCTCGCGCTCGCCAACAAGGAGTCGCTCATCGTCGGCGGTCCGCTGGTGAAGGCCGTGGCGAAGCCGGGCCAGATCATCCCGGTCGACTCCGAGCACGCCGCCCTCTTCCAGGCCCTCGCCTCCGGCACCCGGGCCGACGTGCGCAAGCTCGTCGTCACCGCTTCCGGCGGCCCCTTCCGCGGCCGCACGAAGGCGGAACTCGCCGACGTGACACCCGCCGACGCCCTCGCGCACCCCACCTGGGCCATGGGCCCGGTCATCACCGTGAACTCCGCGACCCTGGTCAACAAGGGCCTGGAGGTCATCGAGGCGCACCTCCTCTACGACATTCCCTTCGACCGCATTGAGGTCGTCGTGCACCCCCAGTCGTATGTCCACTCGATGGTTGAGTTCACGGACGGATCGACGATGGCGCAGGCGACGCCCCCCGACATGCGGGGGCCCATCGCCATCGGCCTCGGCTGGCCGCAGCGCGTCCCGGACGCCGCGCCCGCCTTCGACTGGACCAAGGCGTCCACCTGGGAGTTCTTCCCCCTCGACACCGACGCGTTCCCGTCGGTCGGGCTCGCCCGGCATGTGGGGCAGCTCGCGGGCACCGCCCCGGCGGTGTTCAATGCGGCCAACGAGGAGTGCGTCGACGCGTTCCTGCACGGGGGTCTCCGGTTCGACGCGATCATGGAGACCGTCACGCGGGTCGTCCAGGAGCACGGCACCCCCGGAACGGGAACTTCCCTGACCGTGGCGGACGTCCTCGAAGCGGAGACCTGGGCGCGCGCAAGGGCCCGTGAACTGACCACCTCGACAGCCGAACCCACCGAGCGGACGACCGCGGAGGCCCGTGCATGACGACCCTGATGTTCATCCTCGGCATAGTGGTCTTCGTGATCGGCCTGGCGTTCTCGATCGCGTGGCACGAGCTGGGTCACTTCTCGACCGCCAAGCTCTTCGGTGTCCGCGTGCCCCAGTTCATGGTGGGCTTCGGCCCGACGATCTGGTCACGCAAGAAGGGCGAGACCGAGTACGGCGTCAAGGCGATCCCGCTCGGCGGCTACATCCGCATGATCGGCATGATCCCGCCCGGCCCGGACGGCCGGATCGAGAGCCGCTCGACCTCCCCGTGGCGCGTGATGATCGAGGACGCCCGCGCGGCCTCCTTCGAGGAGCTCCAGCCCGGCGACGAGGACCGCCTCTTCTACAGGCGCAAGCCGTGGAAGCGCGTCATCGTGATGTTCGCCGGGCCCTTCATGAACCTGATCCTGGCCTTCGTGATCTTCCTCGGCGTGATGATGACCTTCGGCACCCAGACCTCGACGACCACGGTCAGCAAGGTCTCGGACTGCGTCATCTCCGCCAGTGAGAACCGCTCGAAGTGCAAGGACAGCGACAAGGAGGCCCCCGCCAAGGCGGCGGGCCTGAAGCCCGGCGACAAGATCGTCGCGTTCGACGGCACCCCCGTCGAGGACTGGTCCGCCCTGCAGGCCGACATCCGCGACAACCCCGGCAAGCAGGTCACGCTCACCGTGGACCGCAAGGGCGAGAAGGTCGACCTCACCCCCACCCTCATCAAGAACCAGGTCAGCCAGACCGACGGCCAGGGCGGCTACGTCAAGGACAAGTACGTCTACGCCGGCTGGCTCGGCTTCACCCCCGCCTCCGACATCCTCCCGCTCTCCTTCGTCGACTCCGTGGACCGCATGGGCGACATGATGGAGAACGGCGTCGAGTCCCTGCTCTCCCTGCCCGCCAAGGTCCCCGCCCTGTGGGACGCCACCTTCGGCGACGGCGAGCGCGAGGCCGACTCACCCATGGGCGTGGTCGGCGCGGCCCGCGTCGGCGGCGAGATCTTCACCATGGACATCCCCGCCACCCAGCAGCTCGCCAGCTTCCTCATCCTGCTGGCCGGCTTCAACCTCTCCCTGTTCCTCTTCAACATGCTCCCGCTCCTCCCGCTCGACGGCGGGCACATCGCGGGCGCCCTGTGGGAGTCGCTGCGCCGGACCGCGGCCAAGGTGCTGCGCCGGCCCGACCCCGGCCCCTTCGACGTGGCGAAGCTGATGCCCGTCGCGTACGTGGTGGCCGGCATCTTCGTCTGCTTCACGCTGCTGGTGCTGATCGCGGACCTCGTGAACCCGGTGCGCATCTCGTAGTCACCCGTTGTTCACGGCGGCCGGGCACGCTCACGGAGCGGCGCCCGGCCGCTGTCGTACGGATGCGTCCGCCCATCTGTGTCCGAACTCCGCAGCGAGTCTCCCCAACGGGTGGGTTACGGATCGATGGGGGTCCCCCGCCGAGTGCATTCGAGGTGGGGGAGTGCTCGGGCACCTGCCCGTGCCGTAATCTCGAAGCCTGGAGCCCGCCCGTACCGGGAACCGATCCTGATCCACAACTTGGGGTTGCACAGCAGATGACTGCGATTTCTCTTGGCATGCCGTCCGTTCCGACCAAGCTCGCCGAGCGCCGGAAGAGCCGGCAGATCCAGGTCGGATCCGTGGCGGTCGGTGGAGACGCCCCGGTGTCGGTCCAGTCGATGACCACCACGCGTACGTCGGACATCGGCGCCACACTGCAGCAGATCGCCGAGCTGACGGCCTCCGGCTGCCAGATCGTCCGCGTCGCCTGCCCCACGCAGGACGACGCCGACGCCCTGTCGACGATCGCGCGTAAGTCTCAGATCCCGGTGATCGCCGACATCCACTTCCAGCCGAAGTACGTCTTCGCCGCGATCGAGGCCGGCTGCGCCGCCGTCCGCGTCAACCCCGGCAACATCAAGCAGTTCGACGACAAGGTCAAGGAGATCGCCAAGGCGGCGAACGACCACGGCACCCCGATCCGCATCGGTGTCAACGCCGGCTCCCTGGACCGCCGCCTCCTTCAGAAGTACGGCAAGGCCACCCCCGAGGCGCTGGTCGAGTCCGCCCTCTGGGAGGCCTCCCTCTTCGAGGAGCACGGCTTCCGGGACATCAAGATCTCGGTCAAGCACAACGACCCGGTCGTCATGGTCAACGCCTACCGCCAGCTCGCCGCCCAGTGCGACTACCCCCTCCACCTCGGCGTCACCGAGGCCGGCCCCGCCTTCCAGGGCACCATCAAGTCGGCAGTCGCCTTCGGCGCGCTGCTCTCCGAGGGCATCGGCGACACGATCCGCGTCTCCCTGTCGGCCCCGCCGGTCGAGGAGATCAAGGTCGGCAACCAGATCCTGGAATCCCTCAACCTCCGCCAGCGCGGCCTGGAGATCGTCTCCTGCCCCTCCTGCGGCCGGGCCCAGGTCGACGTCTACAAGCTCGCCGAAGAGGTCACGGCCGGTCTGACCGGCATGGAGGTCCCGCTGCGCGTAGCCGTCATGGGCTGCGTGGTGAACGGCCCCGGCGAGGCACGCGAGGCCGACCTCGGCGTCGCCTCCGGCAACGGCAAGGGCCAGATCTTCGTCAAGGGCGAGATCATCAAGACCGTCCCCGAATCCAAGATCGTCGAGACCCTCATCGAGGAGGCGATGAAGATCGCCGAACAGATGGAGGCGGACGGCATCGCCTCCGGCGAGCCGACGGTTGCGGTAGCGGGCTGAGGGGCCGCAGGCCTCTCAGGGGCGCGGGGCTGTGTCCGATGTGCGGCTCCGCCGCGTGGGCGCGACCAGCCACGACGCACCCGTACCCGCCGAAGCACAGTGGCCCCCGGGCCATGGGGCGCCCGCCCGTGGCGCAGCCGCCGGGCGCCCCGCCACAGCCCGGCAGGGTATCGTGCGGAGACCAGCGCAGACCCCAGGGTGAGGCTCCCGCACGTGTTGACCCAGACCACCACCAGGGTCCTCGAACCGAGTGACCTGGACGCCGCACTCGCCGTCCTGGACCGAGACCCCGTCGCGAACGCCTTCGTGACGTCCCGCGTCCAGGCCGCCGGCCTGGACCCCTGGCGGCTCGGCGGCGAGATGTGGGGCTGGTACGAAGACGGCGCCCTGACCTCCCTCTGCTACGCCGGCGCCAACCTCGTCCCGATCTGTGCCACCCCCCGCGCCGTGCGCGCCTTCGCCGACCGCGCCCGTCGGGCCGGCCGCCGCTGCTCCTCGGTCGTCGGCCCCGCCGAATCCACCGCCCAGCTCTGGCGGCTGCTCGAACCCAGCTGGGGCCCGGCCCGCGAGGTCCGCTCCCACCAGCCCCTCATGGTCACCGACCGGCTCCCCGACCCCGCCGAGGTCACCCCCGACCCGTACGTCCGCCGGATCCGCAAGGACGAGATGGACGCGATCATGCCGGCGTGCGTCGCGATGTTCACCGAGGAGGTCGGCGTCTCCCCGCTGGCCGGCGACGGCGGCCTCCTCTACCAGGCGCGCGTCGCCGAACTCGTGGGCTCCGGCCGCTCCTTCGCCCGCCTCGGCCCCGACGGCCGTGTCGTCTTCAAGGCCGAGATCGGCGCGGCGACCCCCCGGGCCTGCCAGATCCAGGGCGTCTGGGTGGCCCCCGAACACCGGGGCCGGGGCCTGGCCGCCCCCGGCATGGCAGCGGTCCTCCGCTACGCCCTGGCCGACGTGGCCCCCCTGGTCAGCCTCTACGTCAACGACTTCAACACGGCGGCACGGCGCACGTACCGAAGGGTGGGCTTCCAGGAAGTGGGCGCCTTCATGAGCGTCCTGTTCTGAGGGATCGGTTCTCCGAAGGGTCCTTCTCCGAAGGGTCGCTTTCCGACGGATCGGCTTCGGTGGGCGTGCGTTCCGACCGCCGGGCAAGGTGCGCGCCCTTCGAGGACACGCGGGGCCGTATCGACGTGCGGCTCCGCCGCGTGGGCGCGACCAGCCACATCCAGCCCCGCACCCCGCAGGCAACCCGAACCCCCCTGTAGCATCCGCAACATGAGCCTCGTCATCGGCCCCTTGGACCTCTCCGCCCACGTGGACGAGGCCCTGGCCGTCCAAGCCGTCGCCTTCGGTCTGGGTCCCGACGAGGTGGCCGTACGCCGCCAGATCGTCCTCCGCCACATGACCTACCCGGGGGCACGCGCACTCGGCGCCACGGCGGAAGGCCGCCTCGTGGGGTTCGTCTACGGCATGCCCAACAACCGCGGCCACTGGTGGTCCACCGTCGTGGAGCCCTACCTCCGCGCCCTCGACCACGAGCACTGGCTGGACGACTCCTTCGTGATCACCGAACTGCACGTCCACCCCCGCCACCAGAACCACGGCGTCGGCCGCGCCCTGATCACCACCATCACCGACAGCGTGACCGAACCCCGCTCGATCCTCTCCGCGATCGACGTGGACAGCCCGGCCCGCGGCCTGTACCGCTCCCTCGGCTACACGGACCTGGCCCGTCAGGTCGTCTTCCCCAGCGCCCCCAAGCCGTACGCGGTGATGGGCGCCCCCCTGCCCCTGCGCCGCAGGTAGCCGCCGTACCAGGACCTTCCGCCACCGCCGGATTTCCACGGGCCCCCGCCCCCCGGCTAACCTCCTGCCATCACGCTCCCCACTCTCGGCCGCGCTCGAGCGGGGGGACCCCCATCGGCAGGAGTACGAGAACCATGGCGAACGCACCGGTCCAGCGCATGTCCCAGTTGATGGCGAAGACGCTGCGCGACGACCCGGCGGACGCCGAGGTGCTCAGCCACAAGCTCCTCGTCCGCGCCGGCTACGTCCGCCGCACGGCGGCCGGTGTGTGGACCTGGCTGCCCCTCGGCAAGAAGGTCCTCGCCAACGTGGAGCGCATCGTCCGCGAGGAGATGGACGCGATCGGCGCCCAGGAGGTGCTGCTCCCCGCACTGCTGCCGAAGGAGCCCTACGAGGCGACCGGCCGCTGGGACGAGTACGGCCCGGAGCTGTTCCGCCTGAAGGACCGCAAGGGCGGCGACTACCTCCTCGGCCCCACCCACGAGGAGATCTTCACGCTGATCGTGAAGGACCAGGCGTCCTCCTACAAGGACCTGCCGGTGATCCTCTACCAGATCCAGACCAAGTTCCGTGACGAGGCCCGCCCCCGCGCCGGCATCCTGCGCGGCCGCGAGTTCCTGATGAAGGACTCGTACTCCTTCGACACGGAGGACGAGGGCCTCGCCCAGTCGTACGCCCTGCACCGCCAGGCGTACCAGAAGGTGTTCGAGCGTCTGGGCCTCGACTACCGCATCTGCGCGGCGACCGCGGGCGCGATGGGCGGCTCGAAGTCGGAGGAGTTCCTGGCCCCGGCCGGCGCCGGCGAGGACACCTTCGCGGACTGCCCGGCGTGCGACTTCGCGGCCAACACCGAGGCGATCACGTTCGAGTTGAAGCCGGTGGACGCCGACGGCGTGCCCGCGCTCGAAGAGATCCCGACGCCCGACACCCCGACCATCGAGACCCTCGCCGCGCACCTGGGCGTCGCGGCCTCCGCCACCCTGAAGAACCTCCTCGTGAAGGTCGACGGCGAGATCGTCGCCGTCGGCGTCCCCGGCGACCGCGAGGTCGACATGGGCAAGGTCGAGGCGCACTTCGCCCCGGCGGTCGTCGAGATGGTCACCGAGGCGGACTTCGCGGGCCGCCCCGACCTGGTCCGCGGCTATGTCGGCCCGCAGGGCCTGGGCGAGAAGGTGACATACATCGCCGACCCGCGGGTGGCGCCGGGCACCGCCTGGATCACCGGTGCCAACAAGGCCGGCACACACGCCAAGAACGTCGTCGCGGGCCGTGACTTCGAGGTCGGCGAGTACGTCGACGTCGTGGTCGTCCAGGAGGGCGACCCCTGCCCGAACTGCGGCACCGGCCTCAAGCTGGACCGCGCCATCGAGATCGGCCACATCTTCCAGCTCGGCCGCAAGTACGCCGACGCCCTCAAGCTCGACGTCCTCGGACAGCACGGCAAGCCCGTCCGCGTCACCATGGGCTCGTACGGCATCGGCGTCTCCCGCGCGGTCGCCGCCCTCGCCGAGCAGTCCGCCGACGACAAGGGCCTGTGCTGGCCCGCCGAGGTCGCCCCGGCCGATGTGCACGTCGTCGCCGCGGGCAAGGCCCTGCAGACCGAACTGGCCCTCGACGTCTCGGAGAAGCTGCGGGCCGCCGGCCTGCGCGTCCTGGTCGACGACCGTGCCGGTGTCTCCCCGGGCGTGAAGTTCACCGACTCCGAGCTGATCGGCGTACCGAAGATCCTGGTCGCCGGCCGCCGCTCCGCCGAGGGCGTCCTGGAACTGAAGGACCGCCGCACCGGTGAGCGCGAGGAGCTGACGGTCGACGAGGCGATCGCCCGCCTCACCGTCTGAAGGAAACCCTCAGAATCTTCTCCGGCGGCGTATAGGCGCCTCACAGGTTTCTCTCAGACCGTTCCCCGACCGTAGGGCGTGACAGAACGTCACTACGGAGGGGAACGGTCATGACGACCAGTGAACGAGGTGCCGTCGCGGGGATCCGCAGAGGCGCCCGGCGTACGGCGGCCACCGCGGCGGCGGTCACGCTCGCGGCGGCGGCCGGCATGTTCGCGCTGATCGGCACGATGCAGGCGGACGCGGCCACCACCGCGAGCGGCAGCGGCACGAGTTCGACATCGTCGGGCACGAGCGGCGACACGGGTTCGAGCGGCGACAGCGACAGCGGCACCAGCGGCACGGACACGTCGTCGAACTCCTCCTCCGCCTCGGACGGTTCGAGTTCCTCGGACGGTTCGAGCGACTCCTCCTCGGATTCCTCCTCCGACGCCTCCTCGGACCTCCAGTCCTCCTCCGACGCGATGACGTCCTCCACGGACGACTCCGCGGACTCGACATCGGGGGCGTCGTGATGACCGCGTCCACGACCTCCCGCCCCACGGCTGCCACGGACTGGCGAGCCCTCGGCACGAGCGTCCGCCTGGTCACCACCGAACCGGCCCTGCTCGACTCCTGCAACCTGCTCCTGGCCCGGCACCTGGCCGAGGTCGACGCCGCCTGCAGCCGCTTCCGAGCGGACTCGGAACTGTCGACGCTCAACGCTGCCGAAGGGCGTCCCGTGAAGGTCAGCCCGCTGCTGGCCGAGGCACTGGCAGTGGCCCTGCGCGCCGCCCGCGCCACGGACGGTGCGGTGGACCCCACGGTCGGTTCGGCGATGGAGGCCCTCGGCTACGACCGGGACTTCACCCTGGTCCAGGAGGACGACCGCCCGGTGCGGCTCACCGTGAAGCGGGCGCCGGGCTGGAGCCTGGTCGAACTGGACCGTGTCACGAACACGGTGACCCTCCCCGCCGGCGTCAGCCTGGACCTGGGAGCCACGGCCAAGGCCTGGGCGGCCGACAAGGCGGCGCACCTGCTGGCCCGAGCCGCCGGCTGCGGCATCCTGGTCAGCCTCGGCGGCGACACGGCCGTCGCGGGCGAACCCCCGGCCGGCGGCTGGCGCATCCGCGTCCAGGACGAGACGGCCCCGGTCGACCGACTCCCCGAGCACGGCCCGTACGCCACGGTCGGCATCCGCAGCGGCGGCCTCGCCACCTCCGGCACCACGGCCCGCCGCTGGCGCCGCGGCGACCAGGACCTCCACCACATACTCGACCCCCGCACGGGCCGGCCCGCCACCACCCCCTGGCGCACCGTCTCGGTGGCCGCCGCCACCTGTGCCGACGCCAACGCCGCCACCACCGCCGCCCTGGTCAAGGGCGAGACCGCGGTCCGCCGGCTGTCCCGCCTCGGCCTTCCCGCCCGACTGGTCACCCACGAGGGCACGGTCGTCACCACGCCGGGCTGGCCGTCACCGACCCCGAAGGCCGAGCACACCGCATGAGCGACGAGATCCTCTGGTACGCCAACAGAGCCACCGGCGCCGTCTGCCTGGTCCTCTTCACCGTCGTCGTCCTCCTCGGCATCGCGGTGCGGCTGCGCACCCGCATCCCCGGACTGCCGCGCTTCGGCACGGTCTCCCTCCACCGCGCCCTGTCCCTCTCCGCCACGGCGTTCCTGGTCCTGCACATCGCGGCCGCCGTGATCGACGACTACGTCGACATCACGGCCGTCGACACGTTCGTCCCCTTCGTCTCCGCCTACCAGCCCCTCTGGCTCGGCCTCGGCACGGTCGCCCTCGACCTGATGCTCGCCGTCCTGGTCACCAGCCTCCTGCGGGCCCGCGTCGGCCACCGCACCTGGCGTGCCGTGCACTGGCTGGCGTACGCGTCCTGGCCGTTCGCCCTGGTCCACGGCATCGGCATCGGCACGGACAACGGCACCGCCTGGATGCTCTGGCTCACGGCCGCCTGCGTCGCCGCGGTGCTCGCCGCCCTCGCCCTGCGCACCGCCCACGCCGTACGCGGCTCCCGCCCCACCCCCGCCACCCTGCTCCGCACGGCCGAAGGAGCCCGCCCGTGACCACCACGACCGCCCCCACCGTCCCGACGGTCCTCTCCGACCTCCACATGCCACCCCGCCTCCTCGCCCCCGGCGGAACCCCGGCCGACCACCCCACCCACGAACAGCGCTACGGCCCCCTCACCGCCCTCGCCCCCGCCGACCTGCTCCGGACGGCAGCCGAGTCCGGCCTCACCGGTCGAGGCGGCGCCGCCTTCCCCACGTACCGCAAGCTCGCCTCCGTCGCCGAGGCGGGCCGCCGCACCGGCCGCGCCCCGGTGGTCGTCGCGAACGGGTCCGAGGGCGAACCCGCCAGCGCCAAGGACAGGACGCTGCTGCGCCTGTCACCCCACCTCGTCCTGGACGGCCTCCGCCTGGCCGCCGAGGCGACCGGCGCGGCCGAGGCGTACCTCGCGGTCGAGGAAGGCGCGGCCCACCTGGAAGCGGCCGTCGCCGAACGCAGCGACCCGGTACCCGTACGAATCGTCCGCGTCCCCGGACGCTTCCTCTCCGGCGAGTCCTCGGCTCTCACCCGGTACCTCGACGGCCGGGCCGCCCTGCCCCGGCACCGCAACCCCCCGGTCCGCGAACAGGGGGTGCACCGCGCCCCCACGCTCGTCCAGAACGTCGAGACCCTCGCCCACCTGGCCCTGATCGCCCGCTACGGCGCCGACTGGTACCGCTCGGCCGGCACCCCGGCCGACCCCGGCAGCGTCCTGTGCACGCTCCACGTGCCGGGCCGCGCTCCCCGAGTCGTGGAAGCCCCCTACGGACTCCCCCTGCACCGCCTGCTCCCCCTCCACGGCACGAGCGCGGTCCTGATCGGCGGCTACCACGGCACCTGGATCCCGACCCGCCAGGCCGCTCGACTCACCCTCACCGCGGCGGACCTGGGCGCAGGAGTGCTCGCCGCTCTCCCCGCCGACCGCTGCGGCCCCGCCGAGACCGCCCGGGTCCTGCGTTACCTCGCCCTGGAGTCCGCCGGTCAGTGCGGCCCCTGCCTCAACGGTCTGCCCCGCATCGCCGCCGCCTTCCGGACCCTGGCCGCCCCCGGCCCGCAGGGCACCGCCCGCGACGACATCGCCCGCTGGGCCGGCCTGGTGGAGGGCCGAGGCGTCTGCCACCACCCCGACGGCACCGTCCGCCTGGTCCGCAGCGCCCTGACCACCTTCGCCCACGAACTCGACGCCCATGCCCACGGCCACTGCACGGCCACCGACCACACGCCCGTCCTGCCCGTCCCCGAGAACCGGAGCTGACACCATGAACGCCCCCACGGCCCCGACCCTCGACGTCGACTGGACCGCCTGCCAGGGCCACGGCCTGTGCGCGGAACTCCTCCCCGACCACGTCACCCTGGACGAGTGGGGCTACCCGCTGTTCGAGAAGGGGCCGCTCCCGAGAGCGGCTCTGGAACGAGCGAAGCGAGCAGCGGCCGACTGCCCCGTCCTGGCCTTGAGACTGGGGGCTCACTGAGGGGCGCGGGGAACCCCGCGACCAGCACCACACGACCCGTGGCTTCGAACGGTCCGGCCTCCGGCGAAGCTAGAGCCACCCGGCGAACTCCAGCAACAACTCCGCGTCCCGAGGCCGCCCCACCCGCCGAGCCCGAACCCCCGACTCCACGGCCCGGAACAACGTCCACCCCCGCAACCGCTCCTGATCCACATCCAACGACTCGGCCAGCTTCTTCACCCGCCGCCGAGTGATCGCCGCCCCCGACGGCGACGCGATCAGATCCTCCACCCGGTCCCGCACCAGCCGAGCCAGATCGAACGCACACTCACCCACCACCGGATCCGGCCCCACGGCCAGCCACGGCAACCGCTCCCCGGCCAGCACCTTGCTCTGCCGGAACGTCCCGTGCAGCAACCGCTCCTCGGGCGGGGCGGCCAGCAGCTCCTCCCGCGCGGCGAGGGCCGAGTCGACCAGCGCCCGCACTTCGGCGTCCCCGGCGGAGCCGAACCGCATCAGCTCGGCCTGCCGGCCCGTCCGCCCGGCCACGGTCTCGAAGACATGTGCCCCGGGCGGCTCGACCCACAGCCGCCGCAAGGTCGCCGCAGCCTCCAGCAGAGCCTTCGCCTCGGGCAGCGACCGCACCGACAGATCGGGATGCAGCCGCTCCAGCAGCAGTACGCCGGAGCTGTCCCCGGGGTTGAGCATCTGCACCGCGCCCCGCCCGTCCCAGTACGCGAGGGCCGCCCGCTCACTCTCCGGCCGGGCCCGCTCGGGCGCCAGCTTGAGCACGGCGGGGGTGTCGTCGACCAGCCGTACGAGGAGCACCAGACTGCTGCGGCCGCCGGGCGCCTGCACCCGCTCGACGGTCAACTCGCGTAGACCGACGGCCTGTTGCAGCAGCTCGGGGAGCGTTTCCAGCCATTCGCCGATCCCGTCACCGCCGTCCGGCCGCCGGGTCTCGGCGAGCGCTCGCACAAGCCGCTGCGGCGGTTCGAAGTCATCGAAAGCCATGCGCGCCATGTGCGAGTCGTTCCCTTCCGGACCGTGATCAGGTGTGCGGTGTCGCCGACGGGCCGGCGGCGGCCGTCCGCTCGGCGAGACCAGGGAAGGCTACGCTTCCGCCGCGCCACCGCACCGCCCGCACCGCCGCTTCCCGCAGCGCCTCGGCCGCCGTGCCCCGCCGGTCGCCCTCGGACGCCCGGACGAGATCGGAGTACACGCCGGCCACCCGCTCCTCCAGCTCGGCGGCGAGCCGTACTGCGGAGTCGGAATCGGTCACCTGGAAGGGCAGCGAGTATCCGGCCGCCGCCGCGGCGGGTCTGCCGCCCAGGTCCCGCACGGCCCGGGTGAGCGCGTCCCGGCGGGCCCGGTGCGCGTCGTACGCCTCCCGCGCCTCGCGCTGCCGCGTCTCGCCGATCTTCCCGCCGACGACGCCGTACCCGTACACGGCGGCGTGCTCGGCCCCGAGCGCCGCCTGTACCGCCTTCAGCTCCCCGCTGCTCACTTCGCCCCCTCCGTCAACACATACGCGTGCCCGGCCCCCGCCGCGGCCACCGAAGCCATCAGCCGGGCCACCTCACCCGGCGCCTCCAGCAACGCCTTGGCCCGCCGGTCCGCGAGACTCCGCTCGGCGGCGGCCAACTCGGCGAGGGCAGCCTCGGGGTCCTCGGGCGCGGGGGAGGAGGAAGGGGAGGAGGACGCCGACGCGGAGGCCGAACCGGACGGAGAAGCGGACGCCTCACCCGCACCCGCCTCACCGGCGCCCGCCGCCTTTCTGCTCCCGAACGCCCGGGCATGCCGTACGACCTCCGCCCGCAGCGGTGTCAGCAGCGCGGCCAGATCCGGGTGCGCGGCGATCACGGCGTCGTACCGCTCCACGAGCGCCTCACTGTCCCGGGCCACACGCGCGCGGGCCCGCTCCACGGCCGAAGGACCGCTCCCGGCGGCATCCGAGCCCTCACCCCCGGACGAGCACCCCGCGAGCAGGCCGGCACCGGCGGCCCCGACGAGCAAACTCCTTCTGCGCGGCCCGGAAAGGGCACGCGACGACAGGCTGAACGACACAGCAGACGTCCTAGGGAGGTCGTACGAACAAAGAAGCGGTGTGATCACCGTACCCGTGAAAGGCCCCGCGCCCCGATAAGGGCGCGAGGCGTATCGACATGCGGCTCCGCCGTGTGGGTGCGACGAGCCCCATGCACCCGCGGCCACCCGAATACGGGCGCCCCCGAGCCGTTGGGCACCCCCACGCACAGGCGCCGCATGGACGGCAACACCCCAGCGGAGCGGCTACCCTTTGACCTGACACGCGCCCTACCCACAACAGCACACGCGGCCGAGGAGTCACCCGGATGAGCACCACCCAGAGCGAGAGGCTGCGAGAACTACTGGAACCGCTCGTACGCTCCCAGGGCCTGGATCTCGAAGAGATCGCAGTGGACTCGGTCGGACGCAAGCGGGTGCTGCGCGTGGTCGTCGACTCCGACGAGGGCGCGGATCTGGACGCGGTCGCCGACGTCAGCCGCGCGCTCTCGGCCAAGCTGGACGAGACGGACGCGATGGGCCAGGCGGAGTACACGCTGGAAGTCGGGACGCCGGGCGCCGAGCGCGCCCTCACCGAGCACCGCCACTACCGCCGCGCCGTCGACCGGCTGGTGAAGTTCACGCTCCGCGAGGACGGGGAACTGATCGCCAGAATCCTGACCGTGGACGACGACGGCCTCGACCTCGAAGTGCCCGGAGTGAAGGGCCGCAAGGCCACCGCCCGCCGGCTCGCCTTCGACGAGATCGACAGGGCGCGCGTCCAGGTCGAGTTCAACCGCAAGGACAAGAAGGACATGACGGAAGAAGAGGAGGCGTAGCCGTGGACATCGACATGAGTGCCCTGCGGGGCTTGGTGCGGGAGAAGGAGATCTCCTTCGACCTGCTGGTCGAGGCGATCGAGGCGGCCCTCCTCATCGCCTACCACCGCACCGAGGGAAGCCGCCGTCACGCGCGCGTGGAGCTCAACCGGGAGACCGGCCATGTGACCGTGTGGGCGAAGGAGGACCCCGAGGACCTGGAGGAGGGGCAGGAGCCGCGTCCGTTCGACGACACCCCGTCTGACTTCGGGCGCATCGCCGCCACCACCGCCAAGCAGGTGATCCTGCAGCGGCTGCGGGACGCGGAGGATGACGCGACGCTCGGCGAGTACGCGGGGCGCGAGGGCGACATCGTCACCGGTGTGGTCCAGCAGGGCCGCGACCCGAAGAACGTGCTCGTCGACATCGGCAAGCTGGAGGCCATCCTGCCGGTGCAGGAACAGGTCCCGGGCGAGGCGTACCAGCACGGCATGCGGCTCCGCTCGTACGTCGTACGGGTGGCGAAGGGCGTCCGCGGTCCCTCCGTGACGCTCTCCCGCACACACCCCAGTCTGGTGAAGAAGCTCTTCGCGCTGGAGGTGCCGGAGATCGCCGACGGGTCCGTCGAGATCGCCGCCATCGCGCGCGAGGCGGGTCACCGTACGAAGATCGCCGTCCGCTCCACCCGCAGCGGCCTGAACGCCAAGGGTGCCTGCATCGGCCCGATGGGCGGCCGGGTGCGCAACGTCATGGGCGAGCTGAACGGCGAGAAGATCGACATCGTCGACTGGTCGGACGACCCGGCGGAGATGGTGGCGAACGCGCTCTCCCCGGCCCGGGTCTCCAAGGTCGAGGTGGTGGACCTCGCGGCCCGCTCCGCGCGCGTGACGGTGCCCGACTACCAGCTGTCGCTGGCGATCGGCAAGGAGGGCCAGAACGCCCGCCTCGCCGCCCGCCTCACCGGCTGGCGGATCGACATCCGCCCGGACACCGAGCAGCCGGCGGAGTAACCACTCGATCGGACGTCCGACCGGGCCATCCGGGTACTTCCCGGTGGCCGGGGAATAGATCCAAGCCGCAGGTGGCTTAGATCACGACAACAACCGTTCGATTTTTGCCCCGGAGGGGTGAGGTCGGTGCGGGGAGGTAGACTTAGCAGTGTCTGGCCGGACGCGCGCCCGCGCATGCCCTGAACGCACCTGTGTGGGGTGCAGGCAGCGATCGGCCAAGACCGAACTGCTGCGGGTCGTGGCGACCGAGGGCGAATGCGTCCCCGATCCTCGCGGTACGCTGCCCGGCCGGGGTGCGTACGTTCACCCCGCCCAGGTCTGTCTCGACCTGGGGCTTCGCCGTCGGGCGTTCACGCGGGCGCTGCGTGCCCCGGGAGCGCTCGACACAAAGGCGTTGCGCCAATACGTGGAGCAGACAACAGTTGCCGAGCAGGCAACACCGTAAGACGTGTCGTACGGAACCTCCGTGCGGCCCTGGTACCCCGCGAGTTGGAAGTAGGTCGAGATTGCGATGAGCACTCGATGAGCACGCGATGAGTACGCCCATGAAGTAGCGACGGTCCGGACGCACCCGGACCTAAAAAGGAGCGAAGTGGCTAAGGTCCGGGTATACGAACTCGCCAAGGAGTTCGGGGTTGAGAGCAAGGTCGTCATGGCCAAGCTCCAGGAACTCGGTGAATTCGTCCGTTCGGCGTCCTCGACGATCGAGGCGCCCGTTGTACGCAAACTGACCGATGCCCTCCAGCAGGGCAACGGCGGCGGCAAGCCCGCCCCCCGCAAGTCCGCCCCGGCACGTCCGGCGGCACCCTCTCCCGCGCAGGCCGCACGTCCGGCCGCCCCGCGCCCGGGTCCGGCAGCACCGAAGCCGCCCGCCGCGGAGAAGCCCGCTGCCGCGTCTCCGGCTCCGGGCCCGCGCCCGCTGCCGGGTCCCAAGCCGCCGGCGCCGAAGCCCGCTCCGGCCTCCCCGGCCCCGAGCGTGCCCGAGTTCCAGGCGCCCCCGTCGGCTCCGGCCGCCGCGTCCGCGCCGTCCGCCCCGCGTCCGGGCGTCCGTCCCGGCCCGGGTGCGCCGCGTCCCGGTGGTCAGCGTCCGGGTGGTCCGGGTCAGGACCGTCAGGATCGTGGTCAGGACCGCGGAGACCGTCAGGACCGTGGCCAGGCGCCGCGTCCCGGTGGTCAGCGCCCCGGCGGTGCCGGTGCGCCCAAGCCGGGCGGTGCCCGTCCCGCGGGTCCGCGTCCCGGTAACAACCCCTTCACCTCCGGTGGCTCCACCGGCATGGGCCGCCCGCAGGGCCCCCGCCCCGGTGGCGCTCCGCGTCCCGGCGGCCAGGGTGGTCCCGGTGGCGCCCAGGGCGGTGCGCGTCCCGCGGCTCCCGGCCAGGCGCCGCGTCCGCAGGGTGCCGGCGGCGGTCCCCGTCCGCAGGCTCCGGGCGGCTCCCGTCCGACCCCGGGCGGCATGCCCCGTCCGCAGGGTGGCGGTCCGCGTCCCGGCGGCGGCCCCGGCGGCGCCCGTCCGAACCCCGGCATGATGCCGCAGCGTCCGGCTGCCGGCCCGCGTCCCGGCGGCGGTGGCCCCGGTGGCCGTGGTCCCGGTGGCGGCGGTCGTCCCGGTGGTCCCGGTGGCGGCGGCGGTCGTCCCGGTGGCGGCGGCTTCGCCGGTCGTCCCGCCGGTCCCGGTGGCGGCGGTGGCGGTTTCGCCGGTCGTCCGGGTGGTCCCGGTGGCGGCGGTGGCGGTTTCGCCGGCCGTCCGGGTGGTCCCGGTGGCGGCGGCGGTCGTCCCGGCTTCGGCGGTCGTCCCGGTGGTCCGGGTGCCCGTGGTGGCACGCAGGGCGCCTTCGGTCGTCCCGGTGGTCCCGCGCGTCGTGGTCGCAAGTCGAAGCGGCAGAGGCGCCAGGAGTACGAGGCCATGCAGGCCCCGTCGGTCGGCGGCGTGATGCTGCCTCGCGGCAACGGACAGTCCGTCCGCCTGTCGCGCGGTGCGTCGCTCACCGACTTCGCCGAGAAGATCGGCGCCAACCCGGCGTCGCTCGTCGGCGTGATGATGAACCTCGGCGAGATGGTCACTGCCACGCAGTCCGTCTCCGACGAGACGCTGAAGCTCCTCGCGGACGAGATGAACTTCATCCTCGAGATCGTCAGCCCGGAGGAGGAGGACCGCGAGCTCCTCGAGTCCTTCGACATCGAGTTCGGCGAGGACGAGGGCGGCGAGGAGTTCCTCGTCGCGCGTCCGCCGGTCGTGACCGTCATGGGTCACGTCGACCACGGTAAGACCCGCCTCCTCGACACCATCCGCAAGACGAACGTCGTCGCGGGCGAGGCCGGCGGCATCACGCAGCACATCGGTGCGTACCAGGTCGCGACCCAGGTCAACGACGAAGAGCGCAGGATCACCTTCATCGACACCCCGGGCCACGAGGCGTTCACCGCCATGCGTGCCCGTGGTGCGAAGTCGACCGACATCGCGATCCTCGTGGTGGCGGCCAACGACGGTGTGATGCCCCAGACGATCGAGGCGTTGAACCACGCCAAGGCGGCCGACGTGCCGATCGTGGTCGCGGTCAACAAGATCGACGTCGAGGGCGCCGACCCGACCAAGGTGCGCGGTCAGCTCACCGAGTTCGGTCTGGTGGCCGAGGAGTACGGCGGCGACACGATGTTCGTCGACATCTCCGCCAAGCAGGGGCTGAACATCGACTCCCTGCTGGAGGCCGTGGTCCTCACCGCGGACGCCTCGCTCGACCTGCGGGCCAACCCCCAGCAGGACGCGCAGGGCATCGCGATCGAGTCCCACCTCGACCGCGGCCGCGGTGCCGTCTCGACCGTCCTGGTCCAGCGCGGCACGCTGCGCATCGGTGACACGATGGTGGTCGGCGACGCGTACGGCCGGGTCCGGGCGATGCTCGACGACAACGGCAACAACGTCGAGGAAGCGGGTCCGTCGACCCCCGTCCTCGTCCTCGGTCTCACCAACGTCCCGGGTGCCGGTGACAACTTCCTCGTCGTCGACGAGGACCGTACGGCCCGTCAGATCGCCGAGAAGCGCGCGGCGCGTGAGCGCAACGCCAACTTCGCCCGCCGGGGTGTCCGGTTCTCCCTGGAGAACCTGGACGAGGCCCTCAAGGCCGGTCTGGTGCAGGAACTCAACCTCATCATCAAGGGCGACGCGTCCGGTTCGGTGGAGGCCCTCGAGTCCTCGCTGCTCCAGCTCGACGTCGGCGACGAGGTCGACATCCGCGTCCTGCACCGCGGCGTGGGTGCGGTCACCGAGTCGGACATCGACCTGGCGACCGGCTCCGACGCGATCGTCATCGGCTTCAACGTCCGCGCTGCGGGCCGCGCGGCGCAGATGGCGGAGCGCGAGGGCGTCGACGTCCGGTACTACTCGGTGATCTACCAGGCCATCGAGGAGATCGAGGCGGCCCTCAAGGGCATGCTCAAGCCGGAGTACGAGGAGGTCGAGCTCGGCACGGCGGAGATCCGCGAGGTCTTCAAGTCGTCCAAGCTGGGCAACATCGCCGGTGTCCTGGTCCGCTCGGGCGAGGTCAAGCGCAACACCAAGGCGCGCCTCGTCCGCGACGGCAAGGTCATCGCGGAGAACCTCACCATCTCCGGTCTGCGTCGCTTCAAGGACGACGTCACCGAGCTCCGCGAAGGCTTCGAGGGCGGTATCAACCTCGGAAACTTCAACGACATCAAGATCGACGACGTCATCGCGACGTACGAGATGCGCGAGAAGCCGCGGTCGTAACCAGCGGTGGTTCATGCCGGCCGGGGGTGACCTGTTCACCCCCGGCCGGTGTGGCCGTTCCTGGGGGCTGTGCCCCCGGGCCTCCGGCGAAACAATCCCGTCGAGGGTGTCCGCCTTTCGTTGTACGGTTCTGATGTTCCTGCCCCGGGCTGTGGGCAGGCCATCTATCCCGTACCGGCGGGTGAACCGGATACACACATGTACGTGGGGACTCTGTCCTTCGACCTCCTGCTCGGCGACGTACGGTCGCTGAAGGAGAAGCGCTCCGTCGTCCGTCCGATCGTGGCCGAACTGCACCGCAAGTTCGCGGTGAGTGTGGCGGAGGTCGACCATATGGATCTGCACCGCCGGGCCGTGATCGGGCTGGCGGTGGTGTCCGGTGACACGGGGCATCTGACCGATGTACTGGACCGGTGCGAGCGGCTGGTCGCCGGGCGTCCCGAGGTCGAACTGCTCTCGGTCAGACGGCGGTTGCACGGTGACGACGACTGACCGGTCGCAGAGACAATCCAAGAAACAGCAGTAACGCGGAACGAGCTAGGAGACGGACCAGTGGCCGACAACGCGCGTGCCAAGAGGCTGGCGGACCTCATCCGAGAGGTGGTGGCCCAGAAGCTGCTGCGTGGGATCAAGGACCCGCGGCTCGGCTCACACGTCACCATCACGGACACCCGGGTGACCGGGGACCTGCGGGAGGCGACCGTCTTCTACACGGTCTACGGGGACGACGAGGAGCGGGCGGCCGCCGCCGCGGGACTGGAGAGCGCCAAGGGCATCCTCCGTTCCGAGGTCGGGCGGGCCGCTCAGGTGAAGTTCACACCGACCCTCACCTTCGTGGCCGATGCCCTCCCGGACACCGCCAAGACCATCGACGACCTCCTCGACAAGGCGCGGGCCTCGGACGCCCAGGTGCGCGAGAGCGCCTCGGGGGCGAAGTACGCCGGTGACGCCGACCCGTACCGCAAGCCGGACGACGACGAGGACGACGCCGCCGAATGACCCAGCAGCGCCAGAAGACCACCACGCCCGACGGCCTTGTCATCGTCGACAAGCCGTCGGGCTTCACTTCGCACGATGTCGTCGCCAAGATGCGGGGCATCGCCCGGACCCGGCGGGTCGGGCACGCGGGGACGCTCGACCCGATGGCCACCGGTGTGCTCGTCCTGGGGGTGGAGAAGGCGACCAAGCTCCTCGGTCACCTCGCGCTCACCGAGAAGGAGTATCTGGGGACCGTCCGGCTCGGGCAGACGACGGTCACCGACGACGCCGAGGGCGAGATCACGGCGTCGGTCGACGCGTCGAAGGTCACCCGCGACGCCGTCGACGCCGGTGTGGCCGAGCTGACCGGCGAGATCATGCAGGTGCCGTCCAAGGTCAGCGCCATCAAGATCAACGGAGTGCGGTCGTACAAGCGGGCCCGGGACGGCGAGGACTTCGAGATCCCGGCCCGGCCCGTCACCATCTCCTCCTTCGCGGTCCACGACGTGCGGGACGCCGTCGCCGAGGACGGCACCCCGGTGCTCGACCTGGTGGTGTCGGTGGTGTGCTCCTCCGGGACGTACATCCGGGCCCTCGCCCGCGACCTGGGCGCCGGTCTGGGCGTCGGCGGCCACCTCACCGCACTGCGCCGGACGCGCGTGGGGCCGTACAAGCTGGACTCCGCGCGGACCCTCGACCAGCACCAGCAGGAACTGATCGTGATGCCGATCGCCGAGGCCGCCACGGCCGCGTTCCCCCGCTGGGACGTGGACGACAGACGGGCGCGGCTGCTGCTGAACGGGGTGCGACTGGAGATGCCCGAGGAGTACGCGGGCCGCGGTGCCGTCGCCGTCTACGACCCCACCGGCAGCTTCCTGGCCCTGGTCGAGAACCAGAAGGGCAAGGCGAAGAGCCTGGCCATCTTCGGCTGAGGGCTGTGGCGCCGAAGACCGGCCGAGGGCTGTGCCGCGTCGAAGACCAGCCGAGAGCTGTGCCGCCGAAGACCGGCGGCACAGCTCTCGGCTCTTCGGCTGCGTGGGGAACCGCGCGGCCGGCCGCGCACAACCCGCACCCGCCGAACTCCCCAGCGGAGCGGCGGGTCCTTCTGTTCCCGCCGCTCCACGGTCCCCCTCGGTTCCCCCACCCAGAGGTGTATCCATCTGCTCGGTCCTATTCACCCCTTCGTGCAGGCGCTCGGAGTGAACGGAGGGAGCGGAAGGGGGCGCGTTCGCCGCGCGATCTTTTCCGCTGATCTTCACGTGCCTACCGTCGGAACACAGGTACGACGGGGAGGTCAGGACATGGCGGTACGGGGCCGTCGGGCGACCGACGACGGCCGCCGGGCGGCGCGGGACGAAGTCCTGGTGCGGGTCGGCGATCTGGCGGGACGACCGCGCGGCACGGGCTTCGTGGCCGATCACCACGGCACGGTCGTCACCAGCCACGAGGCGGTGGACGGACTGGCCCGGATCGTGGTGCACGCCACCGGCGACCGTGTCTGTGTGGTGAGCTCCGACGCGGTGACCCCGCTGCCGGCGCTCGATCTCGCGCTCATCCGCACCGAGGGGCTGTGCGTGGAGCCACTGCCGTTCGCCCTGCGGGACGAGGTCGGGACGGGCGCGTACGTCCGTATCGCGGCCGGCGGCTGGCGCGAGGCACGCGTGCTGGGCACGGCGGACGTCACGTACACCGCGACCGACGGGTTCCATCTGCTGCGAGGCGCCCTGGAGTTGGCGATCGGCACGGCCGGCAGCGAGGCGCTGCGGCTGGGCGGGGGCGCGGCCGGGGGACCGGTCCTCGACGTGACCACCGGGACCGTGGTGGGCGTGCTCGGCACGGCGCTGGAGGCACCGCACCGGGCCACCGGCTTCGCCGTACCCCTGCGAGGGTGGCGGGCCGAGCAGCCGCTGGCCGAGCTGCTCGCCCGCAACGCGGCGACCGTGGGTGCGTACGGAACGGATCTGAACCTGGCCGGGGTCCTGGAGCTCACGGCCACCACCGTGGGGTCGGACGGGCCGGGGGCGGGTGCCGGGGCCGTCGCGGCGGCCGGTGCCGACCCCGTCGAACGGGTCGAGGTCGTAAGGGAGTTCACCGCCTTCGCCGACGGCCCGGCCACGGTCCTCGGCCTCGTCGGCCCACCCGGCAGCGGCCGTACGACAGAACTGGCCGCCCTCGCCGCCCGGCGCGGCCGTGGGCCCGAGCCCGCACCCACACTGTGGCTCCGCGGCGCCGACCTCCTGTCCGACGACGACTCCGTGGCGGACGCCGCACGGCGCGCGCTGGAGCGGGCGGGGCGGATCGTGGCGGCGTCGGCCGCGGTGGGTGCGATGGGTGTGGCGGGACACGGGGGCACGTCGGGGGAGTGGGGCGCGTCGGCAGCGTCCGGGGCGTCGGCTGGATGGACTGCCTCGGACTTCTCCTCCGCGTCGGCTGCGTCGGCCGCGTCGGCCCCTTCGGCCCCTTCGGCCGCATCCAGCGCGGCGGGTGCGTGGGGGGCCGTGGGGGCTTCGGCGTCTTCAGGGGCTTCGGCGGCTTCGGGGACGCCGGGGGCTTCGGAAGACCGGCCGGTGGACGCGGGGTGGGTGTCGGCCGGCCGGTACGGCGGTGAGCTGGGGGACATCCGGCCGGAGCGGCTCGCCCGGCTCGCCGTGGCGGAGGGGCGGCCCATGCTGCTGCTTCTCGACGGACCCGAGGAGATGCCGCCGACGCTCGCGCACCGGCTGGCCGAGTGGACCGCCGGGACGGCCGAGTGGCTGCGGGAGAACGGGGCTCGGCTCGTGGTGGCCTGCCGTGCCGAGTACTGGGAGCGGGCCGGGGCACAGTTCCCGGCGGAACTGCTGCACGGGGCGGTGCCGGGCGGCGACGGCCAGTCACTGCCCGCCTGCGTACGGCTCGGTGACCTGACGGAGGGCGAGGCCCGGCGGGCCCGGCTCAGGTACGGGATCCCCGAGGACGCGCTCGCCGGGCCCGACGCCCGGCATCCGCTCACCCTGCGGCTCCTGTCCGAGGTACGGGCGGCGCTGCCGGACACCCCGGGCGGGCGGTCCGGCGAGGATGGCGCCTTCGCCGGACCGCCCGACGCGGGGGCGTTCCCCACCGGCCCGACACCACCCGCGTCCGGCACGGGAGCAGCCTCCGCCGTCTCGGGACGGCCCGGTCGGGACGAGGTGCTGGCCGCCTACCTGGATCTGATGTGCCTGCGGGTCGCCGTGCGGCTCGCCGTGGTGAACGGGGTGCGGGGCACGGCCGTACGGCGGCTCGCGGCGCAGGTCTCGGGGCAGGTCCACGAGGCGGCCCGGCGGTGTCTGGGGCCCGGGCAGGGAGAGCTGGACCGGGCGGCGTTCGAGGCGGTGTTCCCCTGGGGGCCGGTGCCCGGGCGGCGGCTCGGCGGCACCACCGGCTGGGCCTCGGCCGTGCTCACCGAAGGGCTGCTCGTCCCGGCGGGCGACGGCTACCGCTTCGCCCACGAGGAGCTGGCCGACTGGATCCAGGGCGCGCACCTGGACCTCGACGCGGCTCTGCACGCGCTGGTGCACCGGGGCTGGGTCACGCAGGCCGAGGCGAGGCGGGGCTGGGGCACGATGCCGTCGGAGGCCCGCATCCGCCGCCACGCCCGCCGGGCCACCCGCGACCTGCCCGTGCCCCGCCACCGCGTCGGTCCCGTGGTCCACGCCCTGCTCCTCCTAGGGCGGCAGCAGGGACCCACCGAACTCGCCGGGCGCCTGGAGGAGTTGCTCGACGCCCTGGACGCGCTGCTGCCGCCGGGCGCCCCGGTCCCCGACGACCCCACCTGGTGGGCCACCCGCCTCCTGGCCGAGGTCCTGCTCCGGGTGCCCGACGCGACGCCGTACACCCGGGTGCTGCGGTTCCTCGCCGAGCGGATCGGTGCCTGGCGGGCCCAGGGCCGGGGCGTGCCGGGGGAGTTCGGGCCGGACTTCTGGGCGTCGCTGCCGCTGCCCGGGACGGAACGCTTCGACCTGCTGCGACGCCTGGTCGTCGCCGACCCGGCCACCGGTGAGGGCTCCCGTTATCTGGACGTGGTCTCCCGTCTTCTCGCGGCCGACCCGGCCGCCGTACAGCCGCTGCTCACCCGTTGGTTCCTCGACGACACCCCGCTGGTCGCGACCCCCGACGCCACCGTGGCGACGGCCGCGCAGGCGCTGCTGCACACGCATCGGCGGTGCGCTCTCGACGACCTGACCGAGGCGCTGGTCGACAGCGCGCACCGGCGCGCCGACGAGCTGCTCGCCGTACTGTCCGAGGAGGAGCCCTCGGCGGTGTGCCGGGCCGTCGACCGGTGGGCGCACGACGAGCGCCCGGCGCGGCGGGTCGCGGGGCTCGCGTACGCACTGCGGACCGCTCCGCACGTGAACACGGAGGCAGACCGTGAGCTTCTCCGCTACGCGGCGCTCGCCCTGCTGGGCCGCCCCGCCGACGTCACCCTGCACAGCGGCGCCCTCGCCCTGCTCGTACGGGATCCGCGGACCAGGCCGCGGTATCTGCCGCAGGCACTGGAGCGCTTCGCGGCCGGAGATCCGCAGTTGCCCGCGAGCGCCCTGGTCACCGCGCTCGCCACGCATCCGGACCCGGTCCTGGACGCCTTCCGTGCCCGGCTGCGGACTCCGTGCGCCGAGGGCTCCGACGGGGATGCCCTGCGCACCCTCGCCGAGGTCACCACGCCCGGCCTCGCGCGCCGCGTCACCGCCCTCGTCCGGGAGGTCGTCGAACTGCGCCCCGAGGTGGCCGGGCACGTCGCCACGTACGTCGACCGCACGCTGCAGCACGGTCCGGGCACCCGCGTCGTACTGTTCCCCCTGGTCAGCGGACTCATCGTCGACGGTCCCGTGCAGGTCCGCGCAGCCCTCGCGGCGGTCCTCGCCGAGCCGGGCACACCTGCCTCCGGCCCGCTGCGGCGCGAACTGCTCGATCTGCTGATGGCGACCGAGCGGGACCCGTCCGTCCTCGACGCGCTGCTGCGGGCGGCCGCCGCGCGCGGGGTGACAGCGGATGCGGCGGACACCGGGGGCGTGGGAGACAGCGCGGCGACCCGGTTGCTGGTCCATCGGGTCGGGATGCTGCTCGTCCGTACACCCGAAGGGGCCACCCGTTTCGACTGGGCGCTCGTCGATCTGGCCCGCCATGTGCCCGGTTTCGCGGGGCTGGTGGCCGGCTGGCTCAGCGGCACGCCCCAGGAGTGGGCGGCCGTGGTCGGGCCGAGCACACGCCGGATGATCGAGAACCTGGCGGGGGTGCCGGGGGTGCGGGTGCCCGCGTGAAACGGGTCGGGTTCCCGTGCTCAGGGTCACAGGCCGGATGCCGATGCGGGCCGAAGGCACCGGGCATGGCACCCTTAGACCTGCGCAAGGGTCAGGCGTCAATACGGACACGGGTTCGATGAGGAGCGGTCACAGTGCAGCGCTGGCGTGGCTTGGAGGACATCCCCGAGGACTGGGGGCGCAGCGTCGTCACCATCGGTTCCTACGACGGGGTGCACCGCGGGCACCAGCTGATCCTTCGGCACGCCGTGGAACGCGCGCGTGAGCTGGGCGTTCCCGCCGTCGCCGTCGCCTTCGACCCGCACCCCAGCGAGGTCGTACGCCCCGGCACGCATCCCCCGCTGCTCGCCCCGCACCATCGCCGCGCCGAACTGATGGCCGAGCAGGGCGTCGACGCGGTGCTGATCCTGCCCTTCACGACCGAGTTCTCGCGGCTGTCCCCGGCCGATTTCGTCGTCAAGGTCCTGGTCGACAAGCTGCACGCCAAGGCCGTCGTCGAGGGCCCCAACTTCCGCTTCGGCCACAAGGCCGCAGGGGACGTGGCGTTCCTGGCCGAGCAGGGCAAGACCTACGACTTCGACGTCGAGGTCGTCGACCTGGTCGTCACCGGTGAGGCGGGCGGCGGACAGCCGTTCTCCTCGACCCTGACCCGGCGGCTGGTCGCCGAGGGCGATGTCGAGGGCGCGCGCGAGATCCTCGGCCGCCCCCACCGCGTCGAGGGCATCGTCGTACGCGGCGCTCAGCGCGGCCGCGAACTGGGCTTCCCCACGGCCAACGTCGAGACCCTCCCGCACACCGCGATCCCCGCCGACGGCGTCTACGCCGGCTGGCTGCACGTCGACGGCGAGGCCATGCCCGCCGCGATCTCCGTCGGCACGAACCCGCAGTTCGACGGCACCGAGCGCACGGTCGAGGCGTACGCCATCGACCGCGTCGGCCTCGACCTCTACGGCCTCCACGTCGCCGTCGACTTCCTCGCCTTCGTACGCGGCCAGGCGAAGTTCGACTCGCTGGACGCGCTGCTCGTGGCGATGGGCGAGGACGTGAAGAGGTGCCGTGAACTGATCGGGGCCTATCAGGGGGATTAGCCCCGAAGGCTGGTTGTGGCAGAGGGCCCGTACCGTTCGTGGATCGTGAACGGTACGGGCCCTCTGCTGTGTCCGACTCCTGCTGTCTACTGCTGGGGTGGAGCGGGCGGGTAGGGCTGGCCCTGCTGCGGGTGCTGCGGGTGCTGCGGGTGCTGCGGGTGCTGCGGGTGCTGCGGGTGTTGGGGCGGGTACGGCTGGCCCGGCGCGGGTTGGCCCGGTGCCGGCTGGTCGGGGTGGCCGTAGGGCTGCGGGGCCTGCCCGGGAACCGGCTGACCCGGATAGGGCCGGCCGGGGTACGGCTGGCCCTGCTGCGGCGGGTACGGCTGCTGACCGGGGATCTGCTGGCCCGGCATCTGCTGTCCCGGCATCGGCGGGGCGACCACCGGCGGCGGGTTGCCGTCCGATGTCCACAGGCCGTGCGACTGCTGGTGCCTGGCGATGTCCTCGGCGACCATCGCGGCGAGCGTGAAGTACGCCTCCCGCACCTTCGGTCGCATCATGTCGAGATCCAACTCGGCGCCGGCGGACAGGTGTTCGTCGAAGGGTACGACGACTACACCTCGGCAGCGCGTCTCGAAGTGGGAGACGATGTCGTCCACCTTGATCATCTTGCCCGTGTCACGGACCCCGGAGATGACCGTGAGGGAACGTGCCACCAGGTCCTGGTACCCGTGTGCGGAGAGCCAGTCCAGTGTCGTACTGGCGCTGCTCGCACCGTCCACGGACGGCGTCGAGATGATGATGAGCTGGTCGGCGAGGTCGAGCACACCGCGCATGGCGCTGTAGAGCAGGCCGGTGCCCGAGTCGGTGAGGATGATCGGGTACTGCTTGCCGAGGATGTCGATCGCGCGCCGGTAGTCCTCGTCGTTGAACGTCGTGGAGACGGCGGGGTCGACATCGTTGGCGATGATCTCCAGCCCGGAGGCCGCCTGCGAGGTGAACCGGCGGATGTCCATGTACGAGTTGAGGTACGGGATCGCCTGGACGAGGTCGCGGATGGTCGCACCGGTCTCGCGCCGCACGCGCCGGCCGAGCGTGCCCGCGTCCGGGTTGGCGTCGATCGCGAGGATCTTGTCCTGCCGCTCGGTGGCGAGCGTCGAACCGAGGGCCGTGGTGGTCGTCGTCTTGCCCACGCCGCCCTTGAGGCTGATGACCGCGATGCGGTAGCAGGACAGCACCGGCGTCCTGATCAGCTCCAGCTTCCGCTGCCGCTCGGCCTCCTCCTTCTTCCCGCCCAGCTTGAACCGGCCGCCCCCGGCCGCCGGACGGCTGCTTTTCGTCTTCTGCTTCTTGCTGTTCAGCAGCCGGTCGGACGACAACTCCACCGCGGCCGTGTAACCGAGCGGCGCCACACCGGGGTTGGTGGGCTGCCGCTGGTCGTGCTGCACGGGCTGCGGCCAGGCCGCGCCTGTGCGGGGGTCGATGGGGGCGGTGGGGGCGGAAGGGTGGGGGTGCCCACCGGGCTGACCGGGCTGACCGGGCTGGTCTGGGTGAGCAGCGTGTCCGGGCTGGCCGGGGAAGGGGGGTTGGGGTTGGCCGGGGTGGCCCGGGTGCTCCGGGTGGCCGGGTTGGGCGGAGGGCTGGGGGAAGCCGTAGCCGCTCTGGGGGGTGGGGGAATGGGGCGGGCCCTGGGGGTGGGGGATCTGGTTCGGGGTTCCCGGGGCGACTGAGGGCGGGAAGCCGTAGCCGGCTTGGGGGGTGGGGGCGCCCGGGGTGTTGGGGTGGGGTGTGGGGGCGCCCGGGTGGCCGGGCTGTTCCCCCTGCTGGGCGGGGGGTTGCGGGAAGCCGTAGCCGCCTTGCTGGGGGATGGGTGTCTGCGGGGGTACGGGTGCGCCGGGGTGCGGGAAGCCGTAACCGGGTGCGGGCTGGGCCGGGAGTGCGGCGGGAGCGGGGGTGGCAGGTTGGCTCGGCTGTCCCCCCGGCTGTCCCGGGTGTCCGGGCTGGGCGGGGGGTTGCGGGAAGCCGTAACCGGGTGCGGGCTGGGCCGGGAGTGCGGCGGGAGCGGGGGTGGCAGGTTGGCTCGGCTGTCCCCCCGGCTGTCCCGGGTGTCCGGGCTGGGCGGGGGGTTGCGGGAAGCCGTAACCGGGTGCGGGCTGGGCCGGGAGTGCGGCGGGAGTGGGGGTGGCAGGTTGGCTCGGCTGTCCCCCCGGCTGTCCCGGGTGTCCGGGCTGGGCGGGGGGTTGCGGGAAGCCGTAGCCGCCTTGCTGGGGGATGGGTGCCTGCGGGGGTACGGGTGCGCCGGGGTGCGGGAAGCCGTAACCAGCGGGGGAGGGGGCGTTGGGTGCCATCGGCTGCTGGCCGGGCGGGGGCGTCGGGCCCGGGGTGGTCGGCGTACCGGAGGCGTCGGGCACGCCGGGGGGCACGGGGGCACCGGGGGTGCCGGGTGACACGGGTGCACCGGGCACGCCGGAGGCACCGGGTGCGGCGTCGATCGGGTTGCCCCAGGCCGCGGGCGCGCCCTGAGGGGCCTGCGGGTGGAACGGCTGCTGCGGCGGCACGGACGGCTCGCCCTGTGCGGCCGCCGGCTGCTGGCCGGGCATCTCGGGGTACGCCGGCGCCGCGGGCGCGGACGGGGGCCACTGCGCTCCCGAGGCGGGCGCTGCGGGTGCGGCCGGTTGGTACGCGGGCGGCAACGGGGGAAGTACACCCTGCGGTGCCGGCGGCGTCCAGACCGGAGGCGTCTGCGGTCCATCCCCGGGGGTTCCCGGAGCGGGCGACGCGGCCTGAGGCTCGGCAGCCTGAGGCTCGGTGGGCTGTGGCGCGCTCCCCTGGGGCTCGGTGGTGCCGGGGGCACCGTCGGCGGGCTGGGCGGAGACAGGGGCGGCGTCGTGAGAGCCGGAGCCCTGCGAAGCGAGGTCCTGAGGAGCGGGGGCCTGTGGGACGACGGCCTGTGGGGCGGAGCCTTGAGGAGCGGGGGCCTGAGGGGCGGAGCCCTGAGGCGGGGGGTCCTGCGGGACGGAACTCTGCGCAACGGCACCCTGAGGAGCGGCATCCGTCGACGCGGCCCCGTCGGAGGCGTCATCCGGGGCCACGGCACCACTGGCCGGCTCGCCCTCGGCGACACCGGGCTCGCCGGACGCGTCCGTGGCAGCCGAACCCTCGGCGGCCGCACCGCCGTCGCCGCCCTGACCGCTACCGCCCTGACCGCTACCGCCCTGGGCGTCCTGACCCTCGCCGGACGAGACAGCCTCGGCGGGCTGCGCAACGGCGCCGTCACCGGCAACGGCCTGTGTACCGGCACCGGCGCTGCCCGGTCCCTGAGGCTGTGCCACCGCGGCCGTACCGGATTCCGTCACGTCTCCGGCGTCAGGGACGACCGCACCGTCACTGCCGCCGCCACCGGCCACGGCCGCGGCGTCGGTGCCCGCGGCGCTCCCCGACTCCGGGGCCGCCTCCTGCGGCGCGTTCAGCTCGAAGTCCCCGGAACGCACCGCACCACCGGAGGCAGCGCCCGCACCCACCCCCGCGTCGGCCACCGCACCCGAAGGCGAGCCCGCACCACCAGCCGTACCAGCAGTCGCAGTCGCAGCCGCAGCCGTTTCCCCGACCGCACCCGCACCCGACCCAGGGCCCGCACTCGCCCCCGCGCCGGAGGCACCCGTGGCCGCACCCGCGTCCCCGATCTCACGCTTCAACGCGGCAGCCGAAATCCGCATGGTCGCGCCGCTCTCGATGTCCCCCTCGTTCCCACCGCCGACACCGGCGTCGGGCGCGGCGGCCAACGGGGGCCAGGGCGGCGGAAACGAGCCGGGCACACCCGACATGTCAAGAGGAGGCCCCACCGGAGGCGCGGACGGCGGCGTCGCGGAACCGACGGCCGGAGGAACGACCCCCGTGCCCGTGTCAGCAGCCCCACCCGGTTCCGGGCCGGGCCCTCCCGACGGGGCGTTCTGCGTGTACCAGGCAGGCGGCGCGTAGTCGATGGTGAACTCGCCCGTCATCTCGATGGCGGACTCCGCGTCGGGCTGGTCATCGTCGGGTGTGGCCCAGCCCCCGCGCATCCCGTCCCGATCGCTGCTCACAGTTCCTCCTGGTGTGGTCGAGCACCCTCATGCCGTGCTGGGGCGACCGTTCCTGTCGTCTGATTCGCCGGGCTGGTCCCCCCTCGGGCCCCGGGCCAAGTCGCACAGCCCGTACCACCCGCGTGCGGGCAACTCGCGACGTGCTGCACCCCAGCCTAATCATCAAAACCGCGGGCCCGGCAGGCCCGTCTCTCCCGACCGGCCTCGGCCAAGCGCTCAAGTTGCCCAAAAATGGAGTAACTTGGACATAGTATCCGGACTCGATCTTCACGCGTCCGACTTGTCCCGCAGTCGGTTCAGTCCATACGACGTGCCACGCCCAGGAGACCGGTCTCCGCGTCCGTGGCCTGCGTCATCACGTACTGGCGGTCCCGCTCCGCGCACCACAGCGTGATGCCGTCCTGCAGCCCGGGCAGCGACCGTGTCTCGGGGCGCGGGAGCCCTATCACGCGCCCGATCTCCGTCGCCTCGTCCGGCGACACCCGCTGGACGCCCACAAGACGAGCCTGGCGCATCAATCGCGGCGCGACCGGACTCAGATACGGAAGCAGCGTGAGTACGGACTGCCAGGGCGCCGACGTCACGCGTCCGCGCGGCGGCCGCATGCCGCAGTCACGCACCACCAGCACCGGGGTGCCCGCCGACGCGCCCTGTGGTGGCACGCGCCCCACGTCGTACACGGCCAGGCCGTTCTGCCCGCCGCCCATGGCGTGCACCAACGGCATCCAGGCCTGTCCGCGTGCCGTCTCCACGGCCACGCGAGCCCCCGTCGCCGCCGCGCGCAGCGCGAGGACCTGTGCCGTCCACAGACCGCCGATGAGGACGACGTCGAACGGGGTCGGGCGGTTGATCCCGAGAACGGCGGGCCGGCCCTGTTGGTTGACACCCACCACCACACCGTCGTCTCCGACGGGCAGAGAGAGCGCCCCCACCTGCTCCACGGGCAGTGTGTGCCGGGGGTGCCGGGGACCCAACAGCCCGAACCCGGTGCGCAGTCGCTGCCCGAGGCCCGTGACCTCCGGAGTGCCTTCCGGCGCGGACGCGGATGACGGCGAGGCCGATGCCCTCCTGGCCATCAGCGGGTACCTCCGAGCGGCAGGGTGGCGAGAACGCCGGGGAGTTGTTCACGGTCCAGACGCACGAGCCCGGTCCGCGCCTGACGCGCGGCATTCTCCAGATCGCGCCGCGCGTCGGTCAGTTCCTGATTGCTGCGACCGGTGATGCGCAGGTGACCCGCAATGGTGACGTCTTGCCGACCGCCTTTGGCCAGCGTCAGACTGAAGGTCGTGGCCAGCGCGGGAACCGCGGTCAGATGTGCCACCAACTGTGCCAGCGAGGTGCCGGAGCCGCCCAGCTGAGGCCAGCGGCGCACCCAGTACGTGGTGTGCCGGCGATTGTCACAGCGCCAGCTGCGGCTGGACTCCTCGGTTCGCCGCTGTGGCGCCTCGTCCCGGCCCGTCTGTGCGGCCTGCGCGGTCACCAGCGGGTTGGCGCACGCGGAGGTGGCGATGGCGGCTGTCAGCTCCTCCTCCGTCAGCAGATTGGCCCGGAAGCCGGCGCCGGTCAGTCGACTGGACAAGTGCTCCGCCGACCGCACCAGACACTTCTGCGCCCCACGGAGCCCGCCGCCGCGCGCGGCCACCGCCTCGGGGCACGACTCGGGGTCGAGTTTCAACGCTATCCACATGATGCGCACCGCCGGAGCGCCGGTCTGGGCCTGGAGCGGTGCGTAATTGCTCACGACGACCGACTGCTGGGGCAGATGCAGCGCGGGCGCCGGCTGCGTGTGCACCAGGATCTGCGCCGACTCCAGCCGGATTCCGTCGACTTCGAGGACATCCTGCACGAGCGCGACGGGCAGCGGTCGGCGGCTGCGCTCGGCGCGCAGCGCACCGGCATCCGACTCCAGTTGGAGCACCGCGGTGAGGAATCCTCCGTCGCCCACCATGCCGACCGGCCGCTGATCGCGACGGTCGCCGCGGTGGAAGCTGTACGTCCGCAGGCTGGGATCACACTCCACCGCAGGTGCGAGGCCGGAATCGATCCCCGAAGGCGCCGGTGTGCTCGCGGCCCTGCGCATGCGAGCCCGCAGTGCCAGCAGCGAGCCCAGCCACTCGGGCAGGGAGTGTCCGCGGCGTCGTACGAGAGCGAGTACGACCAGCACGGCGGCGACCGCGACGGCCGGAATGAGCGCGGCCGTACCGACGAGCCATCCGACGGCCACGAGGGCGGCCGCCATCTCCAGCATCACCAGCCGCTGTACCGCGAACGAGCCCCCGTGCCCCGAGTGGGACCTCAGATGGGGCGAGACGGACCCGCGGGACGACGCGGCGGCGTCCGGCGCCGCTTCCGACCGTGCTGTCGGAGAAGGGGAAGACGAACCGCGCGAACGCGACCGAAGCGTGCCACCTGATCGCGGCCCCGATTGCGATCGCGACCGGGCCCGTGTTGCGGAAGCCATTGCTTCAAAACCCCCGAACTCTCCCGAAATCCCATGCGCTCAGGACCCTGCACGGCCTGAGCGCCCTGCCCGTGCCATCAGCACAGTCACGCAACAGGCATAGTAGGGGGCGGCTCTGACAGCCCAGGCACCAGAGGCAATTGAGGACAGGGGCGGATCTTCACAGTTCCCCCCATGGCTCCGCACGGGGAGAGAGCGGACACAGATGGCATCACGGCGGGACGAACTCAACGCCTACACCTTCGCGAAGCGCCGTACGCTCGCATCCTTCCTTCAGCCGTCTCCGTCGGGCTCGGAGGAGGGCGCCCCCAAGCCGCTGCGGGCGCTGTGGCCCGGTGCCGTCGTCGGTGTGGTGATTCTCGCGGTCTTCGGGGGCATCGGTGTGTTCAGTCCGAAGGCACCCAAGGACTGGGCCAAGGCGGAGGAGCACGTCATCGTGGCGAGCGATTCCACCACTCGGTACGTGGTGCTGAAGACGGATGGTCGCGAGCAGTTGCATCCGGTTCTCAACATGGCGTCGGCCAAACTGCTCCTGGATCCCGACAAGACCGACATCATCACCGTCGACGAGGAGATCCTGGACAGCGGCAAGCCGCCGCACGGTGCCACGATCGGGATCCCCTACGCCCCCGATCGCCTGCCCTCCCCCGACGAGGCGGAGGTCCCCAAGCGCTGGGCCGTGTGCGAGCGTCCCGGTGAGGGCGGCCGCGCCATCCAGAAGGCCGCGTTCGTCCTGGCCGAGAAGGAGTTCGACAAGACGGGAGGCTCCGAGAAGCTCTCCGGCGGCGACTTGATGTACGTCGTCGGCCCGGACGGCAGGACGCAGTACGTGGTCGACGCGCGGGGCACGGCGTACCAACTGGCCGACCCGACCGATGCCGAACTGCTCAAGGCCCTCGACACCCAGGGCAGAGACCCGCAGCGCGTGTCCCAGAAGTGGCTCGACACCCTCCACAAGGGCGACCCGATCTCCATCCCGGAGATCGACGGTACGCCCGGCGCGAAGGCGAACGCGTCCACCGGCCTCGAGCAGTACGACAAGGTCGGTGAGGTCATCAAGGCATACGACGGTCGGCGGATGCAGTACTACGTGGTGCTGCAGGGCGAGGTGGCCCGGATCTCCGAGTTCGTCGCCACGCTGCTGCTCAACAGCGGGGACCTCGTCGACGTCGGACAGGCCGGAGAGGCGCAACAGGTCCACCCCAGCGTGGTCGCCGACAGTACGACCTTCGAGGCGGACAAGACCTGGCCGGCGTTCGAGCCGAAGACGGTGAACGACGGCTCCAGCGCCACATCGGGCCGCAACACCGTCTGCAACGTCCTGCTCTCGGTCGGCTCGAAGGGGAAGACGAAGCTGTCCACCTGGGTGGGCACGGACTTCCCCGCTCAACTGCCGACCGGTTCCTCCAGCGCGTACGTCACCCCGGGCTCCGGCCAGCTCTACCGCCAGTTCAAGGGCGCGGAGACGAGGGCAGGCGGCGTCTTCCTGGTCACGGACACGGGCCTGCGTTACGCCCTGCAGTCCAACAGCGACAGCACCACCGGCGACGAGGGCATCGGCACCTCGGCCAAGCAGCGCGAGGAAGAGCTGAACGAGGCGAAGATCGCCCAGACCCGGCTCGGCTACGAAAGGGTGACACCCTCTCCCGTCCCGGCGCAGTGGTCGACGTTCCTGCCGACGGGGCCGCGTCTGTCGGAGGCGGCGGCGCGGCAGCCGCAGGGTTCGTAGACGCGCGGTGGAGGGGAGCGAAGCGATGCCGAAGGCGAACGCGAGGGCGCTGAGCGCGCGGATCAGGCGAAACACGAAGACGTGGGGGTTCCTCCGGAGCGGCCGGGGTACGAGGCCGGCGGCCCGGGCCGCCGCGACCGCGCTGATCGCCACCACCTCGGTGCTCGCCCTGCCCGCGACCACCGCCTGGGCCGACGGCGGCCAGTGCACGTTCTCGTCGAAGAACTACGCGGGCCGTCCCTGGGCGCTGCAACGCGTCAACCTCGACGAGCTGTGGGCGCTGTCCACGGGGAAGAACGTCCAGGTGGCCGTGATCGACACAGGGGTGGATGTCAAGAACCCCCAGCTCACCAAGGCCGTGGACGCCGCCAAGGGAGCGAACTACCTCCCCACGAAGAACTCCGAGGGCGAGAAGATCGACCGCGGCAACAGCCAGGGCACCACCGACACGGTGGGTCACGGCACACGCGTGGCCGGCATCATCGCGGCCCGACCGCTGAAGGGGACCGGCTTCGTGGGCCTGGCCCCGGACGCCAAGATCATTCCGATCAAGCAGAACAACGCCGAGGGCGACGGAACGGCCCTCACCCTGGCGTCGGCGATCCGTCACGCCGTCGACGTGGGCGCCGACGTCATCAACATCTCGCAGGACACGGCCAACGCCGTGAGGCCCGATGCGAGGCTGGAGGATGCCGTCGACCACGCCCTCGACAACAAGGTCGTGGTCGTCGCCTCGGCCGGCAACGACGGCCTGGGCGGCAACGTCAAGGTCACCTATCCGGCGTCGTACGAGGGTGTCCTGGCGGTGGCGGCCTCCGACCGCAACAACGAACGCGCCCCCTTCTCACAATCAGGGGAATTCGTGGGAGTCGCGGCCCCCGGCGTCGACATGATCTCCACAGTCCCCGGCGGCGGCCACTGCTCCGACAACGGCACGAGCTTCTCCGCGCCGTACGTGGCCGGTGTGGCGGCTCTCCTGAAGTCCAAGTACCCGGACTGGACCGCCCAGCAGGTCGTCGCCCAGATCGAGCAGACGGCGGAACGCTCGATTCCCGGCCATGACCCCCTGGTCGGTTGGGGAGTGGTCGACCCCGTCAACGCCCTGACGAACGTGGACCCGGAGCGCCCTGTCGAGAGCCCGAGGCCCGAGGGCGGAGTGGCCAGGGGCGAGGCACCCTCGGTCACCCCCCTGCACTTCGGTGAGTCCGCGGAGGAACGGAACACGCGCCTGGCGACGTATGTGACCGTGGGCGGCCTGGTGCTGGTGGCGGGCCTGAGCGGCACGGCGGTTGCGGTGCGGGATTCGCGGCGCAGGCAGCAGAGATCAAGGAGTGACGCATGAACGGGCTGGCCGTGATGAACGTGCTGAGCCTGGTCCTGGCCGCTGTATTCCTGGTGATGGCCTGTGCCAAGGCGGACTGGGTACGCGCCTGGCGCTCCCGTATCAACCCGTCGGCCGAGGAACTGCCCGACGCTGCCTTCATCGCCGCCCGTGTCATCCTGGTCCTCATGGCCGGCATGGGTATCTACCTCGCCATACAGGGCTTCAGCGTCTCCGACGACGCGGCGTGGGACGGCAGCGAGCCGACCGGAGCGGTGCAGGGGCCACCAACGACCTGGACGGCTGCATGAAACCCGACCGACCAGGTTGGCGACCCCCTTTCCCTCGATGACTACTCGACCCTCGTCGAGGACACGGTGTCGCAGAACGGCGGCGATGCCCCGGCTCGGGCGTGGACTCTTGTCTGCCCCGACGAGTGAGGGACTCCGCCCCTCACTGCCCGTTGCCACGCGGCCGACCATGAGCGCCGGATGGATCGCAGGACGCACCGCGTTGCGTCGAAGTCGGCGAGCCGTGCCGGCCTCCACCTCGTGTGCACCGGCAAACCGACTCCGTATAGCTTGACTTCATGGGAGTCTTCGACAAGCTGACCGGAACCAAGCGCCCCGCCGGCGGTGTCACCCCGCGATCTGCGGCCGAGGTGCACGAGGCTCTGCTCGACCTCAACCGCCCTGATGTCCCCTACGTAATCCGGGACGGTCGGGAGGAGGGGCCCGACCTGGTTGCCGAGTGGCGCATCCTGGACCCCGCCTGGCAGACATTCTTCGGCCCCACCCAGGTGAGTCGGGTCTCCCAGGTATGGATGCGCCTGGTTCCGGAAAAGAACGAAGTTCGTTCCCTCGATCAGGAATACGAGGTCACTTGGGTCGGCGACATGCCCGGACTGGCCGTCGCGGCCGAGGCCCGACGTGGCCAGGGACACACGGTCTCCAAGCGCTGGACGCTCGGCGGGGGCCAAGACGGCCGCCTCGAAGCGACCGAGACGTTCACGTTCGACAGCTTCGAGCTGAAAAGCCCGCTGCAGAACACCGTTCTGGACGCGGGGTGGACCTGGCGCGGAGTCATCACCGGCACGTTGTGAGGTTGGTGGGCCCTGACTCGCCGCCGCCTTGGCTCGCGGCTCGCCTACCCCACCCCGGCGGCCGTACGCCAGTGGCGGTGGTCGTTTAGAACACCGGGCAGGCCCTGGTGACCGCGTGCCGTGTTCAGCCCAGAACGTCAGGCCGTCGCCAGCCCGACGTTGCCCCCTGCGGGTGGCCAGGGCAGCGGTGATGAGTAGGTCACGCCCGTGTGCGCGACAACCCGGCTTCACCGAGCACTTCGCCACCGGTCTGGGCGCGGACGGCACCCTCCAGTTCTGGCGCGATCTCGCCTCCCCGCCCGGCGGCGCGGTGGAGGGCGACAAGGCCAAGCTCCTGGCCCAGGTGCAGGACGACCTGAGCATGTCGCTCGCCAACGCCTCCCACGGTGACAGCCCGGCGATGGAGGCATGGAAGAAGCACCCGTAGCGACAGCAAGGACGTTCCAGGATTCCAGTGACGAGACTTTCCGCCCTCTCCTTGGCTGCGGCTGCTCTGGTCCTGACGGCGACGTCCTGCTCAGCGGAGAACGACACGTCGACTTCGGCGGCGGACGGTTGTGAGGAAACCCTGGGAGATGCGGGAGTCAAGTAGGTCGAGAACCATGCGGACGTGGCTGGTGGCGGTGAGCTGGACCGGGGCGGTGTCGATCTGGAGGAGGCGCGGGCCCAGCACGACAAACAGCTGGAGTCCGGGGGCTCGGACGGATCCCACTGGTCGTCCGAACTGTGCACGACAACGGCCTTCGACGCGGGCAAGAAGAAGGAACTGAGGGTGCAATTCGGTCCCTCGTCCCTTCCCCTCGACTTCCAGGTGGAGGGCTCCGAGGACGGGACCATCACGCCGGTCCATTCGGACGTGAAGCTGCACCAGGCCGAGGACTACAAGGGAGTTGTCCAGTACGGCGTCTACGTCAAGTGCACGATCCCCGGCACCTCGCCCGACCAGGAGACCGAGACCCCCTTGACGGGCGTCATGACCGACACCCTCACCCTCACCAGCGGCACATCGGCTCGGGACCACATCAAGTACCTCGTGCACTCCGCGCGCGCGATGGCCGACGCCCTGGACTGCCGGAACAAGCCGACGATTCCTGCGGAACCGCCTGCTGCCGTGCAGCGAGCGTTTCCCTGCCATGACTTGAGGCGGCGACGGCTTGCTCGACGAGGACGCGAATCTTCGCGCGGGATCGGTGGGCGCGGCGGCGGGCCAGGAGAAGCGGGACCGCAATGCAGCGCGCACAGACCGCTGATGGCGCGTAGTCCGCCACGTAGGGCTTCGGCACAGTCGCGGTTAGGGAACGTCCGCTGTGCGTTGATTGTCGGTCGTGAAGGTTCGCAGGAGACGCGTACTTGGGACACCGGTGACGGCTGGAAGTGGGGGACCCGCTCGTGGGCACCTCAGCTGTGGCGCACGGGAGTTGACGCAGAGACGCGATCGATCGTCTCGGAAGTTGATGAGATCGCAAGCGGTGTGACGCCGTCGTCCGTGGTGGTGCTGAATCATGGGATAGGGCCCATGAGTGCCCGGTGCATGGCCCGCCGTGTGCACCCGTTCGCAGTGAACAGGCAAGACGGGCAAAGGGTGGCAGCCGATCGGTCTCGTAACCGAGCTGAAGCACATCGCTGTTGGCCCCGTTGCGGAGGTTGACTAGAGTGGTAAAGGCGTTGTGAGGCGCGGCTTGCTTTGCGATCGTACGGCGAGTGGTTGGCCAGGTCTCGGTCGAGTCGGGGCCGATGGCTGTACGGGGAAACGGGGAGGGGTGTCGTGCTTCCGGCAGAGATGGCGGGGGGTGTGTCGGCGGCCACAGCGGCGAACCTGGAGGTCAGTGGTGAGGCCCTGGACAAGTTCGTGAAGCGGGTGGACGCGGTTCTCCGCGACCTTGAGACGTCGGCCGGCAATCCGACGAAGGTGGGTTCCCAGACCATCAGGTCCTCGTCTCTGAGCGTGGGGGCGGACGGCATCTTCCCTGAGGCCGACGGCTTGTACACGCAGTACAACCGGGTCCATCAGGAGCTCACGTCCCTGTCCAAGATCCTCCATCTGCAGATTGAGGCGACAGCCATCGCAGTCCAGGGTGCGCATCGAGGCTTCGGCAATCTCGAAGAGGAACTGCGTCAGCGGTTCTACGCCATCCAGGGGCAGGTCAAGGACATCCAGGATGGCAAGCAGCACATCAACGACGGTCGCACCGGCATGAAGGCGTGACGATGACCGACAAACAGCACGAGGCGGACTTCGGCCGCGTCGAAGGGCAGAACGGCGTCACGGATATCGTCCGAGGGTTTGAGGACCGTCCGCAAGGTGGGTTGCTCAACCGCATGATGCGCTCGGCCTTCGTGGACAGTCCGCTCGGGCGGACCATCGCGGAGCGGACGGACTTTGAGAAGCGCGACTTCGCCCTCAACCAGCTGATTGACCTCGTCGAGCGGACGGACCCGGAGGATCTGGAAACCTCGGGCAAGGCTCTGTGGGACGCGCGCGACGCCATCAAGGCGGCAGCTGACGAACTCGAAGGCCATATCGACAACGTCCACTGGATTGGAGAGTCGGGTGATGCCTTCCGCAAATGGGGCAGCTCACTCGTCACCAACACACAGCACTTGAGTGACTTCGCCGGAGCGGCGGGGGATCAGATCACCGCTGCTGCCGTGGGCCTTGCGTCGGTGCGCGGCGCCATGCCGTCTCGTGATTCGGAAGCGAGCCGGAAGCGGCCTGAGCACTTCACAGAGGCTGAGAAAGTCGCTGACAAGGGTGAGTACACCGCCGCCGTACGGGTGGAGAAAGACCGCCAAGAGGCGATCAACCAGATGAACCGGTTGGCTTCGTACTACGCGGTGTCCGAAGAGGTCTTGGCGTCCTTGCCCGCGAGTGACAAGACGCCGGAGTTCACGGCGATGCCTGATGTCGGGGTTCCCAAGCCTGTGGCTCCGCAGGCGGACTACGCCAGTTCGGTGTCCGGCGCGGGCTCCCACGGCACCGGGACGACATCTTCCGTGGGTGATCAGGCGGCGGGCGAAGTCTCCAGGCACGGCGCAACCGACAATCAACTGACCCCCAAGGACGTCACCAGTAAGATCACGTACCCCGACGAGCCTGTCCGTACCAATATCGACAGTGTCGGCACGCTGCCACCGTCCACGACCACACCTGGGGCTGGCCACACTCCGCAGACATCGGGTACCCCTACTCCCGGGGGCGGCCAGTCGAGCATGTTCGGGGGCGGCCTTGGGATGCCGGTCTCCAACGGCACGGCAGGCCGGAACCCGGGTGGAACGGGTGCTCTTCGTGCCCCTGCGTCGGCTCAGGGCCGCGCCAGTACGCCCGGTTCGAGTAATTATGGTCCTGGGCGCTCCACTGGACAGGGGCCCATGAACCAGATGGGGCGTGCCACGCCGACCGGGCAGCCCGCCGCCAGAGGCATGGCTTCTGGAGCGCACTCGTCCCAGATGGGCCGAGCGGTCACCGGTGGTACACCGCGAGCCGGCGGCACGGCCCCTCCGCGGGTGAACAGCGGTCCTGTGACCGGAGCCGGCCGGGTAAACGGAGTGGTCGGGGGACAGCCCACGGCTGTCGGTGGCTCGTCCGCGAAGGGTGGGGCGAGGATTCCTCGCGGCACGGTCGTCGGTGGCGAGGGGGCAGCCAACTCACGGCCCAGTGCCGGCCGCCCCGGGCAGGGTGGGGTCTTCGGAGCGTCCGAGTCCACGGCGAGGTCTTCAAGCGCGACACCCCTGCGTGGTGGTTCAGGAGTATCCGAAGCTGTGACGGGCAGGCCGGTCGCACGCAACTCCATCGCAGGAGCCGAGCGCAACGGTCTGACGCAGGGCGGCGCCGGTCTCCTGCGCGGTCCTGGCCGTGGAAGGCCTGGTGATGACGGGAACGCCCAGGCATCGCCGCGTCGCGACCCCCAGGTCGAAGACGAAGAGACGTATCTGCCCAGCGGGCCGCGGCGTGATGTGCCGCCGGTCGTCAACTGAACGTGAGCGAGGACACGGAACACGATGAAGCCAGGGACCAGTCGACGAGCCGAGCGGACCATGCTCCACAGATCGCGCTGCCGTAGACCGGCGCGGGTTGTGGGCGCGGTCGTCGGTGCCCTGGCGGCTGTGAACCTGGGCTTCGCCCCTGGTGCCGCTGCGTACGACGCTCAGTCCAAGCAGTGGTACCTGGAACCGATGCAGGCCGAACAGATGTGGAAGGTCAGCACGGGGAAGGGCATCAAGATTGCACTCATCGACAGCGGGGTGAACGCGAATACCGCGTCCTTGAAGGGGCAGGTCCTGACCGACGAAGTGCCCAAGTCGGTTGCGTACGGTGCCACGGACGATTACATGGGTCATGGAACCTCCATGGCTGAATTGATGGCAGGTACGGGAGCCGGAGGAAGTCTGCAGGGCTTGGCGCCGGGGGCGAAAATCGTTCCGTATCGCATTGAGCTTGACGGACTCAAGGGGGGAGCGGAGGAACTGGAGAAGACGCCGGATGCCATAGACGCGATCAGGGCGGCAGCCGACACCGACGCGCAGATCATCAGCATGTCGTTCGGATCGGTGGGGCCGAGTTTCAAGGAGGAAGAGGCCATCGAGTATGCCGCCTCGAAGGGCAAACTGATGATTGCTTCTGTTGGTAACAAGGGGCAAAACAAGGGCTCGATTGGTTACCCGGCAGCATACCCGTATGTAGTCGGGATCGCGGCTGTGGATTCCTCCGGCACGGTGCCAGAGTTCTCCTCCTCCGGAGACTACGTTGACCTCACGGCGCCGGGAGACGGCTTCCCGGGGTGGTGTGACGCGACCTTCCGTTCATACTGCGACGACAAGTCTGGTACGAGTCCCGCAGTCGCCATTGCCTCAGCCTCCGCCGCCCTGATCTGGTCCGCCCACCCCGACTGGACGGTGAACCAGGTCACCCGATCCCTGATCGACACAGCCAGCCGTACGTGGGCGAAGGACGATCCGAGCAAGTACGCCGGTTACGGAATGGTCCGCCCGCGCAAGGTTCTCGAAGACCTCAACTACGACGCAGGCTCCGCGAACGTCGATCCACTCTCGAAGGAGAATGGCGGGGACCTTCTGGCCAACTCCGCATCCATCGCCTCTCCTTCTCCCTCTCCGTCAACCGCATCGCAAGCCCCTGACGGGGATTCCCCGGACGGTACTTCCGCGGCTGGTGCAGCCGCGGAAGCATCCAAGGACAGCAATACCCTCTGGATCGCGCTCGGCTCGGCCGCCGCAGCCATCGTGATCGGTGGTGCCGGCGTGGCTGTGATGCGGGCGCGACGCGCCAGGTGACATTGGCAGCCGTAAGGGCCGTCAGGATCCCTGGACTGTGCGGCTCAAGCCCAACAGTTGGATCAGGAAGAAGAAACAGAAAGGACGGCTGACCATGGTCAGCAAGCAGAAGCTCGAAAACGATGCAGTAGTTCTGCTCCAGAAGCAGATGCTCGAGAAGTACGAGAATGTCAAGTCACGTGTTCACAGGCTTCAGGGAATTATCGACAGCCTGGAGACCGGTCAGTGGGACGGAATCGGCCGATCCGCGTTCGACAAGAAGCAGTTCGAGATCAACGAGTCGCTGCGGAACATGGGCAACATCCTTGCCGAGGTCATCGACGCGATGACCTCGGCGCGCAACATCGTCGACAGCAAGGAGGACGAGGTGCGCGCGGCGGTCAACAGGATCGACCTCCAGGACGGTGCCCCGACGGTTTCTCCCTTCAGTTCCATGAGCTGAGCCGATTTCTGGACCAGGGCTGGACTACGGCCGCAGCAGCACGCACCAGTGAGACGAGGTAGGTAGAGATGGCCGGTAACTACACCGACGGACTTTCCGTCACTTATGACGCGCTCGACATCACGGCGACCAAAATCGCCAACGAGGCCAGGGACCTTGAGCAGGACCTGCAGGAGCTGAAGAGGCTCGTCGAGAACAGCCTGCAGTACTGGGAGGGTGAGTCCCAGAGCGCCTTCGATGCCAAGTTGAAGAGGTGGGACAAGGAAGCCACCGACATCCACACGGCGCTCACGGGTATCGGTCACGTCGTGGCCACGGCGGGCGGTACCTACATGGAAGGTGACAAGCGGGGAGCGAGTTACCTTCAGTAGCACCAGGTTCGTGGAGCAGTTCCGGGGTGGGCGCGCGCGGGAGGCGCCCACCCCGTTGTCGGATCAGGGCGTCGGCCGACGATCAGCAGACCGACACCCGTCCGTCACCCGTCACACATTCCCGTCCTCGGTCAACCCGACCTGAACCAACGGCTTCCCCCGCTTGCGCGAGACGAACACACCGCGCCCCGCGGGCATCGGCCGCGGCCGTACGCCGCCCAGCAGATCGCCCTCGCCCGGGTCGCCCGCGAGGACGACGCCTTGAGCCCCGAGTTCCTTGATGCGCTGGGTGAAGGCCTCGTAGCCGGCGCGCCCGGCGCCCGCGGTGGAGCGGGCGATGATGAAGCGGACGCCGACGTCACGGGCGAACGGGAGCATGTCCGTGAGTCCCGACAGCGGGTTGCCGCTCGACGCGGACACCAGGTCGTAGTCGTCGACGATCACGAACACCGTGGGGCCATGCCACCAGCTGCGGTTGCGCAGTTGCTCCGGTGTGACGTCCGCGGTGGGGGTGCGGCGTTGCATGAGGTCGGCCAGGGCGTCCATGTGGTGCTGCATCTGGTTCGACATGGGGATGTACTCCGCCAGATGGGAAGGAGGGGTGACACCCAGCAGCGAGCGGCGGTTGTCGACCACGAACAGCTTGCAGTCGTTGCTGTCGTAGCGCTCGGTCAGACGCTTGATGAGCAGCTTCAGCAGATTCGACTTACCGGACTCGCTCTCGCCGAAGATGAGGAAGAACGGGTCCTGGTCGAAGTCCACGAACACCGGCTCCAGGCTGTCCTCGTCGAGGGCGAAGGAGATACCGCGGTTCGGGAAGCGGTTGCCCGGGGGCAGCTGGGATGCCGGGAACTCCCGCGGCAGCAAGCGGACCTTGGGAGCGCCGGGCTGTTGCCAGTGGCGGCCGACCTCGGAGGCAAGGGCCGTCGTCGCCTCCGCCAGGTCCGTGTCGGAGGACAGACCGTCGATACGCGGGACCGCCGCCATGAAGTGTTGCTTCTGCGGTGTCTGACCGCGTCCAGGAACACCCGTGGGAACGTTCGCTGCCACCTTGCGGTCGAACTCGGAGTCCATGGGGTCGCCGAGCCGCAACTCCAAGCGGTTCATCAGATGGTCCTTGAGGTTCGAACGGACCTCCATGGAGCGCGAGGCGGTGAGGATCAGGTGGATGCCGTATCCGAGGCCGCGCGCCGCGATGTCCAGGATCACTGGATCCAACACCTCGTAGTCCGTACGGAAATTGCCCCAGCCGTCGATGGCGAGGAAGACGTCGCCCCAGGGCTGGTCGGTCACCGAGATGTCCCCCCGTGCGCGGCGCGCACGGAACTCGGCGATCGACGAGATGTTCGCGGTGCGGAAGTACTCCTCACGGCGGGTCAGGACGCCGTACACCTCGGCCACCGTACGCCGGACCTTCTCGGGGTCCAGTCGTGAGGCCACCCCGCCCACCTGCGGCAGGTCGGCCACGGCCGACAGACCGCCACCACCGAAGTCGAGTCCGTAGAACTGCACTTCGTGAGGGGTATGGGTGAGTGCGAACGACGCGATGATCGAGCGCAGCAGCGTCGACTTGCCGGACTGCGGCCCGCCGAGGACCTGCATGTGGCCGGCCGCGCCGCCGAAGTCGGTCCAGAGCGGTTCGCGCCGCTGCTCGTACGGCTTGTCGACGAGGCCGACCGGGACGACGAGCCGACCGGCACCCTCGTAACCGGGCTGCGTCATGCCCCGGCCGGCCACCGGGGCCAGTCCCGGGAGCAACGAGTCGAGCGAGGGCGGACTGTCCAGTGGGGGCAGCCACACCTGGTGGGCGGCCGGCCCCTGAGCCTCCAGACGCCGGACGATCACATCCAGCACGGTGTCGGCGAGCGCGTCGTCCTGCTGCTCGTCGGGCTCTTCCTGACGCTGCTGCGGCACCGGCGCGTACCGCACAGGTACATCGGCCGCGGTGAACAGCACGGGCCGACGGTCGACCGGGAGCGGTCCGCCGGGCACGACGGCCTGCTGGGAACCCGTGCGGTACACACCGGAGACGTACGCAGCCTTGAAGCGCACCATCTCCTCCGTACCGAACTTCAGGATGCCGGAGCCCGGCACGTTCGGTAGCTCGTACGCGTCGGGGACGCCGATCGCGGCGCGGGACTCGGCCGCCGAGAACGTCCGCAGACCGATCCGGTACGACAGGTAGGTCTCCAGCCCCCTCAGGCGGCCTTCCTCCAGACGCTGCGAGGCGAGCAGCAGGTGCACACCCAGAGAACGGCCGATACGGCCGATCTGCACGAACATCTCGATGAAGTCCGGCTTCGCGGTGAGCAGTTCGCTGAACTCGTCGATCACCAGGACCAGCGACGGAATGGGTTGGAGCGGGGCGCCGGCGGCGCGGGCCTTCTCGTAGTCGTGGATGTTGGCGTAGTTGCCGGCATCGCGGAGCAGCTCCTGGCGACGGTTCAGCTCACCGCGGATCGAATCGCCCATGCGGTCGACGAGGGTCAGGTCGTCCGCCAGGTTGGTGATCACGGCCGCCACGTGGGGCATCTGCGCCATCCCGGCGAAGGTCGCACCACCCTTGAAGTCCGCCAGGACGAAGTTCAGCGTCTCGGAGGAGTGGGTCACGGCCAGGCCCAGGACCAGTGTGCGCAGCAGTTCCGACTTTCCGGAGCCGGTCGCGCCGACGCAGAGGCCGTGCGGGCCCATACCCTCCTGCGCGGCTTCCTTGAGGTCGAGCATCACGGGCCGGCCGTCCTCGCCGAGGCCGATCGGCACGCGCAGCCGCTCCGACTGCGAACGCGGGCGCCAGGTGCGTCGTGGGTCGACCGAAGCCGCGTCGCCCAGGTTCAGCAGTTCCGTGAAATCCAGGTTGGCCAGCAGTGGTTCGCCGTCGTCGCCACCCGACGCCATGCGCAGCGGCGCCAGTTGCCGGGCAAGCGCTTCGGCGGCCTCGTACGAAAGGACGTCCGGTGTGCCCTCGTACACCATGCCGTGCGCCGACTCCAGACGCAGTTCCCTGGGCTGCACGATGATCGAGAGGTCGCCGCGCCCGGAGCTGAGGTCACCGGGGACGATCTCGATGACCGTCACGCTCTGCAGGCCTTCAGGACTGGCCAGCAGGGAAGTGGGCGGCAGTGAGACACCGTCGAGCAGGACGACCAAGTGCGGTTGATCGGAGACCGGCGGAGCCGCGGGGTGGAAACGCGGGCGGCCCTGGAGGACGGCGGTCAGCCGGTCCTCCAGTTCCATCGGATCGGTGGTGATCAGACGCATGCTGCCCGCGCCGTCCGTGACGCCCCGCGTCTGCGTGTGCGGCAGCCACTTCGCCCATTCCCACGCGGGCGCCGACTCCCGCCCGGTGGCGACCGCGATGACCAGGTCCTCGGACGAGTGCAGTGCCGCGAGGCAGGCCGTGACCGCTCGGGCGGTGCCGCGCACGGTGCCGGGTTCGCCGCTGATCGTCACGTGGTAGAAGGCGCGCAGCGAGACCGCCATCGGCAGGCCTTCGAGCGTGCTGTGCGTGGCCAGGAAACGCTGCATGGCTCCGGCGGTCAGCGGCTCCAACTCGTCGACCGGAGCGGTCTGCGGTGCGATCAGGGGAGTGGCCAGGCCCTGCGGGCCGAGGCCCACGCGCACCTGCCCGAAGTCCTCGTCACCGGTGCGACGCTCCCACACCCGGCTGCCCTCGGCGACCAGGGCCCACAGTTGCTCCGGTGAAGGATGCAGGTAGTACTGGGCGTCGCGCTGGGCCTTGGCGGTGTCCATGGCCTGGTGCCGGGTCTGCGACAGGTAACGCAGGTAGTCCCGTCGGATGTCCGCCAGTTGCCCCTGGTTGCCGCGGCGGTAGCGGACCAGCATCGCGACGCCCATGGCGATCGTGGAGGCCACCATCACCATGCCCATGATCTTCATGAAGGGCTGGGCCTGCGGGTTGAAGAAGAACACCACGGAACCGCCCATACCGAGCATGGGCAGGAGTTGCATGAGTGCACCCTCCTGCTGCCCACGCGGAAGCTCCGGCGGAGGCTGCAGCACGACCTCGTCCGTGGGCACTTCCTTCGGCAGCGCCCGCGGCGGGCGCTTGACGACGATGTGGCTCACTACGCACCAATTCCCTTGCCGGACCGAGATGTTTCGTCCGCCGCCCCGTGTCCGGCGGACGTCGATCGCGAAGGGTGATCCTACTGACAACCACCGATACCGGCGGGCGGTAGGGTGCCCATGAGGTGTGTGAGCAGTTGCGAATCGTTCCGGGAAAACCGGGCAATCCGCAACGCTCGGAACCAAGCGCCGCCCCGCACTTCCCGGGCGTGACGACATCGTTGCCCGGTTGCGCGGGCGGCGCGGCGCAACGTGCACAGGATCTTTGCGGGCGGACGGGTGTGCAGCGGCACCGCAGACCGCCCGATCACCGACGAGGGGGAACAGCAGGTGAGCTTGACGGCCTCCGCGCCGGTCGGCGCGACCGGCGGACCGGGCATCGGAGTCCCTTCCGGGGCAGGCACGGGCCTGGGCTTCTGCCGGGTCACCATCGTGGCACCCGACAGCCGCATCGACGTGGCGCTGCCCGACGACGTACCGGTCGCCGACCTGTATCCGGAGATCCTGAGGCTTTCCCAGCAGAGCCCTGACGAGGGTGCTCCCGTCGGCTATCACCTCGTACGCCGTGACGGCACCGTCCTCGACGGAGCGCGGTCGTTCGCGGCGCAGCGCATCCTCGACGGAGAACTGCTCACTCTGCGTCCGTTCGCGGAGTCGCTGCCGCCGGCCGTCCTCGACGACGTCTCCGAGGCGGTGGCCGCTGCCGTCACCCGTGACCGCACCCTGTGGAACGGCGAGCTCACACGGACCGCCGGCCTCATCGCGGGCGGCGTCCTGCCGGCGCTGCTGGCGTTCGTGGCCTGGAGCTCCGAGATCCGTCACGACATGAACAGCCTGCAGGGCATCGTCGCCGGCGTTTTCGGGCTTCTGTTGCTCACCATCGCCTGCGTGCGCGCACGGGTGTACGGCGATCGCGGCTCAGCGATCGCTCTCGGCCTGGGCTCCTTCCCGAACGTCGCTGTGGCAGGTTCCGGACTGCTTCCTCTCTCCGAGGGACAGGGCATCGGGCGGCTGCAGTTTCTGCTCGCCTGCACAGCCGTCCTGCTCGCCGCTGTGCTACTCACCCTGTTGTCGCCCGGAGGCGACGGTCCCTTCGTGGCCTTCGTCTTCGCCACCGCGATCGGTCTGATCACCACCTTCATCGCCATCCTCACGAAGCTGCGGCCCATCGAGACGGCCGCCATCTGTGCCCCGCTCTCCGTTGTCGCGCTCGCCTTCCTGCCCGGCCTGTCCATGCGCTTCGCGCGATTGCCGATCGGGTTCGAACCGCCCAATCCGTCCTGGGGCGGCTACGACGCGGGCGAGCCGGATGCGCAGGACCCCATCGACGTCGAACGCGTCGCGGCACAGGCCCGCCGCGGCCACGAGCTTCTCGTCGGCCTCGTCGGAGGCTGTGCGCTCGTCTCCGTGGGCGCGTCGATCGTCCTGGCCTTCTCCGGCAATGTGTGGGCGGAGCTCCTGGCCCTGTCCACAGGCGTGGCGATGTTGATGCGCGCCCACCTCTTCCGCTACACCGCGCAGGTGAGCGCTGCCCTGGCGGCAGGCCTCACTGCCCTGGTCTTCCTCGGACTCGGGCTCGCACTGAACCCGCCGCAGGACTATGTGCGCGACGCCCTCCTCGGCGATACGACGGCACTCGACATCCGTAGCGTCTGGCTCGCCGCGGCGATCGCCGCGGCCGTCGTCCTTGTCACCGCGATCGGTCTCATCACTCCGCAGCGTGGTGTGACCCCGTTCTGGGGACGCTTCCTGGAGATCGCGGAGAGCTTCGTCCTGCTCACGCTGATCCCGCTGGCTCTGGCCGTCTTCGACGTGTACGCACGGGCCCGGGCTCTGACGAGTTAGTGGTGGGGCCCCTCCCGCGTACCTGTCCGGGTGGGAAGCGGGCAGTGCTCTTCCGTCGGCGGGCCTGGCGAGCTCTGTCGCCGACCGGGCGAGGGCGGACAGGCAGTCAGGGGCCGAACTCCGGCCCGCCTCCTTGCCCTTGTCCCCAGCCCACTGTCGTGGCGGCTGGACCTGCGCGGGAACCGTTGTGGGCGACCCTCGGCGCCGGGTAGGTCTTCCTCCACGTGCAAGGAACAGGGCGACCTCGTCAACGACGCGGACCGGGGAAGGACCGTTCCGCGTGGGCACGGTCCGCGCCCGGGCAGGTGCCGCGCGGGTCCACGGGGTCTTTTGAGGTGAAGTGAAGCCGGCGAGCACGGACAAGCGGCGGTCGGTGTAGGGAATGCGACGGCGGTCGGTGTGGGGAGCGCGAAGCGTTAGGTGCCATACCGTGCAAGCCAATGGGGCAGGGAGCCGATCGCTGGTTCCCTGCCCCACTCATCAACGGCCGGTCTACGCGTCCAGGCCCCCATTGTGCGGAGCCGGCTCCAGATCGAACTCGCCGTCCCGGGCCCCCAGGACGAAGGCTCGCCACTCCGCCTCCGTATAGCGCAGCACGGTCTCCGGGTCGAGCGACGACCGCATCGCCACCGCACCTTCCGGGAGGTACGCGATCTCCACCCGCTCCTCGTGTTCCTCCGTGCCCGGCGCGCTGTGCCATTCGACGCCCGAGATGTCGAGCGCGTAGAGCTCGTCCTTCTCCCGCTCCTTGCGTGCCTTGAGTTCTTTGTCCTCGGCCTCGGCCATGACGGCTTCGATCCTTCCTCCGCGCCAACGCACTGTGCGGTCACCCTACTTGCTGCCGTTCTCGCTGCTCAGGGGTTTGCCCAGGTGCGACCGTAACGAAGGGTGTCGACTTCGTTACGGAGATCGGTGCGCCCTCACCAAAGCTCCACGCGGGCGACTTGGCCGCCACCGCAGGGTGAGCCGTATGGTTCTTGATCATTCCTTGTGCCCATGACCGGGCGGCAGTGTCCCCATCGCACAGGAAGGCCATGGCATTGAGTGGCCCGTCCCACTCTCCGCACACCGCCTCCGCCCTCCGATCCGAGCGCCGCACCCGACTTCGGCGGCTGCGGACGGCCGGCGCGGCGGTCCCGGCCGTCGTCGCCGCAGGCGTGCTGGGCCTCACGTCCGGCGGTGACGATGCGCAGTCGAAGCGGCGTCCGGTGGCCGTCCGGCAGGCTCCGGACGACATCCGCGAGACCGTGGAGAAGGCGCCCGATTCGCCGGAGGCGGCAGGTCCCCCTACCTCGTCGAAAAGATCAAGACCGTGGGCAGGAACATCTCGCCCGTCGGTACCTGGGCGACGGAGAGGGTCTTCGCGAGGGCATCGGGGACTACGTCCAGGCGTTCACCCACGGGGACGAGAGCAAGGAGCTGTACGAGCTCGACGTCCCCACCCCACTGTGCGCGGTGAGGCGCCACGCCGGCGTGGCCGGCTGGACGGCCGTCGCCCACCTCGGCCAGAGCCCCGATCAGGACGAGGACCCCACCACCAAGGCCATGAGCCTGCCCTGCGACCGCCTCGTGGTCTTCGATGTCGACACGGGCAGGAAGAAGTGGGACGTGAAGCTGCCGGGCGAGGCAGCGCCATGTCCGTCAACGTCACGGTGACGGACGGCGCGGTCCTCGGCACCCGGGGACAGGGCTCGGCGGCGTACGACATGACCACAGGCAAGCGGCTGTGGGCCGACACCACACCGTCGGCGTGCGAGGACTCCGGGTTCGCGGGCGGCAAGGGCCTGATCGCACTGCAGCAGCGCGGAGACGCGGGGGACCCCGAGTACCGGGTGAGAAGGTCGACGCCCGCACGGGCAGGTCGAAGTGGACCTACAAGGTCGCCACGGGCGTCAACGGGGTCTACCTGATCTCCTCCGAGCCGCCTGTCATCGCGGTCATGGCGGGCGACTACGCCGTCACCGACCCGGTCTCCCTGGACGGCAAGGGCAAGGCGCGCGCCGCGATCCGGCCCAACCGCGATCACCAGGTCATCAACTCCAGCGAGACGTTCAACGCGGTGGTCGAGACCTGCAGCACGATCGTCATGGGGGAGGAGCGGCTCTGCATCACGACGGACGACGACATCGTCGCGTACGACCTGGGCACCGGAAGGACCGTATTCAAGTTCGACTCCACACCCGGGCGGCGGATGTATCCGCTGAGGACGAGCGGCGGCGAACTCATCGCGTACCGGGAGTCCGGCAATCTCTCGCCCGCTGCGTTCGTCAGCCTCGATCCGGTGTCCCGCACAAGGAGACGCTCCCCCTGCTCGTCGGTGGTGTCCTCGACCTCGGAGCCGTCGGTGATCCGACGGGGGACGACATCATCTACGAGCACGGCCGGATCCACTTCGCCACCGAAGCCCTGGAGGGCCCGAGCGACAAGGGTGAGGTAGGGGAGGAGACCACCGTGGCGATCGGTTACGAGAGCGTCGCCCTCGTCAGACGCTGACCGGCCCCCGGACAGGGCGGTCCCCCCACCCTGGTATCCTGTGTGGCGGCCGTCTGTGTACGCACCTCCGGGCTCCCCCAGGGACACCGGAGGCAGCGCTGGCGGACCCCGTCACCCGAGTCACAGAAGCCCCCCTGAGACGCAGACCAGGGGCACTCGGTGACATCAACGAGACTCATGAGGAGTATCGCGTGTCGCTCGACGCCGCTACGAAGAAGCAGATCATCAGCGAGTTCGGTACCAAGGAGGGCGACACCGGCTCCCCCGAGGTCCAGGTCGCGATGCTCTCCCGCCGCATCTCGGACCTGACCGAGCACCTCAAGACCCACAAGCACGACCACCACTCCCGCCGTGGTCTGCTGATCCTGGTCGGTCAGCGTCGTCGCCTGCTGCAGTACCTCGCCAAGAAGGACATCCAGCGCTTCCGTACGCTGGTCGACCGCCTCGGCATCCGCCGCGGTGCGGCGGGCGCCAAGTAAGACGCCGTGAGGGGAGCGGTTCCCGGGAGAACGGGGGACCGCTCCTTTTGCTGTACGCACCGCCGCGGCTCGCCGCACGCCCCTCCCGCCACACTCGCCGGAACTCCGCCGGCCCCCGCTGGAAGGGGGCGCGCGGCCCCGACGCACGCGGGACGTACGGGCGGAAACGTGCGGAGTGTCACCACCCCTTTGTAGTGTGGTAGCACAACGCAATATGCACGACACAGCGTGAGGGCCCCCGGACACGGGCGACCGCACGCACACCGAACGAGGAGAAGCGCACCTCGCCGCCGCCGGTCCTCGGTAGTGGCCCCCGGGAGATTACGAACCCGAGGGCTTCGATCGAAGACCGGCCCGCACCAGACGGCGTGCTTCTCCGCCACCGTCCCCCTGCCACACGGGCGGGACCAGGGACGAAGACGAGGAGAATTTGCTAGTGGAGAACGAGACCCACTACGCCGAGGCCGTCATCGACAACGGCTCCTTCGGCACCCGCACCATCCGTTTCGAGACGGGCCGTCTGGCCCGCCAGGCCGCCGGCTCCGCCGTGGCCTACCTGGACGACGACACCATGGTGCTGTCGGCCACCACCGCCTCCAAGAACCCCAAGGACCAGCTCGACTTCTTCCCCCTCACGGTGGACGTCGAGGAGCGGATGTACGCCGCCGGCAAGATCCCCGGCAGCTTCTTCCGCCGTGAGGGCCGTCCCTCCGAGGACGCCATCCTCACCTGCCGGCTGATCGACCGCCCGCTGCGCCCGTCCTTCAAGAAGGGCCTGCGCAACGAGATCCAGGTCGTCGCCACGATCATGGCACTCAACCCCGACCACCTGTACGACGTCGTGGCGATCAACGCCGCGTCCGCGTCCACGCAGCTGGCCGGTCTGCCCTTCTCCGGTCCGATCGGCGGCGTCCGCGTCGCGCTGATCAACGGCCAGTGGGTCGCGTTCCCGACGCACACCGAGCTCGAGGACGCCGTCTTCGACATGGTCGTCGCGGGCCGCGTCCTGGAGGACGGCGACGTCGCGATCATGATGGTCGAGGCCGAGGCCACCGAGAAGACCATCACGCTGGTCGCGGGCGGCGCCGAGGCGCCGACCGAGGAGGTCGTCGCCGCCGGTCTGGACGCCGCGAAGCCCTTCATCAAGGTGCTCTGCAAGGCCCAGGCCGACCTCGCGTCGAAGGCCGCCAAGCCGACCGGCGAGTTCCCGGTCTTCCTCGACTACCAGGACGACGTCCTGGAGGCGCTCAGCGCCGCCGTCAAGGACGAGCTGACCCAGGCGCTCACCATCGCGGGCAAGCAGGACCGCGAGGCCGAGCTGGACCGCGTCAAGGGTCTCGCCGCCGAGAAGCTGCTCCCGCAGTTCGAGGGCCGCGAGAAGGAGATCTCCGCCGCGTACCGCTCGCTGACCAAGTCCCTGGTCCGTGAGCGCGTCATCAAGGACAAGGTCCGCATCGACGGCCGCGGCGTCACGGACATCCGTACGCTCGCCGCCGAGGTCGAGGCCATCCCGCGCGTGCACGGTTCGGCGCTGTTCGAGCGTGGCGAGACCCAGATCCTGGGCGTCACCACCCTCAACATGCTCCGCATGGAGCAGCAGCTCGACACCCTGTCGCCGGTGACGCGCAAGCGCTACATGCACAACTACAACTTCCCGCCGTACTCCGTCGGCGAGACCGGCCGCGTCGGCTCCCCGAAGCGCCGCGAGATCGGCCACGGAGCGCTCGCCGAGCGCGCCATCGTGCCGGTCCTGCCGACGCGCGAGGAGTTCCCCTACGCGATCCGTCAGGTGTCCGAGGCCCTCGGCTCCAACGGCTCGACGTCCATGGGCTCGGTCTGCGCCTCCACCATGTCGCTGCTGAACGCCGGTGTGCCGCTGAAGGCCCCCGTCGCCGGTATCGCCATGGGCCTGATCTCCCAGGAGATCAACGGCGAGACGCACTACGTCGCCCTCACCGACATCCTCGGTGCGGAGGACGCCTTCGGCGACATGGACTTCAAGGTCGCCGGCACCAAGGAGTTCGTGACCGCCCTCCAGCTCGACACCAAGCTGGACGGCATCCCCGCCTCCGTCCTGGCCGCCGCTCTCAAGCAGGCCCGTGACGCCCGCCTCCACATCCTCGACGTGATGATGGAAGCGATCGACACGCCGGACGAGATGTCCCCGAACGCCCCGCGGATCATCACCGTCAAGATCCCCGTGGACAAGATCGGCGAGGTCATCGGCCCGAAGGGCAAGATGATCAACCAGATCCAGGAGGACACCGGCGCCGAGATCACGATCGAGGACGACGGCACCATCTACATCGGTGCCCAGCAGGGCTCGCAGGCCGAGGCCGCCCGCGCCACGATCAACGGCATCGCCAACCCGACCATGCCGGAGGTCGGCGAGCGCTACCTGGGTACCGTCGTGAAGACGACGACCTTCGGCGCGTTCGTGTCGCTGCTCCCGGGCAAGGACGGTCTGCTGCACATCTCGCAGATCCGCAAGCTCGCCGGCGGCAAGCGCGTGGAGAACGTCGAGGACGTCGTCGGCGTGGGCTCCAAGGTCCAGGTCGAGATCGCCGAGATCGACTCCCGCGGCAAGCTCTCCCTCATCCCCGTGATCGAGGGCGAGGACGGTTCCGAGGACAAGAAGGACGACGGCGACAAGTGACGTCCCGTAGCTCCAAGGCGACGGCCCGCACCTCCACGGAGGCGCGGGCCGTCGCCCGTACCCAAACCCTGATCAAGGGCATGAACGGCATCGGTACGGTCCGCAAGACCACCCTCCCGGGCGGCCTGCGCATCGTCACCGAGACCCTGCCGTCCGTGCGCTCCGCCACCTTCGGCATCTGGGCGCACGTCGGCTCCCGCGACGAGACGCCCGCGCTGAACGGCGCCACCCACTATCTGGAGCACCTGCTCTTCAAGGGCACGTCACGCCGTAGCGCGCTCGACATCTCCTCCGCGATCGACGCGGTCGGCGGCGAGATGAACGCGTTCACGGCGAAGGAGTACACGTGCTACTACGCACGCGTGCTCGACACCGATCTCCCGCTCGCCATCGACACGGTCTGCGACATGCTCACCGGCTCGCTCATCCGCGAGGAGGACGTCGACGTCGAGCGCGGCGCCATCCTCGAAGAGATCGCGATGACCGAGGACGACCCGGGCGACTGCGTGCACGACCTGTTCGCGCACACCATGTTCGGCGACACCCCCCTCGGCCGCCCGGTCCTCGGCACGGTCGACACGGTCAACGCCCTCTCCGCCGACCGCATCCGCCGCTTCTACAAGAAGCACTACGACCCGACCCACCTCGTGGTCGCCTGCGCGGGGAACGTCGACCACAACAAGGTCGTACGACAGGTCCGTGCCGCCTTCGAGAGCGCCGGCGCCCTCGATCGCCCCGACGCCACCCCGATCGCCCCGCGCGAGGGCCGCCGCGGCCTGCGTACGGCCGGCCGCGTCGAGCTGGTCGGCCGCAAGACCGAGCAGGCCCATGTCGTCCTCGGCATGCCCGGCCTCGCCCGCACCGACGAGCGCCGCTGGGCCCTCGGCGTCCTCAACACCGCGCTCGGCGGCGGCATGTCCTCCCGCCTCTTCCAGGAGGTCCGGGAGAAGCGCGGCCTCGCCTACAGCGTGTACTCGTACACGTCCGGCTTCGCCGACTGCGGCCTCTTCGGCGTGTACGCCGGCTGCCGTCCCTCCCAGGTGCACGACGTGCTCAAGATCTGCCGCGACGAACTCGACCAGGTCGCCGAGCACGGGCTGCCGGACGACGAGATCGAGCGCGCCATCGGCCAGCTCCGCGGCTCCACGGTCCTCGGCCTGGAGGACACCGGCGCGATCATGAACCGCATCGGCAAGAGCGAGCTGTGCTGGGGCGAGCAGATGTCCGTCGACGAGATGCTGACCCGGATAGCCATGGTGACCCCGGACGAGATCCGTGCCGTGGCCCGCGAGATCCTGGGACAGCGACCCTCCCTGTCGGTGATCGGCCCGCTCAAGGACAAACAGGCGGCCCGTCTGCACGAAGCCGTCGCCTAACACCCCAGTTAAGGAACCAAGCAATGAGCAAGCTGCGCGTGGCGGTCCTCGGTGCCGGGGGCCGTATCGGCTCCGAGGCCGTACGGGCCGTCGAGGCCGCCGAGGACATGGAGCTGGTCGCCGCCCTGCGCCGGGGCGACAAGCTGGCGAGCCTGGCCGAGGCCGGCGCCCAGGTCGCCGTCGAACTGACCACCCCCGCCTCGGTCATGGACAACCTCGACTTCTGTGTCCGCCACGGTATCCACGCGGTCGTCGGCACCACGGGCTGGACCGACGAACGCCTCGCGCAGCTCAAGGGCTGGCTGGACGGCTCCCCGGAGACCGGCGTGCTCATCGCGCCCAACTTCTCCATCGGGGCCGTCCTGACCATGAAGTTCGCGCAGATCGCCGCGCCGTACTTCGAGTCCGTCGAGGTCGTCGAGCTGCACCACCCGAACAAGGTCGACGCCCCCAGCGGCACCGCCACCCGAACGGCCCAGCTCATCGCCGAGGCCCGCCGCGCTGCCGGCACCGCCCCGGCGCCGGACGCCACGGCGACGGCCCTGGACGGCGCGCGCGGTGCCGACGTCGACGGAGTTCCCGTGCACTCCGTACGCCTGCGCGGACTCCTCGCCCACCAGGAGGTGCTGCTCGGCGGCGAGGGCGAGACCCTGACGGTCCGGCACGACTCCCTCCACCACAGCAGCTTCATGCCGGGCATTCTGCTCGGTGCCCGCCGCGTGGTGACGACCCCGGGCCTCACCTTCGGCCTCGAACACTTCCTCGACGTGGGCTGAGCGGCCGGGAACGTCATGCGCGCGAAGATCACCTACGCCGTCACGGCAGCCGTCCTGGTCGTCTACTTCGTCCTGGTCGGCAGCCGCGGGCTGCTGCTCATAGAGACCGGTACCCCGGTCACGATCGCCTTCGGCGTCGCCGTGCTCGTCCTGCCGGGGATCGGCCTGTGGTTCCTGTGGAAGAACACCCAGTTCGTCCGCAAGGCCAACCAGCTCGCCGCCGAACTCGACGCCGAAGGGGGCCTGCCCGTCGACGAGTTGAAGCGCACCCCGAGCGGCCGCATCGACCGCGACTCGGCCGACGAGGTCTTCGCGCGGCGCAAGGAGGAGACCGAGGACGCCCCCGACGACTGGCGCACCTGGTTCCGCCTCGCCGTCGCCTACCACGACGCCCGCGACACCCCCCGGGCCCGTAAGGCCATGCAGCGCGCGATCGCCCTCCACGACGGCAGACCGGCACCGGCCACCTGACTCCCGCTCTCCGCAGACGGTCGAAAGCCCCATATGGGTGAGGGGCCGGTCCGCACCCGCGGACCGGCCCCTCACCCATATGTTCGACTACGCGGCGCGCCCGTACTCCGCCGCCCACGCCTCGATCGTGTCGGCCGCCCGGTCGAAGGCCTCCGTACGCGCCAGGAAGTCGGCGTTGTGGGTGGTCATCAGCGGCGTCACGTACTCCTGCACATGGTCCGTGCGGACGAGGAGCAGCGCCTGGCCCTGCACGGACCGCGGCAGCCCCAGCCACCGCACCGGCTGCTGCACGGTACGCACCGAGACGCTCGCCTCCCAGGAAGCCGTACGCGTTCTGAAGAAGCCCACCTGACGTACGCCCCGTGCACTCACCCAGATGCCGACCCGCAGCAGCCGCAGAGCACAGCCGATCACCAGCAGCGCCGCGCCGAAGCAGATCGCGCCCGCCCGCGGTGTCTCGGCCACCGCGATGACGACCGCCGCGACCAGCACGTACGAGGCGAGCAGCAACAGGAGCGCGGCCGCCCCGACCCGCCAGGGGCCGGGCCGGTAGGGACGCCGCCAGCGGTCGCGGTCCTCGAACGGCAGCGCTTCGTCCACCGCCTGGTCGAAGGCGCGATCGGCGGTCAGGAAGGGCAGGGGCACGGCTGGTCCTCACTCGATCCACGCACAGGTTTCGCCGGGTGAGGCTACCGAGCCGGGCCCCTCCCCACCACTCCCGGGGGTCCAACCGGGGCACAAGACGGCGCAACTCGGGCCAACCGGCCTCTCGTCGGTGCCGGGCCGTAGAGTGGGCGCCGCCCGAGAGCAGCCATGGGAAGGATCCTCCGAGCCGTGACCGACACCCCCTCCGACGACCTCAAACCCAGCTTCCGCAGCGATGTCACCGTCGAGTTGGTGAAGCACAGCGCGGCCGACTCGGACGTGTTGTGGGCCGCCCGAGTCTCCACCGCCGGTGAACAGTCCCTGGAGGAGCTGAAGAAGGACCCCGAGCGCTCCAAGGGGCTCATCAACTACCTCATGCGGGACCGGCACGGCAGCCCCTTCGAGCACAACTCGATGACCTTCTTCATCAGTGCCCCGATCTTCGTCTTCCGCGAGTTCATGCGCCACCGGGTCGGCTGGTCGTACAACGAGGAGTCCGGGAGGTACAGGGAGCTCCAGCCTCACTTCTACGTCCCCGACGAGGCGCGCAAGCTCGTCCAGGAGGGCCGTCCCGGCAAGTACGTCTTCGTGGAGGGCACGCAGGCGCAGCAGGAACTGGTCGGGCGGGTCATGGAGGACTCGTACGTCCACGCCTACGAGGCGTACCAGGAGATGCTCGCCGCCGGAGTGGCCCGAGAGGTCGCCCGCGCGGTGCTCCCGGTCGGCCTCTTCTCCTCGATGTACGCCACCTGCAACGCCCGCTCGTTGATGCACTTCCTCGGTCTGCGCACCCAGCACGAGCTCGCGAAGGTGCCGTCCTTCCCGCAGCGGGAGATCGAAATGGTGGGCGAGAGGATGGAGTCGGAGTGGGCCCGGCTGATGCCGCTCACCCACTCCGCGTTCAACGCGAACGGCCGGGTCGCGCCGTAACGGACCGCCGACTTTCGGCCAGGCACAGATGTACGGGTCAGCCGAGTGAAGTGTCCGTATTGCGGCATTTCGAGAAGTTCATCTAGCCTGATCAAACGGACCCGGCACTGCTTGAACCCCCGAGCAGGCAGTGCCGGGCTCCGCATTTGTCCTGACTTTTCCTGCCCCCCGAGGGCAGACCGTGCCCTGAGCAGCGAGTAGCGTGTTACCCATGGCTCCGACCTCGACTCCGCAGACCCCCTTCGGGCGGGTCCTCACCGCCATGGTCACGCCCTTCACGGCGGACGGCGCACTCGATCTCGACGGCGCGCAGCGGCTCGCCACCCATCTGGTGGACGCAGGCAACGACGGCCTGGTCATCAACGGCACCACCGGCGAGTCCCCCACCACCGGTGACGCGGAGAAATCGGACCTGGTACGAGCCGTCCTCGAAGCCGTCGGTGACCGTGCCCACGTCATCGCCGGCGTCGGCACGAACGACACCCACCACAGCAAGGAACTCGCCCGCGCCGCCGAGAAGGTCGGCGCCCACGGTCTCCTCGTCGTCACGCCGTACTACAACAAGCCCCCGCAGGAGGGCCTGTACCGCCACTTCAAGGCGATCGCCGACGCGGCCGACCTGCCGGTCATGCTCTACGACATCCCCGGCCGCAGTGGTGTCCCGATCGACACCGAGACGATCGTCCGGCTGGCCGAGCACCCGCGCATCGTCGCCAACAAGGACGCCAAGGGCGACCTCGGCCGCGCCAGCTGGGCCATCGCCCGCTCCGGCCTCGCCTGGTACTCGGGCGACGACATGCTGAACCTTCCGCTGCTCTCCGTGGGCGCGGTCGGTTTCGTTTCGGTCGTCGGCCACGTCGTCACCCCCGAGCTGCGCGCCCTCGTCGAGGCGTACGTCTCCGGTGACGTTCAGAAGGCCACCGAGATCCACCAGAAGCTGCTCCCGGTCTTCACCGGGATGTTCCGCACCCAGGGCGTGATGACCACCAAGGCGGCGCTCGCCCTCCAGGGTCTGCCCGCCGGACCGCTGCGCGCCCCCATGGTGGAGCTCTCGCCCGAGGAGACGGCCCAGCTCAAGATCGATCTTGGCGCCGGCGGGGTACAGCTCTAACACCGGACTTCGCGCGACGCGACAACCTGACTTCACAACTGAATAGGCAGGACGAACGTGCCTGCGTCCACATCCAACAACTGCTTTTGCACGAACGTCATGCGCGCCACGTGCCACAGAGGTACGTGGCGCGCGTGGTGAGGAGAGTCTTTTGAGTCATCCGCATCCTGAACTCGGCCCGCCGCCCCCGCTCCCCGAAGGTGGCCTGCGGGTCACCCCGCTGGGCGGCCTCGGCGAGATCGGCCGGAACATGACCGTCTTCGAATACGGCGGCCGGCTGCTGATCGTCGACTGCGGCGTGCTCTTCCCCGAGGAGGAGCAGCCCGGAATCGACCTGATCCTGCCGGACTTCTCGTCCGTCAGAGACCGTCTCGACGACATCGAGGGCATCGTCCTCACGCACGGCCATGAGGACCACATCGGAGCGGTCCCGTACCTGCTCCGGGAGAAGCCCGACATCCCGCTGATCGGCTCCAAGCTGACCCTCGCGCTCATCGAGGCCAAGCTCCAGGAGCACCGCATCCGCCCGTACACCCTAGAGGTGGTCGAGGGGAACCGCGAGCGCATCGGCCCCTTCGACTGCGAGTTCATCGCGGTCAACCACTCCATCCCGGACGCCCTCGCCGTGGCCATCCGTACCCCCGCGGGCATGGTGGTCCACACGGGCGACTTCAAGATGGACCAGCTCCCGCTGGACAACCGCCTGACAGATCTACACGCGTTCGCACGGCTGAGTGAGGAGGGGATCGACCTCCTTCTCTCCGACTCCACGAACGCCGAGGTCCCGGGGTTCGTTCCCCCCGAGCGCGACATCTCCAGTGTCCTGCGTCAGGTCTTCGCGGGCGCCGGCAAGCGGATCATCGTGGCGAGCTTCGCCAGCCACATCCACCGCATCCAGCAGATCCTCGACGCTGCCCACGAGTACGGCCGTCGGGTCGCCTTCGTCGGCCGCTCGATGGTCCGGAACATGGGTATCGCCAGGGACCTGGGCTACCTGAAGGTTCCGCCGGGCCTGGTCGTGGACGTCAAGACACTCGACGACCTGCCGGACCACGAGATCGTCCTCGTGTGCACCGGATCACAGGGCGAGCCGATGGCGGCCCTGTCCCGCATGGCCAACCGGGACCACCAGATCCGCATCGTCCAGGGCGACACGGTGATCCTGGCCTCGTCCCTGATCCCCGGCAACGAGAACGCGGTCTACCGCGTCATCAACGGCCTGACCCGCTGGGGCGCCAACGTCGTGCACAAGGGCAATGCCAAGGTCCACGTCTCCGGACACGCCTCGGCCGGCGAACTGCTGTACTTCTACAACATCTGCCGCCCGAAGAACCTGATGCCGGTGCACGGCGAATGGCGCCATCTGCGCGCCAACGCCGAACTGGGCGCCCTGACAGGCGTTCCGCACGACCGCATCGTCATCGCCGAGGACGGCGTGGTCGTCGACCTCGTCGAGGGCAAGGCCAAGATCTCCGGCAAGGTCCAGGCCGGTTACGTGTACGTCGACGGCCTCTCGGTGGGCCTCGGCGAGCCGGCCCTGAAGGACCGGCGGATCCTGGGCGACGAGGGCATCATCTCGGTCTTCGTGGTGGTGGACTCCTCCACCGGGAAGATCACCGGCGGTCCGCACATCCAGGCCCGCGGCTCCGGCATCGAGGACTCCGAGTTCAGTGCGGTCGTCCCGCGGATCAGCGAGGTCCTGGAGCGTTCGGCACAGGACGGGGTCGTCGAGCCCCATCAGCTGCAACAGCTCATCCGCCGCACCCTCGGCAAGTGGGTCTCCGACACCTACCGGCGCAGGCCGATGATCCTGCCTGTGGTGGTGGAGGTCTGACTCCCCGTCAGTGCCCGCCTGGAGCGGGGCTCCTCGATTTGCATCGGGGCGCCCCGCTCCAGTACGTTTACGGCTCCGCCCAGGGGGGAACCCGACGCAACTGTGCGTCAGGAGCCACCCGGACCGGGCGGAAATTCCGACTCAGAACTTCTGATAAAGTCGGAGTCGCCGGAGAGGGAAACGCGAAAGCGGGAACCTGGAAAGCACCGAGGAAATCGGATCGGAAAACGGTCTGATAGAGTCGGAAACGCAAGACCGAAGGGAAACTGCCCGGAGGAAAGCCCGAGAGTAGCTTGGGTGAGTACAAAGGAAGCGTCCGTTCCTTGAGAACTCAACAGCGTGCCAAAAATCAACGCCAGATATGTTGATACCCCGTCCGCCGAAACTTTTCGGTGGTCGAGGTTCCTTTGAAGTAAAACACAGCGAGGACGCTGTGAACGGTCGGGCTTATTCCGCCTGACTGTTCCGCTCTCGTGGTGTCGACCCGATTACGGGTAAACATTCACGGAGAGTTTGATCCTGGCTCAGGACGAACGCTGGCGGCGTGCTTAACACATGCAAGTCGAACGATGAACCACTTCGGTGGGGATTAGTGGCGAACGGGTGAGTAACACGTGGGCAATCTGCCCTTCACTCTGGGACAAGCCCTGGAAACGGGGTCTAATACCGGATACAACACTTTCGGGCATCCGATGAGTGTGGAAAGCTCCGGCGGTGAAGGATGAGCCCGCGGCCTATCAGCTTGTTGGTGAGGTAACGGCTCACCAAGGCGACGACGGGTAGCCGGCCTGAGAGGGCGACCGGCCACACTGGGACTGAGACACGGCCCAGACTCCTACGGGAGGCAGCAGTGGGGAATATTGCACAATGGGCGAAAGCCTGATGCAGCGACGCCGCGTGAGGGATGACGGCCTTCGGGTTGTAAACCTCTTTCAGCAGGGAAGAAGCGAAAGTGACGGTACCTGCAGAAGAAGCGCCGGCTAACTACGTGCCAGCAGCCGCGGTAATACGTAGGGCGCGAGCGTTGTCCGGAATTATTGGGCGTAAAGAGCTCGTAGGCGGTCTGTCGCGTCGGATGTGAAAGCCCGGGGCTTAACCCCGGGTCTGCATTCGATACGGGCAGACTAGAGTGTGGTAGGGGAGATCGGAATTCCTGGTGTAGCGGTGAAATGCGCAGATATCAGGAGGAACACCGGTGGCGAAGGCGGATCTCTGGGCCATTACTGACGCTGAGGAGCGAAAGCGTGGGGAGCGAACAGGATTAGATACCCTGGTAGTCCACGCCGTAAACGGTGGGAACTAGGTGTTGGCGACATTCCACGTCGTCGGTGCCGCAGCTAACGCATTAAGTTCCCCGCCTGGGGAGTACGGCCGCAAGGCTAAAACTCAAAGGAATTGACGGGGGCCCGCACAAGCAGCGGAGCATGTGGCTTAATTCGACGCAACGCGAAGAACCTTACCAAGGCTTGACATACACCGGAAACGGCCAGAGATGGTCGCCCCCTTGTGGTCGGTGTACAGGTGGTGCATGGCTGTCGTCAGCTCGTGTCGTGAGATGTTGGGTTAAGTCCCGCAACGAGCGCAACCCTTGTTCTGTGTTGCCAGCATGCCCTTCGGGGTGATGGGGACTCACAGGAGACTGCCGGGGTCAACTCGGAGGAAGGTGGGGACGACGTCAAGTCATCATGCCCCTTATGTCTTGGGCTGCACACGTGCTACAATGGCAGGTACAATGAGCTGCGAAGCCGTGAGGCGGAGCGAATCTCAAAAAGCCTGTCTCAGTTCGGATTGGGGTCTGCAACTCGACCCCATGAAGTCGGAGTTGCTAGTAATCGCAGATCAGCATTGCTGCGGTGAATACGTTCCCGGGCCTTGTACACACCGCCCGTCACGTCACGAAAGTCGGTAACACCCGAAGCCGGTGGCCCAACCCGTAAGGGAGGGAGCTGTCGAAGGTGGGACTGGCGATTGGGACGAAGTCGTAACAAGGTAGCCGTACCGGAAGGTGCGGCTGGATCACCTCCTTTCTAAGGAGCACTTCTACCGAACTCTTCGGGGTGAGGTCAGAGGCCAGATCATCAGCGAACGTCTGATGCTGGTTAGCTCAGGGTGGAACGTTGATTATTCGGCCGGTTCACGGGCCGGAGGCTGTGAGTACTGCTCGTAAGAGTGTGGAAAGCATGATCTCTGGACGAGGACCGGTCGGGCACGCTGTTGGGTGTCTGAGGGTATGGCCGTATGGCTGCCTTCAGTGCCGGCCCCAGTGCACTCGGACTTCTGGTTCGGGGTGATGGGTGGTTGGTCGTTGTTTGAGAACTGCACAGTGGACGCGAGCATCTGTGGCCAAGTTTTTAAGGGCGCACGGTGGATGCCTTGGCACCAGGAACCGATGAAGGACGTGGGAGGCCACGATAGGCCCCGGGGAGTCGTCAACCAGGCTTTGATCCGGGGGTGTCCGAATGGGGAAACCCGGCAGTCGTCATGGGCTGTCACCCTTGCCTGAACACATAGGGCAAGTGGAGGGAACGCGGGGAAGTGAAACATCTCAGTACCCGCAGGAAGAGAAAACAACCGTGATTCCGGGAGTAGTGGCGAGCGAAACCGGATGAGGCCAAACCGTATACGTGTGAGACCCGGCAGGGGTTGCGTGTACGGGGTTGTGGGATCTCTCTTGATCAGTCTGCCGGCTGGTCGACGAGTCAGAAACCGTTGATGTAGGCGAAGGACATGCGAAAGGTCCGGCGTAGAGGGTAAGACCCCCGTAGCTGAAACATTGACGGCTCGTTTGAGAGACACCCAAGTAGCACGGGGCCCGAGAAATCCCGTGTGAATCTGGCGGGACCACCCGTTAAGCCTAAATATTCCCTGGTGACCGATAGCGGATAGTACCGTGAGGGAATGGTGAAAAGTACCGCGGGAGCGGAGTGAAATAGTACCTGAAACCGTGTGCCTACAAGCCGTGGGAGCGTCGCGCATCGAGTTTACTCGGTGCGTCGTGACTGCGTGCCTTTTGAAGAATGAGCCTGCGAGTTTGCGGTGTGTTGCGAGGTTAACCCGAGTGGGGTAGCCGTAGCGAAAGCGAGTCCGAACAGGGCGACTGAGTAGCACGCTCAAGACCCGAAGCGGAGTGATCTAGCCATGGGCAGGTTGAAGCGGAGGTAAGACTTCGTGGAGGACCGAACCCACCAGGGTTGAAAACCTGGGGGATGACCTGTGGTTAGGGGTGAAAGGCCAATCAAACTCCGTGATAGCTGGTTCTCCCCGAAATGCATTTAGGTGCAGCGTCGTGTGTTTCTTGCCGGAGGTAGAGCACTGGATAGGCGATGGGCCCTACCGGGTTACTGACCTTAGCCAAACTCCGAATGCCGGTAAGTGAGAGCGCGGCAGTGAGACTGTGGGGGATAAGCTCCATGGTCGAGAGGGAAACAGCCCAGAGCATCGACTAAGGCCCCTAAGCGTACGCTAAGTGGGAAAGGATGTGGAGTCGCACAGACAACCAGGAGGTTGGCTTAGAAGCAGCCACCCTTGAAAGAGTGCGTAATAGCTCACTGGTCTAGTGATTCCGCGCCGACAATGTAGCGGGGCTCAAGCGTACCGCCGAAGTCGTGTCATTTCAGCATGAGGGCCAACGCCCGCTGGGATGGGTAGGGGAGCGTCGTGTGCCGGGTGAAGCAGCCGCGGAAGCGAGTTGTGGACGGTTCACGAGTGAGAATGCAGGCATGAGTAGCGATACAAACGTGAGAAACGTTTGCGCCGATTGACTAAGGGTTCCTGGGTCAAGCTGATCTGCCCAGGGTAAGTCGGGACCTAAGGCGAGGCCGACAGGCGTAGTCGATGGATAACCGGTTGATATTCCGGTACCCGCTGTGAAGCGTCAAACATTGAACCAGGCGATGCTAAGTCCGTGAAGCCGTTCCGGACCCTTCGGGGAAAGGAAAGTGGTGGAGCCGACGGACCAGACTTGCAGTAGGTGAGTGATGGGGTGACGCAGGAAGGTAGTCCATCCCGGGCGGTGGTTGTCCCGGGGTAAGGGTGTAGGCCGTGCGATAGGTAAATCCGTCGTGCATGTGGCTGAGACCTGATGCCGAGCCGATTGTGGTGAAGTGGATGATCCTATGCTGTCGAGAAAAGCCTCTAGCGAGTTTCATGGCGGCCCGTACCCTAAACCGACTCAGGTGGTCAGGTAGAGAATACCGAGGCGTTCGGGTGAACTATGGTTAAGGAACTCGGCAAAATGCCCCCGTAACTTCGGGAGAAGGGGGGCCATCACTGGTGAGAGGATTTACTCCTTGAGCTGGGGGTGGCCGCAGAGACCAGCGAGAAGCGACTGTTTACTAAAAACACAGGTCCGTGCGAAGCCGTAAGGCGATGTATACGGACTGACGCCTGCCCGGTGCTGGAACGTTAAGGGGACCGGTTAGTCACATTTCGGTGTGGCGAAGCTGAGAACTTAAGCGCCAGTAAACGGCGGTGGTAACTATAACCATCCTAAGGTAGCGAAATTCCTTGTCGGGTAAGTTCCGACCTGCACGAATGGCGTAACGACTTCTCGACTGTCTCAACCATAGGCCCGGTGAAATTGCACTACGAGTAAAGATGCTCGTTTCGCGCAGCAGGACGGAAAGACCCCGGGACCTTTACTACAGTTTGATATTGGTGTTCGGTTCGGCTTGTGTAGGATAGCTGGGAGACTTTGAAGCGGCCACGCCAGTGGTTGTGGAGTCGTCGTTGAAATACCAGTCTGGTCGTGCTGGATGTCTAACCTGGGTCCGTGATCCGGATCAGGGACAGTGTCTGATGGGTAGTTTAACTGGGGCGGTTGCCTCCTAAAGAGTAACGGAGGCGCCCAAAGGTTCCCTCAGCCTGGTTGGCAATCAGGTGTTGAGTGTAAGTGCACAAGGGAGCTTGACTGTGAGACCGACGGGTCGAGCAGGGACGAAAGTCGGGACTAGTGATCCGGCGGTGGCTTGTGGAAGCGCCGTCGCTCAACGGATAAAAGGTACCCCGGGGATAACAGGCTGATCTTCCCCAAGAGTCCATATCGACGGGATGGTTTGGCACCTCGATGTCGGCTCGTCGCATCCTGGGGCTGGAGTCGGTCCCAAGGGTTGGGCTGTTCGCCCATTAAAGCGGTACGCGAGCTGGGTTTAGAACGTCGTGAGACAGTTCGGTCCCTATCCGCTGCGCGCGCAGGAATATTGAGAAGGGCTGTCCCTAGTACGAGAGGACCGGGACGGACGAACCTCTGGTGTGCCAGTTGTTCTGCCAAGGGCATGGCTGGTTGGCTACGTTCGGGAGGGATAACCGCTGAAAGCATCTAAGCGGGAAGCCTGCTTCGAGATGAGTATTCCCACCCACTTGATGGGGTAAGGCTCCCAGTAGACGACTGGGTTGATAGGCCAGATATGGAAGCCTGGTAACGGGTGGAGTTGACTGGTACTAATAGGCCGAGGGCTTGTCCTCAGTTGCTCGCGTCCACTGTGTTGGTTCTGAAACCACGAACAACCCCATTCCCTTGTTTGGTCACGGGGGATGGTGCGGTTGAGTGTTTCATAGTGTTTCGGTGGTCATAGCGTGAGGGAAACGCCCGGTTACATTCCGAACCCGGAAGCTAAGCCTTACAGCGCCGATGGTACTGCAGGGGGGACCCTGTGGGAGAGTAGGACGCCGCCGAACAAATATTGAAAGAGCTGGTCCCCGAATTTCGGTTCGGGGACCAGCTCTTTTTTGTTTGGCTTTACTTGGAGTTCACGTTGCGCGAGCAGGATCCGCAGCATGGGTACCGTTGGAATGCTCAGGGCCGCAGGTGTCGGCGCCGGTGACGAAGTGGTCGTGCCGGCGTTCGGGAACCCGGAGGTCGCCCAGGCGGTGAGCCTGGCAGGGGCTGTGCCGGTGTTCGCCGACATAGACCCGGCGACGTACTGCCTGGATGCCTCGGCTGTCGAGGCCGCGGTGACACCGCGGACCGTGGCAGCGGTTGTCGTCCACCGCTTCGGCCGGTCGGCCGATATCGCGTCGCTGCGTCAAGTCGGGCAGCGGCATGGGCTGTTGCTGCTGGAGCAGGGCGAGTCGGAGACGCCGTACAGCGAGCTGGGGGAGCGCCGGCGGCAGGCCGCGTATCTCAGTGCGAAGTTGAAGGGCGTACGGACTCCCGACGGGTGTGACGGGCACACCTTCCAGCAGTACGTCGTGCGGGTGCCCGGGAACGGGCGGCCGGACCGGGACGCCTTCGCGCGCGCCGTGCGTGCCAAGGGAGTCGAGTGCAGTGTGCCGGTGAAGACACCCGTGCACAGGATGCGCGGGTTCCGGCGGGACGTGTGTCTGCCGGAGACCGAGCGTGCCGCCGACGAGACGCTGGCGCTGCCCATCGGCGGGGAGATGTCGCGGCGGGAACTGCAGCGGCTGGTGTCCGCCTGCAATGCGCTCGGCGGGTTGCTGCAGCCGGCCTTCTAGCCCTTCGGGTGCGCGGGGCAATTCGGGGGCGCGTAGACCGTTTGGCAGTGCGCCGGGTGGTTCGAAGGAGCTGCCGGTTCAGGGTATGATCTATCTCGTTGCCGCGAGGGAGACCTCGGTCAGGTGGCAGGCCCCTATAGCTCAGTCGGTAGAGCGTCTCCATGGTAAGGAGAAGGTCAACGGTTCGATTCCGTTTGGGGGCTCAGTCGAAAGGCCCCGCCCGATTGGGCGGGGCCTTTGTCGTATCCGGAATCAGTCCCTCTGGAGGCCCGGGACGCGCATCGCCAGGATGGCCATGTCGTCGGAGGGGGCGTCGGAGGCGAAGCGTTCGACCGCACGCATGACGCGGGCCGCGACCGCGCCCGCCGTGAGGCCCGTGCAGGCGGTGAGTACCTCGGTGAGGCCGTCGTCGCCCAACATGCGGGTGCCTTCACGGCGTTCGGTGACACCGTCCGTGACGCACAGGAGGACGTCGCCGGGGTCGAGGGTGATCGTCTGCTCGTAGAGCTCCAAATCCTCCATGACACCGAGGAGCGCTTGCGGTTCGGCGGCGGGCTCGACCGTGCCGTCCTGGCGCAGGCGCAGCGGGAGCGGGTGACCGGCGCAGACGACCTTCAGTACGGCGCTGCCGTCCTCCTGGGGCCACAACTCGCCGTACAGGAGCGTCAGGAAGCGGCTGCGGGCGCCCTCGTCGATGATCGCGGAGTTGAGGCGCTCCAGGACCGCCGGGCCGCCGTAGCCCTCGCGGGCCAGCAGGCGCAGGGCGTGGCGGGCCAGGCCGGTGACCGCGGCGGCCTCCGGGCCGGTGCCGCAGACGTCGCCGATGGCGAAGCCGTACGCGCCGTCGCGGATGGGGAAGAGGTCGTAGAAGTCGCCGCCGACCTCGTTGCCCTCGCCGGCCGCGCGGTAGATCACCTCGACCTCGACGCCGTCGATCTGCGGAAGCTCGGGCGGCAGGAGGCTGCGCTGGAGGGACTGGCTGATGGCCACGCGCTCCGAGTACAGGCGGGCGTTGTCCAGGGCGAGGGCGGCCCGGCGGGAGAGGTCCTCGGCCAACTCCAGGATCTCCTGGCGGAAGTGCTCGTCCGTGGGCTTGCCGAGGGTCAGCATGCCGATCACGCGGTTGCGGGCCACGAGCGGGAGGACAACTGTTTCGCCGCCCACCGCCGAGGCCGTCGCCAGCGTCGTGCCGATGCCCGAGCTGACCGTGGCGGGCTCGCCCAGCCCCAGGCTGCGCATGGACGTGCGCAGGGCCGCCTGGTGGGCAGCCTCGGCGGGAGCCGTCCAGACGCGGGCGCCCGGGGTGGGGATGGGCTCCGGCGGGCGGATCTTGGAGAGGAGGGCCTTGAGGCCGTCGATGAGGTCCTCGTCCTCGTGCAGGACGTAACTGAGGTACGGGTCCGAGGCCTGGTCGGCGATCGTGTAGACGGCACACCAGGTGGCGAGGGTCGGGATCGTCATCTGGGCCATGAGGGCCAGTGTCTGGTCGCGGTCCAGGGTGCCTGCCAGGAGGTCGGAGGCTTCCACCAGGAAGCTCAACGAGCCGCGGCGCAGGCGCTCCAGCTCGCCCAGGCGGGCCGACTCGACGGCCAGGGCGATGCGGTCGGCGGCGAACTGCAGGCGCAGGGCCTCCTCGTTGGAGTACCAGCCCTGGGACTCGGCGGCGACGCCCAGGGAGCCCGTGAGGCGGCCCTCGACCTTGAGGGGGACCGTGACGACCGAGCGCATGCCCGTGCCGTTGAGGAGGGGGACGGCGCCGGGGACGGCCGTGAGATCGTCGTGGACGGCGGGCATACGGGCCGAGCCGTAGCGGCCGGGGCCGGCGTCCACGGGGACGCGGGCGAAGCGCTGGCGGGCCGACGGGAGGCCCGTGGAGGCCCGTACCTCCAGCTCGGTCTCGTCGTCGGTCGCGAGGAGCAGGAAGGCGGAGTCCCCGTCGAGCATGTCGCGGGCGCGCTCGACCGTGCGCTGGAGCAGGCCGTCGAGGTCGTCCGGGGCGGGCGAGCCGATGAAGACCTCGAAGGGATCCGCGGCCTGGCCCTCGCCGGAACCGGAGCCGTCACCGGCCGGCATGCGGATCGGGGTCTGGAGGACGGCGCGCTCGTCGTCCCGGACGAGAAGGCAGACCGTGGAGGGGTCGCCGGCCGTGTCGCGGACCCGGAGGTGGGAGGCGTAGACCGGCGTCACGCGCCCGTTGGCGCCGCGGATGCCGTAACTGCCCTCCCAGCGGGAGAGTTGGAGGGCCTCGACGACGCCGGTGCTGGTGCCGGGGGTGTGCGGCCAGGCGGCGAGGTCGGTGAGCGGCTTGCCGATGACCTGGTCGGGGGAGTACCCGAAGAGTTCCTCAGCGTCCTCGTTCCAGGCGCCGATCGCGCCCACGCGGTCGATCTGGACGACCGCGACACGGACCCGGCCGTCGGCGAGCGGGAGCAGGTCGGCGGGGAGGGCCGGGCCGGCCGAGCGGGTGCCCACCGGGCGGTCGGGGAGGTCGAGTCGGAACCAGACCTGCTTGTGGGTGGACGTGTACTCGACGCCCCAGCGAGAGGCCATCGCCGCGCACAGCTGGAGGCCGCGGCCGCCCTCGCGGTCCGGGCTGCCCATGTTGATGTGGCTGCCCTGGAGGGGGATCTCACGCTCGGGATATCGGTCGGCCACCTCGATGCGTACGCCGTCGTCGGCCCGTAGACACAGGACGTCGGCAGAGGTTCCCGCGTGGACGACCGCGTTGGTGACGAGCTCGCTGGTGAGGACCACCGCGTCGTCGACGATGTCGGCGAAGCCCCAGCCCTGGAGGGTGTCGCGGACGAACGAGCGGGCGGTCGCGACGGATCGTGAGACGGCAGTGAAGCTGGCGGCCGCGCGCGCGGTGATCACAGAACTCCTTGTCCGGTTCTCGACGTGCGGGGATCCTGGGACGGCCTCCTGCCGTGGCAGAGGCCGGTTCTCCGTCGGCCTGGGTTCCTGGGGGGTCTCCCCGGGATGCAGTCCGGTGGTCATGGTGCGGCCGCCCCTCCGATGCCTGCCCGCTCATGCTCGTGCGCCACCGCCCAGGCCGGACGGGTCCGGCATGGTTGGACAGCCGCATGCAAGGTTACTTACCTTCGCCGTCCATGCGGATGCCGGTCGTCTGTGTTTCCGTCCGGAGGTGTGCGGACCGTGTGCGAAGCTGCCGAACTGTTATGGCCTGGTTCAGGCATGGTGAAACACTGGGCAGGCTTCCAGGAGAAGGTCGGGCCGGTCCGAGTACCTTCCCAGTGCGTCGGGGAGTGGCACCCGGCCCGCTGAGCAGAAGTATCCGAGTACGAAGCAGTACGAGTGGTACGAACAGTGTGAGCAGTACGAAGCGTTCGAATGCGGCGAAGTACGTCCAGCAGGAACGGTCGACCCTTGCGGGAGGGACACAGTGGAGTCTGGCGCAGCGACGCGGGGCACTAAGGCGCGCGCGAAAGGCGGACAGTCCCTGAGTGACCAGCGCACATCACGTAAAGCGCGTAATGGGACCACCACCGTGGACACGGCTGCCCTGAACCGGCTGCTCACGGCGCTGGAGGCGATGCGGGACGGCAATTTCCGCAAGCGGCTGACCGTCTCGGGCGACGGTGTGATGGCCGAGATCGCCGCCGTGTACAACGAGGTGGCGGACCGGAATCTGCATCTGACCGGCGAGTTGTCGCGGGTACGGCGCGTGGTGGGGCGTGAGGGCAAGCTCACCGAGCGGCTGGAGACGGGTGCCACCGAGGGGTCCTGGGCGGCTGCGATCGACGCGTCGAACGCGCTGGTCGACGACCTCGTACGGCCTGTCTCCGAGGTCAGCCGGGTGCTGTCGGCCGTCGCGGACGGCGATCTGTCGCCGCGCATGGAGCTGCGGTCGCAGGGGCCGGACGGGACCGGGCATCCGCTGCGCGGGGAGTTCCTGAAGGTCGGGCGTACGGTCAACAACCTGGTCGACCAGCTGTCGACGTTCACCGACGAGGTCACCCGGGTGGCCAGCGAGGTGGGCACCGAGGGCAAGCTGGGCGGGCAGGCCAAGGTGCGTGGCATGTCCGGTTCGTGGAAGGACCTGACGGAGTCCGTCAACACCATGGCGCACCGGCTCACCGCACAGGTGAGGGACATCGCCCTGGTGACGACCGCGGTGGCGAAGGGTGACTTGTCCCGGAAGGTCACGGTTCATGTGGCCGGCGAGATGCTGGAGCTGAAGGAGACCGTCAACACGATGGTCGACCAGCTCTCCGCGTTCTCCTCCGAGGTGACCCGGGTCGCTCGCGAGGTGGGCACCGACGGGCAGCTCGGCGGTCAGGCCGAGGTGCCGGGTGTGGCGGGTGTGTGGAAGGAGCTCACCGATTCGGTGAACACCATGGCCGGCAATCTCACCGCACAGGTGCGAGGGATCGCCCAGGTCACCACCGCGGTCGCCAACGGTGACCTGTCGCAGAAGGTCACGGTGCCCGCACGCGGTGAGGTGGCCAAACTCGCCGAGACCATCAACCAGATGACCGAGACGCTGCGGATCTTCGCCGACGAGGTCACGCGGGTGGCGAACGAGGTCGGTGCCGAGGGCAGGCTGGGCGGTCAGGCGCAGGTGCCGGGCGCGGCGGGAACGTGGAAGGACCTCACCGATTCGGTGAACACGGTCTTCCGGAATCTCACGATCCAGGTGCGGGACATCGCGGCGGTGACGACGGCCGTGGCCAACGGTGACCTCTCGCAGAAGGTCACCGTGGACGTGGCCGGCGAGATGCTGGAGCTGAAGAACACCGTCAACGGGATGGTCGACCAGCTCTCGTACTTCGGTGCCGAGGTCACGCGGGTGGCCAACGAGGTCGGTGCCGAGGGCCGGCTGGGCGGTCAGGCGCAGGTGCCCGGCGCGGCCGGTACGTGGAAGGATCTGACGGACTCCGTCAACACCGCGTTCCGGAATCTCACCGGACAGGTGAGGAACATCGCGGCGGTGACGACGGCCGTGGCCAACGGTGACCTCTCGCAGAAGGTCACCGTCGATGTCGCGGGCGAGATGCTCGAACTGAAGAACACCGTGAACACGATGGTGGACCAGCTGTCGTCGTTCGCGGACCAGGTGACGCGCATGGCCCGGGACGTGGGCACGGAGGGCCGCCTCGGCGGTCAGGCTCGCGTGGACGGTGTGTCCGGTACGTGGAAGGAACTCACCGACTCCGTCAACTCGATGGCCGGCAACCTCACCTCGCAGGTGCGCAACATCGCGCAGGTGACGACGGCCGTGGCGCGGGGAGACCTGTCCCAGAAGATCGACGTCGACGCGCGCGGCGAGATCCTGGAGCTGAAGAACACCATCAACACGATGGTCGACCAGCTCTCCTCCTTCGCCGACCAGGTGACCCGGGTCGCCCGGGACGTGGGCACGGAGGGCCGCCTCGGCGGTCAGGCGCAGGTGCCTGGTGTCGCCGGGGTGTGGCGCGATCTCACCGAGTCCGTGAACGGGATGGCCGGCAACCTGACCGGTCAGGTGCGCAACATCGCGCAGGTCGCCACGGCGGTGGCCCGTGGAGACCTCTCCCAGAAGATCACCGTGGACGCGCGCGGTGAGATCCTGGAGCTGAAGAACACGCTGAACACGATGGTGGACCAGCTGTCGTCGTTCGCGGAGGAGGTCACCAGGGTCGCCCGCGAGGTGGGCACGGAGGGTCAGCTCGGCGGTCAGGCCGAGGTGCAGGGTGTCTCCGGCACCTGGAAGGACCTCACGCAGTCGGTGAACTTCATGGCGAACAACCTGACGATCCAGGTGCGTCAGATCGCCGAGGTCACGACCGCTGTCGCCAAGGGCGACCTGTCGAAGAAGATCACCGTCGACGCCAAGGGCGAGATCCTCGAACTCGTCACCACCGTCAACACGATGGTCGACCAGCTGTCGTCCTTCGCCGAGCAGGTGACCCGGGTGGCCCGTGAGGTGGGCACCGAGGGCATTCTGGGCGGCCAGGCGCACGTGCCGGGCATCACCGGCATCTGGAAGGACCTCAGCGGCAACGTCAACCTGATGGCCAAGAACCTCACCATGCAGGTGCGGAACATCTCCCAGGTCGCGGCCGCCGTCGCCAACGGGGACCTGACGCGTACGGTGACGATCGAGGCGGCCGGCGAGGTCGCGGAGCTCGCCGACACCTTCAACAGCATGGTGAAGACGCTGAGTTCGTTCGCCGACCAGGTCACCAAGGTGGCCCGTGAGGTGGGCACGGACGGCATCCTGGGCGGCCAGGCGCATGTACCGGGTGTGGCGGGCACGTGGAAGGACCTCACCGAGTCCGTGAACTCGATGGCGTCCAACCTCACCGGACAGGTGCGCAACATCGCGATGGTCACGACCGCCATCGCCAAGGGCGACCTGACCAAGAAGATCGACATCGACGCGCGCGGCGAGATCCTGGAGCTCAAGACCACCATCAACACGATGGTCGACCAGCTGTCGTCCTTCGCCGAGGAGGTCACCCGGGTGGCCCGCGAGGTGGGCACCGAGGGCCAGCTGGGCGGTCTGGCGCGGGTGCGGGACGTCGACGGCACCTGGCGGGACCTCACCGAGTCGGTGAACGAGATGGCCGGGAACCTGACCCGGCAGGTGCGCGCCATCGCGCGCGTGGCCACCGCGGTGACCCGGGGCGACCTGAACCTCAAGATCGACGTCGACGCGTCCGGCGAGATCAAGGAACTGCAGGACTACATCAACAAGATGATCGCCAACCTGCGCGACACCACGATCGCCAATCAGGAGCAGGACTGGCTCAAGGGCAACCTCGCCCGGATCTCCGCCCTGATGCAGGGCCGCCGGGACCTCGACGACGTGGCATCGCTGATCATGAGCGAGCTGACGCCGGTGGTGTCCGCGCAGCACGGCGCCTTCTTCCTCGCGCTGCCGTTCCTGGACGGCAAGGACCTGGCCCCGGACAACGACGAGCAGTACGAGCTGCGCATGCTCGGCTCGTACGGCTACTCCATGGGCTCCATGCCGACGTCGTTCCGGCCCGGTGAGGCGCTGGTCGGGACGGCCGCGAAGGAGAAGCGCACGATCCTGGTGGAGAACGCGCCGAGTGGCTATCTGAAGATCTCCTCCGGGCTCGGTGAGGCGCCCCCGGCGCAGGTCATCGTGCTTCCGGTGCTCTTCGAGGGGACCGTGCTCGGCGTGATCGAGCTGGCGTCGTTCACGCCGTTCACGCAGATCCAGAAGGACTTCCTGAACCAGATCGCGGAGATGATCGCGACGAGCGTCAACACCATCTCCGTGAACACCAAGACCGAGGTGCTGCTGAAGCAGTCGCAGGAGCTGACCGAGCAACTGCGCGAGCGGTCCGACGAGTTGGAGAACCGGCAGAAGGCACTCCAGGCGTCCAACGCCGAACTGGAGGAGAAGGCCGAGCTGCTGGCCCGGCAGAACCGCGACATCGAGGTCAAGAACACCGAGATCGAGGAGGCGCGTCAGGTCCTGGAGGAGCGCGCCGAGCAGCTCGCGGTCTCCATGCGCTACAAGAGCGAGTTCCTGGCGAACATGTCGCACGAGCTGCGCACCCCGCTCAACTCGCTGCTGATCCTCGCCAAGCTGCTCGCCGACAACGCCGAGTCGAACCTGACGCCCAAGCAGGTCGAGTTCTCCGAGACGATCCACGGAGCGGGCTCCGACCTGCTCCAGCTGATCAACGACATCCTGGACCTGTCGAAGGTCGAGGCGGGCAAGATGGACGTCTCGCCGACCCGTATCGCCCTCGTCCAGCTCGTCGACTACGTGGAGGCCACCTTCCGGCCGCTGACCGCGGAGAAGGGCCTCGACTTCTCCGTACGGGTCTCGCCGGAGCTGCCCGCCACGCTGCACACCGACGAGCAGAGGCTGTTGCAGGTGCTGCGGAACCTGCTGTCCAACGCGGTGAAGTTCACCGACTCCGGGGCCGTGGAACTGGTCATCAGGCCGGCCGGCGCGGATGCGCCGGTGGCCATCAAGGAGCAGCTGCTGGAGGCGGGCTCGCTGCGGGACGCGGACGCCCCCATGATCGCGTTCTCGGTGACGGACACGGGCATCGGCATCGCGGCCAGCAAGATGCGGGTCATCTTCGAGGCGTTCAAGCAGGCGGACGGCACCACGAGCCGCAAGTACGGCGGTACGGGCCTGGGGCTGTCCATCTCGCGGGAGATCGCCCGGCTGCTGGGCGGCGAGATTTACGCGCAGAGCGAGCCGGGACGCGGCTCCACCTTCACCCTGTATTTGCCGCTGCACCCGAGCGAACTGCCCCCGCAGGGCTATGCGCACAGTGCGCCCGCCGCGCTGGAGGCGGGGGAGCTGCTGGCCTCCGAGCAGGAGCTGGCCGAGCGCACCGAGACGCCGGCCGAGGTGAGGTCGTACCGCGAGACGCAGAACGGGGCCGCCGCGCTCTTCCGGCGGCGTCGCAGGTCCGTGCCGACGGGCTCCCCGTCGGACCTGTACCAGGGCAACGGGCAGACACAGGAGCACTGGGCGCAACATGCCGCGCAGGAGGCGGCGGCGCAGCCGCGCCGGACGATTCGCTTCGACAGCGAGAAGGTGCTCATCGTCGACGACGACATCCGTAACGTCTTCGCGCTCACCAGCGTCCTGGAGCAGCACGGTCTGTCCGTGCTGTACGCCGAGAACGGCCGCGAGGGCATCGAGGTCCTGGAACAGCACGACGACGTGACGGTCGTTCTGATGGACATCATGATGCCGGAGATGGACGGATACGCGACGACCACGGCGATCCGCCGGATGCCCCAGTTCGCCGGACTGCCGATCATCGCGCTGACGGCCAAGGCGATGAAGGGCGACCGGGAGAAGGCGATCGACTCGGGAGCCTCCGACTATGTGACGAAGCCGGTCGATCCGGATCATCTGCTGTCGGTCATGGAGCAGTGGATGCGAAGTGAGTGACAGGACGGGCGGCCGGTGGTCGCAACCCGTCCGAGGGCACACCGAGTTGCTGACTGAGTGTGGCCGGGGTCGTGTAGAAACGCGGGATTCGGGGAACCTTCTGGTCCCCGCTTGCGTTTCTGCTACGAGCACAGTGACATCACGGTGACAGGGTGTGGCGACGGGCGGGGTGCGGCTACGATGACCGGCACAAGGACGGGTGGCGCGAGGGAGTCGTCCCCTGGGGTGACGCCGAGTGGTGTCACGTCGAGTCCTGCGGACAGGGGAGGCCCCAAGCCGGGGCGAGGAGGGCGGGCCATGGTGCAGAAGGCCAAGATCCTCCTGGTCGATGACCGGCCGGAGAATCTGTTGGCGCTGGAGGCCATCCTCTCCGCGCTCGATCAGACACTGGTGCGGGCATCGTCCGGGGAGGAAGCGCTCAAGGCGCTGCTGACGGACGACTTCGCGGTCATTCTGCTGGACGTCCAGATGCCGGGAATGGACGGTTTCGAAACGGCCGCGCACATCAAGCGGCGCGAACGGACCCGGGACATCCCGATCATTTTCCTCACCGCCATCAACCACGGACCGCACCACACGTTCCGTGGGTACGCGGCGGGTGCGGTCGACTACATCTCGAAGCCGTTCGACCCCTGGGTGCTGCGCGCCAAGGTCTCGGTGTTCGTCGAGCTGTACATGAAGAACTGCCAGCTCAGGGAGCAGGCGGCGCTGCTGCGGCTCCAGTTGGAGGGTGGCGGGAAGGGTGCGGCGGGCGGTTCCAAGGAGCCCTCCGGCGGCATCCTCGCCGAGCTCTCCGCCCGGCTCGCCGCCGTCGAGGAGCAGGCCGAGGCGCTGTCCAAGCAACTTGACGACGACTCGGCGGACGCCGCTGCCGTGGCCACCGCGGCCCATCTCGAACGCAAATTGACGGGCCTGCGCAGGGCGCTGGACGCGTTGGAGCCGGGCACGGGCGGTCCCTCGGCGCTGCCGTCGCAGAACTGAGCACGTTCCGGAGCGCGGGTCGGTGTCACACAAGTGCCCCCGACCCGCGCTTGGTTGTCAGCCGGCTGCAAGGGCTGAGGGACTGTCAGGCCGGGTCAGCCTCGGGGCTTCGAGTACGCGACACGAACGGGTGAAGCAGTAGGCACACGTGTCGGCTGTGGCCTCCACCGGTAACCTCACACCCATGGCCTCACGTCAGTCCGCAGCGAAGAAGCCGCCCGCGAAGAAGGCGGCCGCTCCGACGAAGGCTCCGGCGAAGAAGGCCCCCGCGAAGAAAGCCGCCGCCAGGAAGGCACCCGCCAAGAAGGCGACGGCGAAGAAGACGGCCCCTCCGAAGCCGGCGCCCAATCCCACCGGAGGCGTGTACAGACTCGTACGCGCCATCTGGCTCGGTGCCGCGCACGCCGTCGGCGCCGTCTTCCGTGGCATAGGGCAGGGCGCGAAGGGTCTCGACCCGGCGCACCGCAAGGACGGTGTCGCGCTGCTGCTGCTCGCCCTCGCCCTGATCGTCGCCGCCGGCACCTGGTCCAACCTGCGCGGCCCGGTCGGCGATCTTGTCGAGATGCTCGTGACCGGCGCCTTCGGCCGGCTCGACCTGCTCGTGCCGATACTGCTCGCGGTCATCGCCGTACGGTTCATCCGGCACCCCGAGAAGCCGGATGCCAACGGTCGCATCGTCATCGGCCTGTCAGCACTCGTCATCGGCATCCTCGGCCAGGTCCACCTCGCGTGCGGCTCGCCCGCCCGCAGCGCCGGCATGCAGGCGATAAGAGACGCAGGAGGGCTCATCGGCTGGGGCACCGCCACCCCGCTGACGTACACCATGGGCGAGGCCCTCGCCGTGGCGATGCTCGTGCTGCTCACGGTCTTCGGGCTGCTCGTCGTCACCGCCACTCCGGTCAACGCGATCCCGCAGCGGCTGCGGCTGCTCGGGCAGAAGCTGGGCATCGTCGCGGACGACGACGAGTACGACGAGTACGCGCAGGACGACGACCGCTACGACGAGCAGTGGCGCGATGCGCTGCCCGCGCGCTCCCGCAGGCGCGGCTCCGCCCCCGAGGCGTACGACCCCGACGGCGCCGAGCAGGAGGCACTCACCAGGCGCCGCCCGAGGCGCTCCGCCGTACGGCAGCCCGACCCGAACCGGCAGATGGACGCCGTGGACGTCGCCGCGGCCGCCGCTGCCGCGCTGGATGGGGCCGTGCTGCACGGGATGCCGCCCTCCCCGGTGGTCGCCGACCTCACCCAGGGGGTGAGCGTGGGCGACCGGGAGGAGACCACCCCCGTCCCGGCCGCGCGCAGCAAGACGCCCAGGCAGGAGCCTCCGGCCGCAAGGCCGCCCAAGGGCGCCAGGCAGGACGCCCTGGTGCCGGACCTGACCAAGCAGGCTCCGGACGAGCCCCGCGAGCTGCCGCCGCGCGCCGAACAGCTGCAGCTCTCCGGCGACATCACCTACTCCCTGCCCTCGCTCGACCTCCTGGAGCGGGGCGGCCCCGGCAAGACGCGCAGCGCGGCCAACGACGCCATAGTGGCCTCCCTCTCGAACGTGTTCTCCGAGTTCAAGGTCGACGCCTCCGTCACCGGCTTCACCCGCGGGCCGACGGTCACCCGCTACGAGGTCGAGCTGGGCCCGGCGGTCAAGGTCGAGCGGATCACCGCGCTGACCAAGAACATCGCCTATGCCGTCGCCAGCCCGGACGTACGGATCATCAGCCCCATCCCCGGCAAGTCGGCCGTCGGTATCGAGATCCCCAACACCGACCGCGAGATGGTCAACCTCGGTGACGTCCTGCGCCTCGCGGACGCGGCCGAGGACGACCACCCGATGCTGGTCGCGCTCGGCAAGGACGTCGAGGGCGGCTATGTGATGGCCAACCTGGCGAAGATGCCGCATGTGCTCGTCGCGGGTGCGACCGGCTCGGGCAAATCGTCGTGCATCAACTGCCTGATCACCTCGGTCATGGTCCGTGCGACCCCCGAGGACGTCCGTATGGTCCTCGTCGACCCCAAGCGCGTCGAGCTGACCGCCTACGAGGGCATCCCGCACCTGATCACGCCGATCATCACCAACCCCAAGCGGGCCGCCGAGGCGCTCCAGTGGGTCGTGCGCGAGATGGACCTGCGCTACGACGACCTGGCCGCGTTCGGCTACCGGCACATCGACGACTTCAACGAGGCGATCAGGAACGGCAAGGTCAAGCTGCCCGAGGGCAGTGAGCGCGAGCTCCAGCCGTACCCGTACCTGCTGGTGATCGTGGACGAGCTCGCCGACCTCATGATGGTCGCGCCGCGGGACGTCGAGGACGCGATCGTGCGCATCACACAGCTCGCGCGCGCGGCCGGCATCCACCTGGTGCTCGCCACGCAGCGGCCGTCCGTGGACGTCGTCACCGGTCTGATCAAGGCGAACGTCCCCTCGCGGCTCGCCTTCGCCACCTCCTCCCTCGCCGACTCACGCGTCATCCTCGACCAGCCCGGCGCCGAGAAGCTGATCGGCAAGGGCGACGGACTGTTCCTGCCGATGGGGGCGAACAAGCCGACCCGCATGCAGGGCGCGTTCGTGACCGAGGACGAGGTCGCGGCGATCGTCCAGCACTGCAAGGACCAGATGGCTCCCGTCTTCCGGGACGACGTCACCGTGGGCACCAAGCAGAAGAAGGAGATCGACGAGGAGATCGGCGACGACCTCGACCTGCTGTGCCAGGCGGCCGAACTGGTCGTCTCCACCCAGTTCGGTTCGACCTCCATGCTCCAGCGCAAGCTGCGCGTCGGCTTCGCCAAGGCAGGGCGGCTCATGGACCTCATGGAGTCCCGGGGCATCGTGGGGCCGAGCGAGGGCTCCAAGGCACGTGACGTTCTTGTGAAACCCGACGAGCTGGACGGCGTGCTGGCCGTGATCCGGGGGGAGACTGGGGAGTAAGGGCCGCAGCGGGATCGCGGAGGGGCGTGACAGGAGCGCACGACAGGGGAAAACCGGTTGTCCGGCGGGCGGAACGCGGATGCAATTACGGCATCCGGGTATTCGAACGTGACTCATCCGTAAGGAAATGGTGAGCAACCGTTTCCCTTCGTCGTACGTCAAGTTGGACGAGGGGACAGCCTCGTGCCCCACACCCTCACCACCAGCAGGATGTCCGGCCATTCTGATGGCGTACAAAGTCCCACCGCCCGGTTGCCCCACCCTTTCGTACCCCCCCTAGACTGAACCTCCAGCACAGGTGGCTACACGCTCGAAAGGCGCCCCCGTGTCCATCGGCAACTCCCCTGACGGCAACTTCCCCGAAGACGAGCGTCCGTTCGAAGACGACCGTGACGAACGCATGGCGGAACGCCCCTCGATCGGCCGTGCTCTCCAGCAGGCTCGCATCGCGGCCGGGCTGACCGTCGACGACGTCAGCAACGCCACCCGGGTCCGCATCGCCATCGTGCACGCGATCGAGCAGGACGACTTCACCCCCTGCGGTGGCGATGTCTACGCCCGCGGTCACCTCCGCACCCTCGCGCGCGCCGTGCGCACCGACCCCGTCCCCCTGCTCGAGCAGTACGACGAGGCCCACGGCGGGCGGCCCGCGCCGACCCCGGCGGCCCCGATGTTCGAGGCGGAACGGATCCGTCCCGAGCGGCGCGGCCCCAACTGGACCGCCGCCATGGTCGCCGCGATCGTCGCGGTGATCGGCTTCGTCGGCTTCACCGCCTTCGACCGCGGGGACGACGGCGACGCCACGCAGGTCGCCGAGGGCTCCACGCCGACCACCAGCAAGCCCGCCTCGCCCACGCCCAAGGCCGACAAGCCCGACGCCGATCCGAAGCCCGACCCCACGGACAGCGCCATCGCGGCCGCGCCCCGCGACAAGGTGACCGTACGGGTCAGCGCCTCCGACGGCCGCAGCTGGATCTCCGCCAAGGACCACAACGGCCGGTTCCTGTGGGACGGACTCCTCAAGCAGGGCGAGTCCAAGACCTTCCAGGACGGCTCCAAGATCGACCTCGTCCTCGGTGACGCCGGGGCCGTCCAGCTCTACGTCAACGGCAAGAAGATCGAGGACGACTTCCAGCCCGGCCAGGTCGAACGCCTGACGTACACGAAGGGCGACCCCGAGGTCGGCTGAGCCTTCGGAACGTCCGGGCCACGGATGTACGGACGATTCGAAGGAAAGCGCGTGAACGGGGTTGGCCAAGATCGGCCAACCCCGTCGACGTGGGCTGTCAGTCGGACGAAGTAGTCTTGAGCCCATGCCTGAACGCCGTACCGTCGCACTCGTCACTCTTGGCTGCGCCCGTAACGAGGTGGACTCGGAGGAGCTCGCAGGCCGCTTGGAGGCGGACGGCTGGGAGCTCGTCGAGGACGCCGAGGAAGCGGACGTCGCGGTCGTCAACACCTGCGGCTTCGTCGAAGCCGCCAAGAAGGACTCCGTCGATGCGCTCCTGGAGGCCAACGACCTCAAGGGCCACGGCAGAACCCAGGCCGTCGTCGCGGTCGGCTGCATGGCCGAGCGGTACGGCAAGGAGCTCGCCGAGGCGCTGCCCGAGGCCGACGGCGTGCTCGGCTTCGACGACTACGCGGACATCTCCGACCGCCTGCAGACCATTCTGAACGGCGGCATCCACGCCTCGCACACCCCGCGCGACCGGCGCAAGCTGCTGCCGATCAGCCCGGCCGAGCGCCAGGATTCGGCTGCCGAGGTCGCGCTCCCGGGGCATGCCCCCGTCGACCTTCCGGACGGCCTCGCTCCGGCCTCCGGGCCGCGTTCGCCACTGCGCCGCCGCCTGGACGGCTCGCCCGTCGCCTCCGTGAAGCTGGCCTCGGGCTGCGACCGCCGCTGCTCCTTCTGCGCCATCCCGTCCTTCCGCGGCTCCTTCATCTCCCGCCGCCCCTCGGACGTGCTGAACGAGACACGCTGGCTGGCCGAGCAGGGCGTCAAGGAGGTCATGCTGGTCTCCGAGAACAACACCTCGTACGGCAAGGACCTGGGCGACATCCGGCTCCTGGAGTCCCTGCTGCCCGAGCTCGCCGAGGTCGACGGCATCGAGCGGGTGCGTGTGAGCTACCTCCAGCCCGCCGAGATGCGGCCCGGCCTCATCGACGTGCTCACCTCCACGCCCAAGGTCGTGCCCTACTTCGACCTCTCCTTCCAGCACTCCGCCCCGGCCGTGCTGCGCTCGATGCGCCGCTTCGGCGACACCGACCGCTTCCTGGAGCTGCTCGACACCATCCGCGGCAAGGCACCCGAGGCCGGCGTGCGGTCCAACTTCATCGTGGGCTTCCCCGGCGAGACCGAGGACGACCTCGCGGAGCTGGAGCGGTTCCTGAACGGCGCGAGACTGGACGCGATCGGCGTCTTCGGGTACTCCGACGAGGAGGGCACCGAAGCGGCGACGTACGAGAACAAGCTGGCCGAGGACGTGGTGGCCGAGCGGCTCGCGCGGGTTTCGAGGCTGGCCGAGGAGCTGGTCTCGCAGCGTGCCGAGGAACGCGTCGGGCAGACCGTGCACGTGCTGGTCGAGTCGGTCGACGGCGAAGAGGGTGCCTACGGCCGCGGCGCTCACCAGGCGCCCGAGACGGACGGCCAGGTGCTGTTCACGAGCGGCGAGGGGCTGAGCGTCGGCCTTGTGGTCGAGGCCAAGGTGGTCGGCACGGAAGGCGTCGACCTGGTGGCCGAGGTGCTGCCGGGTTCGCTCGGCTCCCTCGTGTGTACTGAGGAGGCGGCCAGATGACGGGAGCCCCGGCATCCGCGGCGGGCGGCCCTCCCGGCGCCAAGGGCGCGACGAGCGCCTCCGGCGTTCCCGGCGCCCCGAGCGCTGCCGGGGATACGCGGCCCGTGCGTGGCGGGAAGCTGGGAGCTGCCGCCGTCAACCAGGCCAGCCTCTGGAACATCGCGAACATCCTGACCATGGTCCGCCTGGTCCTCGTACCGGGCTTCGTCGCGCTGATGCTCATGGACGGCGGGTACGACCCGGTCTGGCGGGCCTGGGCCTGGGCCGCCTTCGCCGTCGCCATGATCACCGACATCTTCGACGGCCACCTGGCCCGCACGTACGACCTCGTCACCGACTTCGGGAAGATCGCCGATCCCATCGCCGACAAGGCGATCATGGGTGCCGCGCTGATCTGCCTGTCCTCCCTCGGCGATCTGCCGTGGTGGGTGACGGGGGTGATCCTCGGCCGGGAACTCGGGATCACGCTTCTGCGCTTCGTCGTCATCCGGTACGGGGTCATCCCGGCGAGCCGCGGCGGCAAGCTGAAGACCCTGACCCAGGGCATCGCCGTCGGGATGTACGTCCTGGCGCTGGAGGGCCCCCTGGCCACCCTGAGGTGGTGGGTGATGGCCGCGGCGGTCATTCTGACCGTAGTCACCGGACTTGACTATGTGAGACAGGCCATTGTGCTGCGCCGGAGCGGGACCGCCGAGCGCGAAGCCGCAGCGGAGGGAGCGGAGCGTTGACTTCCACGGCCGCCGAAGTGCTGCGACTACTGACAGTGAAGGGTGAGACGCTCGCTGTCGCGGAGTCGTTGACCGGCGGTCTGGTCGCGGCCGAACTCACTGCGGTCCCCGGGGCCTCCCAGGCGTTCCGGGGCTCGGTCACCGCGTACGCCACGGAGCTCAAGCACCAGTTGCTCGATGTCGACGCCACTCTCCTGGACCAGCATGGAGCGGTGGATCCGCAGGTCGCGGTGCAGATGGCGGAGGGCGTCCGCAAGGCGCTCGGCGCCGACTGGGGAATTTCGACCACCGGTGTCGCGGGCCCGGACCCCCAGGACGGCCGGCCCGTCGGCACGGTCCATGTGGCCGTCGCCGGGCCGGGCGCAGCGGATTCGGGCGTATCAGGTGGCGGGAAAGTGTCGTCGTTGCGGTTGAACGGCGGCCGGACGGAAATCCGTATGGAGAGTGTACGGAGCGTACTCGCACTGCTTCTTGAGGAGCTTGCGGGCGAACAGACCGGGAACGAGCGGGCACAGGATACGGAACAGAACGGGGGGACCTGATGTTTACAGCCCTGAGTGAACACAACAGCGCTCCCCGCACGGCCGCAGCGCAAGGCGGTACGGTGGGGCGTGAAGGATGCGGCTACGCGGTCCGAGGAGGGAGCCACCGATGATTCTGCTCCGTCGCCTGCTTGGTGACGTGCTGCGTCGGCAGCGCCAGCGCCAGGGCCGTACTCTGCGCGAAGTCTCCTCGTCCGCCCGAGTCTCACTCGGCTATCTCTCCGAGGTGGAGCGGGGGCAGAAGGAGGCATCCTCCGAGCTGCTCTCCGCCATTTGCGACGCGCTGGACGTACGGATGTCCGAGCTCATGCGGGAAGTGAGTGACGAGCTCGCCCTTGCCGAGCTGGCCCAGTCCGCAGCTGTCACCGAGCCGGTGCCAGCACCAGTACGTCGACCGATGCTCAACTCCGTGTCGGTGGCCGGCGTGCCGCCGGAGCGGGTCACGATCAAGGCGCCTGCCGAAGCGGTGGACGTCGTCGCGGCCTGACCCGCCGCGACTGTCCGCGTGAGGTGCGGCGCGCGCCGGTGAAGAGGTAGAAGCGAAGAGTGAGCCCCGGCCGGGGCCTCCAGGGAGACCTGGGGCGCCGACCGGGGCTTTTGCGTTGCGCCGGTCGGGGAGATCAGGGCCCCGGGGCTCCCGTTTGCCGGGGTGGTGGTGTGCGGTCATGGTGGAGGTGCGGGAACGGGGTCGTACGGGCGCACACGGTCGTACGGTCGTCTGAAGAAACCGGAGCTTGCCGATGTACGTCGTGAAGAGCCCGCTGTCCGAGGCCGATCTCAAGACCGTCTCCGAGGCGCTGCAGGGCGCCCTGGTCGATCTCGTCGACCTCTCCCTCGTGGCCAAGCAGATCCACTGGAACGTGGTCGGGCCGCGCTTCCGCTCGGTCCATCTCCAGCTCGACGAGGTCGTGGACACCGCCCGGCTGCACTCCGACACGGTCGCCGAACGCGCCTCCACCCTCGGTGTCCCGCCGGACGGGCGGGCCGGAACGGTGGCCGGGAGCAGCGGTATCGGCACAATCCCGGACGGCTGGGTCAAGGACGCGGACGCGGTGAGGGCCCTGGTGGACGCGCTCGGTGCGGTGATCACCCGGATGCGGACGCGGGTGGAGAGCACCGCGGAGGCGGATCCGGTGAGCCAGGACATTTTCATCGGGATCACGGCGGATCTTGAGAAGCACCACTGGATGTTCCAGGCGGAGAACGGGTAGCGCGCGGAGAGTGGGCGGCGCGTGGCGAACGCGTGCGTGTGCCGGCCTTTCGTGACCGCGTGACCGGTGGGTCGTGCGCCTCCTCGGGGGTGGGCGCGCCGGGGGCGTGAGGTCGGCGGTGAGCGGCTGTGGGGCGCATCACGCGCCCTGTGGACGCGGTCCCTGTGAGGGGGTCGTGCGTCCCTGTGCCGGTGGTGCGCCCTCTCCGGCCGTGACGAGGGCCGTCTAGCGTCGTTCTGGGGGCCCGGAGGCCTTGGAGGTGGCGGCCATGCGGATAGTTCGCTGGGGGGCGGCTCTGGGGCTCGGTGCGTTGTGGTGGTGGGGTGTGCTGCGGCTCGCGCTGGTGCCGGATGCCGGCGCGGTGGAGGGGGCGGTCGCGGCCGGGGGGTGGGGGCTGAGCCTCCTGCCTGTGCACTGCGTGCCGAAGGGGCGGGCGCTGGGACGGTCGGGGGACGCGTCAGGGGGCGCGGGGGGTGGCCCGGTTCTGGAGGGCGCGGTGGGGGCCGCGGTCACCAGGGCATGGCCACCCCGCCGTTCGGGCGGAGGATCTGGCCCGTCGTGAACGCCGAGGCCTCGGAGGCGAGGTGCAGCACGGCGTGCGCGATGTCGTCGGGCTCGCCGACTCGGCTGAGCGGTGACAGCCGGGCCATGAAGGACTCCGTCCGCGCCTGTGCCTCGCCGTCGTGGCGGTCGGTCATGGGTGTACGGATCCAGCCCGGGGCCACCGCGTTGACGCGGATGCCGTGCGGGCCTACCTCGGTCGCCAGGGTCTTGGTCAGCTGGACCACCGCCGCCTTGGTCACGCCGTAGCAGAGCAGCCCCGGACCCCCGGTGTCGACGGCGCCGGAGGCCATGGTGACGATGCTGCCCCGCGTCTCGTCGGCGATCATCCGGCGGGCCGCCGCCTGGCAGGCGTGGAGCACACCCTTGAAGTTGACGCTCCACACCCGTTCGAGATCCTCGTCCCGGGTCTCCAGCACCGGGCTGCTGTGCATGATCCCGGCGATCGCCGCCATCACATGGAGCCGTTCGCACGAGGCCACGGCCTGCGTCAGCTGGGCGCGGTCGGTGACGTCGAGGTGGTGGGTGCGGGCGGTGCCGTTCCTGGCCTTGATGAGGGTCGCCGTCTCGTGCAGGCCCTGCGCGTCGCGGTCCGCGCAGTGCACCGTCGCGCCCGCCTCGGCGAGCAGTACGGCCGACGCGCGGCCGATACCGCTGCCGGCGCCGGTGACGAACGCGGTGCGGCCGGTGAGGTCGTACGCCGGGATGGGCATGAGGTGACGGTACGAGCGTTTCTGACGGTCCGTCAATTGGGTGTACGGCGTTGAACGCGGGGGTTCGGGCGGGGTGTTCTGGCAGAGCCCGGTGCCGGCGCCGGGCCCGACTGGCAGGTGGGGCACCAGTAGGTGGGGCGTTCGCGGGAGCCGTCGCCCTGGTCGGCCGCGCGGACGGGGGTGTGGCAGCGAAGGCAGGGACGGGGCGCCCGGCCGTACACGAACAGGTCGTGGTGGCGGCGGCCTGTCGTGTTGCGGATCGGGCGGTCGCGGTTGGCTTCGAGGAGTTTCTCGGCGAGCGCGGGCAGCCGGGCGGCGAGGTCCTCGGGGAGGGCGCCGACGGGGACCCAGGGGGTGACCCGGAGCAGGAAGCAGAGCTCGCTCTTGTAGACATTGCCGATACCGGCGAGATTGCGCTGGTCCAGGAGGGCCTCGCCGAGGGCACGGGTGGGGTCGCTCAGGAGGTTGGTGAGGGCCCGGTCGGGGTCCCAGTCCGCGCCGAGCAGGTCGGGGCCGAGGTGGCCGACGGCGTGGTGTTCGTCGGTGGTGCGGATCAACTCCAGTACGGGGAGGCGATAGCCGACGGCCGTGCGGTCGGTGTTGCCCAGGATCGCGCGGATCTGGTGTGCCGGGCCGCCGCGCCAGCGCTCGCCGTTGGCGTACACCTTCCAGGAGCCGTCCATCCGCAGGTGCGAGTGGAGGGTCAGGCCGCCCTCGATGCGGGTGAGGAGGTGCTTGCCGCGGGGCGTCACCTCCAGGACGGTACGGCCGGTGAGGTCGGCCGTGGCGTACTTCGGTACGCGTAGGTCGGAGCGGGACAGCACCTTGCCGGCGAGGGCGGTGTGGAGTCGTCCCGCCGCTTGCCAGACGGTGTCACCTTCGGGCATGGGTCAAGGGTGGCATGGGTTCGGTACCCGGCGCCCACATGGCTCGGGGCAGCGGTTGGGGGGCGGGTGCGGGGCCGTGAGTGGCCGGTCGCGCCCATGAGACGGAGCCGCATATCGACACAGCCCTGCGGCCCTGATGGGGCCCGGGCCTCGTGACGAGTGGCTCAGTGATCATGCTCGGATGCGCAGGCCGCGCGGGGTCGCGATGAAGCCCGCTGCTTCCAGGAGGGGGCCGTGGGGGGAGGTGAGGGCGGAGGTGCCGTTCACGCGTTCCACCGTGACCGTGCCCAGTGAGCCCGCGCGTGCTGCCGCGGCCAGGGCTTCGGCTGCCGGGCGGAGGCGTGGGTCGTCCATGGGTCTGGCATCCGGGTCGGCGGGCCAGGCCAGGAGGGTCTTGCCGCCGCGCTCCATGTAGACGGTCAGTTCGCCGTCGACCAGGACGACCAGGGAGCCCGCCTTGCGGCCCGGTTTGTGACCGGCCTCGGTGGGCGGCTCGGGCCAGGGGAGGGCGGCGCCGTAGGCGTTCGCGGGGTCCGCGGCGGCCAGGACGGCGGCTCGGGGGGAAGGAGTGGGGCGGCTGCGGTGCGGGTCGCGGGTGGCTCGGCCGTACGGGTCGGCGTGGGCGGAGGAGGAGCCCTGGTCGTACGCCTTGTGCGTGCCGTGGCTGCCGACCGGGGTGGAAGCGGAGCCGGGCTCGGCCGGAGTGCGGACGTCGATGGCGGCAAAGGGATCGTCGGAGGCATCGCCCGGGCCAGGGGCGTCGGGGAAGCCGTCCCAGGAAGCCGGTGTGGAGTCGTGGCCTCCGGCGAGGCCGTTCGGGGCCGCCTCCGGAAGCGGCTCGTTTCGTTCGCGGGCGTTGGACACCGCACGGAGGCGGTCCACGGCCCCGTCCATCGCGAACTGGGCGGCGCCCAGGCCCTCGACGACGTAGCCGCGGCGCGCCTGCCCGCTCTCCTCGAAGACGGACAGGACGCGGTAGACGGCGGAGAAGCCGCCCTCGACGCCCTCCGCGGCCACGGCGCCCCGGGTCACGACACCGTGGCGGTCGAGCAGGGTGCGGGCCAGGGCGTGGGCGCGGACGGTGGGGTCGGGCTCGGGGGCGGGCAGGAGGGACCAGCGGCCGGCGACCGTGGGTGGGCCCGTACGGGACTGGGGGCGTGCGGCCGCGGTCAGGGAGCCGTACCGGCCGCGCGGGACCGTGCGCTTGGCCCGGTGGGCGGTGGAGCCCGCGGTGCGGCCCGAACCCAGGAGGGAACGCATGGGGGTGAGCGTGTCGTTGGTGAGGCGACCGGACCAGGCCAGGTCCCATACGGCGTCGGCCAGTTGGGGATCTGAGACGTCGGGGTGGGTGGTCGCGCGGACCTGATCCGTGATCTGGCGGAAGAAGAGGCCGTAACCGCCGGAGAGGGTGCTCAGAACCGACTCGTGGAGCGCGGTCAGCTCCAGGGGGTGCGGGGGTGGGAGGAGAAGCGGGGCGGCGTCCGCCAGGTACAGCGAGACCCAGCCGTCCTTGCCGGGGAGGGCTCCGGCGCCCGCCCAGACGACCTCGCCGGTCGCGGTGAGTTCGTCGAGCATCGCGGGGTTGTAGTGGGCGACCCGGGAGGGCAGGAGCAGCTTCTCCAGGGCGGAGGCGGGCACGGAGGCGCCCTGCACCTGCTCGATCGCGCGCACCAGTCCGTCGATGCCGCGCAGCCCGTGACCGCCGCCCACGTGCTGCCACTGCGGCAGGAACTGGGCGAGCGCGGCGGGTGGCACCGGCTCCAACTCGTGTCGCAGAGCTGCCAGCGAGCGGCGGCGCAGGCGGCGCAGCACGGCCGCGTCGCACCACTCCTGGCCGATGCCCGCCGGGTGGAACTCACCCTGGACGACGCGGCCGTTCGCCGCCAGCCGGTGGAGTGCCCCGTCCGTGACGGCTGCACCGAGGCCGAAGCGCGCGGCGGCCGTGGCCGAGGTGAACGGGCCGTGCGTGCGCGCGTACCGGGCCAGGAGGTCGCCGAGGGGGTCCTTGACCGGCTCCGTGAAGGCTTCCGGGACACCGACCGGCAGGGCTGTGCCGAGCGCGTCGCGCAGTCGGCCCGCGTCCTCGATCGCCGCCCAGTGGTCGGTGCCGGCGATCCGCACCCGGATGGCGCGGCGGGCCCCGGCCAACTCCCGCGCCCACTGCGGCTCGGCACCGCGCTCTGCCAACTCGGCGTCCCGGAGAGGGCCGAGGAGCCGGAGGAGGTCCGCGACACCTTCGGCGTCCTTGACGCGGCGGTCCTCGGTGAGCCACTGGACTTCCCGCTCCAACTCCGTCAGCACCTCGGCGTCGAGCAGCTCGCGCAGCTCCGCCTGGCCCAGCAGCTCGGCGAGCAGCCTTGAGTCCAGCGAAAGGGCGGCGGCGCGGCGCTCGGCGAGCGGCGAGTCGCCCTCGTACAGGAACTGGGCGACGTATCCGAAGAGGAGGGAGCGGGCGAAAGGGGAGGGCTCCGGCGTGGTGACCTCGACGAGGCGGACCTTGCGGGATTCGATGTCGCCCATCAGTTCGGTGAGACCCGGGACGTCGAAGACGTCCTGGAGACATTCGCGGACCGCTTCCAGGACGATCGGGAACGAGCCGAACTCGCTCGCCACCTGCAGTAGCTGGGCCGCGCGCTGGCGTTGCTGCCACAGGGGCGTGCGCTTGCCCGGACTGCGGCGGGGCAGCAGGAGCGCGCGGGCGGCACACTCGCGGAAGCGGGACGCGAACAGCGCCGAGCCGCCCACCTGGTCGGTGACGATCTGGTCGACCTCGCCCTTGTCGAAGGCGACGTCCGCCGCGCCGAGAGGGGCCTGCTCGGCGTCGTATTCCGTGCCCGCCTTCGTGGGCTCCATGTCGAGCAGGTCCAGGCCCATCAGGTCGGCGTCGGGCAGGCGCAGCACGATGCCGTCGTCGGCGTGCATGACCTGGGCGTCCATGCCGTACCGCTCGGAAAGCTTCGCGCCGAGGGCGAGGGCCCAGGGGGCGTGGACCTGGGCGCCGAAGGGGGAGTGGACGACGACTCGCCAGTCGCCCAGCTCGTCGCGGAAGCGTTCGACGACGATCGTGCGGTCGTCGGGGACGTGGCCGCAGGCCTCGCGCTGTTCGGACAGGTACGACAGGACATTGTCGGCGGCCCAGGTGTCGAGTCCGGCGGCCAGCAGGCGCAGCCGGGCGTCCTCCTGGGACAGGGAGCCGACCTCGCGCAGGAACGCGCCGACCGCGCGGCCCAGTTCGAGCGGGCGGCCGAGCTGGTCGCCCTTCCAGAAGGGCAGGCGGCCCGGGACGCCCGGAGCGGGGGAGACCAGCACCCGGTCGCGCGTGATGTCCTCGATGCGCCAGGAGCTGGTGCCGAGGGTGAACACGTCCCCGACCCGGGACTCGTACACCATCTCCTCGTCGAGCTCGCCGACCCGGCCGCCGCCCTTCTTCGGGTCGGAGCCCGCGAGGAAGACACCGAAGAGGCCGCGATCGGGGATCGTGCCCCCGGAGGTGACGGCGAGACGCTGCGCGCCCGGTCGACCCGTGATCGTGCCCGCGACCCGGTCCCACACCACGCGCGGGCGCAGCTCCGCGAAGGCGTCGGACGGATAGCGGCCCGCGAGCATGTCGAGGACGGCCGTGAACGCGGACTCGGGGAGCGAGGCGAAGGGGGCGGCGCGGCGGACGGTGGCGATGAGGTCGTCGAACTGCCAGGTGTCCATCGAGGTCATGGCGACGATCTGCTGCGCCAGCACGTCCAAGGGGTTGTTGGGGATCCTCATGGACTCGATGGAGCCGCTGCGCATCCGCTCGGTGACCACGGCCGACTGGACCAGGTCACCGCGGTACTTGGGGAAGACCACGCCCGTGGAGACCGCGCCCACCTGATGCCCTGCGCGGCCCACACGCTGCAGGCCGGAGGCGACCGAGGGAGGTGACTCCACCTGGACGACGAGGTCCACCGCGCCCATGTCGATGCCCAGTTCGAGGCTGGAGGTGGCGACCACGGCCGGCAGCCGGCCCGCCTTCAGATCCTCCTCGACCAGGGCGCGCTGCTCCTTGGAGACCGACCCGTGGTGGGCCCGGGCGAGGACCGGGGGCGCACCCTGGGCGGCGCCCGAGCCGCCCATCAGCTCCGCCGGGGCATGGTGCTCGTCCAGGGGCACACCGGTGGCCCGCTCGTACGCGATCTCGTTGAGCCGGTTGCACAGCCGCTCCGCGAGACGCCGGGAGTTGGCGAACACGATCGTGGAGCGGTGGGCCTGGACGAGGTCGGCGATGCGCTCCTCGACGTGCGGCCAGATCGACGGCCGCTCCGCGCCCTCGCTGCCCTCGGCGACCGGGGAGCCGCCCAACTCACCCAGATCCTCCACCGGCACGACCACCGACAGGTCGAACTCCTTGCCGGACGGCGGCTGGACGATTTCCACCCGGCGTTGCGGGGAGAGATAGCGCGCGACCTCGTCGACGGGACGGACCGTGGCGGACAGGCCGATACGGCGTGCGGGCCGGGGCAGCAGCTCGTCGAGCCGCTCCAGGGAGAGCGCGAGGTGGGCGCCGCGCTTGGTGCCCGCGACCGCGTGCACCTCGTCCAGGATCACCGTCTCCACGCCCGTGAGCGCGTCGCGCGTGGCCGACGTCAGCATCAGGAACAGCGACTCGGGGGTGGTGATCAGGATGTCCGGCGGGCGCGTGGCCAGGGCGCGGCGCTCGGCGGGCGGGGTGTCCCCGGAGCGGATGCCCACCTTCACCTCGGGCTCGGGCAGCCCCAGGCGCACCGACTCCTGGCGGATACCGGTCAGCGGACTGCGCAGGTTCCGCTCCACGTCCACCGCGAGCGCCTTCAGCGGTGACACGTACAGCACGCGGCAGCGCTTTCGGGGGTCGGCCGGGGGTGGGCTCGACGTCAGCTGGTCCAGCGCGGCGAGGAACGCGGCCAGCGTCTTGCCGGAGCCGGTCGGGGCCACCACCAGCACGTCAGAGCCCTCGCCGATCGCCCGCCACGCCCCGGCCTGGGCCGCGGTGGGCGCGGAGAAGGCCCCCGTGAACCAGCCGCGGGTCGCGGGGGAGAAGCCGTCGAGGGCTCGATCTGCGGAGCTGACCATGCCCCCATCCTGCACCCGGCCACTGACAACGGCCCGGACCTGCGGAAACGGCTCGGGCGGGGCGGGTCCACCGGTTGCCGCGGTGCCGACGGGTCCGGATTCCGGCGCCCGGACGGCCCACCACGCAGAATGGGGCCATGGCGGGTTCGGCGGAGCGGGCGAGGCACTGGCGGTACACGGAGCTGCCCGGCGTCGATCTGCTGCGGGCGAGCTACGTCGAGAAGAAGTTCGTGCGGCACACCCACGAGAACTTCGTGATCGCGGCCATCGCCGACGGCGTCGATGTGTTCCACCACGGGGGCGCCGACCAGTACGCGGGCCCGGGAGCCCTGGCTCTGGTCAACCCCGACACCCCGCACACCGGCCGCGCCGGTGGGCCCGAGGGCTGGCGGTACGACGCGGTCTACCCGTCACCGGAGGTGGTGGCCGAGATCGCCGCCGAGACCACCACGATCCGCGGCACCCCGGGCTTCGTGACCCCCGTGCTCGAGGATCCGTACGCGGCGGGCCTCGTCCATCAGGTGCTGCGGGCCGTCGACGAGGGCAACGCGCTGGCCGCGGACACCCTGTTGCGGGTCGCCGTGACCCGGCTGCTGCGCCTGAACGGCGGGCCGCTGCCCCAGCGTGCCGTCCGCACGGCCGGCGCGCCTGTCGCGGCACGCGCGCGTGCCGTGCTCGAGCAGCGGATGGCCGACCCGCCGACCCTGGAGCGGCTCGCCGCCGACCTCGGCACCAGTCCCTTCGCGCTCCTGCGGGCCTTCCGTGCGGCCTACGGCATGCCGCCGCACACCTGGCTGACCGACGCCCGCGTCCGCAAGGCCCGCCGCCTGCTCGACACGGGCACGGCTCCCGCCGCGGCCGCCGTCGCCGTCGGCTTCACGGACCAGCCTCATCTCAACCGCCACTTCAGCCGGATCGTGGGCGTGCCTCCGGGCGCGTACCAGCGGGAACGTGTGGGCGGTCTCGACAACGGGTGCGAGCGCACGGACGGCATGCGCGAGGTCGAGGCACGCGGGCGCAGGACATACGCGGGCGCAAGAACGTACAAGACCCCTGAGGCTCACTGCTCGTACCGTCCGAGGTGTGGTGACTGAACAGACCGGTCTCGTGGAGACGCATGACAGTGGCGGAGCGAAGTCCGACGGAGCCGTCGTCCGGGACGCCCTGGGAGTCGGGGTCGCCGTCGGACTGTCCGGGTTCGCCTTCGGGGTGACCTCGGCCGGCAGTGGGCTCAGCCTGCTGCAGACCTGCGCGCTGAGCCTCCTGGTGTTCACCGGGGCCTCCCAGTTCGCCCTGGTGGGGGCGCTCGCGGCCGGCGGCAACCCGTTCACGGCGGCGGCCGGGGCTTTCTTCCTGGGTGTGCGCAACGCGTTCTACGGGCTGCGCCTCTCCCAGGTGCTGGCCCTCCCGCGCGTGGTGCGGCCGTTCGCCGCCCAGTGGGTCATCGACGAGACCACGGCCGTCACCCTCGCCCAGCCCACGCGTCGCGCCGCCCGCATCGGCTTCACCGTCACCGGGCTCAGCCTCTACGTGCTGTGGAACCTCACCACGCTGCTCGGTGCGCTCGGCGCCGAGGCCATCGGCGACACCGACGCGTGGGGGCTCGACGCGGCCGGCCCCGCCGTCTTCCTGGCACTTCTCGCGCCGATGCTGAAAACCACCGGGGAGCGGGCCGTCGCGGGCATCGCCGTCGTCCTGGGGCTCGGGCTGCTGCCCGTGCTGCCCGCCGGGGTCCCGGTCCTCGTCGCCGGGGTGGCCGCCCCGGTCGTTCTCTGGGCGGAAGGGCGCCGCAGGGCCGACGGCCGGCAAGGCGACGGCCGGCAAGGAGAGGACCGATGAACGTCTGGATCGCGATCGTCGGCACCGCACTCGGCTGCTATGCCGTCAAGCTCATCGGTCTGCTGGTCCCCGAGGGAGTCCTGGAACGCCCTCTCGTCCAGCGCCTCGCCGCCCTGCTGCCCGTGGCCCTCCTCGCCGCCCTCACGGCCCAGCAGACCTTCGCGGACGGGTACGACCTGGTGCTGGACGCGAGGGCCGCGGGGCTCGCCGCAGCCGCCGTGGCACTGCTCCTGCGTGCCCCCTTCCTGATCGTCGTGGCCTCCGCGGTGATCGTGACGGCGGGGGTGCGGGCGGTTGCGGGCTGACACGGCTGTTGTGGGTCCACACGCGCGTGGACGCACGTCGCGGCTCGCGTTTGTGCGGCACGCGCGTGGACCCGGTCGTCGACCGCACTCGTGTGGCGGTCGACCGCCCGTACCGGGCGGCCGGTCTCAGCCGATCGCCCGCCCGTACGCCCGCAACGTCCGCAGCGCCTCGATCGTCACGATCGGGCGGCTCTCCATGGCGGTGCTCGGGGCCCACTGACGCCAGCGGATCGGCCAGCCGCCGTCCTCCGTCTGTTCGCCCGCCAGGAAGTCGAGGGAACGGGACATCTCCTCGTCGGTGAACCAGGCACGCGCCAGGGATTCGGGGGTGTGCGCGAAGTCGTGCGGGTAGTGGTGCTCGCCCGGCGCGTAACCGGCGGACACCGGGTAGTCGTTCGGCCGCTCCGGATCCAGCGTGGCGAGCCGGTGTTCGCGCACCATGCGGCCGAGGCGGTCGGCGGCGGCCCGGGCGCGCGGGCGGTCGGGCACGGACTCCAGGAACGCCACGGCGGCATGGACCTCGTAGGGGTGCGACTTCTCCAGGGACTCCACCGCCTGCCAGCAGAAGTCGGTGGCCCGGAACAGCCAGGCGTGCCACACCTGGTTGCGATGCAGCAGCCCCACCACCGGCCCGGTGGCCAGCAGATCACTGGGCGGGTCGTCGACGATCGGCACGAACGGGGCCACCGGGTAGCCACGCTGGCTGGGGTGCACCGCGGGAAGGGCGCCGTCCGGGGTGGACACCGACGTCAGATAGCGGCACACGCGTTCCACCCGCTGTCCGCCGCAGCGCCCGATCGAGTCCAGGACACGCAGCGCGTGCCCGGTGTGCAGCGGCTGGCTCACGGGCCCGCGCAGATCGGGTTCGAGCGCGTGGCCGTACCCGTCGTCGGCGTTGCGGTAGGCGGACAGCGCGGTCTCCACCGCGTCCGCGCCCCCGTCCAGGAAGTGGTACGCGAAGCGGCGCTGCTCCAGCACGCGCGCGGTCAGCCAGACGAACTGTTCGGCGCGAGCCAGCGGGGTGTGCGCAGGGGACGACGAGGGGAGTGGGGATGCTCCGGTTTCGGCCATGGCTCCGACCGTAGGGCGGAAAGCGGTATCGGCAAGCCGTCCCGGCCAGGCCCACCCCCTGGGGCGGGATACTGGAGTCATGCGGTTGACGGTCTTCTGGCAGCGGATGGCGGAGCACTTCGGTGAGGGGTACGCCGACACCTTCGCGCGCGATCATGTGATGTCCGACCTCGGCGGACGCACGGTGCACGAGGCGCTGGACGCCGGCTGGGAGGCCAAGGAGGTGTGGCGCGTGGTGTGCGCGACCATGGGCGTTCCGGTCGAAAACCGCTGAAAAGCAACGGACTTCACCAGACGGACGCTGCTCGTTGGACCCGAAGGCCCGGGGGCGGCGTCTGAATGTCGGTGGCGTGGGCGAGACTTGGTCCGTGGCCCCCACAGACGAGACCGCCCAGTTCGCGCACCAGGCATCCCCGTTCGGCACGACACCGCCCACCGGCCCACCGGCCGCCCCTGGGCCAGGTGCCGCGCCGAGCGGCCGTATGCCCCGCTGGCTGCCCCGCGCGATGGTGCTGGCGCTCTCCCTCGTCGCGGTCTTCCAGCTGGGCAGCTGGGCGTTCCACCAGCTCATCGGGCTGCTGATCAACATCCTCATCGCGTTCTTCCTGGCGCTCGCGATCGAGCCCGCGGTGAGCTGGATGGCCTCGAAGGGGCTGCGCAGGGGCTTCGCCACGTTCCTGGTCTTCGTGATCACGCTGGTAGGGGCCGCCGGGTTCGTCACTCTGCTCGGTTCGATGCTCGCCGGTCAGATCATCAAGATGGTCGAGGACTTCCCGGCGTACCTCGACTCCGTCATCAGCTGGATCAACACGAGCTTCCACACCGAGCTCAAGCGCGTCGACATCCAGGAGGGCCTGCTCCGCTCGGACTGGCTGCAGAAGTACGTGCAGAACAGCGCCACGGGCGTCCTCGACGTCTCCGCACAGGTGCTGGGGGGCCTCTTCCAGCTGCTGACGATCGCGCTGTTCTCGTTCTACTTCGCCGCCGACGGCCCCCGGCTCCGGCGTGCGCTGTGCTCCGTACTGCCGCCCGCCAAGCAGGCCGAGGTCCTGCGCGCGTGGGAGATCGCGGTCGACAAGACCGGGGGCTACCTGTACTCACGCGGCCTGATGGCGCTGATCTCCGGTGTGGCGCACTATGTCCTGCTGGAGTACCTCGACGTGCCCTACGCGCCCGCGCTCGCGGTCTGGGTCGGCCTGGTCTCGCAGTTCATCCCCACCATCGGCACCTACCTGGCGGGTGCCCTGCCGATGCTGATCGCCTTCACGGTCAACCCCTGGTACGCGCTGTGGGTCCTTGTCTTCGTGGTCATCTACCAGCAGTTCGAGAACTACGTGCTGCAGCCCAAACTGACCGCCAAGACCGTGGACATCCACCCGGCCGTCGCCTTCGGATCGGTCATCGCGGGCACCGCACTCCTCGGCGCCGTCGGCGCGCTCGTCGCCATCCCCGCCATCGCCACCCTGCAGGCCTTCCTCGGGGCGTACGTGAAGCGGTACGACGTCACGGACGACCCCCGGGTCCACGGGCACCGTGGGCGCGGCGCGGGCAACCTCCTCGCCCGCCTGCGGAGGCGGCCGCACCGGACGGCGGAGGAGGACGGGGCCGACCGCGACGTCCTCACACGCGTGCGCAGGCGGCTGGAGGAGAAGCTCGACCAGAAGCGCGGCACGCGAGGGTCGGTGGACGACTCCGCGAACACACGCCGGGACGGCGTCACCGCGCGCCGGGACACGGAGGCCGAGGGAGGTACCGGGCCGGAGGGCGGTGCCGGGCCCGAGGGAGCCGGACTCGAGAGCGGTACCCCGTAGGGCCGGCGTCGTCGTAGCCCGCCACCCTGTGCCGAGCCCTGTTCTGGCTGCCCTCTCCGCGTGAACCCGCTCTTCCGGAAGTGCTCCGGGTGCCGCGTGGTGCGCTTGACACTAAAATCGAACATCCATTCTTATGGAAGCTCCGGCGAGGCTCCAGGTCGGACTTCGGCAGGGTTTTCGTGGAGAAGTGCCCGAGTTATCCACAGGCCGGGCGGGCGTCGGGGCCCATTGTCAGTGGCAGGCGTTAGCGTCTTTCACGTGAAGCGATCGACTCAAGCAAACCGGGTGGAACCCATGGCAGGAACCGACCGCGAGAAGGCGCTGGACGCCGCGCTCGCACAGATTGAACGGCAGTTCGGCAAGGGCGCGGTGATGCGCCTCGGCGAGCGGCCGAACGAGCCCATCGAGGTCATCCCCACCGGGTCGACCGCACTCGACGTCGCCCTCGGCGTCGGCGGCCTGCCGCGTGGCCGAGTGGTGGAGGTGTACGGCCCGGAGTCCTCCGGCAAGACGACCCTGACCCTGCACGCGGTGGCCAACGCGCAGAAGGCCGGCGGCCAGGTGGCCTTCGTGGACGCCGAGCACGCCCTCGACCCCGAGTACGCGAAGAAGCTCGGTGTCGACATCGACAACCTCATCCTGTCGCAGCCGGACAACGGTGAGCAGGCCCTGGAGATCGTGGACATGCTGGTCCGCTCCGGCGCCCTCGACCTCATCGTCATCGACTCCGTCGCCGCGCTCGTCCCGCGCGCGGAGATCGAGGGCGAGATGGGTGACAGCCACGTGGGTCTGCAGGCTCGTCTGATGAGTCAGGCCCTGCGGAAGATCACCAGCGCGCTCAACCAGTCCAAGACCACGGCCATCTTCATCAACCAGCTCCGCGAGAAGATCGGCGTGATGTTCGGCTCCCCGGAGACCACGACCGGTGGCCGCGCGCTGAAGTTCTACGCTTCGGTGCGACTCGACATCCGCCGCATCGAGACGTTGAAGGACGGCACCGACGCCGTCGGCAACCGCACCCGCGTCAAGGTCGTCAAGAACAAGGTCGCGCCGCCCTTCAAGCAGGCCGAGTTCGACATCCTCTACGGGCAGGGCATCAGCCGCGAGGGCGGCCTGATCGACATGGGCGTGGAGAACGGCTTCGTCCGCAAGGCCGGTGCCTGGTACACGTACGAGGGCGACCAGCTCGGCCAGGGCAAGGAGAACGCCCGTAACTTCCTGAAGGACAACCCCGACCTCGCCAACGAGATCGAGAAGAAGATCAAGGAGAAGCTGGGCGTCGGTGTCCGGCCTGAAGCACCCACCGCAGAGCCGGGTGCGGACGCGGCGGTCTCTGCCACGCCCGCGGACGACGCCGCGAAGACGGTGCCGGCGTCGGCTGCCAAGACCGCCAAGACCAAGGCCGCGGCGGCGAAGAGCTAGTCCGTGACGCGCAGAACGGACTGGGGCGAGTACGCATATCCCAGTGCCTCCGAGAGCCGGGGGCGCGGGGGTACCGGCGGGGGCGCCGGGGGGCCCACCGCGGACGGATACGGGTTCGGACCGTACGACGACACACCGTCGTACGGCACGGACGGGCTTCACGACGGTGAGTCCTACGACGATCATCCGAACGACGGCGACGGCGACGGCGATGGTGATGGTGATGGTGATGGTGATCCCGGTCGGTGGGAGGACGGCTCGCGCTCCGGCGCGGGCTCTGCCGCCGGAACCCGTCGGCGTGGCGGCGGTGCCTCGCGCGGTGCGGCCGGTGACGCGCCTGGCAGACGCGGCGGCCGGAGCGGTCGGCGGCGTGGCTTCGGGGAATCGGGCGACGGCCCGGACGGCGGGGGGCCACAGGACGGGGGTTCGTCTTTCTCGTCGAGGGCCGAGAAAGGGGAGTCCTCAGGGGACCCGGCTGAGCGGGCGCGCGCGATCTGCCTGCGCCTGCTCACCGGGACCCCGCGCACCCGCAAGCAACTCGCGGACGCCCTGCACAAACGCGAGATTCCCGAGGGCGTGGCGGACGAGGTGCTGTCGCGGTTCGAGGAGGTCGGGCTGATCAACGACGGTGCGTTCGCGGACGCCTGGGTCGAGTCCCGTCACCACGGCCGGGGCCTGGCCCGTCGAGCCCTCGCCCGGGAGCTGCGCACCAAGGGTGTCGACTCGACACTGATCGACGAGGCCGTCTCCCAGGTCGACGCCGAGCAGGAGGAGACCACCGCGCGCGAGCTCGTCGCCCGCAAGCTGCGCTCCACCCGAGGCCTGGACCGCGACAAACGCCTCCGCCGTCTCGCCGGCATGCTTGCCCGCAAGGGGTACCCCGAGGGCATGGCCCTCCGTGTGGTCAGGCAGGCGCTGGAGGAAGAGGGGGAGGACACGGAGGGACTGGGGGACGAGGGGTACTGAGCCGAGGGGATCGAGCGCGGGGTAGCGAGAGATTGGCGGGGGCCGGGAGCCTTGCGGGCGACGGCGCTCAGGAACCGTGGATCGGGGACGGGGACAGGGCAGGGACAATCCGGCGGCCCCCGAGCGGAGTTCACCGGGAGCCCACTCGTGTGCCAGGCGCTCAGAGCCGCTGGGGCCCTGGGCTCACTGCCAGTCGGCCGGGCGCTCCACGTGCTCCAGGCGCAGCACCCGTCCGGTGCGGCTGTAGCGGCGGATGCGGGGGAGGGGCGGGTAGTAGGCGTGTACGGAGATCGCGTGCTCCTCGGTGGACTCGTTGAGCACCTCGTGGACGTGGTGGCGCCCGAAGGAGCGGCCCTTGCCGGCGGAAAGCTGCCGCTCACGGTCGACGCCTTCGGTGAGTTCGAGGGTCTTCCAGCCGTCGGTGGGCAGCCGGGCGGCGAGTGAGTACTCCCTGAGTTCGCCGGCGGCGGTGACGAAGGCGCCCACCGAGTCGGCGTGGTCGTGCCAGCCGGTCCCGGTGCCGGGCGGCCAGCCGATGAGCCAGGCCTCGCTGCCGCCGGGGCCTTCGAGCCGTACCCAGGTGCGGCCCTCGGGATCGAGTGGGAGCGAGGCGATCAGTTCGTCGTCGGCGGCCGTCCGCCGCGCGAAGTCGAGGAGCTCCGCCTGTGTGGGGGTGGAGACGGCCCGCGCGGAGGCGGGGGGAACAACGGGGGACACGGACACGGGTACCGTCCTGAGGTGCGTTCGCTCGGGAGCGCGCGACGCCATACAGGCGGCGCGCGCGGATGAAGAGGAGAGATGCGAATTCAGCAGGACGGACGACACACGCAGCCCGCATAGCGGACGAGGTCCATATGGACCCTCCGCCACAGGCGCGTCGAGGTGTCGGTCACGGACCGGAGTAGACCATGACAGGGCGGAGCGGTCAACTGACCGTCACTATGTGGACACGCAGTGACGGTCGCGCCGACAGGCTCGGGTGTTCAGCCTGAACTCGCGGCGGCCCCGGTCGTCGCGGACTGCTGCTCCCCCACGCCCAGCGTCGCTGCCGCAGCGGTGTACAGGTCGGCCGGGCGTACGCCGCTCAGGGCCGTGACGAGGTATCCGTCGGGACGGATGAGGAGGACGGTGTGGGCGCCCGCGCCCGGGTAGGCCTCGGCGACCAGCAGCTCGGCGTGGTGCGGCAGGGCGGAGACGGCGGCGGCGAGGCGCGGCATGAGCCCGGCGCTCATCCAGTGCTTGCGCTCCCAGACCCCGGTACCCGGCGCGATCAACACGACCAGGAGCGCCCCGCGCCCGAGCCGGTCCCGTAGAGGCACGAAGGAGCCGTCCTCCGCGGTGACCTCCACATCCACGACCTGGGCGCCCGGCAGGGTGTCGACCGGAGTCTCCGCGGCGGCGCGCGGCGGCATGAGCGGGGAATCGGAGTACGCCCCCGGCGCACCGAGTGCCCCGCGCCCCAGGTGGCCGTCCGAAAGGAGTGCGTCGTGGCCCCGGGACGAGCCGGGGACGTACGACCGCAGGCCCTTCGCGCCGCGCAGCAGGGGGAGCACCTGGTCGGCGGCGCGGAGTCGGGTGGCGACGGCCGCGCGCCGTTCCGTCTGGTAGCTGTCGAGCAGGGCCTCGTGCGGGCCGTGGTGCCAGGCCAGGGCCAGTTTCCAGGCGAGGTTGTCGGCGTCCCGCAACCCCTCGTCGAGGCCCTGGGTGCCGAGCGCCCCGAGCAGGTGCGCGGCGTCCCCGGCCAGGAAGACCCGGCCGACCCGCCACCGCCGCGCGAGCCGGTGGTGCACGGTGTGCACGCCGGTGTCCAGCAGGTCGTACGGCGGTGTGGAGCCGCCCGTCCAGCCGGCGAGGGTCTCCCGGACACGGGCCACGAGGAGTTCGGGGGTCACGAGGTCCTTGCCCGGCGGCAGGAGCCAGTCCAGGCGCCAGGCGCCCCCGGCGAGCGGCCGTGCGGTGATCTCCCCGCCGGACGGTCCCGACGTACGCCACGGCGGCATGCGGTGCAGCAACGCTTCTCCCGGCCAGGGGAGTTCTGCGCGGAGTGCCGCCACCGCGTGCCGTTCCACCGCCGTACGGCCGGGGAAGCGGATGTCCTGGAGCTTGCGGACCGTCGAGCGCGGGCCGTCGCAGCCCACCAGGTAGCTGCCCCGCCACCAGGTGCTCTTGGGGCCGCGGGTGTGGGCCGTGACACCGGACTTCTCCTGCTCGATCGCGTCGAGCCGGCTCTCCACGGCGACCTTGACGAGCCGCTCCCCGGCGATGGCCTCGCGCAGGGCGGCGGTCAGGACGTGCTGGGCGATGTGGAGCGGGGGGAGGTCTGCGGAGCCCTCGACGACATCCTCCGGGCCGCCGCGAGCACCCTTCGAGGCCTCCCGGGGCGGGACGTCCGTCACGTCGAAGTCGGTTTCCCCGAAGCGGACCTGACGCATCACCTGCTTGCGCCGCATCGACCGCCATCCGGCCCAGTGGCAGCCGGCCCGGGAGAGTGGGACGCCGGACAATCGTTCCAGCAGCGCGGCCGTGTCCTCGTTCAGGACCACCGTCCGCGCGAGCCGCTGCTCGTCCTTCCCCGGTCCCTCGTCGAGGACCACGGACGGCACCTCCTGCCGCGCCAGCGCAAGGGCGAGCGTGAGGCCCACGGGCCCCGCGCCGACGATGATCACCGGGTCCACGGCGCGGCGCCCCCTGCCCGACGTGACGTCCCGGCGGACGTGGGTGAACAGAAAGTTGGAGCAGGGTGCGCGATCACAGAACGTATGCAACCCATTGCCGGTGCTTGCGTCAAGTGACGGAGGGCAGTGGCGATCATGCCACTGCCCTCCGGGGAGCGAATCGGGGGACATCCTGGGCGGATGTCACCTGAGCATTCGTCAGTTGTCGGTTTTCCTGGGGGGCGTGTCGGTCGACCCCGGGTAGGTGTCGGGCCCGAGCCCGAGACCGATTGCGCCGCCGCCTTCACCGCCGGTCGCCGTGGTACCCGCGATGGCTGCCGCCGGAAGCACCGCCCCGGTCGACTTCTTGCCCCGCCGCAGCCGCTGCTCCAGCCAGCTCGCGAAGCTGGTGATGATGAAGTTCAGGACGATGTAGATGATCGCCACCACAATGAAGCTGGGGATGACGTTGGCGTAGAACGCGGCGAGTGTCTGACGCGAGTTCAGCAGCTCGGTGAAGCTCAGCAGAGCGCCGCCGAGTGCGGTGTCCTTCACGATGACCACGAGCTGGCTGACGATGGCCGGCAGCATCACGGTGACGGCCTGGGGCAGCAGGATGGTGCCCATCGTCTGGCCCTTGCGCAGGCCGATCGCCTGTGCGGCCTCCGTCTGGCCCTTGGGAAGGGCGAGGATGCCGGCGCGAACGATCTCGGCGAGCACCGACGCGTTGTAGAGCACCAGACCGGTGACCACCGCGTAGAGCGGCCGATCCTCGTTGCTGACGCCCGACGAGCGGGCGAAGAGCTCGTTGGCGAACAGCATGAGCACCAGCACGGGGATCGCACGGAAGAACTCGACAACGGCGCCGGCCGGGATCCGAACCCATCGGTGGTCGGACAGGCGTGCGATGCCGAAGAGTGCGCCCAGCGGGAGGGCGATCACCATGGCGAGTGCTGCGGCCTTGAGCGTGTTGGCGAGGCCGGGCAGCAGATAGGTGGTCCAGGCCTCGGACGTGGTGAACGGCTTCCAGAGCTTCCACTCCAGCTGGCCCTTGTCGTCCATCGCCCGCCACACCCACCACGCGAGCAGGGCGAGCAGAGCGACAAAGACCACCGTGAGGATCGCGTTGCGCCGCTTGGCCCGGGGGCCGGGGGCGTCGTAGAGGACGGAACTCATCGCTTCACCGCCAGGCGCTTGCTCAGCCAGCCGAGGAACAGGCCGGTGGGCAGGGTCAGAACCACGAACCCGAAGGCGAAGATCGCGGCGATGAGCACCGTCTGCGCCTCCTTCTCGATCATGCCCTTCATGAGGTAGGCGGCCTCCGCAACACCGATCGCGGCCGCCACGGTCGTGTTCTTCGTGAGCGCGATCAGTACGTTGGCCAGCGGCCCGATGACCGCGCGGAACGCCTGCGGCAGCACGATGAGCCTGAGAACCTGACTGAAGCTCAGTCCGAGGGCGCGGGCCGCCTCGGCCTGGCCGACGGGCACGGTGTTGATGCCGGAGCGCAGTGCCTCGCAGACGAAGGCCGCGGTGTAGGCGACGAACCCGAGGACGGCGAGCCGGAAGCCCTGGACATCGAAGTCGTCGGGCGCGCCCATCGTCATCCGGAAGATGTCGGCGAGGCCGAGCGAGGTGAAGACGATGATGACGGTCAGCGGGGTGTTCCGCACGAGATTCACATAGGCGGTACCGAAACCGCGCATTAGGGGTACGGGGCTGACGCGCATGGCGGCCAGCATGGTTCCCCAGATCAGGGAGCCGATGGCAGAGAAGACGGTGAGCTTGACCGTCATCCAGAACGCACCCAAGAAGCTTGGGTCGTTGTAGTTTGAAAGGAAGTCGAACACTGTCTCCCGCGCTTCCGGGTGTGTGGCGTACGAGGCAGGCGACGCACCGCGCCGCCGCCTCTACCGCACTGTGCGGCGGGCGGCGGCGCGACTACGAGAACCGCGCTGGGTGCGGATGTCCGCTTACTTGATGTCGCCGATCTTCGGGGCGGGCTCGTTCTTGTACTCGGCCGGGCCGAAGTTCTCCTTGACCGCGGTCTCCCAGGCGCCGTCGCTGACCATCTTCTCCAGGGCGGCGTTGATCTTGTCGACGGTCGCGGTGTCGCCCTTCTTGACGCCGATGCCGTAGTTCTCGTTGCTGAGCTTCAGGCCCGCGAGCTTGAACTGGCCCTTGTAGTTGTCCTGCGCGGCGAAGCCCGCGAGGATCGAGTCGTCGGTGGTGACCGCGTCCACGGCGCCGCTCTGCAGGGCGGCGATGCACTCGGAGTAGCCGCCGTACTCCTTCAGCTGGGCCTTCGGGGCGATGTCCTTCTTGACGTTCTCCGCCGAGGTGGAACCGGTCACCGAGCACAGCTTCTTGCCGTTGAGGTCCGTGCCCTCAGAGATGTCCGAGTCCGCCTTGACCAGCAGGTCCTGGTGGGCCAGCAGGTACGGGCCGGCGAAGTCGACGAGCTTCGCGCGCTCGTCGTTGATCGAGTAGGTGGCCGCGATGAACTTGACGTCGCCGCGGGCCAGGGCGTTCTCACGGTCGGCGCTCTTGGTCTCGACGAACTCGATCTGCTTGGGCTCGTAACCGAGCTCCTTGGCCACGTAGGTCGCCACGTCCACGTCGAAGCCGGTGAACTTGCCGTCCGACTCCTTCAGGCCGAGACCTGGCTGGTCGTACTTGATACCGATCTTGATCTTGTCGCCGCCACCGGAACCGGAGCCCGAGCCGCTCTCGTTGCTGCTGCTGTCGTCGCCACCACAGGCGGTGGCCGTAAGGGCGAGGACGAGGGCGGTGGCCGCTGCGGCGGAGACCTTGCGAAGCTTCATGGTGAACATCCTTTGAGTGGAGAAGAGATGCGGACCGTCATGGTGCGGGTGCCGGGGGCGGGAATCGGCGTCGGCGGGGCCGTCAGTGGTGCAGGATCTTCGACAGGAAGTCCTTGGCCCGGTCGCTGCGGGGGTTGCTGAAGAACTGGTCCGGCACAGCCTCTTCGACGATGCGGCCGTCCGCCATGAAGACCACCCGATTGGCGGCCGAACGGGCGAAGCCCATCTCGTGGGTGACCACGACCATGGTCATGCCCTCCCGGGCGAGCTGCTGCATGACCTCCAGGACCTCGTTGATCATCTCGGGGTCGAGTGCCGAGGTCGGCTCGTCGAAGAGCATGACCTTGGGGTCCATGGCCAGCGCCCGCGCGATCGCGACACGCTGCTGCTGGCCGCCCGAGAGCTGCGCGGGGTACTTGTCCGCCTGGGTGCTCACACCGACCCGGTCCAGCAGGCTCCGGGCCTTCTCCTCGGCCTTCTTCCTGTCGGCCTTGCGGACCTTGAGCTGCCCCAGCATCACGTTCTCGAGCACGGTCTTGTGCGCGAAGAGATTGAACGACTGGAACACCATGCCGACGTCCGCCCGCAGTTTCGCGAGCGCCTTGCCCTCCGCGGGCAGCGGCTTGCCGTCGATCAGGATGTCGCCGGAGTCGACCGACTCCAGCCGGTTGATGGTGCGGCACAGGGTGGACTTGCCGGACCCGGAGGGTCCGATCACCACGACGACCTCGCCCCTGGTGATCGTCAGATCGATGTCCTGGAGTACGTGCAACGCGCCGAAGTGCTTGTTGACGCTCTTCAGGACGACCAGGTCGTCGGCCGCGGGCACCGCGTCCTTGACCACCGAAACTTCGGTCATCGCTTTGGGCTCCGTCTTCCTCGGTTTCGGAGGACAGTAGTGACCGGCGACGACCAGCGTCATTACATCTGAGCGAGAATTGAGCATAACGATCTGGTAGCCGGACGGACACGGCACGTGACGGGTCCGCGCGGGCATTCCGGCTGGGTAACGGAACCCGCTCGGAACTCGTACGGCCTTGACGGCGTCCTCACTCATCAGTGTGACTGCGAATGGGGCGATGCGCCCGTGCCCGGGATGCGGATCCGCGTAGTGTGTGCCAGCCGAGACGCACAAGTGACCGAAATAAGAGACCGACCGAGCCGGAAGGGGCCGGAATGAGACTGCTCCTCGTCGAGGACGACAACCATGTCGCCGCCGCCCTGTCCGCGGTCCTGGCCCGGCACGGCTTCGACGTCACGCACGCCCGCAGTGGCGAGGAGGCCCTCCAGGCACTCGTCCCCGAGGGCAACGGCTTCGGGGTCGTCCTGCTCGACCTCGGCCTGCCCGACCAGGACGGTTACGAGGTCTGCGGCAAGATCCGCAAGCGCACCAGCACCCCGGTGATCATGGTGACGGCCCGCGCCGACGTACGCTCCCGGATCCACGGCCTCAACCTCGGCGCCGACGACTACGTGGTCAAGCCGTACGACACCGGCGAGCTCCTTGCCCGTATCCACGCCGTCGCCCGCCGCCGGGCCCCCGACGAGGCCGCCGCCCCCGGCGACAGCGGGCTGCGACTGGGGTCGGTACTCATCGAGCTGCCCACCCGCCAGGTCAGCGTGGACGGCTCGGTCGTCCAGCTGACCCGCAAGGAGTTCGACCTGCTCGCGCTGCTGGCCCAGCGGCCCGGGGTGGTGTTCCGCCGGGAACAGATCATCAGTGAGGTGTGGCGGACCAGTTGGGAAGGGACCGGCCGCACCCTGGAAGTGCACGTCGCCTCCCTGCGGTCCAAGCTGCGGATGCCCGCCCTGATCGAGACGGTGCGCGGGGTCGGCTACCGGCTGGTCGCCCCGACGCCGTAGCGTGCCCGCGTGCGCACTCGTCTTCTTCCGCTGCTCATCATCCTGATGGCCGCCGTGCTGCTGGCCCTCGGCGTTCCGCTGGCGGTGAGCCTCGCGGCGGCGCGGCAACAGGAGGTCGTCGTCGACCGCATCGACGACACGGCGCGCTTCGCCTCCCTCGCCCAGTTCGTCACCGAACGCCCGAGCGGCTCCCGCGTGGACACCACCGACGGCCGCGGCGAGACCCTGCAACGGGAGCTGGAGCAGTACTACAAGGTGTACGGCATCAAGGCCGGCGTCTTCTACCGGGAGCTGAACCAGCTGCCCATGGCCAACGCCCCCCGCGAGTGGGGCAGGCCCACCGAGGGCGAGGGGCTCGCCGCGCTCAAGGAGGCTCTGCTGGGGCGCCGTCCGCACAGCCCGAAACAGGTGTGGCCCTGGCAGGAGGGCCGGCTTGTCGTCGCGTCCCCGGTCATCCATGACGGTGACGTCGTCGCCGCCGTCGTCACCGACTCGCCCACCGATCAGATGCGCTCGAAGATCCTGCGAGGCTGGCTGATCATCGGCGCGGGCGAGATCGCCGCGATGCTCCTCGCCGTCGGTGCCGCGCTGCGTCTGACGGGCTGGGTCCTCAAGCCCGTACGTGTCCTCGACTTCACCACCCACGCCATCGCCTCCGGACGCATCAAGTCCAGGGTGGCGGTGGCCGGCGGCCCGCCCGAACTCCGTCGCCTGGCACGGTCGTTCAACGAGATGGCCGACAACGTCGAGGACGTCCTGGAACAGCAGCGCGCCTTCGTCGCCGACGCCTCGCACCAACTGCGCAACCCGCTGGCCGCGTTGCTGCTCCGCATCGACCTGCTCGCGCTCGAACTGCCCGAGGGCAACGAGGAGATCGCCTCCGTCCGCACCGAGGGCAAGCGCCTCGGCTCGGTCCTCGACGACCTGCTCGACCTGGCGCTCGCCGAGCACGCGGAGTCCGATCTGGGGCTCATAGATGTGGGCGAGCTGACCGCCGAGCGCATCGCGTCCTGGTCGCCGCTGGCCGACGACAAGGGCGTGACGCTGGTCGGCACCTGCCCGGCCACCACGGCCTGGGCCGACCCCATCGCCCTGTCCAGCGCCTTGGACGCGGTGATCGACAACGCCCTGAAGTTCACGCCCGCCGGGGAGGCCGTCGAGGTGCGGGTCACCTCGAACGGTGAATCATCCACGGTCGTCGTCACCGACGGCGGGCCAGGCCTCAGCGACGAGGAACTGGAACGGGTCGGCGACCGCTTCTGGCGCAGCACCGCGCACCAGAACATCAAGGGATCGGGCCTGGGGCTCTCCATCTCCCGGGCGCTGATCGCGGCGGGTGGCGGTTCCATCTCGTACGCCCACCACAAGCCGCACGGGCTGCGGGTGACGGTGACGGTGCCCAGAGCGCGTCCGCACGTCTGAGGGAGGTCTTCCAGGGGCTTACGGGCTCAGGGGTGGCCTCCCGAACCGACGTGCTACGGCTTCACCGACAGGTAGTACGCCTTGGCGCCCTTGTGCAGGGGCAGCGGGTCCGTGTAGATGGCGGTGCGCAGGTCCACCACCTGGGCCGCGTGGACGTCCTTGCCGATCTTGTCCCGGCTCTTCAGGACCACGCGGGTCAGCCACTCGGTGAGCCTGGGGTCCAGGTCCTTGCGGGTGATGAGCAGGTTCGCCACGGTGAGGGTGGGCACGGAGTCCTTGAGAATGGTCGGGTACGCGTCGGCGGGCATCACGGACGTCCGGTAGTGACTGAAGACGAGGCCCTGGTTGTGCAGAGCCGTCACCAGGTCGCCGCGGATCGGGACGAACCGGAAGCCGTACTTCTGCTCCGTCGCGAGGTTGGTCAGACCCCTTGTGGGCAGTCCGCCCGACCAGAAGAAGGCGTCGATCTTGCCGGTACGGAGGGCGTCAGGACTCGTCGCGATGGTGTCCGGCCGCGCGTCGATGTCCTTGTCGATGTCCAGCCCGTCCGCCTCCAGCAGACGTTCGGCTATCAGCCGTACACCGGACCCCTCGGGCCCGACGGCGACCCGCTTGCCCTCCAGCTCCGAGATGTTCTGGATGGTCGAGTCGGCGGGGACGACCAGTTGCACGTAGTCGTCGTACAGTCGCGCCACGCCCCGCAGCTTTTCGGCGCCGGGCCGGCCCTCCTCGATGTACGTCTGCACGGCGTCGGCCGCGGCGATGGCGAAGTCGGCCTTCCCGGTGGCCACTTTGCGGACATTGTCCTGGGAGCCCTCGCTGCCTACCAGATCGACCTGCAGGCCTGGCATGTCCCCGGCAAGGGCGTCCCGCAGCTGCTTGCCGTACTGCTGGTAGACGCCCCGGTCGGCTCCGGTATTGAACGTGATCGTCCCGCTCGGCGGCTCCTCGCGCGGCCACAGCCACCACGCGAGCAGCCCGAGGACCACCAGCGAAGCCACCGAGCCCAGCAGCGCCTGCCGCGTGCCGATGCGTGGGAGTACCTGGACCATGCGCGAAATCCTGCCAGGTCACCGGACGGGCGGCCAGGACCGGACCCATCCGGTGCGAGGCTGTGACCTCAAGGGGCGGGGAACCGCGGTCAGCGGTCAGCGGTCAGCGGTCAGCGGTCAGCGGTCAGCGGCCGGTGGCCGGTGGCCACGGCCGTGCGGAGCCGTTCCAGCTCCCGGTGGCCGGTGGCCACGGCCGTGCGGAGCCGTTCCAGCTCCCGGTACATGACCTCGCCCGGACACTCGGTCGCCAGTCAGTCCCGGTGGCCGCTGATCTCCGCGACCTCCTTCCGGGTGCCGTTGACCGGGTTCGTGTACGTCACCCGGGCCTGCGGGTCGACGCCGTGCTGCCGGACCAGGACCTTCACCGGTCCGGTGGGCGAGGCGCGGGCGGCTTCCCTCGGGCCCTGCCAGGTGAAGGTGCCCAGCAGGGCGATGCCGAGGTTGCCGGAGTTGAGGCCGCCGACGTGGAAGGCGGTCACCAGCCTGCCGTCGGCGTCGTGCGCGGGCAGGCCGTCGTCGGAGCAGCGGCCTCGTGGATACGGCCCTCCTCCTCGTCGATCAGGAAGTGGTAGCCGATGTCGGAGGGGTCACCCGGGACTCGGCCCGATGGGCGGGGGAGGTGAGGGGAACGCCCACGACGGTCCTCGAGCGCTTGGGGTGGTACATGAAGACACAACGGAGAGCGCGGAGCGGAGTCACCGCTTCCGCCCGTGCCCCCCACTCTGACCCAATGTCAAAGATCCGCTGCACAAAGGGACTTGAGGTGCCAGGATCGTGTGGGACGGACAGAACTGTCGGCGTGGGGCGACCGGTCGGTAGGGTCGCCGGATGAGTTCCTCTCCCGCTCGCCTGGTCCGCGAGTTCCACCGGGCCTTCGGCCTCGACGCCCGTACCGCGCCCACCGAGGTCTCGCCCGAGCTGGCCGCCCACCGCGGCGAACTGCTGGCGGAGGAGGCCGCGGAGGTCGCCGAGGTGGCCGTCGACGGCCCGCTCGACCGGCTGGCCCACGAGCTGGCCGACGTCGTGTACGTGGCGTACGGCACCGCCCTCGTCCACGGCATCGACCTCGACTCGGTGATCGCCGAGATCCACCGCGCCAACATGACCAAGCTGGGTCCCGACGGGCGGGTGTCCCGCCGGGACGACGGCAAGGTGCTCAAGGGGGACCACTACCGGGCGCCGGACGTGTCGGCGGTACTGCGGAAGCAGGGCTGGACCGGCTGAGCACCCCGGGACCGGACGGGTGGTCAGAAGCGGCCGGAGAGGAACTCGTCGTCCGAGTCGGCCGTGACGGCGGTGACGGTGTAGAGATCGCGGCCCGCGTCCCGCTTGCCCTGGGCGTGGTTGTACTGGACCTTGAAGACATAGGTGCCGGGGGCGAGCGTGATCCCCGACTTCAGCGTGATGACGTACCCCAGCTGGTCGCTGGTGGAGTTCTGGCCCACGGCCACCTTGTCGCCCAGGGAGGTCCAGGCGCCGGTGCTCGACACACCGCCGGTCTGGATGACGCGGACGACGACCTTGAGCGAGGTCAGCGGCTCGGTGGACTTGACGGTGATGGTGCTCTGGTCCCAGAAGTCGTTGGAGTCGGCCTCCACGCTTCCGTCGGCCCACAGGGGGGCGGCCGTCGCCTGCGACTCGGGGTTCTTGGTGGTCGTGCTCTTCTCTCCGGTGCCGGTCGAGCCGGTCGAGCCCGAGGTGGCGCCCGTCGTGCCGCCCGTGCCGGACTTCGTGTCGGCGTCCGGCGCCGAGTCCGCCGCGCCGCCCGCCGCCGTCCCGGCGCCCGCTCCACCGGAGACGGGGACGTAGACGACATCGGGGCCGTCCTCGCCCTTGCCCTTGTCCCGCTCCTGCGGCGACGGGACGGCGGCCGCCTTCCTGGTTCCGCCCGAGGAGGATTTTTCCTCGGCGGGCCCCTCGGCCGCCGTGGTCACCTTCTCGGCGGAGCCGCTGTCCCAGTCGATGGCGGCCACGGCCATGGCGGAGCCGGCGATCACCAGGACCGCGGCGGCCGAGCCTCCGACCGCGTTCCACACCCGGCGGCCGGGCAGGAAGCCGCGGAGCGGGGTGCGGGTCTTGCGGGCGAAGAGGTCGGCGAACTCGCCGTCCCTGTCGTCGCTGTGGGTGGGCGTGTGCGGCATGGGAGCGGTCCTTAGAAGGTTGTCCGTGGGTTGGGGCGGGGGCGGGGGCAGGGCGCGGGTACAGCGGGCGAGGGGAAGCTCAGGGGCTCTGCGGGATGTCCTCGGGCCTGAGCGTCATCACGTCGGACTCCGTGGCGTCCGGCAGTTCGGCGATGCGGTACGCCTGGCGTTCCGTCATGGCCTGGAACAGCTGGCGTGCCGTACGGCCGTTGCCGAAGCCCCGGTCCCGGGGCATCGCGTCGAAGCGCGAGATCAGCGACTCGCGGGCGTCCGGGGTGAGTTCGTACTGGTGCTGGGCGGCCTGGTGCTCGACGATGCTGACCAGTTCGGCGCTGCCGTAGTCCTCGAAGAGGAGGGTGCGGTTGAAGCGGGAGGCGAGGCCGGGATTGGAGCGGACGAAGACCTCCATCTCCTTGAGGTATCCGGCGACGATCACCACCACGTCGTCGCGGTGGTCCTCCATCAGCTTCAGCAGGGTGGCGATCGCCTCCTGGCCGAAGTCGTTCGAACCGGCGTACTGGGTGAGGGAGTACGCCTCGTCGATGAACAGCACGCCGCCCCGGGCCTGCTGGAAGACGCGGGAGGTCTTCGGGCCGGTGTGGCCGACGTACTCGCCGACCAGGGCCGATCGGTCGGCCTCGACCAGATGCCCGCGCTCCAGCAGCCCGACGGCGGCCAGGATGCGGCCGTAGAGCCGGGCGACGGTCGTCTTTCCGGTGCCCGGGTTGCCGGTGAAGACGAGGTGGCGGCTGAGCGGGGGCGGGGCGAGACCCATCTCCTCGCGGCGCCGGACCATCCGCATCAGCTTCACCAGGGACGAGACGTCCTGCTTGACGCGGTCCAGGCCGGCGAGGCCGTCGAGTTCGGCGAGCAGGTCCTCGATGGTGTCCTCGGGAGGTGCCTCGGTCTCCCGCGCGGTCGACCGCGGGTCCCCGCCCGGGCTTCCGGTGGTCGCCAGGGACTGGTCCACGCCGGTCGGCAGGGACGGGTTCTTCACGTCCCGGGAGAGGCACTCGTCGAACACGGGCCGGGCGCCCTTCTCCAGCGCCACGTCCTCCTCGGTGTCCCGGACCAGACAGCCGCGCAGGACGGGGGCGCCGCCGGCCGACACATGCAGCGCCGGGAAGGCCGTGCCGTCGCCGCCGGCCCCGGCGAAGACGCAGTCCTCGAACGTGCCGCGCGCCTTCTCACCGACGAACAGGCTGTTCTTGCCGGTCCGGGCCACCGTGACGGACCTGACCCGGGGCTCGGCACCCGGGCCCACCACCAGACCGGAGCCCGCTGCGTCCCGGACCGTGCAGCCCTCGACGCCGGGCGTGGCGCGTTCGCCGATCACCAGGCCCGCTGTCCCGGTTCCGCTGATCCGGCAGTCCCGCAGCACCGGGGCCGTGCCCGTTCCGCAGGAGATCCCGGCCCGCTCGGCGTCCGTGACGTCGCACTCCTCCAGGACCACCGTCCCGGTCGACTCGGTGGTGATCCCGGCCCGGCCGCGCACCACGGAGAGGCCACGCATCCGGGCGTCGGCAGCGCTGTCGATCCGCACCCCGGACAGTCCGCAGTCCGTGATGCGGCCGCCCTCGACGGTGAGTCCGGCCCGGTCGGTGGCCCGGATCCCGTGCTCCGGCGTCGAGGCGATACGGCACGACGTGAGCGTCACCCGGGAGTCGTCGCAGGCGTGCACCGCGCTGAACGACGACTTCGTCATGTCGCCGGTGGCCATCCTGACCTCGGAACGGTCGCCCGCCAGCAGGGCGTTGGCCCGGCTGCCGGTCACCGACGTGCCCTCTGCGGTCAGCCGCGCGGAGCCCCGGGCCACCAGACCCGAGCCGTGCGCCCGGTCGACCTGGCAGTCCACCAGCTCCGCGCGGCTCTCGCCGTCCGCGCTCACCCCCGGCCCCGAGCCGTCCCGCACACGGCAGTCGAGCAGCAGGACGTCCCCGGTGCCGGAGACGGCGACCCCGTCCGTGCCGGTGCGCAGGATCTCGCAGCGGGCGAGCAGGACGCCGCCGTCCTTGCCGTCCGGACCCTCCCGGCCGTCCCGGTTCGCGACGCCTTCCCGGCCCTCGGGGCGTGCCGAACTGCCCAGCACCCGCACGCCTTCGGCGGCCGTCTCCGCCACCCGGCAGTCCAGTGCGGCGACGGTCGCCCCGTCCTCCACCAACAGGCCGCTGCGGCCCGGCCCGGAGATCCGGCACTCACGCAGCACCGCCCGGGCGGCGCCCCGTACGCGGACGCCGGACCCGGTGACCCGCCGTACGGTCAGTTCGGTGGCCTCGGCGACGGCCCGGGCGCCGATGACCACTCCGGTGCCCTCGATGTCCTCGATCACGACCCGGGTCAGCCGGGCCGGGCCGGTGGTGTTGAGGTGCACGGCGGCCAGCTCGGCCCCCGCCACCCGGCAGTCCGTCAGCGTGAGCGACGCGTTGCCGCCCGCCTCGATCCGGCCGCCGGAGACCTCGCAGCGCTCCAGCTCCAGATCGCCGGCGTTGGCCAGCACCGCGGGCAGCGCCGGGTCCTGGCCGGTCAGGGCGAGGCCCTCGACCCGTACGCCCGGGGCGGTGACCTCCAGCACGGGCCGGCCCGGGGAGGCGGCCAGCAGCCGTACGGCGTACTCCGGGCCGTCCTCGGGCAGCAGCCGCACCGCGCGGTCGAGGACCAGGTGCTCGACGTACTCGCCGGGGGCGACACGGATCTCGTCGCCGTCGTGGGCGGCGCGTACGGCGGAGGTGATGCTGCGGTGTGTGCCGCGGCCCTTGGGAGCGACCCGGTGCACGGTGGAGGTGGGGGTCACGTGAGTTCCAATCCCTCGATGGGCGAGACGGCCGGTTGCCGCGTCCCCTGCGACGGTGTCGTGGGGGTACTCGTGGACGGCGTCGTGGGTCCGGTGGTCGACGGCGGGAACGGATGGGTCGAGTCGATGTGGGCGCCTCTGGTGTTGATCCAGTAGTTGAGGATGCCCGTGGTCAACGACTCGGCGCTCTGCCAGATCAGCTCGCCGGGGCCGCCGCGATGGAAGATCCGCGAGCCCGCGGTGGTGTGGAAGGTGTACCTGGCCATCCCGCTGGTGACGCCGGTGAAGAGCGAGCCCGCCGCGCCCCAGGCGCCCGCTTCGAGGGCTTCGAGGCCGGTGTGCTTCTGGCCGCCCACTCCCCAGATGGCCGCGTTGGCGGCGCTGTTGACGAAACCGGTGAGCGCGCTGACCGCCAGGCCGTCGAAGAAGGCGTAGGTGCCGGACCGCCAGCGGACGGGGTTCTCGTACGACGACCATTCGCCGGCCCAGTCGTCGGCGGAGGCCAGGGAGTGGCGGTTCCAGTTCTGGCCCTGGTCGAGATTGGCAAGGCCGTACTTGATCTTGCCGAGTGCGGTCATGTCCTGGGCCACGTTGAAGCCGGCCCGGATGCCGCCACCGACGGCGCCGTTGAGCATCGCCCGCTCGAAGGCCACCAACGGGTCGAAGCGGGTGTTGGCGAATTCGGAGACGATGGCCGACACCGCGAAGCTGGTGCCGAACTCGATCAGGAAGCCCGTGGCGAACTCGGTGGCCGCCTTGCGCAGCTCATGGCGCCACAGCGGCATGGCGGCCGAGGAGCCGTCCTGGACGCCGGTCCAGATCTCGTGGAACGGGTCGCGGAACTCGCGGTTCACGCCACGGAACTCGGTGGTGTATCCGCGGAAGTCGACCTCGCGGCCGATGAGCCGCCAGGCGCGGTGACCGTCCAGGCCCACCTGCCCGCCGACCGACGGCAGGCTGCTGACCTCCGGCAGTTTGGCGACGTCGAACGCCGACCAGCGGCCGAAGGTGTCGGTGGCCCAGATCCGTCCGGTGATGGTGCGCTGGGCGACCAGTCGGCTGTCCTGGTACTCCCGCCACTGCCCCCACAGCGACTCCGCCTCCCGGTACCTGCCCGGGGCGCCCTCCACGGCGTCACGGCGGTGGAGCACCTTGCCCATGTCGAACTCCCGCCAGACCTCACGGTCGACGGTGACCGTAGTGGTCGGCTCGAAGTGGCGCGCGGACCGGGAGAGCAGATCCGCCAGGGTGGTCGGGCCGGTTTCCGGCGGCGGGGTGAGGGCCGACGGGGTGAGGGCCGGAGGGGCTGTCTCCTCCACCGTGTACGCGTACTCGCGGACCCGGCCGCCGGTGCGCCGCCTCACCACGTCGTCACCGATGCGGTCGGTCCAGTGGCCCTTCGCGAAGTCCTGGTACTCGCGGACGCCCTGGGAGTGGACCGTGCCGTCGGCGTCGGTCTTCCGCCAGGTCCAGGTGTGGTCGGGCTGCCGGGTGGCGTCGACCCAGACGGTGCCGTCGTCGGTGGCGCTGCGTTCCCGGAGCGCCTGGCCCGGCCGGCCGTTCTCCAGCCGCTCGAAGTCGACGAACGAGTCGTCCCAGGTGCGCGAGTACAAGGAGCCGCGGTTCTGCATGCGGATGCCCTCGGTGGCCGTCCCGTCCGGGCCGGTGGCCTTCCACTGCCAGGTGCGGTGGCGGGGGTTGCCGTGCGCCTCGATGCGGAGATCGCCCCACTGGTCGCGCCGCCCCGTGATCTGCGACTGGGTGTTCTTGTCCACCCACACCCCGGAGACGTCGTCGCGGCCGATGCCGCGCGCCGGGTTCTCGCCGAGGTACTCGCGCACGCCGGTGCCCTGCGAGCGCATCGACAGCAGTTCGTCACCGGCGGCGTTGGTGAACACGTCCTCGAAGCTGCCGTCACCGGCGACACGGCGGGTGCCGGAGACCCCGCTCGTCGTGTCCAGCCAGGGCAGCTCGTACGGGTCGGCGGAACCGTTCCACTTCGGGGCCGGGGCCCACTGCTTGGGATCGTCGAGACTGCGGCCGACCTCGACGACGTCGCCGTTCTCCAGCTTGCGGGTCTCCCGGACGATCCGGCCGAACTGGTCGACGTCCCGCCAGCCGTGACCGCCGTGCGAGACGAGCCGGACACCCTTCAGCCGGGTGCCGTCGGCGGCGGTCTCGGTCCACTTGGACACCGCGAACATGGAGTCCCCGCTGACCAGGTTCCCGACGAACCCGTCGAACCGGCCGAGGCCCGTACGTGTCTGCCAGAGGGCCGCGGGCATGCGCTGGTCGGAGATGCGTACGACGTGCAGGGTGCCGCCGTCCGCGAGGTGCTCGATGACGTCGATCGGCTTGTTGGCGGGGCCGACGGCGGAGTGCAGCTCGGGGTTCACCCGCATGCCCGCCGGGCTCTGACCGGGCAGTACCGGGTGCTCCAGGTACTGGCGGGAGCCGTGATAGCCGTTCAGCGGCCATATGTCGCCGCGCCGGTGGGCGACGGTCCGCTGTCCCGTGACCGGGTCGATGTAGGTGTCCTTGAAACCGATGTGGTTCCAGGACCACTCGCGGGTGCCCGACAGCACCTCGGTGCCCCCGGAGTCGAAGCGCGTCCACGTCCAGTCGCCGCCCGCGCCCTTCTCCGCCCGGATCAGACCGCCGTCGATGGCCTTGGTGTACGTCCGTACGTCGAGGACGTCCATCGGGGCCCAGCGGTAGGAGAGCGTGTCGTGGACGGTTCTGCGGTCGCCGTCCCAGATCCGCTCACCGGACCGCACCTTGGTCCCCGCCGGGTCGAACTCGCTCCAGCGGGCCCGGCCGACCCGGTCCAGGTCGATGTGGAGGACGTTGCCGTTGCGGAGCACCTCGCGTTCGAAGAGGGTCACGTTGCCCTCGCCGGTCAGTTTGAACCGGCCGGTTGCCGACATCTCCACCTTGGCCGTGGCGAAGCGGCCGGTGAGCGGAGTGCCCGACGAGTCGACTCGTACGGCGGCGCTGGTGGCGTGGTCGATCCTCCAGTATTCGCCGTTCGCCTTTCCGCCCTTGATCCGTACGGCGATCGTCTCCTCCAGCAGCGTGCCGGCGTCGCTGAAGACGGTCCGCTCCATCGGTTGGGCCGCCTTGCCGGTGGGGACCAGGGCGATCCCGCCGTCGTCCAGGAGCTCCGGGCGCACCCCGGGTAGCGGCCGGTCCGCCGAGTCCAGCACCCGCGGTACGCCGCCGGGGGCGTCGGCGTCGAAACGGAGGATGCCGCGGTCGCCGGGCAGCCGTACGTCGCGCAGGGTGTGCACGCCTTCGGGGCCGTAGTGCCAGCTCGTGGTGGAGGCGGCGTCGGTGACGGTGAAACCGCCGCGCGGGTTCGGCGCTGTCGTGAAGAGGCCGTCGGCCGGGCGTGCGCCCACGAAGTCGAGCGAACCCGGGGTCCACGGCCCTCCGTCGGCCGAGCGGCCGGTGATACCGACCCTCAGCCCGTCCAGGTCGCCCGGTCCGCCTCTCAGGAACACCTCCTGGTAGAGGAGTTCACGGTTCGGGCCGAAGCCCAGCGTCACGTCCGACGGGCCGTGGTGCACCGTGTAGCGGCTGCCGCCGGGCCCGCCGTGCGGCGTCGGCGTGACGGTGAAGTCGCCGATCACGCGGCCGTCGGTGCCCTGGGCCACGGTCATGGACCGGAGATCGTCGAGGCGGATCGCCGGCGGCCGGTCGAGGTAGCCGCCGAGTGTGGTGACGGCGTGCTGCCGCAGCGTCTGCAGGGCCTGTCCGGTCATCTGCCGCAACTGGTCGTTCAGCAACTCCGGGCGCAGGCCCGACCTGTCCGGCGACGAGGTCGCGTCGTCGAGCCTACGGATGACGATCTGGGCCGCGTCGTCCAGGGCGATCCCCTCGGGGAGGCCGGCGAGGCCGCCGAGGCCGTCGAGGCGAACTGGTGCGGTGCCGGGTGCGGCGTCCTCGGTGAAGCGCAGGAATCCGGGGCCTTCCGGGTCCGCCAGGTCGCGGAGGACGAGGTGGTGGTCCGCGTCGAAGTGGAAGCGGCTGTGGGTGATCGTGTCGGTCACCGTGAGGCCGTTCGGCAGCCGTCCGGAGAGCGTGCTGTCCACCGGGGTGAGCCGGAGGGCGCCGGTGAGATGCTGCGGGCCGGTCAGCTCGACCACTCTGGTCGTGGTGCCGCCCGCGCCCGGTGTGACCGTCACCTTGATCCCCAGGCCGGCCGACCCGTCGAGGCCGGGCAGTGTGATCGGCAGCTCCTGCTGACGCAGCAGACCACCGGGTTCGAACCGCCACACCGCCGTGAGACCGTCCGTACCCGGCATGGGCACCCGCACGGTCAGTTCGCTCAGCGCACCGGTCGCGTTCCCGACCGGCGTGACGGCCGCACCCCGCACGGGCACCCCGTCCCGGCCGACCACCGTCATCGCGTTGAGCGCGTCGTCGGTGAACCGCAGCGCGAAGTCGGTGCCGGACAGCGGCAGTTCCCGGTACTCCAGCTGTCCCAGGGAGTCGAACTGCCAGCGCACACCGCCCTGCGGACCGGTCGCGGTGAATCCGCCGCCCTCGCGCACGGTGACCGAGACGTCCGGCAGGCGCACCTGACCGCCCTGTGCGGTGAAGTCCACCATCTCGAGCCGGACCGAAGCCGGGACGGTGTCGGTCGCCGGAACCTCCGTGACGCGCAGCCGCAGCCCCGTCACGTCGTCCAGCCCGGACAGGGGTATCTCCCGCACCGAGGAGCCCGGCGGGACCGGGGAGTCGAGGGACTGCCTCAGGCCGGTGGGGCCGCTCAGGTCCGATGCCGGTCCCTGTGTGATGCGTGCCAGGTCGACGCCGGGTTCGCTCAGGTCCGACGTCGGTCCCTGTGTGATGCGTGCCAGGTCGACGCCGGGCACGTCCGGGCCGCCGGCGCGTCCCACCGGCCGCCCCAGTTCGTCGGGCAGCGGCCCTGCCGCGACATGCGGCGCGACCGGCGGGGCGGAGGGGACGGCCGAAGCGGGTGGCCCGACGACGGCGGGGGTCCGCGCGGTGATGTCCTGCCACGTCTGCGGATGCCGCGCGGCGATCCACTCGGCCTTGTGGCGGGCCGCCGCCATCCTGAGGATCGAGGCGGTGCTCTTGTTCTGGTGGATGCGCCCCGCGTCCGGATCCCTGGGGAACTCCGCGCGGTACCAGTCCGCGAAGGCGTCCCTGTTCTCCGGCCCGGAGACGAAGTCGTTGATCTTCTGGACCGCGGCCACCCGGTTCCCGCCCAGCTCCGCCAAAGGGTCGGTCACCAGAGAGACAGGGGCCTTCTCATGCGGGACGGAGCCCTTCAGCTCGTCCGGGAGGGTCCGGAACTCGAACAGCAGGGCTCGTTCTCCGCCGACGGTGGCGTTGTTGATACCACGTCCGGCCACCTCGTTGCCGTTCAGGATGTACTGTCTGGCCGCCGTCCAGATGGACTCGTCACCGATGGCGGGGGTCTCACGGAGGAGCCTCAGCGTCACGGCGCGGTCACCGGGCGACAGGGAGTCGAGGACGAGGCTCGGCCTGGTCCGGGGCAGCACCTTCCACTCGTTCTTCACCGCCGGATGGGTCAGCCCGTGGTACGGCGGCGCGCCGGCCCAGTCCTCGATGGGGATGCCGTGTCTGTTCACCAGGTCGGAGGTGAACTCGATGACGGACTTCGTGTAGGTGTACGCGTTCTCCACCTGCTCGGGCGCGTCGAGCGTCTCCCGCACGAGCGCCGTCCGCAGTGCGTCGTCGTTCCGGAAGGCGGGCTTGTACCAGTGGGCGTGGTCCGCCAGCAGTCTCAGCTCGTGCGTGGCACGGGTGCCGAAGTCCACGGCCCTGATACCGATCGTCGCCTGCTGCTGGGTGGTCGGCATGGAGACGGAGGGGAGTCCCTCGAGTTCCAGGCCGGTCCCGGCCGCGATGACGTGCCGGTCGCTCGTCACCTGCAACCTGTATTGGCCGTCGGGGCTGATCATCGACTCGAGCGGCCGGTGGTTGTGGACGCCGAGCCGGTCCTTGAAGACGTCGAGCAGCCATTGGGTGGCGTCGTTGCGGGCGCCGATCGCCACCTGGTCGCCCAGACGTGAGGGATAGGTGATCAGCTCCACGGTGTGCGTCTGCCAGTTTCCGTGCTGGGCCATCGGGAGGCGCGCGGGGTTGGTGTATCCGCCCGTGCCCATGTCCTTCGTGACCATGAGCAGGGGTTCGTCGGTGTCGACCTTCGTCACGAAGGCGAAGGTTCGGTCCGCGCTTCCCGGGAGGGCGACGACGAACCCGCCGAGTTCGCTCTCGGTGCCGATGGAAGGGGCCGGGAAGGACGAGTCGAATCCCGGTGCCACGGCCCGCGCGGGCCGCGTGGTCACGGGCGTTTCCGGCAGGTGCACGGTGGGAGGGGCCGCGGGAACCGGGGGCGGGGCGACGCGGGGCGGGGCGGGAGCCGGCGGGGGAGCGACCCGGGGCGGGGCGGGGATCGCCAGGCCTTCCATGGACACGTGCTCGTCGGCCGGAACCCTTCCGGTGAGATCGGTGGTGACGTCGTCCAGAACACCGTTCCCCGGGGCGGTGGCGAGCGGGAGCCGTTCCGGCAGGGGGCCGCCGAGACCGTCGAGGGCTGTCGGCGGGCCCACGGTCGCCTCCGGCGCCACCGACCCGGACACATCCAGCCGGGTGGGCGCGGCCCCGTCCGCCGGAAGGTCCACGAGCCGGCCGCCCCGGTCGAAGACGAGCCGTGCGCCGGTCGGGTCGGTCATCGCGAACCCGCCCGGCAGTCGCTGCGAGAGCTCCCCGTCCAGCCGTACGACGGAGAAGGCGCCGTCGCCCGTCCCCGGCACCGTCAGCCGGTACGCCGGTGCCGTTCCGCCGCCCGGCAGCTGGGTGAACGTCGTGGTCAGCCGGGTCCCGGTCAGCGGGCCGCCGACGGGGCCCGACAGCGTCAACTGCTCGGACAGCCGTGTACCGTCCAGGTCGAACCGCCCGATCCACGTCCCGTCCGGTGACTGGACCCGCACACCGGTGACCACGTTCAGAGCGCCCCTGACCGGCTCGATCACCACGCCGCCGGACAGTGGCAGTCCGTCCGTGCCGACCACCCGGGGAAGCGCGCCCGGCCCTGGGGCGGCCTCGAAGCGGAGGAAGCCGTCCGCGCCGGGGAACCGGACGTCACGGAACTGAAGGACCTCGTCCGCGGTGAAGACCAGGCGTATGTCCCCGGCCTGGTCGGTGAGCGCGAACCCGCCGTCGTCCAGCGGGGTCCGCTGCCATTCCATCCGTACGCCCGGTACGCCTGTGACCTGCTGAGGATTCAGCAGCACGGTCTCGCTGCGGGGCGCGGGAGCATCGAAGCGGTCCAGCCGGAACGAGTCGGTGTCGACGGAGCGGTCGGCGGCCAGGGCCGGCCGGTCCATTTCCCCCGGCGGGGGCAGGACCACCTCGTCGACGCCGGTCCGCGGTACCTGCGGGACGGAGACCGGTCCCAGGTCGCCGAGGCCCGTCGGCCGACCGTCCGCGCCGAACCCGGTGACGATGCCGTCGGGTGTGGTGAGGGTGAAGATGTCATCGGCCCTGTCCACCCGGACGTCGGGGACGATCCCGGAGTCCGTCCTGAGGACCCAGTTGACGGTCTGCCCCGGCTCCATGGTGATCCACTGACCGGTGGGCCGCCCCAGGTCGTCCAGCAGCCCCAGCTCACCGACGCGCGACTCCAGCAGCCGGCCGGAATTCGTGCCGGCCGGGGTGCGCCACCCCACGGAGACGGCCTTCACCTCGAAGTCGGTCTTGAAGGTGTCCGAAAGCCGGAGGTCGCCTGCGGCTTCGTCGAGACCGCGGAGCGCGTCGCCGACGGGCACCGGGCCACCCGCGGCCTGAGGCCCCGTCGCCCTGGGGTAGGGGCCCTCCAGGTAACTCCTGGGAATGGTGCCCTTGATCAGCCATTCCTGGTCACGGGTGGTGTTCAGCAGAACGCGGACATCTCCGGCGATCTTGCCGATCGCGTCCTTGCCGCCCCGGCCCACGACATTGACGTCGTTCTTCCTGAGGAACTCGACGACGTCGTTCCGGGAGCTGGTCCCGGTGAGTCCCGAGAAGTCGAGACGCTTCCCGATGGTCCGCTCGATCTGGTCGCCGATCAATTGCTGCAGATCCCGGGCCGGGAGAATTCCCACGTTCTGTAGATTCCCGGCCTTGATGTCCAGACCCAGCTTGTAGACGTCGAGGGCGAATTCCGTGTCGCCGTACACCTTCTCGCCACCGGCGACGGCGAACGAGGTGAAGGGGCTGTTGCTCTTCCGCTCCACGATCTCGGCACCCGCCACATGCTGGAAGGCGGTGGTCCTGCCGTCCGGGTTGGCCGGGACCATTCCGATGTCGGGCTCGAAGTGAGACTTGCGCAGGCCCTTGGTATCGACCTCCAACGCGTGGAAGTCGTCCTGCCGGATGAGCTTGACACCGCGCAGTTGCTCCAGGTCCACGTTCGACATGAGGAAGTCGTCCGTCCTGAGCACCGGCTGCGGGGTTTCCAGGGACGGCATCCCGGAACCGGTGGCCCGGCCCGCGGACTCCAGCAGGTCCGTGGGTGCTTGGACCGGCGTGGTGGCGGCCGGCGCGGCCGGCACGAACTTCAGGGAGTCGACGGTCGCATAGGGGCCCGTCAGATATTCCTTCGGGATGGCCCCCTGTACGAGCCAGGTGTTGTCGCGGCGCACCTGCAGCAGAGTCTTGATGTCCGTCGTGACCGAGGCGCCCAATTTCTTCGGCACGTTGTATTCGGCGAGGAATTTCTTGATGTCGTCGTTCTTCGTCAGGTGGGTGAACTTCGACGGGATCTCCAGAGTCGAGTCCCCGACGGCGAACCGGATCTCCTTGAGGATCTCCTGCTGCAGTTCGGTGTTGGAGAGTATCCGCACACCCTTGACGCTGTCCGCACCGGCTGTGATGTCGTTGCTGAGGGATACGAGATCGAGCCCGATCTCGCTGTTCCCGAAGGGCTTTGCGGTGCTGCCGGGCGCGGAGAACGCGGTGAACGGGCTGTTCTCCTTGAACACCTTGGCATTGGCGGTGGACACCGCCTGGAGCGGTGTGATGGTGCCGTCGATCCTCACCGGTACGAGACCGTCCTCGGTCAACCGTGTCTTCATGCCGGACTTGCCCACCGTCGCCGAGAAGTCCGCGTCCTGCCGCACCAGCCAGTGGACCTGCGGCACGGACGGCGCCGTCACCTCCGGCGCGCCGGGCACCCGCACCGGATCCCCACCCTGCGGGGCGGCCGACGGACCGGCGGGCGCCCCAAGCCGCACCGGGACGTCGTCGAGGAGGGGGCTGCCGTCCGGGCCGATCCTGGTGGCGAGGCCGTCGGGCGGAGTGAGGGTGAAGACGCCGTCGGTCATGGTCACCTTGACGTCGGGGACGACACCGGAATCCCCCTTGAGGACCCAGTTGACGGTCGGCCCGGGCTCCATGGTGATCCACTGGCCCGTGGGCCGCCCCAGGTTGTCCAGCAGCCGCAGTTCACCGGTGGGCAGGGTGGCCCCCGGGCCGTCGATGCGGGCCATCATCACCGTGACGTCCCGGCGGACCGTGTCCAGGTTCATCCCCAGCCGGTCGAACGCGATCCTGGACCGGTTGAAGTCGAGTTGCGCGGACTTCAGATCCAGCTGGGCCTTGGCGCGGCTCAGCGGCGGTACGTCGGTCAGCCCGTCGAGTTCACCGAGTCCGCGTCCGGCGGTGTCCAGCTGGAGCTGGGTGGCCTGGGTGCGCACCCAGGCCTGGAAGCGTTCCGTGGCGAGCTTGCCGGTGGCCCCGCCGGTGACGATGTCCCGCAGGGTCAGCGGCGTGAACGTGGTGCTCCCGGTGACCGGGGTGGTCAGGTCCGTGCGGACCTGTCCCAGGCCGAGCAGTTCCCGTGCGTCGCGGGAGCCGTCGGTGGTGTCGGGGATCAGCCTGGTGAGGTCGTCGAGCCTGATCCCCAGCTCGTCCATGCGGTTGCCGCCGGTCACCGAGTTCCAGGTCGGGACACGGGGGTCGGCCGGTCCGAGGACATCTACCTTCACCCCGTCCTTCAACCGCACCCGGACGTCCACCGGATCGGTCGTCCCGACCCGCAGGACGACCCCGTCCGGAGTGACGTTCACCAGGTCGATCTCGCCGTCAAGGATCTTGCTCACCTGGAACTCGGTCAGACCGCCGAGTTTGCCGTCGAGGCTCAGCTCCGCCAGCTCCGACAGCTCGTCGAGGGGCTTGAGCAGCCCGGCCCCGGTGCGCTCCACGCCCGTCAGTTCGTCGAGGTCCCGCAGCTGGTCGACCGTGGTGCGTGGGGGCAGCAGGGTGGTGGGGGAGCCGGGGGTGAGGCCGCCGCCGAACTCGTCCACCTGGTCGAACAGGGTGAGCGTGGTGCGCAACCGAGGGGACATCAGGTCGTCGCCCACCCGGCCCGTCACGGGGTTCAGCACGCCGAGCCGCTGTCCGCCCGGGACCGTGCCGACCGGCAGCCCCATCGTGTCGAGGGTGTCCAGGGCGTTGAGCCGGACGCCCATGTCGTCGAGGCCCGCCGGCATACGGGGGGTACCCGGGCCGGTCAGGGAGCCGAATCCGGGGGTACGGGGTGTCGTCACGGGCGTCACCGAGATCTCGGCCAGCTCGTCGAGGGTGGTGTTGAACTCCGGGGTCCCGGGCACGACGAGCCGGTCGGTGTCCGTGCCGGTCACCGGGCGCAGACTGCCGCCGCGGTCAAGGTTGCGGCCCGTCAGGTTCGTGAGGTCCGCGGCCAGGGAGCCCGTTCTGCCGAGCGGCCGCAAGGCCCTCGGGGTGAAGTGCAGGCCGCGGTCGATGAACCCCATGCGGGCGGCGCCCCGGTAGCCGAACCGGGCGATCTCGGAGTACCTCATGGGCAGGAGGGCCGTCATCGAGAGCCGGCCCAGGCTCATGATCGTGAAGACGCCGAGCCGTCCGGCCGTGTTGCCACCGACGAACGCGGTCGACTCGACGAAGTCGCGGGTCAGCGCGGACCAGCCCTGCCGCCAGCTGTTCCGGGCGAACCCGCCCATGAGGCGCAGGGCCGACCCGAGCATCGCGGGCGTCCGGGACAGGACCCGGGGCAGCGCCATGAACCCGCTCGCGGCCCGGCTGCCGAGCCCGCCCCCGAACCGCACGAGGCCCTGTCCGGCCAGCGACAGCAGTCGGCCGGGGGAGGAGAACAGCATCCTGCCGCCCCGGAACAGCAGCCGCCCGCTCGCGGAGAGGGCGCCGCTGAGGGCCTTCGCGCCCGACGAGGCCATGCGGGCCAGCCCGCTGAGGGTGGTGAGCCCCTTCGTCGACGGGAACAGGATGCCGAGGAAGGCGAGGCCCAGGCTGAGGGCGTTGCCGTTGCCCGTGGCGTAGTCGACGAGGGCCTTGGCGAAGAGCACCGCGCCCAGCCCGAAGGCCACCAGGCCCAGCGGGCCGCCGATCACGACCGCGATGAGGGTGATGACCAGCGCGACGATCTCCAGGACCTTGAAGAACGTCGACACGAACCGCTTCCAGAAGCTCTTCTTCGGCTTCTTCACGGGCCGCGACACCAGCCGGGCCGCCTCGCGCAGGGTGTCCTCCAGGATCTTCGCCTCGGCCTGGACGTTGTCGATCTCGGCGTCCACCTCGCCCCGGGCGCGGGTCATCTCCGGATCGTTCTCGGCGAGCGGCTGGCCGCCGACCCGTTCCAGGGCGGCGACGGTGTCCGCCGCGTTCTCGGCCCGGTCCTGGGAGTCCCCGAGGGCGCGCGCGTAGCGTGCGGTGGCGTCGGCCGCCATGTCGAACGAGCGGTTGATGTTCGCCATGAACGTCTTGAGCTCGTCCTTGACGTACGTGCGCAGCGCGTCCGCGGTCCGCCCCTCGAAGCCTCCGTCCTCGGCCTTGGCCAGCAGGGCGTCGAGGCCGCCGCCGACCCGCCCGGAGAGATCGCTGAGGCCGCGCAGCTCCTTGGTGATGTTGTCGACGACGCCCGGATTCCCCGTCACCGGATTGCCGGTGAATCCGACTCTGCTCCACTCGTCGGAGGTGGCCAAGGAGTCCTCCAGGCGGTCCGGGACTTGGGGTACCGAAAGCAGACGTACCGAGGTGGCCCCGGAGTTCAAGAAAGTGGCGCACGCCACAGTTTTCGCCGGTCAGCGCGGTGCGGACGAAATCTTTATGAACCATCCGGACCCAAGTCCTCGTCTACAGGGCGGCTCGACACACCGACACGACCGCTCACGGCCGCTTCGAGGAAAGGACGAACAGACATGGTGCGCGTCTCCTACGACTACGACCTGATGACCGTCCTCGCACGCCATCTGTGGCACCTCCGCGACGAACTCGACGCCACCTCGCACACGGACAAGACGTTCGCCGCGGGGGACATCGGCCCGCGCCGGGAGACGGCCGAGGCGCTGGAGGACTTCTACGGCGCCTGGAAGAAGTCGTTCGGTGAGGGCTGGCAGGCCATGACGGACCTCGGCAACCTCCTCGACAGGGCGGGCAAGGCCTTCTACGACCAGGACGCCTCCCACGCCGCCGGCGCCGCCCAGCAGGTGACCGCCCAGGTCCGCGACGAGGCCAACCGGCACAACGAGATACGCAAGCAGCAGCTGAACGGCAAGCTCCGCGCGCAGGAGGCCACAAGGCTGGAAGCCCGCTACAAGACCCAGCAGGCGCGCCTGAAGAAGGAACAGGACGCGCTGGTCGAGAAGCGGAAGAAGATCGACGAACAGACCGCGGCCCAGCAGAAGCGGCAGGAAAGGCTGAACAAGGAGCAGGAGGAGCTCGCCGAGAAGCGGGAGCCCTTGCTGAAGGAGCAGGACGAACTCCAGGCCAGGCAGCAGCAGCTGTGGCAGGAGGAGAAGGACCTCCTCGGACAGCGCGAGGAGAAGCTCCAGGCCAGGCGGGACGAGCTGCAGAAGGACTACGAGGCCCTCCGCAAGGAGCAGGAGCCCCTGATCAGGCAGCAGGAGGAACTCCAGCGCAAGCAGCAGCAGCTCTGGGAGGACGAGAAGGCCCTTCGTGCCGAACAGGACGTGGCCCTGGAGAAGAAGACCACCGCCCTGGAGCAGGAGCAGAAGGCCTACGACGGCAAGCAGGACGCCCTCCAGGCGAAGCAGGAAGCCCTCTGGGCGGAACGGGAGACCCTGCTGAGCGGCGGGAAGGCCACCCAGGCGGACCTCGACGCCTGGCAGCGCAGGCAGGACGCCCTGGACAAGGAGCGGGACGGCCTGTGGGAGTCCGAGGGCAAGGGGCTTTCCGCGCGGTGGGACGCGCTGGAGCGGGAACAGCGCGACCAGGAGAAGGCGTTCGCCCCGTTCCGTGAGCGACAGAAGGAACTCGACGACGAGCGTGACGCGCTGAGCCGCGCCCAGGAGCCCCTCTCCGAGCGGCAGGACGGACTCCAGGCCAGGCAGAAGGACCTCTGGGCCCTGGAGAAGTCCACTCAGCAGGAGGTCCAGGACGCTCTGAAGGCCGAGCGGGACGACCTGGAGGCCGATCGCGCCGACCTCCAGACCCGACTGGACCCCTTGGACCAGGAGTCGAACGACCTTCAGGCCCGTCAGAAGGAGCTGTGGGACGACCAGTCGGAGACCGACAAGGAGCAGACCGCGCTCACCGAGGAGGAGAAGCCCGCCCAGCAACGGCAGCAGGACCTCCAGGACAGTTTCGGCGAGGAGTACGACAAGCTGCGCGACTGGGACCCCGACAAGGACGCCGACGTCGGCCGGCTCAGGGGCATGCGCGGTCAGCTGGACGATCTGCCCGACGAGGCCTTCGTCCCCAAGGGCTACACGATCGAGGACGGCAACAGCACCACCACCGTGTCGTACCGGCTCGACGAGAACGGTGAGATCAAGGTCGACGGGAACGGCGAACCCGTCGAGACGACCACCACCGTCACCAACAAGAACACGGGCCTGACGTACTCCGAGACGTACCACCCGCTGTCCGGGGACGGTGACTCCGTGACCACGATCCGCAGCTCCGACGGCTCCGTCACCAAGGTCTACATGGACTCCGATCCCGAGGGCACGCCCGATGGATGGATGAAGCGCTACGTCACCGACGGGACCGGCCGGGACACCCTCCAGATCTGGACCAAGCGGCCGGACGGTGACTGGGAGCTGACCATGGACAAGGAGGAGTACCTCAACTCCGAGGCCGGCAAGGAGGACCCCCAGCAGCGGCTGGACCGGCCCCCCGCGTATCTCACGGTGGAGAACCCGCTGGTCGACTCCGGCGGCCGTCCGTCCGGCTCCACCGCCCCGGGGACGACGACCACGGTGCAGGAGGGCGTCACCCGGACCGACTACACCGGCGCGGACGGCTCCGTCACCAGGGTCGTCACCAACGAGAACACCGGGACCCGCTTCGTCGCCGACGCGAGCAACGAGGTCCAGGAGATCTGGCAGCGGGCCGATGACGGGACCTGGTACCTGAGGGAGTCCGTCACCCAGCACGAACGCAGCAGCGCCGAACCACCCCTCGGCACACTCGGCGAGAACTGGCGCTGACCCGCGCGGAGCGCCCCGGCGCCCGCCCCAAGCTCCCTGCGCGCGCCCCCTGCGCCGCCGGGTCCGTCACAACAGAACGAGGTGCACCATGCCGAAGAACGTCATCGACGACGAGGAAATCGAGAGCACTGCCAAGAAGCTCGACTCCGCCGTCAGCGACACACTGGTCCCCCAGCTGTCCTCGCTCCAGGCCGACGTCGAGAACCTCCTCCAGGGAGGCCTGCTGCTGACGGCCACCAGCCCGAAGATGCAGACGTCCTACGCGAACTTCAACAAGTCGCTGACCGAGGCTGTGAACAACATCACGCAGTTCTCCAAGCAGTTCCGGGACATCTGCAACGCCGTGAACAACCTGGACTCGCAGATCGCCGGCGGCATCCCCAGCTGATCCGGGTCCCCCCGAACCGGGACGCCGCCCCGGAATCCCCCTCCGTCGGCGTCCCTTCCGCAGGGGTGCCGGTCCATCCCCCCGGACCGGCACCCCTGTTCGGTTTTTCGGACAACTCATCGGTAACCTCAGGTTCCTCTCAGGAACCCTTGAAAGCTACCGAACCACTCATAGACTCCACCTTGCGGAACCTCACGTTCCACCCACGAACCGTGAGGTCACCCCGGGTACCCGCGCTCAGCCCCGCTCAGCCCTGCCCAGCCAACGCCGCAGTCGCGGCGCCCGACCGGACCGGCACAGAAGACGCACGCCGGCCCTGGGGGAATCTATGAGAACGTCCATACCCGGTCCCGTCGCGACGGGCGGTGCTCCCGCCTCGGGCGAAGCACCGCCCGCAGGCGACGGCTCCATCCGCAGGCTCTACGAAGAGCACCACGGCCCGCTGCTGCGCTATGTCTCCGGACTGATCCGCGGTGACCGCCAGCGCGCCGAGGACTTCGTCCAGGAGACCCTGGTCCGCGCCTGGCAGAGCACCGCGAGCCAGCCGCCGGACTGGTCGCCCTCCCGGGCCTGGCTGATGCGGGTGGCGCACAACCTGGTGATCGACTGGGCCCGGCGCGAGCGGCCGCACCACCAGGTCGCCCACGAACACACCCTGGAGCACCACGCCGAGACCGTGGACCCGATGAGCCAGGCCGTCCAGCGCCGCTTCCTGGTCCACGCCCTCTCCCGGCTCTCGCACCCCCACCGCGAGGTGCTCTTCTACGTCTACGTCCTCGGCTGCACCGGCACCGACGCCGCCGACGCCCTGGGCATACCCCCGGGCACGGTGAAGTCCCGCACCCATCACGCGATACGGGAGCTGCGCCGTCGGCACCCGGAACACACGCTGGCGGCGGCATGACCACGCCCGCCCTGCCGAGCCCCGGCCCGGCCGTGTCCCACCCGGTCGCCCACGACCCGGTGTCCGGTCCGGTCCTCGCGTTGGGAAAGCCCGGCGACTCGCTGCTCACCTTTCTCATCGTGGCCGCGGTCGTCCTGCTGCTGCTCGTCCTGCTGCTCCGGCACCTGGTGCGCAGACAGGGCGGCCTGCGGCGCTTCCGGCGTCGCGTCGGCCGTGAACTGACCCTGACCCGGCAGGCTTTCGGCGAACCGCTGCGCGGCTACCGGCGCCACCGGAGGGGCGTACGGGCCCTGTCCCGTCACCTGTCCGACCCCCGAGGCGCCCTGCTCGTACGACGGCTGCTGGACGCGGCCGCGACGGCTCTGGCCGACGCGCCCGGGGCGGTCCCCCACGCCGTGCGCACGCAACCCGGGCTCGCGGCCGTACAGATCGCCGCCCGTCCGCTGCCCGAACCACCCGTCCCCTGGGAGTGGTCGGACGAGCCCGGCCCGCAGCGCTGGGAGCTTCTCCTCGCGGAGGCGGACGGGCTGCCGCAGGGCCGCCCGCGCACCGGTGCGCGGATCCGTCCGCTGCCCGCCGCCCTCGGCATGGCGGACGACGCCTGCGTCCACCTCGATCTGGCCGCCGGACCACGGCTGATCACCGTCGAGGGCGACACCGCCGCCCGGGGCCGGCTGCTCCAGGCGCTGGCCGCGCAGCTGGACCGGCCCGGCAGCGGAGCCTCGGTCACCGTCACGGACGGGGTCCATCCCCAGTACCGGGGACAGCGGCTCGACGCCGTACTGCGCGACCTGGAGGAGGCGGCCGAGGAACCCCGGGAGACCGAGGTCGCCGGTGAGTTCGACGAGTCCGCTCGCGCCACCACGACCGTGGTCGTCTGCGCCGCCCCCGGCCCGGAACAGGCGCGGCGGCTGGGCGCCCTCGCGGCCTCGGGTGCCGCCGTCTGCCTGATCGACGGCCGGGTGGCGGGGCACAGCTGGGCCCTGCGGGTCGACGGTCGCGGCCGGGTGGTCGCGCCCGAGCTGGGGCTGGACGCGGACTCGGCCCCGCTGGGCGGAGCCGTCGCAGCCGCCGTCCGGGCGGACCACCGCCGACTGCGTCGCGAGTCCGCCCCGCGCCGGGGCGCACCCACGCCGCCTCGGCCCCACAGCCGGGAGCCGCAGGAGCCCGAGGAAATCCGGCGGGTCGAGGTGACCCCGGCATTCGAGGAGGCCGAGATCCTCCAGGAGGAGTCACCGGGGCCGACCCTCCCGACCCCGGCCCCGCCACGGACCACCACCGGATCCGACCTGCTCGCCGAACCGGCCACCGCCCGGGACCGCACCGCCGCCGCCTCCTCCGGCGCCCGAGAGGACTGACGTCCTCGCCCGAGAGGACCGACGCCCGACGGCGGGGCCCGAGCGCCCACGACAGGCCCCGGCCCGTGACGCCCCACCCGGCCCGTCACGCCGTACCCGAACCGCCCACCCCCGAGCACCCCCAAGGGGAGCAGTGAAACTCCTCATCACCACGGTCGCCGAAGGCGACGCCACCGGCCGTCAGGACGTGCTGCTGAGCGCGTCCGGAAGCACCCCCGTCGAGGAGGTCGCCGCCCATCTGGCCCGGCTGCGAGCCGGTGACACCGACGGGACCGGGACCTCGCCCGCCGCACCGGGACCCGCCCCGGCCTGCTACCTGGGCGACGAGCACCTCGCCCCGGGCACCCCGCTGGCCGCCACCCGTCTGATGGACGGCAGCGTCGTCGCCCTCGGCGCCCCACAGCCGCCCCCGGCCACCGCCTACGGCCCCGAACGCGACGCCATGCCGCAGCCGCACCGGGCGGACCACTCACCGGTGGTCGAACTCCAGGTGGTGGGCGGCCCGGACGCCGGACGGGTCCACCCGCTCGACCTCGGCACGCACGGCATCGGCCCGCTGGCGGACGCGGCCGTGCCGCTCGACGGGCGGGGCATGCCGGGCGAGGGCGTCCGGGTGACCGTACGCCCGGACGGTTCGGCCATCGTGGAACTGCCCGAGGGCGGCCCGGCACGGCTGTCCGTCCCGGAGCCGCCGGAGCACCGGGGCAGGCCCAACACCCCGTTGCTGCCGCTCGCGGAGCAGGACGAGGAGGACGAGCCGGAGGACGCCGCCGACAACAGCGCGGAACTCCCCGACGGCTGGGTGCTCTGGCCCGTGGGAGCGGAGCTGTCCGTCGGCGACCACCTGCTGCGGCTGACCGAACCGACCGCCAGGGACGCGGCGGTGGTGCCGTCCGAGGGCGGGGGCGGCCTGGACTACAACCGGCCGCCCCGCATCCTGCCGCACCTGGCGCCGGAGCGGTTCCGGCTGCCCGGACCGCCCGATCCCCCCGGACGCAGGCCGATTCCGCTGCTCGTGGCCCTCGCCCCGATGGTCTTCGGCGTCAGCATGATGTTCTTCCTGCAGTCGTACTTCTATCTGATCTTCATGTTCCTGTCGCCGGTGCTGATCGCCGCGAACTACGTCAGCGGACGGCGGCAGGCCCGCAAGGACTACGAGGAGAAGTCGAGCATCTACCGGCAGCGCCGGGCCTCGCTGGAGGAGGACGTCCGGCAGAAGGTCGCCACCGAACGGAGGCTGCGCGCCGAGAGCGCGCCCGACCCGGCGGTGGCCGGACTGTGGGCGGTCGGCCCCGGCCGCCGGCTGTGGGAGCGGCGCCGTGGCGACCCGGACCACCTGGCCCTGCGCCTCGGCACCGCCCCGCAGCCGTCCCTGCTCGGCATCGACGACACCGCCCGCGAGGACAACCACACCGCCGTCCACTGGACGATCCCGGACGCCCCGGTCGGCGTCGACCTCGTCGAGAGCGGCGTGGTGGGCCTGGCCGGCGCGACCGGCCCCGTGCAGGCGCTGGCCCGCTGGATGACGGCCCAGGCCGCCGTCCTGCACACGCCGCGCGACCTGCGGATCGTCGTCCTCACCGACAAGGCCGCCGAGGACTCCTGGCACTGGGCGCGCTGGCTGCCGCACTCCCGCGACGGCCTGCCCGGCATCCGCGGCGGCGCCGTCACCCTGATCGGCAACGACCCGGAGACGGTCGCCAACCGCGTGGCCGAACTGGTCTCCACCCTGCGCACCCGGCAGCGGGCCGCCGAGTCCACCATGAGCAAGGCGCTGCTCAGCGAACCGGACGTCCTGGTGGTGATGGACGGCGCCCGGCGTCTGCGCGACGTACCCGGCGTGGTCTCGATCCTGAAGGAGGGGCCGGCGGTCCGGATCTTCCCGCTCTGCCTGGACCAGGAGGAACGGCTCCTGCCGGAGGAGTGCACCGCCGTGGTCCGCCACGAGAACCACCGGCTGACCCTGCGCCGCACCGGACAGCCCGACGTCACCGACATCCGCCCGGACCTGGTCGAACCCGAGTGGTGCGAGCGCGTGGCCCGGGGCATCGCCCCGATCCGCGACGTCACCCCGGACGCCTCCGAGGGCCTGCCCGCCAGGGTCGGGCTCCTGGAACTCCTCGGTCTGCCCGAGCCGACCGCCGAGCAGGTCGCGGCCCGCTGGGAGCGGCGCCCCGCCTCCACCGGCGTCCTGCTGGGCGCCGGCTACGACGGCCCCGTAGCCTTCGACCTGGTCAAGGACGGCCCGCACGGCCTGGTGGCCGGAACCACCGGCTCCGGCAAGTCCGAACTGCTGCAGACCTTCGTGGCCACGCTCGCCGCGGTCAACCGGCCCGACGAACTCACCTTCGTCCTCGTCGACTACAAGGGCGGCAGCGCATTCAAGGACTGCGTCGACCTGCCGCACACCCTCGGCATGGTCACCGACCTCGACAGCCACCTCGTGCAGCGCGCGCTCACCTCGCTGTCCGCCGAACTGACCCGCCGCGAGCACATCCTGGCCGACGCCGGAGCCAAGGACCTCCCCGAGTACCAGGGCATGCGCCGCCGCACCCCCGAACTCCTGCCGGTGCCCCGACTGGTGATCGTCATCGACGAGTTCGCCACCCTCTACCGGGAGATCCCGGACTTCATCCCCGGCCTGGTGAGCATCGCCCAGCGCGGCCGTTCCCTCGGCATCCACCTGGTCCTGGCCACCCAGCGCCCGGCCGGTGTGGTCAGCTCCGACATCCGGGCCAACACCAACCTGCGCATCGCGCTCCGGGTCACCGACGCCTCCGAGAGCATGGACGTCATCGACACCAAGGACGCCGTCAGCATCTCCCCGGCCACCCCCGGCCGGGCCCTCGCCCGGCTCGGCCACGGCACCGTCGTACCCTTCCAGACCGCCTACGCCGGCACCCCGATGCCCGGCACACAGCCCGCCCCCGAGCCCCATGAGCGGCGGCCCGCGGAGGAGTCCCGTATCCGGGGCACCGAACTCCCCTGGCAGCGCCTCGGCCGCGCCGCAGGACTGCCCGGCACGGCGGAGACGGACGAGGGCGGAGACCCGGCGGCGGACACGGCCGACGACGACGTCCCCACCGACCTCAACGCCCTGGTGGCGGCGGTCTCCGAGGCGGCACGGCTCACCGGATGCGCCCCACAGCCCAGCCCCTGGCTCCCGGCCCTCGGCCAGAACCTTTTGATCGACGACCTGCCCCAGCCCGACGAACCGGGCGGCGCCCGCCCGGCCCCGGTCTCCTGGGGCCTGTCGGACCTGCCCGAGGCCCAGGCCCAGCTGCCGGTCCGCCTCGACTTCGTCGAGTTCGGGCACCTGTACGTCATCGGTATCCCGCGCTCCGGCCGTTCCCAGGTGCTCCGCACGATGGCGGGAGCCCTCGCCCGGGGGCACTCCAGCGCCGACGTCCACCTCTACGGCGTCGACTTCGCGGGCGGCGCCCTCACGGCGCTCGGCGTGCTGCCGCACTGCGGCGCGGTCGTGCCGCGAGGCGACATCGAGCGGTTGGAACGGCTGTTCGCCCGGCTCGACGGCGAACTGGAACGCCGTCAGGAACTCCTCACCGAGCGGCACGCCGGCAACCTCACCGAACTCCGCGAGAGTGTCGGAGCCGGCTCCCGCCCGCCGCACATCATGCTGTTCATCGACGGCTGGGACGCGCTGATCGAGGCCGTCGCCGACCACAACGGCGGCCGCCTGGTGGAACAGCTCAACCGGCTCCTGCGCGAGGGCGCCGCCGCGGGCCTGCACGTCGTCGCCACCTCCGAACGCGCCCTGCTGTCCGGCCGGGCGACCGCTCTCAACGACAACAAGCTGCTGCTGCGCCTGAACGACAAGACCGACTACCACGCCGTCGGCAAGCGGGCGCGCGACGTCCCCGACCTCGTCCCGCCCGGCCGCGGCTTCACCTCCGACGGCGGCACCGAGATCCAGGTGGCCCTGCTCGCCCCCGGCGCCACCGGCCAGGAACAGGCCGAGGCGCTGCGCCTGATCGGCGCCGAGGCGACCCGCCGCGACGCCGGACTCCCGGCCGACCGCCGGCCCGCCCGCATCGGCACCCTGCCGGTGAAGGTCACGTTCACGGACGCGTACGAGAAGGTGGGGGAGGAGTTCCGTCGGCCGATGTGGGGCCTGCTGGGCCTGGGCGGCGACGACGTCTCCCCGGTGGGCGTGGACTTCGCGGACACCTCACCCACCTTCTCGGTGGTCGGTCCGCCCGGCTCCGGCCGCAGCACCACCCTGGCCGCCCTGGCCGTCTCCCTCCTCGCCTCCGGCACCCGCCTGGTGATCCTCGCCCCGCGCGAGTCGCCACTGCGCACCCTGGGCAAGCACCCCGGCGTACGGCTGATCACCGCGACGGAACCCACCGTCGAGGAGTTCACCGAGGCCCTGGAATCCGGCGGCGGGCCCCGGGTGGTCATGGTGGACGACGCCGACCTGTTCGTCCTGCCGGACATCGACCAGAACCTCCGCACCCTGGCCCAGTCCGGCCGGGACCACGGCATCGGCATCGTCATCGCCGCCACCGCGGAGACCATGACGGGCGCGATGGGCTGGCTCAGCGCCCTGAGACGGCACCGCAAGGGCGTCCTCCTCGGCCCGCAGAGCGTCCTGGAGGGCGACTACGTCGGCGCCCGCCTCGCCCACGCCCATCTGCGTGGCCGCAAACCCGGCCGGGGCCTCACGGTCGACCAGCGCACCGGTGAACTGATCAACGTGCAGATCCCTGAGACCGTCCTCGACGGCGACGACGAGGGCGACACGACGGCCTGACCCCGGCCGAGAGACCGCAGCGCCCGGGGGACGAGGGCTCCCCGGGCGCTGCCTTAGGCTTACGGAGTGACCAACAGCAGCGACCGGAGTCAGGCAGTGGGCGTCAAGACATACGAAGTACGTACTTATGGATGTCAGATGAACGTCCATGACTCCGAACGCCTGTCCGGTCTCCTGGAGGACGCCGGATACGTGCGCGCGCCCAAGGACGCCGGGGAGGGCAACGCGGACGTCGTCGTCTTCAACACCTGCGCCGTACGGGAGAACGCCGACAACCGTCTCTACGGCAACCTCGGCCGCCTCGCCCCGATGAAGACCGCCCGCCCCGGCATGCAGATCGCCGTCGGCGGCTGTCTGGCCCAGAAGGACCGGGACACCATCGTCAAGAAGGCGCCCTGGGTGGACGTCGTCTTCGGCACGCACAACATCGGCAAGCTGCCCGTCCTGCTGGAGCGCGCCCGCGTCCAGGACGAGGCCCAGGTCGAGATCGCCGAATCCCTCGAAGCCTTCCCCTCCACGCTGCCGACCCGCCGCGAGAGCGCCTACGCCGCCTGGGTCTCGATCTCCGTCGGCTGCAACAACACCTGCACGTTCTGCATCGTCCCGGCCCTGCGCGGCAAGGAGAAGGACCGCCGCACCGGCGACATCCTCGCCGAGATCGAGGCCCTGGTCGCCGAGGGCGTCTCCGAGATCACCCTGCTCGGCCAGAACGTCAACGCGTACGGCTCCGACATCGGGGACCGAGAGGCGTTCAGCAAGCTGCTGCGGGCCTGCGGGAAGATCGACGGCCTGGAGCGCGTCCGCTTCACCTCTCCTCATCCCCGCGACTTCACCGACGACGTGATCGCCGCCATGGCCGAGACGCCGAACGTGATGCCGCAACTGCACATGCCGATGCAGTCCGGCTCGGACACGGTCCTCAAGGCGATGCGCCGCTCCTACCGCCAGGAGCGCTACCTGGGGATCATCGAGAAGGTCCGCGCCTCCATCCCGCACGCGGCCATCACCACCGACATCATCGTGGGCTTCCCCGGCGAGACCGAGGAGGACTTCGAGCAGACGATGCACGCGGTCCGCGAGGCCCGCTTCACCCAGGCCTTCACCTTCCAGTACTCCAAGCGCCCCGGCACGCCCGCCGCCACCATGGAGAACCAGGTTCCCAAGCAGGTCGTGCAGGCCCGCTACGAGCGCCTCGTCGCCCTCCAGGAGGAGATCTCCTGGGACGAGAACAAGAAGCAGGTCGGCCGCACCCTGGAGCTGATGGTCGCCGAGGGCGAGGGCCGCAAGGACGGCGCCACCCACCGCCTCTCCGGCCGCGCCGCCGACAACCGCCTGGTCCACTTCACCAAACCCGACCGGGAGGTCCGCCCCGGTGACGTCGTGACCGTCGAGATCACCTACGCCGCCCCGCATCACCTCCTCGCCGAGGGTGCCGTCCTCGACGTACGCCGCACACGGGCGGGCGACGCCTGGGAGAAGCGGAACGCCGTTCCGGCGGACAAGCCGGCCGGTGTGATGTTGGGCCTTCCCAAGATCGGTGTGCCGGAGCCGCTGCCGGTGGCCACGACGGGTGGCTGCGGCAGCCACTGAGCGCCGGTTCGGACGACGGGTTCGGCTCGGTCGTGGCCGTCGTTCGCGGGCTGCGGGTGCGTGGGGGCGTTCGCGCGGTTCCCAGCCCTCGAAGGGCGCGTGAGTCACCCCTGAGCCGCAGAAGTTACCCTGCGGATCATGCTTGTAGCCGCCGCAGTCTGTCCCTGTCCGCCGCTGCTCGTGCCCGAGGTCGCCGCCGGGGCCGCGCCCGAACTGGATGCGGCGCGGGACGCCTGCGCGGATGTGCTCGGGGTGCTCGCCGCCGCCCGGCCGGACCGACTGGTGGTCGTGGGACCCGCCGGGCAGGACGGGCAGTACCCGCAGGGCTCTCGCGGCTCGTTCCGGGGCTTCGGTGTGGATCTGGACGTCCGCCTGGGGCGCGGCAGCGACACGGCGTCCCCCGATGCCCGGCTGCCCGCCTCCCTCGCCGTCGCCGCCTGGCTGCTCGACCGGACCGGCTGGGCCGACACCCCCGTGGAAGGGCTCGGCGTGGGCGGATCTCGCGCCGTCGAGCAGTGCGTCCAGGCCGGACGGGACATCGCCGGGTCGGCCGGGCGCGTGGCCCTGCTGGTGATGGGCGACGGCAGTGCGTGCCGGACGCTGAAGGCCCCCGGGTATCTGGACGACCGCGCGACCGGCTTCGACACGGAGGTCGCCCGTGCGCTGGGCGACGCCGACATCGCCGCGCTCAAGGCGCTGGACGTACGGCTGGCCCACGAGCTGAAGGCCGCGGGCCGCGCCCCCTGGCAGATCCTGGCCGGCGCCGCCGAGAACGCGGACCTGGGCGGCAGCCTGCTGTACGACGACGCGCCGTACGGGGTGGGCTACCTGGTCGCCGCCTGGTCGTAGATCGAGAACGGCGGGTCGAGAACGGCGGATCGAGAACGGCGGGTCGAGAACGGCGGGTGAACGCGGCGGACGGCCGGGAGCGTGAGGTGCTCCGCGGCCGTCCGACGATATGCACGTGCTCAGGAAGCCGGAGGCGGTGGTGTGGTTCCGCCGCCCCGAGACGGGGGTGTGCGGCCGCCGCCCGCAGGCGGCGGCATGTGGCCGTCGCCCTCCTGGTGCGCGAGTCGGTCCATGGCGTGCTTCGCCTTGCCCGTGCCCGACTGGATCCGGCCGCTGTACTTGCCCTTGGTCTTCCTGTCGACCGTGTGCGCGGCCTTGTCGAGACCGTGCTGGATCTTGTCCTCGTGCTTCTGTGCGAGGTGCGAGACCTTGTCCTTGGCCGGGGAGAGTTTGGATTTCAAATTATCCAGCAGACCCATGGTTCACCTTCCCGCGCGGGGCAGTCACTTTCGGGCGCCCTCACTGGCCTCGTTGTCGGCCGCCTGCTCGGCGGTCTGCTGCTTGGGGATCTCCACGTCGTCCGCCGCGTCGACGGACTCCGCCGCGGGCTCGGCGGACTCGTCCTGGTCCTCGGCCACGGCCTCGGCTTCGGGCCGGGCGGCCTCGGTGGATCCCTTCGCCTCGTCCGACTCCTCCGCCTCGGTCTCGGCGGTCGGCGCGGGTGCCGTCACGGCGGCCTCTTCCGCACCCTTCGCCTTACGCCGAAACAGTGAAAAAACGCCCATATCAACCTCAATGCTAATCATGCGGGCCAATTCCCGCGCTCTCCCGGAGCGTCCCATTGCGTCATCCGGGCTGCCGGTACTCGAATCCGGCGCTACGAACTCGCAACACGCAACGACCCCGGCTCGCCCGCGTCACGTAGCTCGTTCGAGAAGAGGTCCCGACATTTGCGAGACTGGGGCGGTGAGTAGCGCAGTTCCCCCTCCACGAGTCATCGCCGTCGTCGGACCGACCGCGGCCGGAAAGTCCGATCTGGGTGTCTTCCTCGCCCAGCGCCTCGGCGGCGAGGTGGTCAACGCCGATTCCATGCAGCTCTACCGGGGGATGGACATCGGCACCGCCAAGCTGACCCCCGGGGAGCGCGACGGAGTCCCGCACCACCTCCTGGACATCTGGGACGTCACGGCCGCCGCCAGCGTCGCCGAGTACCAGCGGCTCGCCCGCGCGCGCATCGACGCCCTGCTCGCCGACGGCCGCTGGCCGATCCTGGTGGGCGGCTCCGGGCTGTACGTCCGGGGGGCCGTCGACAATCTGGAGTTCCCCGGCACCGACCCCGAGGTCCGGGCCCGCCTGGAGGAGGAGCTGACCCTGCGCGGCTCCGGCGCGCTGCACGCCCGGCTCGCCGCCGCCGACCCCGAGGCCGCCCACGCGATCCTGCCGAGCAACGGGCGCCGGATCGTCCGCGCACTCGAAGTGATCGAGATCACCGGAAAGCCGTTCACGGCGAACCTCCCGGGCCATGACTCGGTCTACGACACCGTCCAGATCGGCGTCGACGTGGCGCGTCCCGAACTCGACGAGCGCATCACCCGCCGCGTCGACCGCATGTGGGACGCCGGACTGGTCGAAGAAGTGCGCTCCCTTGCGGAGCAGGGGTTGCGCGAGGGGCGTACGGCGTCCCGTGCGCTCGGCTACCAGCAGGTCCTCGCGGCGCTCGCCGGGCAGTGCACCATGGACGAGGCGCGAGCCGAGACCGTGCGCGCCACCAAGCGCTTCGCGCGCCGCCAGGATTCATGGTTCAGACGCGACCCGCGGGTGCATTGGCTCAAGGGGGGGCTCGCCGACATGAGGGAACTCCCGCAGCTCGCACTGGCGTTGGTCGAACGACCGGTCACAGCCTGATCACGTCATGGCATCGGGTCGCCCCGGCGGTCATCCCGGCCTCCGGGGGCGTGCCATCATCGAGCTTCGATCGACCAAGTAGAGTCCGAGTTGGGAGGGCGCGTGGCGATGGAGGCCGGCCCTCGCGACACCGCACAAGGCACGGAGCAGGGCACCGCGGACGACGCGGAGCAGCTGGTCACCGAGGGGTACACACTGGATCCCGACGACGACCCGCTGAGCCCCGACGGTCCCGAGGACCAGACTCCCGGTGGTGTGAGCGACGACGGACCGGAACCGGACGAGATGTCCGGGCCGGAGGTCGAGGTCGAGCTGCGACCCCAGCGCAGACTGCGGCTCTGGCAGCTCGCGCCCATCGTGGGCCTCGCCGCGGTCGGCTCCCTGATGTTCGCCTTCCCGCTCGCCTTCGAGTTCGGTGACGGCGGCGCCGTGGTCGCCATGCTCGGCCTGCTGATCTGCGCCACCGCGGCCGGCTGGGGCATGATGGCTGCCCGCCGCGTCGGTTACACGTGGCCCGGCCTGCCCGCCCGCGGCTCCGGCCGCCGCGCGGACTGGCGGATGGCCCTGCTTTACGCCCTGATCGTGGCCGCGGTGGTCGTGCTGGCCGTGTGGCGGGTGGCACGGCTCCGCTAGAGCGTTCCGGCGGGAAGCGGGGCTGTGCCGACATGCGACTCCGTCGCGTGGGCGACCAGCCGTAATCGACCCGCAGCGACCCCGGCACCCTCCGTCGGCCCTCCCGGTGGAGCGCTCCCGTACGATCGACGAATGAGCACGCGGATCGCCTTCCTCAAGGGGCACGGGACCGAGAACGACTTCGTGATCGTCCCGGACCCGGAGAACGCCATCGACCTCTCCCCGGCCGCTGTCGCCGCCCTGTGCGACCGCCGCGCGGGCATCGGGGGAGACGGTGTGCTGCACGTCGTACGGTCCGCCGCGCACCCCGAGGCGAAGGGGCTGGCGGCCGAGGCGGAGTGGTTCATGGACTACCGCAACGGCGACGGGTCGATCGCCGAGATGTGCGGAAACGGCGTCCGGGTCTTCGCCCGCTACCTCCTGCACGCCGGTCATGTCGCCGAGGGCGACCTCACCGTCGCCACGCGCGGAGGCGTGAAGAAGGTCCACATCGACAAGGACGGCGACGTCACGGTCGGCATGGGCAGCGCCCGCCTCCCCGGAGGTGACGTCACGGTGAGCGTCGGGGAGCACAGCTGGCCCGCCCTCAACGTGAACATGGGCAACCCGCACGCCGTCGCCTTCGTGGCCGACCTCGCGCAGGCGGGCGACCTGCTCTCCCCGCCGCCCTTCAGCCCGGCCGCCGCCTACCCGGACGGCGTCAACGTCGAGTTCGTCGTCGACCGCGGCCCTCGGCATGTGGCGATGCGCGTCCACGAGCGCGGTTCCGGCGAGACCCGCTCCTGTGGCACCGGAGCGTGCGCCGTCGCCGTGGCCGCCGCCCGCCGGGACGGCGCAGATCCGGCCGTCACGGGCACCCCGGCGACGTACACCGTCGACGTGCCGGGCGGCACGCTGGTGATCACCGAACGGCCCGGCGGCGAGATCGAGATGACCGGTCCCGCGGTGATCGTCGCCGAGGGCGAGATCGACGCCAAGTGGCTGGAAAACGCGGCGCGTTGAGGTGTGGTAGGGCTTGACATGGTGGTGTCCGGAGCATGAGCGCCGTGTACATCCAAGCCCACCACGCGTTCAGGGGTGCGAATCCATGGCGCACCTCGGGTGGGGTGACTCGAAACCGTAAACCTCACAACCTTCCCTCGAATGGGTGATCCGTTTCACGCTCGGCGAGAGGCGGTCGGATGGGCGTGATGGGGTCGGTAGCATCAAGCACCGGCACGGACGGGGGAACGACGATCCCCTGAGCCGCCGCACGCCATGGGGCACCCGTCCGCCGGTCCACGCAGCCGGAGGTGCCCATGAGCGCGGAGGCCACGAACCCCGCCGTATCGCCCGCCCCTGCGCCGCCACCAGCGCACCGCAGGAAGGGCCGACCTCGTATCGACCTGCGCCGTCTGGGCCGCGCCGCACTCCTGGGCCCGACGACCCGTGACCGTATGCCCGACGCGATCAGTCATCTCGCCGACGCGCACCGCGCCCACCACCCCGACGCCGATCTCGACCTGCTGCGCCGGGCGTACGTCCTCGCCGAGTCCTCGCACCGCGGTCAGATGCGCAAGAGTGGCGAGCCGTACATCACACACCCGCTCGCCGTGACTCTGATCCTCGCCGAACTGGGCGCGGAGACAACGACCTTGACGGCGTCTCTGCTCCACGACACCGTCGAGGACACGGATGTGACGCTCGATCAGGTGCGCGAGGAGTTCGGCGAGGAGGTGCGGTATCTCGTCGACGGCGTCACCAAGCTGGAGAAGGTCGACTACGGAGCCGCCGCCGAGCCCGAGACCTTCCGCAAGATGCTCGTCGCCACCGGCAACGACGTCCGCGTGATGTCGATCAAACTCGCCGACCGGCTGCACAACATGCGCACCCTCGGTGTGATGCGCCCCGAGAAGCAGGAACGCATCGCCAAGGTCACCAAGGACGTCCTGATCCCGCTCGCCGAACGGCTGGGCGTCCAGGCGCTCAAGACCGAGCTGGAGGACCTCGTCTTCGCGATCCTCCACCCCGAGGAGTACGCGCACACCCGCGAGCTCATCGCGGAGAACGCGGCGCGGGAGGGCGACCCGCTCGCCGAGATCTCCGACGAGGTGCGCGGGGTCCTGCGCGAGGCCGGCATCCAGGCCGAAGTCCTCATAAGGCCCCGCCACTTCGTCTCCCTGCACCGGGTCTCCCGGAAACGCGGACAGCTGCGCGGCTCCGACTTCGGACGGCTCCTGGTCCTCGTCAACGAGGACGCCGACTGCTACGCGGTCCTCGGTGAACTGCACACCTGCCTCACCCCCGTGGTCTCGGAGTTCAAGGACTTCATCGCCGTACCGAAGTTCAACCTGTACCAGTCGCTGCACACGGCCGTCGCGCGGGGCGACGGCCAGGTCGCCGAAGTCCTCATCCGCACCCACCAGATGCACAAGGTCGCCGAGGCCGGCGTCGTCGCCCTGGGCAATCCCTACGCAGCTCCCGCGGAGGAGCAGACCGACGGCGAGGGCGAGCGCATCGACCCGACCCGCCCCGGCTGGCTCTCCCGGCTCCTCGACTGGCAGGAGGCGGCACCGGACGCGGACATGTTCTGGTCGACCCTGCGCGAGGACCTCGCCCAGGACCGTGAGATCACCGTCTTCCGGCCCGACGGGGGCACGTTGGGGCTCCCCGAGGGCGCCAGTTGCGTGGACGCGGCGTACGCCCAGTACGGCGAGGACGCGCACGCCTGCATCGGCGCCCGCGTCAACGGCCGTCTGGTGAGACTGAGCACCGTCCTGAAGGACGGCGACACCGTCCAGCTCCTCATGGGTCAGGACCCGGCCTCCGAGCCCTCCAGGGAGTGGCTGGAGCACGCCCACACGCCCGGCGCGCGCATCGCCATCCAGCGCTGGCTCGCCACCCACCCCTCGCCCGCCGCCGACGACGAGTCCGAGGAACGCGACGGCGCACGCAAGGACGGGACACCGGCCCTCCGCCCCGCCATGGACGAGCCCGCCGCCACCTCCGACACCGTCGGCGCCGTGGTCGTCGTCGACAGGCCCGAGGCGACCGTACGTCTCGCCGGCTGCTGCACGCCCGTACCGCCCGACGAGGTCACCGGCTTCGCCGTCCGCGGGGGAGTGGTGACCGTGCACCGCCTCGAATGCGCCGCCGTGACACGCATGAAGGGACTGGGGCGCCCGGAGATCGAGGTGCGCTGGGGGAACACCACCGAGTTCCGGGTCACTCTCGTCGCCGAGTCCTTCCAGCGGCCCCACCTCCTCGCCGACCTCACCGAGGCCATCGCCCTCGAAGGCGTCGACATTGTCACCGCCACCGTCGAACCCCCCACCCAACAGCGCGTCCGCCACACCTACACGCTGCAACTTCCGGACGCCGCACACCTCCCGAACCTGATGCGGGCCATGCGGAACGTGCCGGGCGTGTACGACGTGGGCCGGGCCCAGCACCAGGCGGTGGCCGCCCACTGACCCCGGCGGGCTGCCGCGCACGAGGTCAGGGGCGCCAGCGCACGAGGTCAGGGGTGCCAGAGCAGTAACCCCGGCGGGTGGATGAGGCCCGGCAGACGGCGGGCCGCTCGTTCGGGTGGGCCCGCTGCGAGTCGGCGGCGCGGAGCGCGTGCGCGCTGGTAGCGGTGGTCCATGCCGCTCACCCCACGCTCCCGGAGCCGCCGCGTCCAGGCCGCGCTGCTCGCCTCTGCCGTCTCCGTCTGCCTGATCGCCGCGAGCGCCCCCGCACCCGCCGTGCCCCTGGGCGTCGGCGACCGGCTCTTCCCGCACCTCGGCAACCCGGGATACGACGTGGAGTCGTACGACCTCGCGTTCACCTACCCCGGCAGCAACCGCGAGCCACTCACCGCCGTCACCTCGATCGACGCCCGGACGACCTCCCGTCTGGAACGGGTCAACCTCGACTTCTCGCACGGAAAGGTCGGCTCCGTGGAGGTCGACGGGGAATCCGCCGCCTTCACGAGCGCGGGCGAGGACCTGGTGATCACACCCCGGGAACCGCTACCCGAGGGCAGCCGGACACGCATCACCGTGCGGCACACCAGCGACCCCGTGTACACGGGGGACGAGGAGGGCGGCTGGGTGCGGACCGCAGACGGGCTCGCCATGGCCAACCAGGCCGACGCGGCGCACGTGGTGTTCCCGTGCAACGACCACCCCTCCGACAAAGCGATGTTCACCATCCGCGTCACCGTGCCCGACGGCTACACGGCCGTCTCCAACGGCCTCGCCACCGGCACCGACCGCGCCCCCGGAACCACCACCTGGACCTACCGCACCGAGCACCCCATGGCCACCGAGCTGGCCCAGGTCTCCATCGGCCGCTCCGCGGTCCTCCACCGCACCGGACCGCACCGCCTGCCCGTACGCGACGTGGTCCCCGCGAAGGACCGCGCGAAGCTCGAACCGTGGCTCGAGAAGACCCCCGCCCAGATCGAGTGGATGGAGGGCAAGGTCGGCCGGTACCCCTTCGAGACGTACGGTGTCCTGATCGCTGAGGCGCAGACCGGGTTCGAGCTGGAGACACAGACCCTCTCCCTCTTCGAGAGGGAGCTGTTCATCCGGCCCGAGTACCCCAAGTGGTACGTCGAGTCGATCATGGTGCACGAGCTGGCCCACCAGTGGTTCGGCAACAGCGTCAGCCCCCGCACCTGGTCCGACCTGTGGCTCAACGAGGGACACGCCACCTGGTACGAGGCCCTGTACGCCGAGGAGACGGCCGGCAGGACCGTGGAGGCACGCATGAAGGCCGCCTACGGTGCCTCCGACAGCTGGCGGACCGCCGGGGGACCGCCGGCGGCACCGAAGGAGCCCAGGAACGGCCAGAAGATCGGCATCTTCCGGGCGAACGTCTACGACGGGGCCGCGCTCTTCCTGTACGCCCTGCGCGAGGAGATCGGCGGCCCCGCCTTCGCCCGGCTCCAGCGGGCCTGGGTCGCCGTTCACCGGGACGGAGTCGCCTCCACCGCGGACTTCCAGGAACTCGCCTCCGGGATCGCCGGACGCGATCTGGGCGGCTTCTTCCACGCCTGGCTGTACGAGGTGAGGACGCCGCCCATGCCGGGGCACCCCGACTGGAAGTCGGCCCCGGCGAAGGTCTCGGCGAAGCGGTAGCCGTCGATCCACCGGGGGTGTGGCTCCGGCACGGACGGGAAATAACCCGGGTGACGAGACGGGTCGTCCCGTGCGACCATCTTCGAGTCGGCGGAGGGAATCTCCCGGCCGCACCGGGCGTTGTCACCAGTGACGGGTCGTGATCCGTCCGCCCTTCGGTATCCCTATCGACGTAAGGACCCAATGACCTCCTCTTCTTCCCCTTCCCAGGCCGCACAGAGCGCCTTCGCGCAGAACGACCCCGAGAACCTTCGGGCCGATGCCCTGATGGAAGAGGACGTCGCCTGGAGCTTCGAGATCGACGGAGAGCGGGACGGCGACCAGTTCGACCGATCCGACCGTGCGGCCCTGCGCCGTGTCGCGGGCCTCTCCACCGAGCTCGAGGACGTCACCGAGGTCGAGTACCGTCAGCTCCGCCTGGAGCGAGTCGTACTCGTCGGTGTCTGGACCACGGGAACCGCGCGGGACGCGGAGAACTCGCTGGCCGAGCTGGCCGCCCTCGCGGAGACCGCGGGCGCGCTCGTGCTCGACGGCGTGATCCAGCGCCGTGACAAGCCGGACGCGGCCACCTACATCGGCTCCGGCAAGGCCAACGAGCTGCGGGACGTCGTCCTCGAATCGGGGGCGGACACTGTCATCTGCGACGGTGAGCTGAGCCCCGGCCAGCTCATCCACCTCGAAGACGTCGTCAAGGTCAAGGTCATCGACCGTACGGCCCTGATCCTCGACATCTTCGCCCAGCACGCCAAGTCCCGGGAGGGCAAGGCGCAGGTCGCGCTCGCGCAGATGCAGTACATGCTGCCGCGACTGCGAGGCTGGGGCCAGTCGCTGTCCCGGCAGATGGGCGGCGGCAAGGGCGGCGGCCTCGCCACCCGTGGTCCCGGTGAGACCAAGATCGAGACGGACCGGCGGCGGATCCGCGAGAAGATGGCGAAGATGCGCCGGGAGATCGCGGAGATGAAGACCGGCCGCGAGATCAAGCGCCAGGAGCGCCGCAGGAACAAGGTGCCCTCGGTCGCCATCGCCGGTTACACCAACGCCGGCAAGTCCTCCCTGCTCAACCGCCTCACGGGCGCGGGCGTGCTCGTCGAGAACGCGCTGTTCGCGACCCTCGACCCGACGGTGCGCCGGGCCGAGACCCCGAGCGGGCGGCTGTACACCCTGGCGGACACCGTCGGCTTCGTACGCCACCTGCCGCACCACCTCGTCGAGGCGTTCCGCTCCACGATGGAGGAGGTCGGCGACGCCGACCTGATCCTGCACGTGGTCGACGGTTCGCACCCCGCGCCGGAGGAGCAGCTGGCCGCCGTGCGTGAGGTCATCCGCGACGTGGGCGCGACCAAGGTGCCCGAGATCGTGGTGATCAACAAGGCGGACGCGGCCGACCCGCTGACGCTGCAGCGGCTGCTGCGGATCGAGAAGCGTTCCATCGCGGTCTCGGCCCGCTCCGGCCAGGGCATCGAGGAACTGCTCGCCCTGATCGACAACGAACTGCCGCGCCCCTCGGTCGAGATCGAGGCGCTCGTGCCGTACACCCACGGCAAGCTCGTCGCCCGCGCCCACACCGAGGGCGAGGTGATCTCCGAGGAGCACACCCCGGAGGGCACCCTGCTCAAGGCCCGGGTGCACGAGGAGCTGGCCGCCGACCTGGCCCCGTACGTTCCGGCGGCGACGGCCTGACGGTCGACCGACGCACCTGTACGTCCGACGGTCGCCTGATCCGTCGTACCTCGACGCCGAATGATCTCCGTCCGTACGTCCCGAAGGCCCGCCCCCTCCGCTGAGGGGCGCGGGCCTTCGGGATGTGCAGGGGCACCGGCCGCCCGGTGTACCCGCATGCTCCGAGGAGACGGACGCAGGGCGCGCGGCGAACAATCCCACGCGCCCCGCCCCCGTCGTCGTCACCGCCTGCGCGGCGTCACTGCGCGAACTTGTCACTCACCGCCTGGTACACGCCCTCGGCGTCCTTGCCCAGCCGCGGCCCGGCCAGCCAGCCGGCGCTCACCGGTCCGATGGAGGTGTTGGACACCAGCGCGGGCTGACCGTCCGAACCGGTCGCCACCCAGCCACCGCCGGACGAACCACCGGTCATGCTGCAGCCGATGCGGTACATCGTCGGGTCGGACTCGACGAGCGACAGCCGCCCGGGCTTGTCCGTGCACTGGTACATCGTCTCGCCGTCGTACGGTGCCCCGGCCGGGTAGCCCGTCGCCGTGATGCTCTCCACCTGCGCGACGGCAGGCGCGTCGAAGTCCACCGGCAGCGCCGAACCGACCATCTCCTCCAGCGACTTGCCCCCGCTGCCCTCCTCCGGCGTCACATGGATCACCGCGAAGTCGTACGGCGCTCCGTCACCGCCCGACTTGCCCCCCTGCTCGATCCACTGGTCCGAGGTCTGAGCCCAGTCACCCCACCAGACGCCGTACGGAGCGACCTGCTCCTTGGTGGCGGTCTGCAGCTCCGACGCCGACATACCGCTGTCGTTGTACGAGGGCACGAAGGCGATGTTGCGGTACCAGCCGCCCGACTTGCCGGCGTGCACACAGTGGCCGGCCGTCCACACGAGGTTGGACTTGCCCGGGTTGGCCGGGTCCTGGACCACGGTCGCCGAGCAGACCATCGTGCCTTCGGGCGCGTCGAAGAACACCTTGCCCGCCTCGGGCGCGTTCGCGTGGTACTCCGCCGACACCGCCTCGGCGTCGACGGACTGCGGAGTCGGGTCGGTCACGCCCTGGTCACCGGTGAGGTCGCTCTCGTCGACCTCCTTCTCCGGCTCCTCGGCGTCCCGCATCCGGTCCGGGTCCCACAGGTCCTCGATGATGGGGTTGACGTAGTCCTCGGCCTCGCGCAGCCAGTCGTCCTTGTCCCAGTTCTTCCAGGCTCCGCCCCGCCACTTGTCGAGGTCGATCCCGTGTTCCTTGAGCTTGTCCTTGATGTCGTCCGGGATCTGGATCTTGCCGTCGCCCGCGCTGCCGCTGTCCTGCGCGGACGCCGACGCGTCGGCGTTCGCCGTGGTGTCACCCGAGCCGCACGCCGTTGCGGTCAACGACAGAACCGTGGCAAGGCCGACCGCGGCCAGAACGGGGGAGGTACGGCGGCGCGTGCTCCTCCCGCGACGAGCGGCGAAGAGCGGTCGTATGGGTCGCATGGTCTGGACTCCCCCTGGGGCGTAAGAGAACTCTGTGCTGCCGAAGCGGATCGCGCACGGCTTCTCCGCGCGCCCACCGCCCCCTTGTACGTAACCGACACGCCATCGCGCGGCTCCGTACACCTGCTTCTTCGTACGTAGTCGTCGTACGCGCGGCTTGGTACGGATCCGCCGAGCCACGTCCTTCGGAACGGCATCACACACTATGCGGTCGTTGTGGGGGACATCCGATGGAACGGCAACGGTTCCGTCACGGCAAAGATCTTCGTCTCACCCGCTTCCCCGTGCGAGTCGCGTCGTTGGTACGGGCGGGGGACCCGCCGGTGCTCGGTGCCCCCTGCCAACTCGCCTCTGAACAGCGGGAGGAAGTGCAGTCGTGGCGGTGACCGAGTCTGCGGTGGCGCCGGTGGGGCGTGAGCCCGAGCGAGCGCGTTCGGGGCACGAGTACGAACCGGCGCGCACACGACGGGAACCCGACGGGGCGCGTTCGGCGCACGAGGGCATCCTGCGGCGGCAGGCCGCCCGAGAGTCGGCGGCGCGCACCTACGCGCGAGCCCTGCCCATCGTGCCTGTCCGCGCACGCGGTCTGACCATCGAGGGCGCGGACGGCCGCCGCTACCTCGACTGTCTGTCCGGCGCGGGCACACTCGCCCTCGGCCACAACCACCCGGTCGTCCTCGAAGCGATCCGCAAGGTGCTCGACTCGGGCGCTCCGCTCCACGTCCTCGACCTGGCGACCCCCGTCAAGGACGCCTTCACCACCGAACTGTTCCGCACCCTTCCGCCAGGGCTCGCGGACCGCGCACGCGTCCAGTTCTGCGGACCCGCCGGTACGGATGCGGTCGAGGCCGCCTTCAAACTGGTCCGGGCGGCGACCGGACGCACCGGAATGCTCGCCTTCACCGGCGCTTACCACGGCATGACCGCCGGGGCACTGGAAGCGTCCGGAGGCGCCTACGACGTACGGGTGGCGCGTCTGCCGTACCCGCAGGAATACCGCTGCCCCTTCGGCATCGGCGGTGAGCGCGGCGCCGAACTCGCCGCCCGCTGGACCGAGTCCGTCCTCGACGACGCCAGGTCCGGCGTACCGCTGCCCGCCGGCATGATTGTCGAACCCGTCCAGGGCGAGGGCGGCGTCATCCCCGCCCCGGACGGTTGGCTGCGCCGCATGCGTGAGATCACCGCCGCGCACTCGATCCCGCTGATCGCCGACGAGGTTCAGACGGGCGTGGGCCGCACCGGCCGGTTCTGGGCCGTCGAGCACAGTGGAGTCGTCCCCGATGTGATGATCCTGTCCAAGGCCATCGGCGGCAGCCTCCCGCTGGCCGTCGTGGTCTACCGCGACGACCTCGACGTCTGGCAGCCAGGCGCCCACGCCGGCACCTTCCGCGGCAACCAGCTCGCCATGGCCGCCGGCACCGCCACCCTCGCCCATGTCCGCGAGAACGGCCTCGCCGAACGTGCCGAGACCCTGGGCGCCCGCATGCTCACCCGACTCCGCGGCCTCACCGACCAGTTCGCCTGTGTCGGCGACGTTCGGGGACGAGGGCTGATGATCGGCATCGAAATGGTCACGCCGGACGCACCGCGTCCATCCGACGACACCGGCCCCCGCCCCCCGGCGCCCTCCCTCGCCACCGCGGTCCAGCGCGAGTGTCTCCGCCGCGGCCTGATCGTCGAACTCGGCGGCCGCCATGCCGGCGTCGTCCGCCTCCTCCCACCCCTCACGATCACCGACGAACAGACGAACGCCGTACTCGACCGCCTGACGGACGCGATCGCCTCGGTAGCGGCCACCGCCGAAACCCGAGGCTTCGTGAGCCCGACGCCCGAGCGAGCCGGAGGACCCGGACGCCCGCCCGACGACTGACAGCCGAGCCAAGTCGAACAGCCGGCCGAAACTGCCCCCGCCCCGCCCGTGAACCAACCGCGCACCCCAGGTACCGCACCACCGAGCCACCGCCTCCACTCCCTCCTGACAAGCCCCCACTGCGCCATCGCCCCCCACGCCTCCCACAGCCCCCACCCCCGCCTCCCTCCCGCACAAGTCCCGACCCCGTTCGCCAGCACGGATCCGCGACTGCCCTCCCGCACGAGCAACCCCAGGAACCGCCTTGAAGCCGCCGCCCGCACCCGAGGCCCACACCGACGATCACCGCATGGAAGCCGGCAGCCCCCAGGCTGCCCCGAGCCCGCCGAGCGTCGAGCCATCACCCAGCCAGGTCGAGCCGAGGTCCAGCCAGGCTGAGCGGGGGGCCGATCCGGCCGAGCAGGGTTCTGGTCGGGCTGATCCAGCGCAGGCCTGCCAGGGCGCGCCGGGGCCTGGCAGGCCTGCGCTGGTTCCGTACCCTGCCAAGCCAGTCCCTCGCCAAGCCGCGTTCGCCGACCATTCGACCGAGCCACGTCACGAGCGCGAGCAGTCTGTCCCTGGCCAAGCCGGCGGAACCCGGACCACCGGACCTCTGCCCAGCCCCGCCACCGACGCCCTGCACCACCCCGACCCGCACACCGCGGCCCAGGCGGCAGCGGTCGAGAACCTCTTGCGCTGCTGGGTACGCGAACACGACCTCACCTCCCCCCACGACGGCACCCTCCGCATCCCCCTCCCCACGTCCGGCACGACACTCCTCGCCCCGGTGCACTACTGGTCCCTCACCGGCTGGCACCGATTCGGCCCGCCACACCTCGCCCACACCCGCGGGACCGCACCACCGGTCGACGCGGTCACGGTGGCGTCCCTACTGGCCAGGGAGGCGGCCGCGCGAGGCCGTCAAGAGACGGGTGTCCCCGAGCCCCGACCCACGACAGCGCACACCCTCGCGTCCCACACCACGGGTCGGCCGGATCAAACCGATCCGCTCGCCCCACTCGACCACCCTGGCCCGCCCCGCCGACTCGACCCCCTCGATCAGCCTCGCCAACCAGGTCGACCCGACCGACCCGACCGGCTCGACCAACTTGGCCAACGCGACCAGCTCGACCGGCCCGACCAACACGATCAGAACGATCGGATCGACCAGCTCGACCTGGCCCGTAGCGTCGCCGACTCCGCACGACGCGTCACCATGTTCATCGCCGAGCGCCGAGCCGAGCCCGCCGACCATCCGGACCGATTCCTCGCCGCCGAGCAGGCTCTCGTCCTCGGTCACCCCCTGCACCCCACCCCGAAGAGCCGGGAAGGGCTCGCCGAAGCCGAGGCGCGCCTCTATTCACCGGAATTGCGTGGCTCCTTTCCCCTGCACTGGCTGGCGATCGCACCCTCCGTCCTGTCCACCGACTCGGCATGGACCGAGCGCGGTCGTGTCATCCCCGCCGAACAGCTGACCGCACGGCTGGCCGGCCCGGGGCTGCCGCTGCCGGAGGGCTACACCGCCCTGCCCGTGCACCCCTGGCAGCTCCGCGAGGTCCGCCACCGCCCGGCAGTGGCCGCTCTGCTCGATGCCGGCCTGCTCCGAGACCTGGGTCCGTACGGCGACCCGTGGCACCCCACGTCCTCCGTCCGTACCGTCCACCGCACCGGCGCCCCCGTGATGCTGAAGCTCTCGCTGGGCCTGCGCATCACCAACTCCCTTCGTGAGAACCTCCGCAAGGAACTCCACCGCGGTGTCGAGGTCCATCGACTGCTGCGCACCGGCCTGGCCGCGCAGTGGCAGGCCGCCCACTCCGGGTTCGACATCGTCCGTGACCCCGCCTGGCTGGCTGCCACCGCACCGGACGGCGACCCTCTGCCCGGCCTGGACGTGATGGTCCGGCACAACCCGTTCGGCCCGGCTGACGACGCGGCCTGCGTAGCGGGCCTTGTGTCACCGATGCCGCACGCCCGTGCCGAGCGACGAGCGGACCACCCCGGTGACCAGCAGGACCGCCCCGACGGCCAAGAGCCGGTGTGCCCCGCCAGCCCCCTGCGGCAGCGCTGTGAAACACCGCCCGATGAGCGACTCACCATGCGGTCGCGGCTCGCCGAAGTCGTCACCCGCCTGGCCGGGCGCACCAACCGTCCCCGAGGCACCGTCGCCGCCGAGTGGTTCCTGCGCTACCTGGAGCAGGTCGTGCGGCCCGTGCTGTGGCTGGACAGCGAGGCCGGGATCGCCCTCGAAGCGCACCAGCAGAACACGCTCGTCCTGATGGACTCCGACGGCTGGCCCATCGGCGGCCGGTACCGCGACAACCAGGGCTACTACTTCCGTGCATCCCGTCGCGCGGATCTCGAAGCCCGACTGCCCGGCATCGGCGAGCGCAGCGACACGTTCGTCTCCGACGAGGTCACCGACGAACGGTTCGCCTACTACCTCGGCATCAACAACGTGCTCGGCCTCATCGGCGCGTTCGGCTCCCAGCGCCTCGGCGACGAGTGCCTCCTGCTCGCCGCCTTCCGCCGCTTCCTCACGGATGTGGCCACCGGACCGGGCCGGCTCAACACGACCCTGCCGGCACGGCTGCTCGACTCACCCGTCCTGCGCTGCAAGGCCAACCTTCTGACCCGTCTCCACGGCCTCGACGAACTCGTCGGCCCGGTCGACACCCAGTCCGTCTACGTCACCATCACCAACCCCCTCCATCGCTGACCGGGCCCTTCGCCGCTGTTCAGCCCACATGTCTGCGTACTGCGACTCCCTTCAGCCCCGAGGAACATGACCCGCCCGATCTCCTGAGAGGAGCGTCGCCATGACTCCCACCGACGCGAGCACCGACGCGAGCACCGACACCGCCTCGGCCCCGACGAGCAATGAGGACACGCTCGAACTGCGCCTGACCGACGACTTCCTCGCGCTCCTGTCCGAGGACGGCGACTCATGCGGCGGCAGGACCGAGGCAGTACAGGGGATGCCCCCGGCCAACGGCGAGTTGCTGGACCACCTCGCCGACTGGGGTCCGGTCGTCACCCCGGCAGGCACCCTGCACCTCGTCCCCGTCCGCCCCGAACGGGAGCTCCCGCTGGTCTCCCGCTGGATGAACGACTCGGCCGTGGCCTCCTACTGGAAGCTCGCCGGAACCGAGGACGTGACCGCGGACCACCTCCGGACCCAGCTCGGCGGCGACGGCCGCAGCGTGCCCTGCCTCGGGCTGCTGAACGGCACCCCGATGAGTTATTGGGAGATCTACCGGGCGGACCTCGACCCCATCGCCCGCCACTACCCCGCCCGTCCGCACGACACCGGAATCCACCTCCTCATCGGACCCGTGGCCGACCGGGGGCGGGGGCTCGGTGCGACCCTGCTCCGCGCCGTAGCCGATCTCGTCCTCGACAGAAGACCTTCCTGTGCCCGCGTCGTCGCCGAACCCGACCTTCGCAACTTTCCCTCCGTCTCCGCTTTCCTGAGCGCAGGCTTCCGGTTCTCCGCCGAGGTCGACCTGCCCGACAAGCGGGCCGCCCTCATGGTCAGGGACCGGCTTCTGCGTGATCTGATGTAGATCCGATGTGGATCTGCTGTGATGCCGTCATTTCTGGTACACCGCCCGCGCCGATCCGGTTCCCGATCGAACCGACTCGATTTCCGGCCTCCGAGAATCGGCCCTTCCCGACGAAGAGAACCCGGCCTTGATCCCGCCCCTCCTGCCACTCCCGCCCCGTGCCTCCGCCTTGATAACCCGTTTGTCAGTGGTGACCCGTAGGGTGGTCGCGCTATGACGAAGCCCTCACTCCACGAACTCCTGCATGCCGCCGTCGCCGCTGTCGGCGGCATGGAGCGCCCCGGCCAGGTGACCATGGCCGAAGCCGTCGCAGAGGCGATCGACGACGGCTCCCATCTGCTGGTCCAGGCGGGTACCGGCACCGGCAAGTCGCTCGGTTATTTGGTGCCCGCGCTCGCACAGGGGGAGCGCGTCGTCGTCGCGACGGCGACCTTGGCGCTCCAGCGCCAGCTGGTGGAGCGGGACCTGCCGAGAACGGTCGACGCGCTGCATCCGCTGCTGCGCCGCCGCCCCGAGTTCGCGATGCTCAAGGGCCGGTCGAACTACCTGTGCCTGCACCGCCTGAACGAAGGCGTGCCGCAGGACGAGGAGGAGGGCCTCTTCGACCAGTTCGAGGCGGCCGCGCCCTCCAGCAAGCTGGGCCAGGACCTGCTGCGGCTGCGGGACTGGTCGCAGGAGACCGAGACCGGCGACCGGGACGACCTCACCCCGGGTGTGTCCGACCGTGCCTGGGCGCAGATCTCCGTCTCGTCCAGGGAGTGCCTGGGCGCTACGAAGTGCGCGTACGGCGCCGAGTGCTTCGCCGAGATGGCCCGGGAGCGCGCCAAGCTCTCCGAGGTGGTCGTCACCAATCACGCGCTGCTCGCGATCGACGCCATCGAGGGTGCGCCGGTGCTCCCGCAGCACGAGGTGCTGATCGTGGACGAGGCGCATGAACTCGTCTCACGGGTGACCGGAGTGGCGACCGGCGAGCTCACGCCGGGCCAGGTCAACCGCGCTGTGAAGCGGTCGGCGAAGCTCGTGAACGAGAAGGCCGCCGACCAGCTCCAGACCGCCGCCGAGGGATTCGAGCGGGTCATGGAGCTGGCGCTGCCGGGCCGCCTGGAGGAGGTCCCCGAGGACCTGGCGTACGTCCTCATGGCGCTGCGCGATGCCGCCCGTACGGTGATCTCGGCGATCGGCAGCACGCGCGACAAGTCCGTCCAGGACGAGGACGCCGTCCGCAAGCAGGCGCTGGCGGCCGTGGAGAGCGTGCACGACGTGGCGGAGCGGATCAGCAACGGTTCCGAGTGGGACGTCGTCTGGTACGAACGCCACGACCGCTTCGGCGCGTCCCTGCGCGTCGCCCCGATGTCGGTGTCGGGTCTCCTCCGGGAGAAACTCTTCGCGGACCGTTCCGTCACCCTGACCTCGGCCACCCTCAAGCTCGGCGGCGACTTCAACGGCGTGGGCGCGTCATTGGGGCTGGCGCCGGAGGGCACTCAGGGGGACGACCTTCCGCAGTGGAAGGGAGTGGACGTCGGATCGCCGTTCGACTACCCGCGGCAGGGCATCCTCTACGTCGCCAAACATCTGTCGCGGCCCGCGCGGGACGGCGACCGGGCGGACATGCTGGACGAGCTCACGGAGCTGATCCAGGCGGCCGGCGGCCGGACGCTCGGCCTGTTCTCGTCGATGCGAGCAGCCCAGTTGGCGGCGGAGGAACTGCGCGTCCGGATCCCCGAGTACCCGATCCTGCTCCAGGGCGAGGAGACGCTCGGCGAGCTGATCAAGGGCTTCGCGGCCGACCCGAGGACCTGCCTCTTCGGCACGCTGTCGCTCTGGCAGGGCGTCGACGTGCCCGGGCCCAGCTGCCAGCTGGTCGTGATGGACAAGATTCCGTTCCCGCGCCCCGACGACCCTTTGATGAGCGCCCGCCAGAAAGCCGTCGAGGAGGCGGGCGGCAACGGCTTCATGGCCGTCGCCGCCACTCACGCGGCCCTGCTGATGGCCCAGGGCGCGGGCCGGCTCGTACGGGCGCAGGGAGACCGAGGTGTGGTCGCCGTACTGGATCAGCGCCTGGCGACCGCGCGGTACGGCAGCTATCTGAAGGCGTCACTGCCCGATTTCTGGTACACGACGGACCGTAACCAGGTCCGCAGGTCGCTCGCCGCGATCGACAGCGCGGCGAAGGACAGGGAAGCAGAGGCGGAGAAGGCGGAGGCGTGAACGACCGGTGGCCTGTCCCGATCGTTTCGGGGACAGGCCACCGGCCGTTCTGCGCACGGACTCAGGGCCCGGACCGTGCTTCTTCGGCGGGTCCTGGACAGCCCAGGGCCCCGGAACCGGCGCAGTGGATTCCGGGGCCCGGATCGTGGGCGGGGACGGGCCATGGGCGACCGTCCGCCGCTGGGTGTCACACGCGGCGCAGCACGGCCACCACCTTGCCGAGGATGGTCGCGTCGTCACCCGGGATGGGCTCGTAGGCGGCGTTGTGCGGGAGCAGCCAGACGTGGCCGTCCTCGCGCTTGAAGCGCTTGACCGTGGCCTCGCCGTCCAGCATGGCGGCCACGATGTCGCCGTTCTCGGCGACGGGCTGACGGCGGACCGTCACCCAGTCACCGTCGCAGATGGCGGCCTCGATCATGGAGTCACCGACGACCTTGAGGACGAAGAGCTCGCCGTCGCCCACCAGTTGGCGGGGGAGCGGGAACACGTCCTCGACGGACTCCTCGGCGAGGATCGGGCCACCGGCGGCGATCCGGCCCACGAGTGGCACGTACGAAGCGGCCGGCTTGCCGGCCGTGTCCGTCGGCTGTGCCGAGGACTGGTCGGAACCGCGGACCTCGTACGCACGCGGGCGGTGCGGGTCGCGGCGCAGGAAGCCCTTGCGCTCCAGTGCCATCAGCTGGTGTGCCACGGAGGACGTGCTGGACAGGCCGACCGCCTGGCCGATCTCCCGCATCGACGGCGGGTATCCGCGCCGCTGCACCGAGTCCCTGATCACCTCGATGACCCGGCGCTGCCGATCGGTGAGCCCGGAGCTGTCCGCCCTGATCCCTGGAGGTCGGCCGGGCAGGGCTCGCTTGGGCCCTTCATGGTTCGTGGCTTCGTTCATCGCATGCACCGGCTCGAGTCGGCTCTGGGAGCGGTCCTGGGCAGTGATGGTGGCACTGTCAGCGGTGGTGGTCACGTCGGCCCCTCTCGATGGTCTCCCGTGCAGCACAACGGTAGTTGCTTTCGAAAGGTTGCGCCAAACACACGTTCGAGTGAAAAACCGTGGATTGCCTGACGTGACCAGGTGTCTGGGTGTAGGGCCTGCGGTCCGACCGACAAAAGGGCTGATTGCTGTACTCTTCACCGCCGGGGCGAAGGGCCTTGTGGGCCGCTGTCACCGTGTGGCCCAGTCTGCCACCCGGTACTCCGTCGACCGAGTACCGACCCCTTTTTCCGCGGTGCCCGCCGTATCCCCGTCCGTTCCGCGACGGCACGGCTGCGCTCCGCGACGGTGTCCTCGTCCGGCACATGCCCATACGTGGGCGACACGCGTGCCGTGGGCGGATTTACGTGCCAAGCCCTACATCTAGTGCTTGGATTGCTGTAACAGCCCAGAAGTTGTGGTCCCCCGGGTCCTGGGGCTCTTGGTCATCCCCTATGCTTGGGGCTGCTTCCGCGGGGCCCAAGAGGCCCGTGGGGGCTATCGAGTCGTGCTGTGAGGAGGGTTGGAGTCATGCACTGTCCCTTCTGCAGGCACTCCGACAGCCGTGTCGTCGACAGTCGTACGACGGACGACGGCACGTCGATCCGCAGGCGCCGCCAGTGTCCCGACTGCTCCCGTCGTTTCACGACGGTGGAGACGTGCTCGCTGATGGTCGTCAAGAGGTCCGGCGTGACCGAGCCCTTCAGTCGTACCAAGGTCATCAATGGTGTCCGCAAGGCATGCCAGGGGAGGCCTGTCACCGAGGACGCGCTGGCCCAGCTCGGTCAGCGGGTCGAGGAGGCGGTGCGTGCCACCGGAAGTGCCGAACTGACCACCCATGACGTGGGACTGGCCATACTCGGCCCGTTGCAGGAGCTCGACCTCGTCGCCTACTTGCGGTTCGCCTCGGTCTACCGGGCGTTCGATTCGCTGGAGGACTTCGAGGCCGCCATCGCGGAACTCAGGGAAGAGCAGGACAAGCGCCCCGACGCGAACGACGAGGACGTCGAGAACGCGGTCGAGGGACGCCCGAAGAACGACCGCGGGTCCGGAGGGGCTGCCCAAGTCCCCGTGCCCGCCAACGCCGCCGACTGACGGCGAGCCGCATCGCCGGACCGATGGGTCCGGACGATCGGCGGCGATCCAGGCCTGTCGCGAACGGCTGGGCCAGCCGGGTCGCGACACAAGACAGAACACCGTGTCACGGGAACAACGTGGCACTTCAGGGCGTTTTCGCCCGTACAGGGAGGCGGCATGACAGAGACGGCGAGCGGTCCGGCACGGAGTTCCCGCGCCAAGGGCACCAAGGCGAACAGGGGCCTGCGTATCGAGCGCATCCACACCACCCCCGGCGTGCACCCGTACGACGAGGTGGTCTGGGAACGCCGTGACGTCGTCATGACCAACTGGCGCGACGGCTCGATCAACTTCGAGCAGCGTGGCGTCGAGTTCCCCGACTTCTGGTCGGTGAACGCGGTCAACATCGTCACCAGCAAGTACTTCCGCGGCGCCGTGGGCACCGCTCAGCGTGAGACCGGCCTCAAGCAGCTGATCGACCGCATCGTGAAGACGTACACGAAGGCCGGCGAGGACAACAGGTACTTCGCCTCGCCGGCCGACGCCGAGATCTTCGAGCACGAACTGGCGTACGCCCTCCTGCACCAGATCTTCAGCTTCAACAGCCCTGTCTGGTTCAACGTGGGCACCCCGCAGCCCCAGCAGGTCTCCGCCTGCTTCATCCTGGCCGTCGACGACTCCATGGAGTCGATCCTCGACTGGTACAAGGAAGAGGGCATGATCTTCAAGGGCGGCTCCGGCGCCGGCCTGAACCTCTCGCGCATCCGCTCCTCCAAGGAGCTGCTCTCCTCCGGCGGCAACGCCTCCGGCCCGGTCTCCTTCATGCGGGGCGCCGATGCCTCCGCGGGAACGATCAAGTCGGGCGGCGCCACCCGCCGCGCGGCCAAGATGGTCGTTCTCGACGTGGACCACCCGGACGTCGAGGACTTCATCGCCACCAAGGTGAAGGAGGAGGAGAAGATCCGCGCCCTGCGCGACGCGGGCTTCGACATGGACCTGGGCGGCGACGACATCACGTCCGTCCAGTACCAGAACGCCAACAACTCGGTCCGCGTGAACGACGAGTTCATGACAGCCGTCGAGAACGGCACCGAGTTCGGCCTCCGCGCCCGTATGACCGGCGAGGTCATCGAGAAGGTCGACGCCAAGGCGCTGTTCCGCAAGCTAGCCGAGGCCGCGTGGGCCTGTGCCGACCCGGGCATCCAGTACGACGGTGTGATCAACAACTGGCATACCTGCCCCGAGTCCGGCCGCATCACCGCGTCCAACCCGTGCAGCGAGTACATGCACCTGGACAACACGTCCTGCAACCTCGCCTCGCTGAACCTGATGAAGTTCCTCAAGGACGACGGCAAGGGCACCCAGTCCTTCCAGGTCGAGCGCTTCGCCAAGGTCGTCGAGCTCGTCATCACGGCGATGGACATCTCCATCTGCTTCGCCGACTTCCCCACTCAGAAGATCGGCGAGAACACCCGCGCCTTCCGCCAGCTCGGTATCGGCTACGCCAACCTCGGCGCCCTGCTGATGGCGACCGGCCACGCGTACGACTCCGACGGCGGCCGTGCCCTCGCCGGTGCCATCACCTCCCTGATGACCGGCACGGCGTACAGGCGCTCCGCGGAACTGGCCGCGGTCGTCGGCCCCTACGACGGCTACGCCCGAAACGCCGACGCCCACAACCGCGTCATGAAGCAGCACTCCGACGCCAACGGCACGGCCGTGCCGATGGACGACCTGGACACCCCGGTGTGGGCGGCCGCCACCGAGGCCTGGCAGGACGTGCTGCGCCTCGGCGAGAAGAACGGCTTCCGCAACTCGCAGGCGTCCGTACTCGCGCCGACCGGCACGATCGGTCTGGCCATGTCCTGCGACACCACCGGTGTCGAGCCGGACCTTGCGCTGGTCAAGTTCAAGAAGCTGGTCGGCGGCGGCTCGATGCAGATCGTCAACGGCACGGTCCCGCAGGCCCTGCGCCGCCTGGGCTACCAGGAGGAGCAGATCGAGGCGATCGTCGCCCACATCGCCGACAACGGCAACGTGATCGACGCCCCGAGCCTCAAGCAGGAGCACTACGGGGTCTTCGACTGCGCCATGGGCGAGCGTGCCATCTCCCCGATGGGCCACGTCCGCATGATGGCCGCGATCCAGCCGTGGATCTCCGGTGCCATCTCCAAGACGGTCAACATGCCGGAGACGGCGACCGTCGAGGAGGTCGAGGAGATCTACTTCGAGGCCTGGAAGCTGGGCGTCAAGGCGCTCGCGATCTACCGCGACAACTGCAAGGTCGGCCAGCCGCTCTCCGCCAAGACCAAGGACTCGGAGAAGGCCGAGATCACCGAGAAGGCCGAGGACACGATCCGGGCCACGGTCGAGAAGGTCGTCGAGTACCGCCCGGTCCGCAAGCGCCTGCCGAAGGGCCGCCCCGGGATCACGACCTCCTTCACGGTCGGCGGGGCCGAGGGCTACATGACCGCCAACTCCTACCCGGACGACGGTCTCGGTGAGGTCTTCCTGAAGATGTCGAAGCAGGGTTCGACCCTCGCGGGCATGATGGACGCCTTCTCCATCGCGGTCTCCGTGGGCCTCCAGTACGGCGTTCCGCTGGAGACGTACGTCTCGAAGTTCACCAACATGCGCTTCGAACCGGCCGGTATGACGGACGACCCGGACGTGCGGATGGCGCAGTCGATCGTCGACTACATCTTCCGCCGCCTGGCGCTCGACTTCCTGCCCTTCGAGACACGCTCCGCACTCGGCATCCACTCCGCGGAGGAGCGCCAGCGCCACCTGGAGACGGGCTCCTACGAGCCCACCGACGAGGACGTCGACGTCGAGGGTCTGGCGCAGTCGGCCCCGCGGCAGACGGACCTGAAGGCCGTCGTCACCCCGAAGGCCGCGGCCGAAGTGGCCGCGCCCGCCCCGAAGCAGGCCCACACCAGCGCCGAACTGGTGGAGATGCAGCTGGGCATCCATGCCGACGCCCCGCTGTGCTTCTCCTGCGGTACGAAGATGCAGCGGGCCGGCTCCTGCTACATCTGCGAAGGCTGCGGCTCGACGAGCGGTTGCAGCTGATCTGAGCGCCCCCGGGCGCGAACCGGCAGATCAGGGCGGTGGAGCCGAAATTCGGCTCCACCGCCCTCGCTGTTTCTGACGTGCGGCGCCTCAGGATCGGGGCGGGCTGCCCATGACGCGCGCGAAGGCCGCCGGATCCTCGTCGTAGCCGGTGATACCGGGGTGGAAGACCCACTCGCCGGTGGCGTCACGCACGAACTCGGCGATGGTTGCGGCGGTGGAACCGAGGACGCTGCCGAAGTCGTCCTCCGCCAGGACCGTGTAGGCCTCACGGATACGCAGGCCGGGCTGGTGGACGTTGGCGAAGGTCTTCTCGCCGGACCCCTGCTGTATGGCGACACCGATGACGACCCGCCCGTAGCGGCTGTCGAGGCGGTTCAGCTCCACGGTCATGATCTCGTCCCAGCCGAAGCCCTGGCCGGTCTTGCTGTCACGGTTGAGGGTGATGGTGCCGTCGGGCGAGCGGCTGTCGAAATGCACGACATAGGCAGGACTGCCGCTCGGATCGGCCGCCGGGTAGGTCGCCGCGATGATGTCGAGATCCGTCGGCGGCTGTCCGGTGGGGCTGGGGTCCCACTTCACCGACACCTCGACCTTGCGGATGCCCTTGTTGAGGCCGTTCAACAGAACTCTCCTCCCCGTTCCTCTGCGCTGCGAGTCGAACTGCCTGGCGGTCCAGGCCAGTTGTCCATCCTCGCACGCGCGCGGGGGCGCTCGCCCGGGTGCAACCTGTCGGAGAGTGACCGCCGCCACGTTCCGTGGCCTTACCATGGCGCGGTGCTGGTCAAGTGGATTCGCTGCACCGTGGTGGACCGCCGCGGTTTCGAGCGGGGGCAGCGAAAGTGGGCGGGGCTTCTGGGGGAGCCGGGATTCCGGGGACAGGGTGGGGGTTGGAGTCGGGCGCGGCCCGGAGTGACGCACATCTTCTCCTTCTGGGAGAGCCGTGCCTTCTACGACTCCTTCATGGCGCGCTCCCACGACCGGCTGGCCGCCTCGCAGTCGGGCACCTTCAAGGACATTCAGGTCAAACTCTTCGACCACCGCTTCGATGTGAAGACCGGTTTCGAGCCGCGCTTCACCGACGCCGATCTGGTGCGGGTGGCGCATTGTCGTGTCCACGAAGACCGCGCCGAGCACTTCGCTCTGATGCAGGAGAAGGTCTGGAACCCGGCGATGGCCGGCTCTCCGGGCATGCTGCGGGGCCTGTTCGGGGAGGCGCCGGGGCACGAGTTCATGATTCTTTCCATGTGGCGGTCGGCCGCCGAGCACGGCAAGTACCGAGCGGAGCGCATCGAACGCCTCGCCCTGCGGGCCCAGCTCGAGGCCGATGTCGCGGCTCTGGCGGGCGACATCGTGGAACTGGAGCCGAGCTGGACCGTTTGAGATCCGAACTCGGCTTGGTTTGGATCTCCAACCTCGGCGGTCGATGTGCGGGACTTGTGTGACCTACGCCGTATGACACCCGGACGAGTGCTCGATCCGCCGTCGTCCCCTTTAGGGTCTTGGCATGGCACGACCACGGCGCATCATCCTTGTCCGACACGGCGAGTCAACGGGCAATGTTGATGACACCGTGTACGAGCGCGAGCCCGACCACGCTCTCGCGCTCACCGATCTCGGCTGGCAGCAGGCTGAGGAGACCGGAAAACGCATCCGCGACGTCCTCGGCCGAGAGCGCGTCAGCGTCTACGTCTCGCCGTACCGCCGTACGCACGAGACGTTCCAGGCGTTTCATCTGGACCCCGAGCAGGTCCGCGTGCGCGAGGAGCCCAGGCTGCGCGAGCAGGACTGGGGCAACTGGCAGGACCCCGGCGACGTGCGACTCCAGAAGGCCTACCGGGACGCGTACGGGCACTTCTTCTACCGCTTCGCGCAGGGGGAGTCCGGCGCCGATGTGTACGACCGGGTCGGCGGTTTCCTGGAGAGCCTGTTCCGCAGCTTCGAGGACCCCGACCACCCGCCGAACGTCCTGCTGGTCACCCATGGGCTCGCCATGCGGCTGTTCTGCATGCGCTGGTTCCACTGGACGGTGGCGGAGTTCGAGTCGCTGTCGAATCCCGGGAACGCGGAGATGCGGCTGCTCGTTCTGGGGGAGGACGGCAAGTACGCGCTCGACCGACCGTTCGACCGCTGGCGGAACCCGGAATCGTACGGGGCCACCGGATAGAGTGGCAGGGCGATGACCGCTGACTCCTCTTCCGACGGCCGCCTGGAGCGTGCCCTGTCCAGCCTGCGCGGACTCGCGGTGGGGGACGCGCTGGGCTCGCAGTACTTCGTGCCCGTGAACTACCCGCTGCTCAAGCGCCGCGAGACCCCGTCCGGCCCCTGGCAGTGGACCGACGACACCGAGATGGCCTGTTCCGTCGTGGCGGTCCTGGCGGCTCACCACCGGATCGACCAGGACGATCTGGCCCGCTCCTTCGCCGTGCACCACGACTTCGACCGGGGCTACGGCCCCGCGGTCAACCGCCTGCTGCGTCTCGTCCGGGAAGGCGGCGACTGGCGTGAGCTGGCCTCCGCCCTCTTCAACGGCCAGGGATCCTGGGGCAACGGAGCCGCCATGCGGATCGCGCCGCTGGGCGCCTGGTATGCGGACGACCCCGAGCAGGCCACCCATCAGGCGGAGATCTCGGCCTACCCCACGCACCAGCACCGCGAGGCCGTCGTCGGCGCCATGGCCGTAGCCGCTGCTGCCGCCCTGGCGGCCGACCCGGCCGGACCGCCGAGCGCGGGAGCACTGCTGGACGGCGTCATCGCGCTGGTCCCGAAGAGCGCTGTGGGCGCGGGACTGCGGCGCGCCCGGGACATGCTCGACTACGCCGACGCGGACACCGTGGCCGCCGTACTGGGCTGCGGGCGGCGCACGACGGCGCATGACACCGTGCCGTTCGCGCTCTGGTCGGCGGCACGCGCCTTGGGTGACTACGAGCAGGGTTTCTGGACGACGGCCCAGGTGGGCGGTGACGTCGACACGACCTGCGCCATCGTCGGCGGAGTGGTCGCCTCCGGGAAGACCGGGACACCTCCCGAGGCATGGGTGGCGCATACCGAGGCGTTCCCGAGCTGGCTCCAGGTGGGATAGCGGACCGAAGAGGGTGCGCTTCCCAGGCTCCGTCGGCCGCAACCGCCTCGACTGTCACAGGAGTGCCACAGTGCCCTACTGGGGCGACCATGCGTGCTCTCCTGCGGCATACCCTGTCCGCCACGCCGCCTGTTGATCATGACGAGACGCGGCGACGAAGTACCGGCCACGGGCCTTCCGCCGCAACTGCGCGCTGCGCGGGATGGGCGCCGAGGGCCGGTCGGGGGAGGGGGTCCCATGTCCGAAACACCGTCGGCACCACCCACGCCGGAGCCCGAAGTCCCGGCACCCAGGGCACGCGCCGCGACCGAGGAGAGCCGCTCAGGGCCGAAAGCGCCCACGGACGTCGTACCGGCGCGTAGGGCGGGCGAGCCCGGACCGACACCGGGCGGACCGCCGCCCGCAGTGCCCGGACGGACCGACCTCGGCCATGATGATCCCGCACCGATCCGCACCGCGACCCTCTGGGCCGCCCTGGCCACCGGCGTCCTCAGCATGATGCTGCTGGGCGAGGGATTCGCGGTCAACATACTCGTCGTCGCCGTGCCCGCGACGCTCGCCGTGTACTTCGCCGGACGGCGAGCGGGCCGCCGCCCGCGACCGTGGGCGCTCGTCTGGGGCATCGGCGGGGTCGCCCTGCTGACCGTGCCTGCGCTGCGCGCCGCCGAGTGGCCTTCCTTCCTCGCTGTTGTCACCGCGCTCGGGGCGGGCTCCCTCGCCCTGCACGGCGGCCGCACCTGGCCCGCGGTCCTGCTCGGCCCGGTCGGCGTGTTCACCTCGCTGGTCACCGGCCCGGCCTGGGCCTGGCAGGGGCTGCGCGAGCGGGTGGGCGGCGACCGAGGCCGTCTGGCGCCCTTGCTGCGGGCACTGGTCGTGGCCGCGATCCTGCTCTTCGTCTTCGGCGCGCTGTTCGCCGGGGCCGACGCGGCCTTCGCGGATCTGCTCGGCGCTCTGGTGCCCGATGTCTCCGTGTCCGACGGGCCTTGGCGGATCCTGCTTTTTTCACTGGGCCTTTTCGGGACCCTCGCGGCGGCGCGTACGGCGGCTGCGCCGGCCCGCTGGGACCGTGTGCAGGTGCCCGCAGGCCGCGCCCGAGGCCGCGTCGAGTGGGTGGTGCCGCTGGTGGGGCTCGTCGCGCTCTTCGCCGTCTTCAACGCCGTCCAGCTCGCCGTGCTCTTCGGCGGCTACGACGCCGTCCTGAAGAAGACCGGCCAGACGTACGCCGAGTACGCGCGCCAGGGGTTCTGGCAGCTGCTCATGGCCACGCTGCTCACCCTGCTGGTCATCGTGGTCGCCCTGCGCTGGGCACCGCGCACTCGATCGGGTGACCGGACGCTCGTGCGCGGTGTGCTGGGAACCCTGTGCGCGCTGGCGCTCGTTGTCGTGGCATCCGCTGTGCGACGTATGGACATGTATGTGGAGGCCTATGGGCTGACGCGGCTGAGAATCTCGGTGCTGACCATGGAGCTGTGGCTGGGCCTGGTCATCGTGCTCATCATGGCCGCCGGGGTGTGGGGCGCCCGCTGGCTCCCGCGCGCCGTCGCGGTCAGCGCGGTCGCCGTGGTGCTGGCATTCGGGCTGGCGTCGCCGGATGCACTGATCGCCGAGCGCAACGTCGAGCGGTACGAGACCACGGGCCGCTTCGACCTCCCCTACGCCAGGGGGCTGTCCGCCGACGCGGTGCCCGCCCTGGACAGACTCGAGGAACCCATGCGGTCGTGCGTGCTGTGGGACATCACGGAGGAGCTGAACGAGCGGCACCACCTTCCCTGGTATGCCACGAGCTGGGGCGAGGCAGAGGCCAGGCGGATTCTGGACGAGCGTCCGCCGACACCGGGGGCGAGTGGCCCGGCGTGCGGTGGGTTGGAGCCGGAGTCCTACCGCTGAGCAGCCGGCGTGCGGCTCCACACGGCCGGACCATGCCCTTGTCGTCGTTCCCCTGGGCGTGGTCCGGCCGTCCGCAGCCGCTTCCGTGGTCGTCCAGTCAGCCGCCCGCGGCGGGGCCTGCCGTGCCGGAGAGGGCTTCCAGGTCGCTCTTGCGGACCCTGATCACGAAGATGGCGGTGACCAGGGCCAGCACGGCCATCGCGACGGCCGGGACGAACGCCGTCGAGATGCCCTGGGCGAGCACTTCGTGACCCCAGGGGGCGGGCAGCTGCTGGGTCCTGGCGAACTCGGCCTTCTGCTCGTCCGTGGCCTGGGCCATGAAGAGCTGCACCTGCTTGTCCGCCTCGTCACGGCTGGCCGTACCGAAGACCGTGGTGAGGATGGACAGGCCGAGCGAACCCCCCACCTGCTGTGTGACGTTGAGCAGACCTGAGGCCGCGCCCGCCTCGTGCGGGGCGACCCCGGAGACCGCCGTCAGGGTCAGCGTCACGAAGTTCAGGCCCATGCCGAAGCCGAACAGCACCATCGGGCCGAGCACTCCGCCGGCGTAGGAGCTGTCGGGACTGATGAGGGTCTGCCAGCCCAGGCCGAGAACGACCATCGTCGAACCGGCCACCATGAACGGCTTGGGCCCGAGCACCGGCAGGAACCGCTGGGACAGACCGGCACCCGTGACGATCGCGACGGTCACCGGGAGGAAGGCCAGGCCGGCCTCGATCGGCGTGTATTGCAGCACGTTCTGCACGAACAGCACGATGAAGAAGAACATCCCGAACATCGCCGCGGCGAGGCTCAACATGATCACGTACGTGCCCGAGCGATTGCGGTCCGTGAACATCCTCAGTGGGGTGATGGGCTCCTTGGCCCGCCTCTCGATGAAGCCGAACACCAGCAGCAGGGCCACCGCCGCCGCGAAGGAACCGATGGCCAGGCTGTCGCGCCAGCCGTCCTCCGCCGCGCGGATGAACCCGTAGACCAGCGAGGCCATGCCGGCTGTCGAGGTGAGCGCGCCCGCGATGTCGAACCGTCCCGGGTGCCGCTCGGACTCGCTGATGTACATCGGGGCGAGGACGGCGATCAGGACGCCGATGGGCACGTTGACGAACAGCACCCACCGCCAGTCGAGCCACTCGGTGAGCATGCCGCCCGCGAGCAGTCCGATGGCGCCGCCACCTGCGGAGACCGCGGCGAAGACGCCGAACGCCCGGTTCCGCTCGGGCCCTTCGGGGAACGTCGTGGTGATGAGCGCCAGCGAGGTCGGCGACGCGATCGCCCCACCGACGCCCTGGAGCGCCCGAGCCGCCAGCAGCTGCCAGGGCTCCTGGGCGAGTCCGCCGAGCAGCGAGGCGAGTGTGAAGACGAGGATTCCGGTCATGAAGACACGACGGCGGCCGAGGATGTCACCGGCCCGGCCGCCCAGGAGCAGCAGACCGCCGAAAGTCAGCGTGTAGGCGCTGACCACCCATGTCAGTTCGGTGGTACTGAATTTGAGCGCGTCTTGAATGTGCGGGAGTGCGATGTTCACAATCGTCGCGTCGAGTACCACCATGAGTTGGCAGGCCGCGATGACGGTGAGCGCGATGCCGGGGTGCCCCTCCCGGCGGGCGGCTCCCGGCTTCTGATCCTGAATCAACGGAGAGGTTGTCACTATGGGTCCCCCACAAGTGCCTTAGTGAACGCTTGCGTTCACTGACGCGTCCACGGTAGTGAGTCCCCCTTAGTGAACGCAAGCGTTCATTGAAGTCGCCGCCGTGGTGTGCGTCGCCCAGCGCTTCCGCTTCTCGCATCCCCACCCCTCGGCTCAACGGAGAAACACAGATGGTCACTTCGCGCTGGACGGCCGCTCCCGCTCAGACGGCCTCCCCGCGTCGGCGCGGCGCCGTGCTCGAGCGCGCGATCCTCGATGCCGCGCTCGAACAGCTCAGTACGGTCGGCTGGAGCGGCCTCACCATGGAGGGGGTCGCCGCCGGCGCCCAGACGGGCAAGGCGGCGGTCTACCGCCGCTGGCCCTCGAAGGAGGACCTCGTGGCCGACGCGCTCCAGGCCGGGCTGCCGCGCTTCGAGGAGGCGCCGGATCTCGGGAGTGTGCGCGAGGATCTGCTGGAGCTGTGCCGGCAGGCGCGCGAGGCGATGTTCTCCCGGCCAGGATTTGCTCTGCGCGCAGTGATTCACGAATGCGACACCATGCAGGCCGAGCGCTTCCATGCCGTGATCATCGGGGGCGTCGTGGAGCCGACGGTCAAGCTCCTGCGAGAGGTGGTTGAGCGTGGAATCAGACGTGGAGAGGTGCGGACCGATGCGGCCAACAGTTATGTCTTCGATGCGATTCCGGCCATGATGATGTATCGCTCAAAAATGTGCGGGAGTGAATGGAAGGAGCGTGACCTCGAGGAGATGATCGACCAGTTGATGGTGCCGTTGCTGTGTCGGTGAGGCGCCTGAACCGGGTCGGCGAGGGGGCTGGGAACGCCCTGGGAAACCTGGGTGTCGTGTGAGGGCGCGGGCGGCGTAGGCTAAGGGCGCCATGCCGTACGAACCACCTACTCACACCGTCGAGCGCTCTTTGCGTGCCACGACCGGAGCGAAGATCGTTGCCGGTGTCGACGAGGTGGGGCGCGGAGCGTGGGCCGGTCCCGTCACCGTCTGCGCGGCGGTCACCGGACTGCGCCGACCACCCGAGGGCCTCACCGACTCCAAGCTCCTGACGATCAAGCGACGGGAGTCGCTCTCCGAGGAACTGCTGAAGTGGGTGACGTCGCACGCCCTCGGTCACGCCTCCCCGGAGGAGATCGACGACCTGGGCATGACGGCCGCACTGCGGCTGGCAGCGGTACGGGCCCTCGACGCGCTTCCGGTGAGGCCCGACGCGGTCATCCTCGACGGCAAGCACGACTACCTGGGCTCACCCTGGCGGGTCCGTACGGTGATCAAGGGCGATCAGTCCTGCGTCGCCGTGGCGGCCGCCTCGGTGATCGCCAAGGTTCAGCGCGACAAAATGATGGCCGAACTGGGTGTCGACCATGCAGACTTCGGTTTCGCGGCCAACGCCGGGTACCCGTCGCCTGTCCACAAGGCCGCGCTGGCGGAGCGGGGACCCACCCCGTACCACCGGTTGTCGTGGGCGTATCTTGATGCGCTGCCCCAGTGGCGGCACCTCAAGAAGGCCCGCACCTGGGCGGACGGAAACGTTCCAAAGATCGAAGGCCAGCTCGGCTTCGACTTCTGACGGATTCGTTCGCACTCATGTGCCACCCGCCGATGCGGGTCGCATCAGTGTTTGATAAAAATCAGCTCATGCCTCTCATTCCCGAGGAGCCTCAGATTCACGAGAGTGCCCAGGGCCCGCGTGCCACTCCGGCCAGCGGCCGGGTCGCACCGACCCCCCGTCCCGTACCCGGTCCCCGTCCCGCGGCTCCGCCGCGTCCCGGTCGTCCGGGTCCTGCCCGGCCGGTGCCGGCCCAGCGCGCGGCGCACGCCGCGGTCAAGCCCGGGCCGTCCGCTCCTGCCGCCACCCCGCAGATCCAGTTGGTCCCGGCCTCGGTCGAGGGCGCACTGGACTCCGCCGAGGAAGCCGTCGACCTGCTGCTGGAGTCGGGCCGTGCGCCCGGCGACGTGCTGGTGATCACCACCGGTGAGTCGCATCCGTGGGCCGACCACGAGCTCTCCTTCGGCGAGGCCTCCTACTGGGCCCAGCACGACGCGGGCGACGACGTCTTCTACGCCGATGCCTCGGCCATCGAGCGGGCCGCGGCGCGTCCCGTGGTCGTGGTCGCCGTCAACGGCGGAACCGAGTCCGTCGCCGCGCAGGCGCTGCCCAAGGCCCTCGGCCGGGCCCGGACCCTGCTGATCGTGTGCGGTGACCCGCAGACGATCAACTCGGTGCTGGGCGCCGGAGTCTGAGCGACTGCGGACCTCGCCCCGGTCGGCCCGTCAGGGCTCGCCGGGGAGCTGTTCGCACCACCGGACAACGACCAGGGTGCCACCACGGCCACACCCCGCGACGGGCGCTTCGGCGTGCCTGCGGGGTGTTTCGGCGTGTCCGGAAGTGCTTCGCCGGAGGGTTCGCGCGCGGATACCCCGTGCCTTGTCGGTGCGGTGCGGTGCGGTGCGGTGCGGTGCGGTGCCGGCCGGATCCTGGTGTCGTGTGGGCTGAGGGTGCGAGGGCGGGTGGTCCTGCGGGAGTTGCGGGAGCGGCCGCCGTGGCTGGCTGCCAAGAGGTGTCCCTGGGACCGGCCGTGGACCCGCGCTGGGGTCGGGGGTCTTTCCGCACCCCCGCCGGCTCGGGCGCGGGTGCGGGTTGGATCGTCGTGGCCGCGTCGGAAGCCGAAGCGGCTCAGCGTGCCGCGGCTCGGCGGAGTACCTCCGACGCGACGCCGCCGGTGCGTGGCATGGGAGGCGGTGCCACGGCTGTGGCGAAGGGCTCGGCCGGTGAGTCCGCGTGGGGACGACGGCCGCCGCGCCCCTCGCCGAGAACCTGCCAGCCGTCACGTGTCAGCGTGATGTACGCGCCGCAGCGCAGCCCGTGCAGTGTGCAGGCGTCCCGCAGCCCCCACATCCACGCCCCGTCCTCCTCCGTCCAGCGCCCGTCGCCGTCACGGCAGTAGAGCAGCACGGCCGTTCGCACCGGGGTGCGTCGGCGCAGGTCGTGGGGAATGACCCTGCGCAGCTGGGAGAGGAGCGCGTTGCGGAACATCCAGCCGTCGGCCGGGGCCGGACGTCGGATGAACGAGGCGCTCGCCCTCAACCGCTCGTCGGGATCCAGGACGGCGATGACCGCCGTCGCGGGCCGGGGCTGATGCCGTGCGTGCAGCCCGCTGACGACCTCTCGGGGATTGCGCAACAGCGGAATCCCGGCGGCGGTCCACTCCGCGGGCTCGAGCATGCGGTTGGCGGAAGCGGCGGACAGGTCGGCAGGCGTCGACACGGAGGCCGCCGAGGACGGAGCGAATCCGAAGGTCACGATCCTCCCTTCGGCTACGCGCCCACTCTGCGGGCGAGGGTCGGACTTGGGGGAGCGCACGCCGCAGCAGAAGCCCTACCGATTCACGGTTAGGCCGTGCGGGGAGCGGACTCCAATTCTTCCTGGCGAACTTGGTTGCGGCAACGAGCAATTGGGGCCACTGACAGTTTTGTGGTGATTCACTGCTTATATCCCTGCGCATAGGACTCGGCGGCAACGCCCAGGCGGCACCGTGCCCACGCCCGGTTGACCTGTCGGTCACGCCCGGACGGCGAGAACGAGTGGCAACACCCCCTGTGCACCCGCGCGCCGGAGCACACGCGAGGCGACCGCGAGGGTCCAGCCGGTCTCGGTGGCGTCGTCGACCAGGAGCACGGGCCCGCCCGCCTCCTGGAGGGCGACGGCCAGCTCGGGCGGCACGGTCAGCGCCCCGTCGAGCGCCTTGAGCCGTTGTGCGCTGTTGCTACGGGTGACCTGGGAAACCGCGCCGGTGTACGCCACCGACCCCAGCAGGGGCAGGCGGCCGACCTCGGCGATCCGCGCGCCCAGGGAATCGATCAACTGCGGCCGGGAACGGGACGCCATCGTGACGACACCCACCGGGCGGGGCTGGGCGTCGGCCCGACCGGAGGCCCAGCCGCCGGGGCCCTTGGCCCAGTCGGCCAGCACGGCCACCACGGCCTTCGCCACATCGTCCGGGACCGGCCCGTCGGGGGCCTGGGGCGCCAGCATCGGCCGCAGTCGATTGCCCCAGCCGATGTCCGACAGCCGCCCCAACGCCCGTCCCGGAGCGGCCTGCTCACCGGCCGGAATACGCCCCTTCAGATTGACCCCGACCGCCGGCAGCCCCGTCGGCCACATCTTGCGGGGCTCGACCTCGACACCCGCGCGCCCCAACTCGCCACGCGCCGCGTCCAGTGCCGCAGCGGAGACGGAATCCGTGAACCTGGGCTTCGTGCAGGTGTCGCACCGTCCGCACGGGACGGCTTCCTCGTCGTCCAACTGCCGCCGCAGGAACTCCATTCGGCAACCCTGCGTCGCGACGTACTCACGCATCGCCTGCTGCTCGGTGGCGCGCTGCTTGGCGACCCAGGCATAGCGCTCGGTGTCGTACGACCAGGAGGCGCCGGTGGAGACCCAGCCGCCCTGGACGCGTCGGACCGCACCGTCCACGTCCAGGACCTTGAGCATCGTCTCCAGCCGGGAGCGGCGCAGTTCCACCAGGGGTTCGAGGGCGGGGAGGGACAGCGGTCGCTGCGCGTGCGCGAGGACGTCGAGGGTGCGGCGCACCAGTTCCTCCGGGGGGAAGGCGACCGAGGCGAAGTACTCCCAGATCGCCTGGTCCTCCTTGCCGGGCAGGAGCAGCACTTCGGCGTGCTCGACACCACGGCCCGCGCGGCCCACCTGCTGGTAGTAGGCGATGGGGGAGGACGGCGAGCCCAGGTGGACCACGAAGCCCAGGTCGGGCTTGTCGAAGCCCATGCCCAGCGCGGAGGTGGCGACCAGGGCCTTGACCCGGTTGGCCAGCAAATCCTCCTCGGCCTGCTGCCGGTCCGCGTTCTCCGTCTTGCCCGTGTACGACGTCACGGTGTGCCCGCCCTGGCGCAGGAACGCGGTGACCTCCTCGGCGGCGGCCACGGTGAGGGTGTAGATGATTCCGGAGCCCGGCAACTCGACCAGGTGGTCGGCGAGCCAGGCCATCCGATGGGCGGCGTCCGGTAGTTCGAGCACTCCGAGGCTCAGGCTCTCGCGGTCCAGCGGCCCACGCAGGACCAGCGCATCCGTGCCGCCGCCGGTGCCCAACTGTTCGGCCACATCGGCCGTTACGCGCGCGTTGGCGGTCGCGGTGGTGGCGAGCACCGGGACACCGGGCGGAAGGTCGGCCAGCATGGTGCGCAGTCGGCGGTAGTCGGGACGGAAGTCGTGACCCCAGTCCGAGATGCAGTGCGCCTCGTCGACCACGAGAAGACCGGTCGCGGCCGCCAGCTCCGGCAGGACCTGATCACGGAAGTCCGGGTTGTTGAGCCGCTCGGGGCTGACCAGGAGCACGTCGACCGTGCCCGCGGTGACCTCCTGGCGGATCGTGTCCCACTCCTCCGTGTTCGAGGAGTTGATGGTCCGCGCGTGGATTCCGGCGCGGGCGGCCGCCTCCACCTGGTTGCGCATCAGGGCGAGGAGCGGGGAGACGATGACGGTGGGGCCCGCGCCCCCCTCGCGCAGCAGGGCGGTCGCGACGAAGTACACCGCGGACTTGCCCCAGCCCGTGCGCTGCACGACCAGGGCTCGGCGTTTGTCCGCGACCAGCGCCTCGATGGCGTGCCACTGGTCCTCGCGCAGCCGCGCCACGCCCGCCGGGGCGCCGACGAGGCGGGCGAGCACGGCATCGGCGGCCGTACGCAGATCTTGGCGGTCCGTGGTGGGCTGGTCTTCGTCGCTCATGGCCCCATGCAACCCGATGCCTCGGACATCGCGCGAACGAGCCGGGCGAACTGTGGACAGATTCTGACGTGATCACGATCGGACTTATCCACAGGGCAAAGCGGAACTTCAAGATCCGCGAGATGGTCGCCGCATGACGAATCACAGCGAAGCGTCCGGGACCTCCGGCAACAGTGACATCAGCGGTCAGAACGGATGCGAGCGGGGCGGCGAGCCCTCCGCCTACCCGGGGCATGGCACGGCCGCCAAATCCAGCGGGGAACAGCAGGTCACCCTCCGTACACCGGCCGAACTCGCCGACGCCTTGCCCTACCTGCTCGGATACCGCCCGGAGGACAGCATCGTCCTCGTCGCGCTGCACGACCGGGACGCCCGTGGACGGTTCGGCGGGCGGGCGCGGCTCGGCATCCCGGCCCAGACGGACGACTGGCCGTCCGTGGCCCAACAGCTGGCCCATGGTCTGGTGACCGGGAGCGAGCGCAGGGGAGCCAAGCCGGAGAGCATGGTCGCCTTTCTGTGCCAGGACCCGACGAGCGGTGAGGCGCCACGCGACGTCATGGAACGCCTGCGGCCACTCGCACAGCTGTTGCGCAGGGCCTGCGGCAGTTTGGATGTGCCGGTGGTGGAGGCCCTGTGCATCTCCGATGGCCGCTTCTGGTCCTACTGCTGTCCCGGCAACGGATGTTGTGCGGCCGAGGGAGAGCCGATGGGGCTGCCGGGCACCTCTGTGCTGGCCGCCGCCGCGACCTACGCAGGCCTTCAGATCCGGGGCACCCTGAAGGAGATGCGGGCCAGGCTCCTGCCATGGGAGACCGCTGCCGCGCTGCAGCAGGAAGCCGCGCTCGACTCCGCGCAGTCCGCCCTCATCCCACGGATCCTGGATGCGCACAGCCGTGCGGAAGTGGCTGAGGAGACCCTCGCGGTGGCACAGCGCATCATCGGGAGCCTGGCGGACACCCCGACCCTGTCCGGCATGCTGGACGCGGACCTCCGCGACGACGAACTCATCGGCCACGTCGATGCGGCCACCCTGATCCTCGGACTCCAGGACCGGGCCACCCGCGACCGCGCCGCCGAATGGATGGAAGGCGACGAAGCAGGCCCGGCGCTCCGTCTCTGGCGTGCCCTCGCCCGCCGCTGTGTCGGCCCCTACGGCGAGCATGCGGCCGCACCGCTCACGCTCGTGGGCTGGGTCGCATGGTCCTCCGGTGACGAACTGGAGGCTCGCGAAGCCCTGGCCATGGCCCTCTCCGCAGACCCTGACTACCTCTTCGCCCGCCTCCTCCACCAGGCCTGCAACGAGGGCCTCGACCCCGAGTCCATTCGCCGCTGCCTGCGCGCGGAGCGCAGGGGGCGCGACCTGGCGGCGGCCACTGAAAGTCCTGGGGCCGATAGCGAAGCAAGCCCCTTTGACCAGTCTCCCGGCTTGCCGTCGCCCTCGGACGGGCCCTGCGTCGCCTCCGGACCCCGTCGCCGACGCAGGCCGCGCCCGGAAGGAGGTCCCGAGGCCCGCACCACCCGGCGATCGCCTGGCACCGCTCATGCCCGCCGCTCGCGTTCCGCCGACGGTAGCCCACCCGCCGGCCGACGGCCGAGGGGCGCGGCGGACGGCACGAACGGTCGGGCACGGGTCCGTCGCGGTGGTGGAGGACAGTCCCCGGAGGAGGAGACGTGAGCGTGCAGATCCAATTCGGGACTCGAATGCCTGTGCTCTCCTGGACCGGGGCGTACGTGAGCGCGCTGCTCCCCTTCGAGGGACTCGTGAGCGCATCGCCCTGGGTCCGGAGGCAGGTGGGTGGGCTGCCCTGCCGCGCTCCCCGCACGAGTGCTTCGCTGTGGCTCCGCTTCCGGTCGAACACACTGCCTCGCTGCGGTGCGACCACGCGTCTACGGCCTCGGCACCGCGCTCACATCAGCCCAGAGCTCCGTGCCGGGGCCCACACAGAGCCCGCCGCCGCTCGCAGTTCCTTGGCAACCCCAAGGACGACCCCACGTTGCTCGGTCGGCTTCCTCGAACGGAGGCGTGACCCGGAGCGGAGCCGCTCCGTTCACCTGTGTGGCGGTACCCACGGCCTGACCCAACCGCCCCATCACCCCGTCCCTCTCCGGCTCCCCACCTGGTGCCGAGCGCATCCCACGCGCGCCGAAGACAGAAGAAGCCGCCCCGTGCCCCTCCCCTCCCTGCCCGACACCCATGACGACGTTCCGGCCTTTCGCAGCTCCATCCCGCCCGCCGCGCGGGCCCGTGGGGACGGCACCGGCGCTCTGCGGACGGACATCCGCACCCCGGCGACCCGCCCCACGGGCTCACGCTCAGGAAGCCTGGGCAGCCCCGTGTCTCCCGCGCCCGGCACAGGTGACTCGCCGGGACCGTCGCACCCGGCAACGGGCGGTCGGTCAACCTCGCCGGCGCCGACCTCTGCCCCGCGCCGTCCCATGGAGCTGCCACCGGCCCACACCACGCTGATCTGCGTCGCTCTGCCGGGCCTCGCGATCTCGACGGAACAGGGCCAGCTGACCGGCAGCGGACTGGAGGGCTTCTACCGCGCGGGACGGCGTATGCTCTCCCGCTGCCAGGTACGGGTGGCCGGACGGGAACCGCTCGCCGTGCAGGCACGGATGGTGGCGGCCGACCGAGCCCGGTTCATGTCGACGCTGCGTCTGTCCGCCGATGCCGGGCCGGACCCGGACGTCATGGTCGAGCGCACGCGGTACGCGGACGGCACCGAGCGGATCACCCTGCACAGCACGGCCCGCCGCCCACTGCGCCTGCCCGTCGAGGTGTCCCTGGGTACGGATCTCGCGGAACTCGGGGCCGTCGCCTCCGGCAGAGCCGGCCCGGAACTGCCCGCAAGCGTCCACGACTCCGGCCTCCGCTGGTCCTGTGCGACCTGGCACTCCACGGTGACTGCTCATCCTCCGCCCGCCGACGCCCTGGCTTCCGCAGGACTGCTGCGCTGGGAATTGGAGCTCCCGCCCGGCGGCACCCGGAGCGTGGAGTTGCGAGTACGACCGGACGGCGCGGGGCCCATCAGACCGGTGGGGCGGGGCGCCACCAGCCCCCTCGCCCAGGCCCGGGTAGCGGGCGACGACCCGGCGGCGCAGGCCCTGCTGCACACCTGTCTGGAGGACCTCGAAGCCCTGCTGCTGCGCGACCCGAAGAACCCGTCGGACACCCACCTCGCGGCGGGCGCGCCCTGGCGCTGCGGCATGGCTCCGGCCGACGCGCTGGTCGCGGCCCGGATGACGCTACCGCTCGGAACACGCCTCGCCGCCGGCACCCTGCGCACCCTCGCCCGCACCCAACTCGCGGGCAGGGAATCCCAGTCAGGCATGATCCCAGGTCCTAGACGGGACGCGGGCCCGCATCTGCCGCCGGGCTGCACGGGCACCGAGGCGACCCTGCTGTTTCCCGTGCTCCTCGCGGAGGCACGGCGATGGGGACTCCCCGAGCAGGAGACCGAGGAACTGCTGCCCGCCGCCGAGCGCTGCCTGCGGTGGCTGCGGGGCGCGGTCGGAGGCGGTGCCTATCTGCCCGACCCGCGCCCCGGCGGGCCGCTGCGTTGCGAGACCCAGGCACACGCCCACCGGGCCGCGCTGCTCGGTGCCGATCTCCTCGATGCGTACGGCCGACCGGGTGGGGCCGAGCTGCGGGACTGGGCGAGAGAGCTGCGGAGCCGGTTCGGGGCGGACTTCTGGGTCGAGGACCGGCGCGGCGGCAGACCCGCGGCCGCCCGCACTCCGGAGGGGCGTCTCGTGCCGCACCTGGGCGCCGGCGCCGCACACCTCCTTGACACCGGGCTGCTGGGCACGGGGGAGCAGGCTCCGGGACTCCTCGACAAAGTGCGGACCGAGCAACTGGCTCGACTACTCGGGGGGCCCGCCATGGACTCGGGGTGGGGGCTGCGGAGTCTGGGTGCGAAGGAGGCCGCGTACAACCCCTTCGGCCATCGCAGTGGTGCCGTGCGTGTGCAGGAGACGGCTATCGCGGTCGCGGGGCTCGCGGCGGCCGGATACGAGAAGGAGGCGAGCGCGCTCCTGCGGGGGGTGCTGGCGGCGGCGGAGAGCTTCGGCAATCGGCTGCCCGAGATGTACGCCGGGGAGCAGCGGACGGCCGGAGGTGCCCCGCTGCCGCATCCGGCCTCCTGCAGACCGGCCGCGACGTCGGCGGCCGCGGGGGTGCTGCTGCTCGCCACCCTTCTCGGAATCCGTCCCGACGCCCCTGCGGGGACCGTGACGCTGCGGCCGGTGCGCAGCGCGCCGCTGGGCGAGATCGGCATGACGGGACTGCGTGTCGCGGGCGCCCCGTTCGCCGTGCGCGTCAGCAGGCTGGGGCTCGCCATGGTCGAGGAGGCGGCCGACGGACTGCAGTTGGGAGTGTGACCTCCCGTGACGTGAGAGGGGAGGACGAGCGGCGCCGGGTTCCCGAGGCCGGAGGTCGGCTGGTGAGATCGGTATCGGACAGAAGTGGATCAAGTGGGGAAGCGGACGCGAAGGGAGTGTTTATCGTCAGGCAGACGACTATGATCGCCGCATGCCCTACGACCCGTCGGACTACCCGCCCTTCGCTGTCACCGTGGACCTGGTCGTGCTGACCGTCCGTCGTCACGCGCTCTGCGCGCTGACGGTACGGCGGGGCGAACAGCCTTTCCAGGGGCGGTGGGCGCTGCCCGGTGGCTTCGTGCGGCCGGACGAGGACCTGTCGCAGGCCGCGGCCCGGGAGCTGGCCGAGGAGACCGGCCTGACCGCACATGAACCGTCCGAACCCGCTCAGGACAACGGCGCGCACCTGGAGCAGTTGGCCACCTACGGCGAGCCGAAGCGCGACCCGCGGATGAGGGTCGTCAGCGTCGCCCACCTCGCCCTCGCCCCGGATCTGCCGGCACCTCGACCGGGCGGCGACGCCAACAGTGCACGCTGGGCGCCTGTCGAGGAGTTGCTGGAACAGGGCGGCTATGGGCGTGACGGCGAACCGGTTGCGCCGTTGGCCTTCGACCACGCTCAGATCCTCGCGGACGGGGTGGAGCGTGCCCGTTCCAAGATCGAGTACTCCTCGCTGGCCACGGCCTTCTGCCCGTCGGAGTTCACGGTCGGCGAGCTGCGACGCGTCTACGAGGCGGTGTGGGGGGTGGCGCTGGATCCACGCAACTTCCATCGCAAGGTGACAGGTACCCCCGGCTTCCTGGTGCCCACCGGCGGTACCACCACGCGCCAGGGCGGCCGCCCCGCCCAGCTCTTCCGCGCCGGCGGTGCCACCCTCCTCAACCCGCCGATGCTGCGCCCCGAGGTCTGACACGGCGAAGCCGAAGCCCTCGTCGCCGTGTACGGCGGTCCCGCCCGGTGCCGACCCCGGAAGGGGCTGCCGGGGAACACAAGCCCGAGGCTCGGCCCGCAATCGGTACGCGGCTGGCCCGACGCCTGTGAGGCCTCCAGCGAAGCGAGCCGCAAGGTGCCCGAAAAAACGGACATACCGCGCTATCTTGCTTTGGGTGATCCAGGCCATCGGATTGACCAGCAATCCCCGCAAGGAGCTTCCGCCTGCCGTCGACGATGTGTCCTTCGAGGCGCACTCCGGCCGCGTCACCGCACTCCTCGGGGCCCCCGGCGCGGGCAAGTCGACAGCGCTGAAGCTCACCCTCGAACTCCAACAAGGCCGTGGGGTGGCCTACTTCAGAGGCCGCCCCCTGCACCGCATCGCCCACCCCGCGCGCGAAGTGGGCGTACTCCTCGGCGACGTGCCCGGTCACCCTGCCCGCACGGTCCGAGGCCATCTGCGCATGCTGTGCGCGGCCGCGGGGCTGCCGCCTCGGCGTGCCGACGAGGTCCTGGAGGTCGTGGGCCTGGTCAGCTTGCGCGACGCGCGGCTGAACACGCTGTCGCGGGGCATGGACCGCCGCCTCGGCCTGGCCTGCGCCCTGCTGTCCGACCCGCACACCATCGTGCTGGACGACCCCGCCCACGGGCTGGCCGTCCGCGAAGGCCGATGGCTCCACGGGATCATGCGGGCCCATGCCGATCAGGGCGGCACGGTCCTGTTCACCACCGGCGACCCCAAGGAGGCCGCGCGAACCGCCGACCGGGTCCTCACCCTCGAAAAGGGGAGACTCGTCGCCGATCAGGAGGTCGCCGACTTCTCCCGCACCCGGCTCCGGCCCAGGGTCGCCGTCCGCACTCCGCACGCCGCCAGGCTCGAAGCGCTCCTCATGAAGGAGGCCCGGACCGCGCGGCGTTCCGTGGAGATCGTGCGGGAGGGCGGCAACCGGCTGTCGGTGTACGGCAGTACGTGCGCCGAGATCGGCGAGACCGCTTTTCGGCACGGCGTGCTCGTCCACCAACTCGCGGACGAGATCGGGGATACGGGCCCCATGCCGTCGCCGCTGCCGCCGTCGGCAGCCGAAGGAGGCCTGGAGACCGCCGAGAGCGCTCGCGGCTCGGTTCAGGAGGCCCAGGGACCGGCTGAGGGGGGTCAGGCGCCCGCCGAAGAACCTCAGGCGCCTGCCGAAGAGCTTCAGGCCACCCCGGCCGAACCAGGGACAGCCGGCGACGACGCACCGGAGGTCAATTCCACGCCCCCCGTCGACCTCGGCCCTCATGCTCGTTCCGCGCCGCACGCAGATTCCGGATCCCGTGATCACGTCGGGGCGCATTCGGATCCCGGACCTCGCGACCGCCTCGCGCCGCGCCCTTACCCCGAATCCCGTGACCGCCTCGCACAGCATGCCGATCCCGGGCTCGGTGTCCCCTGCAGGTCCCACACCGCCCTCGCCACCGAGGCTCACACCGCACCGCCACCCCCCGTCGGGTCGTCCGATGCGGGCCCGCTCCCGCCGCCCATCGCCGTGCGCTCGGCGCCGAGCCCGTTGCGTCCGCTGCGCTACGAACTGCGTCGGGCGGGCGGAGTCGGCACCGCGTACGTCACCGCCGCGGCCGTGCTCGTCACCTCCGCCCTCATGGCGGTGCTCCTGGCCAGGGTCGGGCACACCCCGCAGCCACGGCTGCTGGCCGCGTGGCCGCGGGAGCTGCCGCTGCCACCCGCCGCCATCGGGGCGGGGCTGCTGGGGGCCATCGCCTTCGGTGACGAGTTCCGCCACCCCGCCCTGGCCGCGTACCGCGGCACCGTTCCCCGTCGGCTGGGGCTGCTCCTCGCGAAACTCCTCGTCGCGGCGGTCACCGCGCTGCTGCTGGCCGTCCTCACCGTGGGCTGCGACCTCGAAGTGCTCTATCTCGTCCATGGACCGGAGCTCGTTTCGGTTCCCGCCGACTGGTTCCCGCTCGGCGCGAGTTGGATCGGCCTCGTCGTGGGGTGCGCCTGGGCGGGGGTGCTCGCGGCGGGTGTCTTCCGGTCCACGTCCGCCGGGCTCGCGGCCGTGGTCGCCGTACCCCTCCTCGTCGTACCGCTGGTGCAGAAGGTGCTGGAGGGGTCGACCGTGCGGAGTGCGGTCGGGTTTCCGATGCGGCTGCGTGAGCTCGTACTGATGCAGTGGCCCTTCGGGGGCGAGCGCTATCTGGAGGCCGCGGCGCGAGCGGTCTCCCAACCCGTGGGCGGAGCGCTGCTGTTGTCGCTGACGGCGCTGCTGGGGGCCTACGTGCTCACGAACCTGCGCAGCCGGGTCCGGTGATGATCGCCCTCATCGTTTCGTGCTCACCGTCCGTACTCTCCCGTTGGCGCAATGCGCGCAACTCCTCGTAGAACGCCCATTTCTTTCCGATAAGGCGTCAATTGCGACGGGGTGAGCGATCACCCTTTCGTGTGCTTTTCACCAAAGACCTCAAGGGAGTTGGAAACGCAGCCGACAAAGGATGCGTGAGTACCCTTGCGCACACCATGATGACCGCCGCCCGCTCCGCCGACTCAGGCCTCGCAGGACCGGGCGAACTCGACCGCTACCCGTACGCCGGGCACCCGAGCGTCGACCGCGTGGGCCTCCCCGCCTGGGACGGCTCGGACCCCGAGCTGGGGCGTGTGGGCCGCCGTGCCGCCGGGAGCCGCGGACGCGGGCTGCACGGCCAACTCGTCCAGCAGCTGGGCCAGATGATCGTCTCCGGCGACCTGGGCGCGGACCGCCCCCTCGTGCCCGAGGAGATCGGACAGCGGTTCGAGGTCTCCCGCACAGTCGTCCGTGAATCCCTGCGCGTCCTGGAGGCCAAGGGCCTGGTCAGTGCCCGCCCGAACGTCGGCACGCGCGTGCGGCCGGTCAGCGACTGGAACCTGCTCGACCCGGACATCATCGAATGGCGGGCCTTCGGTCCGCAGCGTGACGACCAGCGCCGCGAGCTCAGCGAACTGCGCTGGACGATGGAGCCGCTGGCCGCCCGCCTCGCAGCCGGGCACGGCCGTGACGACGTTCAGCAGCGCCTCGCTGACATGGTCGAGCTCATGGGCCACGCCATGGCGCAGGGCGACCCGCTGACCTTCTCGCGCGCGGACGCCGAGTTCCATTCGCTGCTCATCCAGCTCGCGGGCAACCGCATGTTGGAGCACCTCTCGGGGATCGTCTCCTCGGCCCTGCAGGTCTCCGGCGGTCCGGTCACCGGGTGTGACCGGCCGACCGAGTCGTCCCTGGCGCACCACGCCCGGATCGTCGACGCTCTCGCCACGGGTGACGGTGGGGCGGCCGAAACGGCCATGCGTCAGCTGCTGACCGTCCACCCCGAGGTGGAGCGTGTGGTGCCGGCGCCGCGCGAGCACTGAGGGCGCCGAGCGCGGGACGAGGGCGCCACCGGGCGCGGGCCGAAGACCCTTTCGTGGCATCGCTCGACCGGTGGAGCCGTGCCGCCGGGCCTCAGCGAATCCTCCCGGGATTCGGCGGGGCCCGGCGGCACTGCGGACCGCGGGCGCCGTCCGGGACGGCCGACGCGAAGGGGCGGGCCCGACTCGCGGAGAGGACTCGTCATGTCGGGTTCGGCGGCCCTCGCGGGCTGTGAGTCCCCGTGCGGGCGCGTGACCTCGCGGAGGATGTCGGATCTCGGTGAGGATGGTGATCCACATTGAGGAGTTCGTTCGGGAATCGTTCGGGTACCTGTCCAAGCAGAACCGGTTGTGGCCTTGGTCGATTGCCTCTGGCAGTATCTGACCGCTTTTGAATGCTTACGGGGTGTGACTCGGGCCACGCAGATTGGGCGTAACGCTCGCGGGAGCAGCGCGATGACCTAAGAGGTGACAGCCGCGGAGGGAATACGGACGTCGTTCACGGCGCTGTGCATCTTCCCGGCCCCCGCCCGCACCGTCGGCCCACTCCCAAGCCGGTGGTCGGCTCCTGTCCGCAGTGGACGGGGCCGGAAGCCGTTTTCCAACGTTCCGAGAGGTTGTTCGTGTCGGCCAGCACATCCCGTACGCTCCCGCCGGAGATCGCCGAGTCCGTCTCTGTCATGGCGCTCATTGAGCGGGGAAAGGCTGAGGGGCAGATCGCCGGCGACGATGTGCGTCGGGCCTTCGAAGCTGACCAGATTCCGGCCACTCAGTGGAAGAACGTACTGCGCAGCCTCAACCAGATCCTCGAGGAAGAGGGTGTGACGCTGATGGTCAGTGCCGCGGAACCCAAGCGCACCCGAAAGAGCGTCGCAGCGAAGAGTCCGGCCAAGCGCACCGCCACCAAGACGGTCGCGGCGAAGACGGTGACCACCAAGAAGGCCACCGCCACAGCCGCTCCCGCGGTGCCCACGGCCGATGCCTCCGCCGAGGACGCCACACCCGCCAGGAAGGCCGCAGCGAAGAAGGCGGTCGCCAAGAAGGCGGCCCCCGCCAAGAAGACCGTCGCGGCCAAGAAGACGGCGGCCAAGAAGACCACCGGCAAGAAGGACGACGCCGAGCTCGTCGACGAAGAGGCCATCGAGGAGACTCCCGGCGGCAAGCCCGGTGAGGAGCCCGAGGGCACCGAGAACGCCGGTTTCGTGCTGTCCGACGAGGACGAGGACGACGCGCCCGCCCAGCAGGTCGCCGCCGCCGGTGCCACCGCCGACCCGGTCAAGGACTACCTCAAGCAGATCGGCAAGGTCCCGCTGCTCAACGCCGAGCAGGAGGTCGAGCTCGCCAAGCGCATCGAGGCCGGTCTGTTCGCCGAGGACAAGCTGGCCAACGCCGACAAGCTCGCCCCCAAGCTCAAGCGCGAGCTGGAGATCATCGCCGAGGACGGCCGCCGCGCCAAGAACCACCTCCTGGAGGCCAACCTCCGTCTGGTGGTCTCCCTGGCCAAGCGCTACACCGGCCGCGGCATGCTCTTCCTGGACCTCATCCAGGAGGGCAACCTCGGTCTGATCCGCGCGGTCGAGAAGTTCGACTACACCAAGGGCTACAAGTTCTCCACGTACGCCACCTGGTGGATCCGTCAGGCGATCACCCGCGCCATGGCCGACCAGGCCCGCACCATCCGTATCCCGGTGCACATGGTCGAGGTCATCAACAAGCTCGCGCGCGTCCAGCGCCAGATGCTCCAGGACCTGGGCCGCGAGCCCACTCCGGAGGAGCTGGCCAAGGAGCTCGACATGACCCCCGAGAAGGTCATCGAGGTCCAGAAGTACGGCCGCGAGCCCATCTCGCTGCACACCCCGCTGGGCGAGGACGGCGACAGCGAGTTCGGTGACCTCATCGAGGACTCCGAAGCCGTCGTACCGGCCGACGCGGTCAGCTTCACGCTCCTGCAGGAGCAGCTGCACTCGGTGCTCGACACGCTCTCCGAGCGTGAGGCGGGCGTCGTCTCCATGCGCTTCGGCCTCACCGACGGGCAGCCGAAGACCCTCGACGAGATCGGCAAGGTGTACGGCGTCACGCGTGAGCGCATCCGCCAGATCGAGTCCAAGACGATGTCGAAGCTGCGCCACCCGTCCCGTTCCCAGGTGCTGCGCGACTACCTCGACTAGACGGCACGGCATCCGTCGGCCCGGTCGGTCTGAAGGCCCGGTTCCCTCGAAGGAGCCGGGCCTTCGGCGTGTGTGCGGTATGCGGAAGCCGATCCGGTGGATCACTCTGGGTGTGCCATCCATGTCCCGGAGTGAGGAGTGCGCATGCGTCGATCGTTCGCCCGACTGCTGGCCGTCGCGGCCACCACGGCCGTCATACCGCTGGCGTCACCGCCACCGGCGACGGCCGAGGTCGTCATCGGCGGTCATCCGGTCGAGATCTCCCAGGCGCCCTGGACGGTGGCGCTGTCCAGCCGTGACCGGTTCGGGGGTACGCGGGCAGGGCAGTTCTGCGGCGGTGTCGTGGTCGGCCGCTCGACCGTTCTGACGGCCGCCCACTGCCTCAGCGAGGACGTGCTGGGAGATCCTCCGGAACGGGTCGCCGATCTGCGGATCATCGCGGGCCGTGCCGAGCTGCAGTCGGCCGAGGGTCAGGAGATCGCGGTGAGCGGCGCCTGGGTGAACCCGGAGTACGACCCCTACACGAACGCCGGGGACTTTGCTGTCGTGACTCTCGTCTCACCGCTGCCCGAGAGCTCTGTCATCGCATTGGCGGGGGCCGACGACGCCGCGTACGCGCCTGGCACACAGGCTGCGGTCTACGGCTGGGGGGACACCACCGCCGCCGGCGACTATGCCCAGGGCCTGCGGGCCGCACCGGTGAAGGTGCTGGCCGACGACGTCTGCGAGAGGGCCTATCCGGGCAGCGCCGAGGGCAGATACCAGTCCGGTTCCATGGTGTGCGCCGGGGAGCAGGACGGCGGCCGGGACGCCTGCCAGGGGGACAGCGGAGGGCCGCTCGTCGCCCAGGGGAAGCTGATCGGGCTCGTGTCGTGGGGCAGCGGCTGTGGGCTCGCCGGGAACCCCGGCGTCTACACCAGGGGCTCGTACATGGCCCGGGTGCTCGAGGGGAGCCGCTGAGGCGCGGGTACGCGGCCGCACGTGATGTGCGGCACGAGAGCGGGCGGCCACCCCGTGGGTACGGGAGTGGCCGCCCGGTCACCGGCCTCGAGCCGGTGGCGGCTCGTCGTGGGTGCGAAGCGTCAGCGCTCGTCCTCTTCCGCGGTCGCGGGAGCGGCCGTGAGCCGCTCCGTCTCGTCCTGTATCTCCGCGGCGATCTTCTTGAGCTCCGGCTCGAACTTGCGGCCGTGGTGGGCGCAGAACAGCAGCTCTCCACCGCTCAGCAGGACGACGCGCAGGTAGGCCTGGGCGCCGCAGCGGTCGCATCGGTCAGCGGCCGTCAGCGGGGTCGCGGGGGTCAGAACAGTAGTCACGTCGCCTCTTCTCTAGCTCGACGAGCTGTCGTACCAGGGTCAACATCCAACCAGGCCGAAAACGTTCCCGCTCGCGGCTTTAACTCGAAAAAATCTTTCCGGGCCGGCTGTCTGCTGCCGGTTGGCGGCGAATGAGCCGTAGTGCGTGTCTTCGTGTCGTACGGGCTTCGCGCTGTCGGTCGATGGTTCTGGTGGTTGTTCTTTCGGTTGTACGGTCCTCCCGGCTGGGTTGCCGGTTGTTCATGAGGACGTGCCCGGAGCCTAAATGGTTCATGCCCCGAAGGGAACGTGATATGTACTTCACCCCATCGAGGGATCGAACGCGTATGCGACTCTGGACTACTCTGAGTTTCGGACGAGGGTGGCGTGACAACGGCTCTACCAGGCCTCGGTACCCTCGGAACGGCTACAGAGCCCGGCCCCTTACCCAAATGGGCCCCACCTGAAATTCAGCGAGGAGCGAACCGCGTGACCGCCGATACGTCCGTGCCGTCCACAGCCCTGCTGACCGGAGCAGACCGGGACGGTTCCAACTACACCGCGCGGCACCTGCTTGTCCTCGAGGGGCTCGAGGCCGTGCGGAAGCGCCCCGGCATGTACATCGGCTCGACCGACAGTCGAGGCCTGATGCACTGTCTCTGGGAGATCATCGACAACTCGGTGGACGAGGCCCTGGGGGGCTACTGCGACCACATCGATGTCATCCTCCACGACGACGCCTCCGTGGAGGTGCGGGACAACGGCCGGGGCATCCCGGTCGACGTCGAGCCCAAGACCGGCCTGTCCGGGGTCGAGGTCGTGATGACCAAGCTGCACGCCGGTGGCAAGTTCGGCGGCGGCTCGTACGCCGCCTCCGGCGGTCTGCACGGCGTGGGCGCCTCCGTGGTGAACGCGCTCTCCGCCCGCCTGGACGTCGAGGTCGACCGCAACGGCAGTACCCACGCCATCAGCTTCCGGCGCGGCGTGCCCGGCTCCTTCGCGGGCATCGGTTCGGACGCCAAGTTCGAGACCGGTGGCCTGCGCAAGGGCAAGCGGATCCCCAAGACGCGCACCGGCACACGCGTGCGCTACTGGGCCGACCGCCAGATCTTCCTCAAGGACGCCAAGCTCTCGCTGGAGCACCTGCACCAGCGTGCCCGCCAGACCGCCTTCCTCGTGCCCGGACTGACGATCGTGGTCCGTGACGAGTTCGGCCTCGGAGAGGGCGGCAGCAAGGGCGAGGAGTCGTTCCGGTTCGACGGCGGCATCAGTGAGTTCTGCGAGTACCTGGCATCCGACAAGCCGGTCTGCGACGTCCTCCGCTTCTACGGGCAGGGCACCTTCAGGGAGACCGTGCCCGTCCTGGACGAACACGGCCAGATGACGCCCACCCAGGTCACCCGCGAGCTCGGTGTCGACGTCGCCATGCGCTGGGGCACCGGCTACGACACGACCCTCAAGTCGTTCGTGAACATCATCGCCACCCCCAAGGGCGGTACCCATGTCGCGGGCTTCGAACAGGCCGTGGCCGCCACCATGAACGAGGTGCTGCGCGCCAAGAAGATGCTGCGCGTCGCCGAGGACGACGTCGTCAAGGACGACGCTCTGGAGGGCCTCACCGCCGTCGTCACGGTGCGGCTCGCCGAACCGCAGTTCGAGGGCCAGACCAAGGAGGTCCTCGGCACCTCGGCGGCCCGGCGCATCGTGACGCAGGTCGTCACCAAGGAGCTCAAGGCCTTCCTGACCTCCACGAAGCGGGACGCCGCCGCTCAGGCGCGGGTCGTCATGGAGAAGGCGGTCGCCGCCGCCCGCACGCGCATCGCCGCACGTCAGCACAAGGACGCGCAGCGCCGCAAGACGGCCCTGGAGTCCTCGTCCCTGCCCGCCAAGCTCGCCGACTGCCGCAGTGACGACGTCGAGCGCAGCGAGTTGTTCATCGTCGAGGGAGACTCGGCGCTCGGCACGGCGAAGCTCGCGCGGAACTCCGAGTTCCAGGCGCTGCTGCCGATCCGGGGCAAGATCCTCAACGTTCAGAAGTCGTCCGTGACGGACATGCTCAAGAACGTCGAGTGCGGCGCGATCATCCAGGTCATAGGGGCCGGATCCGGGCGTACGTTTGATATCGACGCGGCGCGCTACGGCAAGATCATCATGATGACCGACGCCGATGTGGACGGGTCGCACATCCGGTGCCTGTTGCTGACGCTCTTCCAGCGGTACATGCGGCCGATGGTCGAGGCGGGCCGGGTCTTCGCGGCCGTGCCGCCGCTGCACCGGATCGAGCTTGTCCAGCCCAAGAAGGGGCAGGACAAGTACGTCTACACGTACTCGGACCGTGAGCTGCGCGACAAACTGCTGGAGTTCCAGAGCAAGGGTGTCCGGTACAAGGACTCCATCCAGCGCTACAAGGGCCTCGGCGAGATGGACGCGGACCAGCTGGCGGAGACGACGATGGATCCGAGGCACCGGACACTCCGGCGGATCAACCTGTCGGACCTGGAGGCCGCGGAACAGGTGTTCGATCTACTGATGGGGAACGACGTGGCGCCGCGCAAGGAGTTCATCTCCAGCTCGGCGGCGACGCTGGACCGGTCGCGCATCGACGCTTAGCCGCTGCGCCGGCTCGGCCGGCCGGGGTGCCTTCGGTCCGATGGTGGGTCGGAGGCGCGCCGTGGGGTGTCCGTCCTGGGAACGGCGCGGAATCGGTCGGCTGGGGAAGTCGGAATCGGTCGGCTGGGAAGTCGGACGTGCTGACGCGTCGACCGCTGCGGGCGGACACCCCCCGACGCGCCCCCTTCTCGCCGTGCGCGGCCCATCCGCCGTCGGGGTGCGCGTTCGGTCGGGCATGACTGCCCCGGGTGGGGGAGGCTGGCCGGGGCTTCACCTGATGGGGTGAATAATCGTGAAGAGGTACGGCGGGGGTCTTTCCGTTCTGTCCATGCTTGGGCATGCAGTCAAGCACCGGCCGTCCCCGCCGACGCGGGAGCGGTTCAGAGAGCCCGGTTGAGCAGCACGAGGGGCACGTCCTCGCCGGCGAGGACGTGCGGTTCGACGATCCGTGGTACGACGCGCTGGCCTCCGGCTGGGGGGAGTTGGACGGCACGGGCGGGCCGACCCCGGTCGCGGTCGAGGCGCGGGAGAGCCGGGGCGGGGGCGCGGCGGACGTCTATCTGGAGGTCCAGCGGAGTGCGGCCTTCCAGGAGGTCCGCAGCCGTTACCGCAGGTTCGTGATCCCGGGCGTCGCCGTCTTCTTCAGCTGGTACGTGGCGTATGTCGTGACGGCTACCACCGCCCCCGGGCTGATGGCACGACCGGTGGTGGGCGCGGTGAACGTGGCGATGCTGGCGGGGCTCGGACAGTTCCTCACGACGTTCCTGTTCACCTGGGCGTATGCGCGGCACGCCAGGCTGCGCCGGGACCGGGCGGCGCTCGATCTGCGGTGGGACACCCAGGAGTTGACGCGCGGCGTCAGAGGGGGCGAGCGGTGACCGCCGACCATCAGACGCTGGCGCTGCTGCTGTTCAGCGCGTTCGTGGCAGTCACGTTGGGCATCACGACGTGGGTGAGCCGCAATCGGCATGGCTCGGCGGAGGAGTTCTACGTCGGCGGGCGGCTGTTCTCGCCGATGGAGAATGGTTTTGCCATCGCGGGCGACTACATGTCCGCCGCGTCGTTCCTCGGTATCTCCGGGCTCATCGCGCTCTTCGGGTACGACGGGCTGCTCTACTCGGTGGGCTTCCTGGTCGCCTGGCTCGTGGTGCTGTTCCTGGTGGCCGAACTGGTGCGCAACTGCGGGCGGTTCACACTCGCGGACGTGGTCGCGGCGCGCATGAGCGAGCGACCGGTGCGGATCGCGGCGGGAACTTCCTCGGTGACCGTGTCCGTTCTCTACCTGGTGGCGCAGATGGTGGGAGCGGGCACCCTCGTCGCGCTGCTGCTGGGGGGAGAGGGCGAGGCGGCGCAGGCCTGGACGGTCATCGGCGTCGGTGCGCTCATGGTCGTCTATGTGTCGTTGGGAGGGATGCGGGCCACCACCTGGATCCAGATCGTGAAGGCGGTCCTGCTGATGGGCGGGGCGATCGCGCTCACCGTCCTCGTACTGGTGCGGTTCCACGGCGACTTCGACCAGTTGCTACGGACGGCGGCCGAACGCAGCGGACACGGCGATGCCTTCCTCGCGCCCGGGTTGAAGTACGGCGGTGACTGGGTCGCGCGCTCGGACTTCATCAGCCTCGGACTCGCTCTGGTGCTGGGCACGGCCGGACTGCCGCACATCCTGTCGCGCTTCTACACGGTGCCCACCGCGCGGGCCGCACGCCGCTCGGTGGTCTGGTCGATCGGGCTCATCGGCGGCTTCTATCTGATGACGATCGTGCTGGGCTTCGGTGCGGCCGCCATCGTCGGCCCGGATGCCGTACGGGGCTCCAACGCGGCTGGGAACACAGCGGTGCCGTTGCTGGCCCTCGATCTGGGCGGTGGCGCGGACTCCACCGGCGGAACGGTTCTGTTCGCGGTCGTCGCCGCCATCGCCTTCGCCACGATCCTCGCGGTCGTCGCCGGCATCACCCTCGCCTCGTCGGCATCCGTCGCCCACGACCTGTACGCGTCGCTGCGGCGCAGGCGTTCGAAGCCGCGCAGCGAGGTCACCGTGGCACGTACGGCGGCCGTGGGTATCGGCGTGGTCGCGATCGGGCTCGGGCTGCTCGCCAAGGACCTCAACGTGGCCTTTCTCGTCGGCCTCGCCTTCGCGGTCGCCGCCTCCGCCAATCTGCCCGTGCTGCTGTACTCGCTGTTCTGGCGCGGCTTCACCACCCGCGGCGCGGTGTGGTCCGTGTACGGGGGACTGATCCCTTCCGTGGTTCTCGTGCTGTTGTCTCCCGTCGTGTCGGGGAGCGCCGACTCGCTGTTCCCCGGCGCCGACTTCCAGTACTTCCCGTTGCAGAACCCGGGCCTCGTCTCCATCCCGCTGGGCTTCCTCGCGGGCTGGCTCGGCACGGTCCTGTCGGCCGAGCCCCCGGACAAGGCGAAGCACGCGGAGACCGAGGTGCGGTCGCTGACGGGCGCGGGAGCGGTGTGACGGTCAGGGCGACGTTACGAGGGAGTACGGCCCATGGAGGCGTGTGTGAGGGCCTGGCGAGGGCTCCTCAGGGGCGGGTCGCCCACTCGTAGCGGTGCTCGGGACGGCCGGCGTCGCCGTACTTCAGGGTCAGCCGGGCCCGTCCCGTGCGTTCCAGGAGCTTCAGATAGCGCTGGGCGGTCTGGCGGCTCAGGCCGGTCCGTTCGGCGATCTCCTGGGCGGACAGCGCGCCCTCGGCGGTCATCAGGGCGCGGCGTACCAACTCGGTGGTGGTGGGGGAGTGGCCCTTGGGCAGGTCCGGTTCGCCGCCTGCCGAGAGAGCGCCGAAGATCCGGTCCACCTCGGCCTGTTCGGCCTCGCCACCGCCGTCCAGGGTGCGCCGCAGCTCCGCGTACGCCTCCAGCTTCGCCCGCAGCCCGGCGAACGCGAACGGTTTGACCAGGTACTGGAGCGCGCCCTGGCGCATCGCGGCCTGGACGGTCGAGACGTCGCGGGCCGCCGTCACCATGATCACGTCGCTCTGGTGGCCCCGGCGCCGCATCTCCTGGACCACCATGAGCCCGGTGTCGTCCGGCAGATAGTGGTCCAGGAGAACCAGGTCCACGTGGGGCAACGTCTCCAACCGGTGCAACGCCTCGGCCGCGTTGTGGGCCACACCGGCGACGTGGAAACCGGCGACCTTCGCCACGTAGGCGGCATTGACGCGGGCGACTCCGGTGTCGTCGTCCACGATCAGGACCTCGATCATCGCGACTCCTTGTCGGCGGCTGTGGTGGCGGCTTCGGGCTCACGTTCGGGGCCCGGTCGTCCGTCGCGGCCGGCCGTCGGCTCGTCCTGCCGGGCCGGCTCGTCGTCGGGTGCCGTGGAGATGGGCGTCGGTGTGGGCGCCGGCGTCACCAGGCCCTGCTCCGCGAGTGCGTCCGGCAGGACGACGGTGAACTCCGCGCCGCCGCCCGGTGCCTCCGTGACCCGGGCGCTGCCCCCCTGCCGCTCGGCGAGCCGACGCACCAGACAGAGCCCGATGCCGCGCTCGCGATGGGCCGGCGGCGCCTTGGTCGACCAGCCCTCCGTGAAGATCAACTCCCGCTTGTCGGGCGGGACTCCGGGGCCGGTGTCGCGGACCCGGAGGATCGCCGTACGCCCCTCGGCGCGCAGATCGACCTCCACGCGCGCGTGCGGCGTACCCGCGACGGCGTCCAAGGCGTTGTCGACGAGGTTGCCGACGACGGTGACCAGCCCACGGGGGTCGATCAGCCGGTCCGGCAGCATCGTGCCGCCCGCGACCGACAGGGCCACTCCGCGCTCGGCCGCGACCGTCGCCTTGCCGACCAGTACCGCGGCGAGCAGCGGATCGTGGATCTTCTCGGTGACCTGCTCGGCGGTCGCCCGATGGTCGCCGACCACCTCGCCGACGAAATCCACGGCCTCGTCGTACAGCTCCAGTTCGAGCAGGCCGAGGAGCGTGTGCATCCGGTTGGCGTGCTCGTGGTCCTGGGCACGCAGGGCATCCGTCAGACCGCGCGTGGAGTCGAGTTCGCGGCCGAGCTGCTCCAGCTCGGTGCGGTCGCGCAGGGTGGCGACGGCGCCACCGTCGTCGGTGGGCATGCGGTTGGCGACCAGCACGCGCTGACCGCGCACAGTCAGCAGATCGGTGCCCGTGACCCGGCCCGCCAGTACATCGGTCGTACGGCCGGGGCCGAGCGCGTCGTCGAGCGACCTGCCGACCGCCTCGTCGCCTATCCCGAGCAGCCGCCGCGCCTCGTCGTTCAGGAGGCGTACGTGCCCGGCGCGGTCCAGCGCGACCACGCCCTCCCGGATGCCGTGCAGCATCGCCTCGCGCTCCGCCAGCAGCCCCGCAATGTCGGAGAAGGCCAGGTCACGGGTCTGGCGGTGGACCCGCCGGGAGATCAGATACGCGGCCAGCGCCCCGACGGCCATGGCTCCGCCGGCGTACGCGAGGAGCCCGGGGATCGCGTGGATGAGCCGGGCGCGCACATTGTCGTACTCGATGCCGACCGAGACGGCGCCGACGATCTTCCCGTCGGCGTCACGCAGTGGCACCTTGCCCCGGGCGGAGCGCCCCAGCGTCCCCGAGTCGATCTCCATGACCTCGTTCCCGGCCAGGGCGCGGCGCGGGTCCGTCGAGACCAGCCCGCCGATCTCCGCCGGGTCGGGGTGCGACCAGCGCACCCCGACCCTGTCCATCACGACCACGTACTCGGCTCCGCTGGCCTTCCGGATCCGCTCGGCCTCGACCTGAACGGGGCCGGTCACGGACGGTCGCGTCGACACCAGGTCCTGAGCGATCTGCGGCTGGACCGCAGTGGTCTGCGCGATCGCGAGGGCCCGGCGCATCGCCTGGTCGTCCAGCTGTTCGCTGAGCGGCGCGAGGAACAGCCCGGTCGCGAGGACGGCGACACCGGCGGCGATCGCCACCTGCATCAGCAGAACCTGCGAGAACGCCCGCCGCGGCATGCCGAGACGCAGGCGGCGTGCGGGGGGAGTGGGGCTCATACCCATGAAGGTACGTGGACGGGGTGGTCCGGCCGTAGAGGGGTGTGGCAGGGATCTCAGGTGCGGGGTGTTTGTACGGCGACGGGACCAGGGTCGGGGCTGAGGCCGGGTGGCCTGTCGGCTCCGCCGTGACAGGCCGTCGGTCGGCTAGCGCGTGACCGCGGCCGGGGACAGCTCTCGTACGGTCAGCACGTCCATCCTCGCCGGGGAGCCCAGTGCGGAGCCGCAGCTCTCCGGGCGGGGCGGCTGGGCGGCGCCCTGGGAGACGGCGACGGTCCAGCGGCGGCCGTCTGTGTGGGCGACGGTCACGTCCCAGTGGGGCGCCGAGCCCGCCGTGCGGAGCACGGTGAGCGAGTCGGCCGCGTCCTCGCCCGTCTCCGTACGCACCGCCAGCTCCGCCGCCTGCCCGGGGCGCTTCCAAGCGGAGCTCCCGCGGCACCCCTCGGTGACGACGCGGCCTTCCCGCACGCCTTGGAGGACCTCCTTGACGTGGTGGGCCTCGGCGCGGCCGTAGATGTAGCCGAAGGGCAGCACGAGCACGGTGGGCGAGAAGCGGTGACCGCCCAGATGGGTGACCTCCCAGGTGCCCTCGACTCCGGAGGCGGCCAGTTCGGCGGCGAGCGGCCGGCCGAGGAGCGCGCAGCAGCGGTCGCGCTTGCCGTTGGTGCAGACGAGCGCGAGGGGGGCGCCGGTGTGGGGCCGACCCCGCAGAGCCGTCCCGAAGGTGCGGTGGTCGCCCCTGCCGAGGGCGGTGAGGTCGAGGTCGAGCAGCTGCTCGGGATCGGTCGTCGTGGCGCTGTGCAGCCACACGTTCCCGGGCACGGTGTGGGCGACGTACACGCGGCGCTCGCGGACCTCGCGGCAGTCCGCGTGGCGGCCGGGGCGCCGGATGAGCGCCACGCGTACGCCGGTGCCCTCCGCCGCGGTTTCGAGGGCGCGGCCGATTGCGGGGTCCAGGTGGCTCGACGTGAGCGCCTTGACGCCCCAGGGGCCGGGTTGTTCCAGCAGCAGCCATGTCCTCGCCGTGGCGGCGGTCCCCGCGAGAGGCTCGCCGAGGTGTCGGGACGCGGAGGTGCACGTACTCACAGAGGTGAGCCTAACCTGACTTGGGCGCGAGCGAATTCCGGCCGGGCCGAAGGGGTGCGAACAGGGTCCACAAGGGGTGCATTCGGGACCCGGGGCGTCGTGGAGAGCGGGCGAGGAGGCGGCGAACGCTCACTCCGGGAGCGGTTGGGGCGGCCGCGCCCCCACGTACTGGCCGCTCGGGCGCATGCGCAGCGGACGCTCCCCGTACTCCTCCAGGGTGTGGGCGATCCAGCCCGCCGTGCGGGCCACGGCGAAGACCGTCTCGCCCGCGGCCGAGGGCATGCCGAAGGAGGTGGTGAGGACCGCGAGGGCCAGGTCGACATTGGCGTGCAGCGGTGTGTGGCGGGCGGTGGTCGCCACGATGTCGCGGGCGGCCGCGAGGGCCGGTTCCGCGTGGGGGATGTCCTCCAGGAGTGCGAACAGGGCACGCGCGCGTGGATCCTCGCCCGCGTAGAGGCGATGGCCGAGCCCGGGGATGCTGCGGCCGGCACGCAGTTCGTCCGCGATCACGGGGGCCGCGCTGCCGTGGTCCAGTACGTCGAGGAGCAGCCGGTGGGCGAGCGAGCCTGCCGCGCCGTGCAATGGGCCTTCGAGGGCGCCGAGACCGGCCGAGACGGCCGCGTACGCGTGGGCGCGGGCCGACGCGGCGACGCGGACTGCGAGCGTGGAGGCGGCCAGGTCATGGTCGACGAGCAGGCCGAGCGCCGTGTCCAGGACGCGCAGCGACGCCTCGTCGGGGGTACGGCCGCTGAGCCGGGCCCACAGACGGCCGGCGAGCGGGCCCGAGTCGCGGTGGGAGCGCAGGACCGGTGGGAGGGCGGCGACGAGGGTGGGAATGAGGGTACGCGCGGTGCCGAGGACCGCTTCCTCGGAGAGGTCGAAGCGCAGCGGGTCCGCCGCCGAGGCGGCGATCGCGGCCACCCGCAGCCGGTCTAGAGGGCCGGTGTGCTCCGGCAGCGCGTCGACCGCCCGGCGGGCGGCGGTGACGGATGCCTTCGGGGCGGTGAACGTCACGCCGGGCCGCAACTTGCCGGTCCACAGCCACTCGGCGACCTCTTCGTAGGAGTGGCGCGCGGCGAGTTCGGTCGCGTCGACCCCGCGGAAGTAGTAGCGGTCCTTCTCGATGAGAGTGAGCCGGGTACGGACGGCGAACTCGCCTCCCGTGGCCGGACTCCCGCTGCTTTCCCGCCTGTTGCGCCGCGCGAGCGCCGCCACCTCCTCGGCGTCGAACGTGCTTCCGCGCCCTGCGGGATCTCGCACGCTGCTGAGCTGCCCGCGGCTCACATACGCGTACACGGTCTCCGGTTTCACACCGAGCGACTCGGCGGTCTCCCTGGTGCTGAGCCGTCGGCCGGCGCGGGCGGGGCCGGTCGCCGGCCCCGCCGATTCTCGATCGCCTTGCTCCTCCATGGACGCCACCGTATCCGCATGGACGGCATATTGATTCAATCAATATTGACAGGGATTCAATCAAGCATGGACAGTCGAATCAAGTTCAAGGAGGAGACATGCTGATCAACCGGGTCGCAACCACCCCCGTCGACGTCCCGCGCGGACTCGCGGGCGTCGTCGTCACCGACACCTCATTGGGTGACGTCAGGGGGCAGGAGGGCTTCTACCACTACCGCCAGTACTCGGCCGTCGAACTCGCGCGGACCCGTGACTTCGAGGACGTCTGGCACCTGATGGTCCACGGCGAACTGCCGGACGTGGCACGGCGGACCGCGTTCGCCGTGCCACGTCCGGCCCCTGCGCAGGCTGCCCGACGACGTACAGGCCGCACTGCCCGCGATCGCGACGGCGAGCGCCCGCTCGGGCCCGCTGTCCGGTCTCCGTACCGCCCTGTCGCTGTTCGGCGCGTCCAAGGGCTTCCGGCCGGTGTACGACCTCGACGCGGACCGCCGCAGGGCGGACGCGCTGGCCGCGTCGGCGGCGGTGCCGACCCTGCTCACGGCGCTGTACCGCCTGGGGCAGGGGTTGGACCCGATCGAGCCGCGGGACGACCTTCCGTACGCCGCGAACTACCTGTACATGTTGACCGGTTCGGAACCGGACACCCTCCGGGCGCGGGCGGTCGAGCAATACTTGATCTCAACCATTGACCACGGATTCAACGCATCAACATTCACGGCACGAGTCATCGCGTCGACGGGCGCGGACGTGGCCGCGTGCCTCGTGGGCGCCGTGGGTGCCCTCTCCGGCCCCCTCCACGGCGGTGCGCCGAGCCGCGCCCTGGACACCCTCGATGTCATCGGCACCCCCGATCGCATCGACACCTGGATCCGTGAACGTGTCCACGCCGGTGACCGCATCATGGGCTTCGGTCACCCCGTGTACCGCACCGAGGACCCTCGCTCCCGCATGCTTCGCGGCATCGCGGAGCAGTTCGGTGGCCCTCGGGTCGCCTTCGCGGTGGAGGTGGAACGCCAGGTCGAGTCGATCCTCGCCGAGCTGAAGCCCGGTCGCGCCCTGCACACCAATGTCGAGTTCTACGCCGGCGTCGTCATGGAACTCTGTGGTCTGCCCCGTGAGATGTTCACCCCGACCTTCGCGGCCGCCCGCGCCGTCGGCTGGAGCGCCAACATCCTCGAACAGGCGGAGGACTCGAAGATCATTCGTCCGGCGGCGCGGTATGTGGGGCCGGGCGCGCCGGTGGCGGTGCCTGCGGCGGTCTGAGACATACGTGAGGCCCGGTGCCGTTCTGGCGCCGGGCCTGGCGTCGGAGTGCCGAGCGAGGTCCGGGGTGTTGCGCCGCTCAGCAGAAAGGCCCCGGGCCGCTCAGCGATCGCAGGCGGCGGGGCGGTACAGCACGGAACGAGTCAGGGGTGGACTCGCTGCCCGTCGGGTGGGCGTCAGGCGTCGGGGATCTCAGCCTTGGCGCGAAGCAGCGTCTCTCTGCTGATGACCACGATGCGCTCGTGGTCCCCGCGCGCGGCATCAGCGGGGAGCTCGCTGTCGAGCGTCGCTGTGGCCTCCGTCCCGATCACGGCGAAGTTGCCGTTATTGAGCTCGAAGATGTCGGGGCACGTCTCCCCGGACAAGCTGCCTCGTTCGCGTGGGGACGCGCCAATGCGGCGCACGATTCTCAATGGGGATCCCGGTCCTCGCGTGTCGTTGGTGACTGGCGGGGACAGGCTAGCCGAGGCCGAGTGCCCCGAATGGTGAAGGGTTACGCCAACTGGTCGCTCGACAGAGGGCGTTGACCTTGTCGTCTCAAGGGTTCGGCTCGGCGGGGGGTTCACCCACGACCCACCACCGCTCGGTGTCGGCTTCATCCAAATCGTGGATGAGCGCGTCCATCATTTGACCCACGCGTGCTTCTTCCGAGTCTTCTTTGAGGCTTGCCCGGTGGTGGCGTGTGGCGTCCCAATAGTCGCGAAAGACGGCGCTCTGGCAGATCACCCGAAGGTGCCCGTGGAGCTCCTCCCAGTTGACGACGCCGACGCGATACGCGAGCAGTGCGTTGGTGTACATCGCGTTGGCGAAGAGGTATTGGCGTCGCCGGGGCGGATCCACTTCGTCGACGGTGCTCAGCACCTCGGCGAGGTCCGGGTCGTCGAGGGCCTTGTCGAGGAGGTAGGCCTGCAGGCGCTGCTGCTCCGCGAGCCTCGCGTCCCGGCCGGTGGTCCGCTCTACGCGGGTGACCCGCAGCCGCAGTTGTTCGAGTCGGCGCTGCTGGGCGGCCAGGACGAAGAGAACCCCGGCCGCGCATGCGAGCCCCGCCGTGGCGGCGGAGCTCCACCTCCGTGGTTCAAATTTCTGTGTGGCCATGTCAACCCCCGGTTCGGGCGGCCGTCCGCCGGCCGTCGGGTGCGGGGCGACGGGATGGGGACCGGCGAGCGGTGGGCGGCGCTTGCCGCCTCAGTGTCGCCGAGCAGCGCTGGTCGGCTGGGAGGCGGAGAGGAGGCGCACGGAGGGATGTGCGGGTCGCGCGAACCGGCGCCATGCCCAACGTGTGCCCCGCGGGCGCCGCTAACAATCGTTCACTCCACGGGGCGTTCGCCCCCACTCGTATCCTGGGGCAGCATTCAATGGGCGTGCGAGAGCTGCGGCGTTCCGGTGAGAGCCGGTCCACGAGCCGGCCTCGTGCGGTGGTCGGCCGTGAGCCGGCGCACGCAACGGTGTGAGAGAGGGCGCGTTGTTGAGTCAGTCGAGCCAGGCGTCGGGTCCGAGTCCGCTGGGTTCGCGGCAGATCCCGGTCGTCGTCCTCGCCGGATTCCTCGGTTCCGGCAAGACCACCCTGCTCAATCACCTCCTCCACCGCAGCGGTGGCAGCCGTATCGGTGCCGTCGTCAATGACTTCGGGGCGATCGAGATCGACGCGATGGCGGTGGCCGGGGCGCTCGGGGACTCCACCGTGTCGCTGGGCAACGGGTGTCTGTGCTGTGCCGTCGATGTCAGTGAGCTGGATGTCTATCTGGAGCGGCTGGCCGAGCCGTCCGCCGGGATCGATGTCATCGTCATCGAGGCGAGTGGTCTCGCCGAGCCGCAGGAGCTCGTGCGGATGGTCCTCGCCAGCGAGAATCCCCGGGTGGTGTACGGCGGGCTCGTCGAAGTCGTGGACGCGGCCGAGTTCCCGGAGACCCGGCAGCGGCACCCCGAGATCGACCGGCATCTGGCCATCGCCGACCTCGTGGTCGTCAACAAGCTCGACCGGGCGGAGGACGGGGAGCGCGTCCTGGCGCTCGTCCGGTCGCTCGGTGACCGTGCGGCCGTCGTGCCCGCCACCTACGGGCGGATCGATCCCGAACTCCTCTTCGACTGCCGGCCCTCCGAGGAGCGCATCGGGCAGCTCTCCTTCGACGATCTCCATCGACACGACCACGACGGGGAGGAGGGCGCTCACTCCGGGCATCTGCACACCGGCTACGACAGCGTCGCCTTCGTCTCCGACCTCCCGATGAACCCCCGGCGGCTCATGGACTTCCTCGACGGCAGATCCGAGGGGCTCTACCGCGTCAAGGGGTACGTCGACTTCGGGCCGTGCGACGTCCGGAACCGTTACGCCGTGCACGCCGTCGGGCGGTTCCTGCGGTTCTACCCCGAGCCCTGGGCGGACGGTGACGAGCCACGGCTCAGCCAGCTCGTGCTCATCGGGGCGGGGATCGACGGCACGGCCCTGAGCAAGGAGTTGGAGGCGTGCAAGGACGACGCCCCACACGCCGACGAGCACGGCATGTGGGGCGTCCTGCGCTACGTACGGGAAGCGGAGGCCGAGGAACCCGACGAGCCCGACGGTCCCCCGGCCTCCTACGACAGCCTCTGAGGCCTCCGGCTCACACCGGCCCCGCCACCGACGACACCGTCTTGCCCAGGGACACGCCCGAGCCGTCGCGGCGCGGGTCCATCTCCGGGAGGTCGGCCGGGGTGCCGTTCTTCTGGGCGGCGCGGGCCGGTGCGGGGCCCGCCCAGGCGACGGAGAGGCAGTCCTCGCCCTTGAGGAACCGCTGGCAGCGGACGCCGCCCGTGGCGCGGCCCTTGCGGGGGTACTGGTCGAAGGGGGTGAGCTTGGCCGTGGTCTGGACGGAGTCGTCGAGGGTGCCGCGGGAGCCCGCCACCGTGAAGACGACCGCGTCGACGGCCGGGTCGATGGCGGAGAAGGAGAGGACCTTCGCACCCTCGGTGAGCTTGATGCCGGTCATACCGCCGGCCGGGCGGCCCTGCGGGCGGACCTGGGAGGCCTGGTAACGCAGCAACTGGGCGTCGTCCGTGATGAAGACCAGGTCCTCCTCGCCGGTGCGCAGCTCGATGGCGCCGACGATCCGGTCACCTTCCCTGAGCGTGATGACCTCCAGCTCCTCCTTGTTGGCCGGGTAGTCGGGGACCACACGCTTGACGACACCCTGCTCGGTGCCGATGGCCAGCCCCGGCGACGACTCGTCGAGCGTCATCAGACAGATGACCGTCTCGCCGTCCTGGAGGGAGAGGAACTCTGCGAGCGGGGCGCCGCCCGACAGGTTGGGGGCCGCCGACGTGTCCGGCAGCTGAGGCAGATCGACCACGTTCAGGCGCAGCAGGCGGCCGGTGGAGGTCACCGCGCCCACCTCGCCCCGGGCCGTCGCCGGGACCGCCGAGAGGATGACGTCGTGCTTGGCGCGCTTGCCGTCCTCGTCCGCCGCGAAGGGCTCGCCGTTCGCCGTACGGGCCAGTAGACCCGTGGACGACAGCAGCACCCGGCACGGGTCGTCCGCCACCTGGAGCGGGACCGCGGCCACCTGGGTGCCCGAGGACTCCAGCAGCACCGTACGGCGCTCGGTGCCGAACTTCTTGGCCACCGCGGCCAGTTCGCCGGAGACCAGCTTGCGCAGCTCCGCGTCCGAGTCCAGGATGCGGGTCAGCTCGGCGATCTCGGCGCTGAGCCTGTCCTTCTCGGACTCCAGCTCGATGCGGTCGAACCTGGTGAGGCGGCGCAGCGGGGTGTCGAGGATGTACTGCGTCTGGATGTCCGACAGGGAGAAGCGCTCGATCAGGCGCTCCTTGGCCTGCGCGGAGTTGTCGCTGGAGCGGATCAGACGGATGACCTCGTCGATGTCCACCAGCGCGGTGAGCAGACCCTCGACCAGGTGAAGACGGTCGCGCTTCTTGCCGCGGCGGAACTCCGAGCGGCGCCTCACGACCTCGAAGCGGTGGTCGAGGTAGACCTCCAGGAGTTCCTTGAGGCCCAGCGTGAGGGGCTGGCCGTCGACCAGGGCCACGTTGTTGATGCCGAAGGACTCCTCCATCGGCGTCAGTTTGTAGAGCTGCTCCAGGACCGCCTCCGGCACGAAGCCGTTCTTGATCTCGATGACCAGACGCAGGCCGTGCGCGCGGTCGGTGAGGTCCTTGACGTCGGCGATGCCCTGCAGCTTCTTCGAGCCGACCAGGTCCTTGATCTTGGCGATCACCTTCTCCGGGCCGACGGTGAACGGCAGCTCGGTGACGATCAGGCCCTTGCGGCGGGGCGTCACGTTGTCCACCGTGACCGTGGCGCGGATCTTGAAGGTGCCGCGGCCCGTCGCGTACGCGTCCCTGATCCCGGAGAGGCCGACGATCCGGCCGCCGGTCGGCAGGTCGGGGCCCGGGACGTGCTTCATCAGCGTGTCCAGGTCGGCGTTCGGATACCGGATGAGGTGGCGGGCGGCCGCGATGACCTCGCCCAGGTTGTGCGGCGGCATGTTGGTGGCCATACCGACGGCGATGCCGGACGCGCCGTTGACCAGCAGGTTCGGGAAGGCGGCGGGCAGGGCCACCGGCTCCTGCTCCTGGCCGTCGTAGTTCGGGGAGAAGTCGACCGTGTTCTCCTCGATCGACTCCGTCATCAGGCTCGTCGCGTCGGCCATCCGGCACTCGGTATACCGCATGGCGGCCGGCGGGTCGTCGTTGCCCAGTGAGCCGAAGTTGCCGTGGCCGTCGATCAGGGGGACCCGCATGGAGAAGGGCTGCGCGAGGCGCACCAGGGCGTCGTAGATCGACGAGTCGCCGTGCGGGTGCAACTTACCCATGACCTCGCCGACGACACGGGCGCACTTCACATAGCCGCGGTCGGGGCGCAGGCCCATCTCGTTCATCTGGTAGACGATCCGGCGGTGCACCGGCTTCAGCCCGTCACGGGCGTCCGGCAGGGCTCGGGAGTAGATGACCGAGTACGCGTACTCCAGGAAGGAGCCCTGCATCTCGTCGACGACGTCGATGTCGAGGATCCGCTCCTCGAACGCGTCGTCGGGCGGCGGGGTCTTCGTGCTGCGGCGGGCCATCGCTGCCGGCTCCTCTTTTTCTGGTCGCTCACCTACGGGGCGCGCTCACGTCTCCGGTTCACTTCACCGAGACGTGAACGGGATCTGACGCGCACCATTGTGGACTGCCGCACTGACAACCCCGACACGACCCGGCGCCGACCGCCGGGCACGGGCTCCCGAGCCGCCGCGTCAACAGCGTGCGCCGACTGTAACCAGTGACCGCCCGCCGCAACCCCCATCTCGCTCTCGGCGTACGACGCCCGGGAACTTCTCCAGGGGTCCACGCGCTTGCATACAGTGGCAGGACCGGCAGGAGAACAGCGGTTTCCGCGACGATTCCACGACGGATCCCGCGCACACAGCACAGCGATCGAAGGGACGTACCGCCCATGGGTCACACGGCCACAGCCGAGGCCGGCTCCGAAGGCCTGACAGTGAGGGAGCACCGCCTGGACAACGGCCTGCGCGTGGTGCTCTCCGAGGACCACCTGACCCCGGTCGCCGCGGTGTGCCTCTGGTACGACGTCGGTTCGCGCCACGAGGTCGAGGGCCGTACGGGCCTCGCCCACCTCTTCGAGCACCTGATGTTCCAGGGCTCGGGCCAGGTGAAGGACAACGGTCACTTCGAGCTGGTCCAGGGCGCGGGCGGTTCGCTGAACGGCACCACCAGCTGGGAACGCACCAACTACTTCGAGACCATGCCCACCCACCAGCTGGAGCTCGCGCTGTGGCTGGAGGCCGACCGCATGGGCAGCCTGCTGCTCGCGCTCGACCAGAAGAACCTGGACAACCAGCGGGCCGTCGTCCAGAACGAGCGTCGGCAGCGGTACGACAACGTGCCCTACGGCACGGCCTTCGAGAAGATCTTCCGCCTGGCCCACCCCGAGGGCCACCCGTACCGGCACACGCCGATCGGCTCGATGGACGACCTGGAGGCGGCCAGCCTGGAGGACGCCCAGCAGTTCTTCCGGACGTACTACGCGCCCAACAACGCCGTCCTGTCGATCGTCGGCGACATCGACCCGGACCGGACACTCGCGTGGGTGGAGAAGTACTTCGGCTCCATCCCCTCCTACGACGGCAAGCCAGAGCCGCGCAGCGGCGCGCTGCCCGACGTCATGGGCGAGCAGCTGCGCGAGGTCGTCGAGGAGAACGTGCCCGCGCGCGCGTTGATGGCCGCCTACCGGCTGCCGGAGGACGGCACGCGCGCGTGCGACGCGGCCGACCTGGCGCTCACGATCCTCGGCGGCGGCGAGTCGTCCCGCCTCTACAACCGGCTCGTCCGCCGTGACCGTACGGCCGTCACGGCCGGGTTCGGCCTCCTGCGGCTGGCCGGTGCGCCCTCCATGGCGTGGATGGACGTGAAGACCTCCGGTGACGTCGAGGTGCCCGTCATCGAGGCCGCCGTCGACGAGGAGCTCGCCCGGTTCGCCGCGGAGGGGCCCACGGCGGAGGAGATGGAGCGCGCCCAGGCCCAGTTGGAGCGCGAGTGGCTGGACCGGCTCGGCACGGTCTCGGGCCGAGCCGACGAACTGTGCAGGTATGCGGTCCTGTTCGGCGACCCGAAGCTCGCCCTCACCGCCGTCGACCGGGTCCTGGAGGTGACGGCCGACGAGGTCCAGGAGATCGCCAAGGCGCGCCTGAGGCCCGACAACCGCGCGGTGCTCGTGTACGAGCCCGTCGCAGGCGAAGAGGGCGCCGAAGAGGAGGCCGCCGAGGCGGAGGCCGTCGAAACCACCGACGAGAACGAGGAGTCGGCGAAGTGACCGAGCTCGCGACCATGGACTTCCACCCGCAGCCCCAGGCCGGCGACGCCAGGCCCTGGGCGTTCCCGGCGCCCGAGCGCGGCACCCTGGACAACGGTCTGACCGTGCTGCACTGCCACCGCCCCGGCCAGCAGGTCGTCGCCGTGGAGGTCATCCTCGACGCGCCCCTGGACGCCGAGCCGACCGGCCTGGACGGCGTCGCCACCATCATGACCAGGGCGTTCTCCGAGGGCACCGACAAGCACACGGCCGAGGAGTTCGCCGCCGAGCTGGAGCGCTGCGGCGCCACCCTCGACTCGCACGCCGACCACCCCTGCGTACGTCTGTCCCTCGAAGTGCCCGTGTCGCGGCTGGAGAAGGGCCTGGGGCTGCTCGCCGACGCGCTGCGGGCACCCGCGTTCGAGGACAGCGAGATCGAGCGGCTGGTGGCCAACCGGCTCGACGAGATCCCGCACGAGACCGCCAACCCGGGCCGCCGGGCCGCCAAGGAGCTCTACAGGGAGCTGTTCCCGGCCACGTCCCGCATGTCGCGGCCCCGCCAGGGCACCGAGGAGACCGTCGAGGGCATCGACTCCGCGGCCGTACGGGCCTTCTACGAGCGGCACGTACGCCCCGCGACGGCCACCGCAGTGGTCGTCGGCGACCTCGCCGGGGTCGACCTCGACACGCTGCTGGGCGAGACCCTGGGCGCCTGGACCGGCTCCGCGGCCAAGCCGAGCACCGTGCCGTCGGTGAGCGCCGACGACACCGGGCGCGTGATCATCGTGGACCGTCCCGGCTCCGTGCAGACCCAGTTGCTCATCGGCCGGGTGGGCGCCGACCGGCACGACCGTGTGTGGCCGGCCCAGGTGCTTGGCACCTACTGCCTCGGCGGCACCCTCACCTCCCGCCTGGACCGCGTCCTGCGCGAGGAGAAGGGCTACACCTACGGGGTGCGCGCGTTCGGCCAGGTGCTGCGTTCCGCGCCCGACGGCTCGGGCACGGCGATGCTCGCCATCAGCGGCTCCGTCGACACACCCAACACCGGCCCGGCGCTCGACGACCTGTGGACGGTGCTGCGCACCCTCGCCGCCGAGGGGCTGACCGACGCCGAGCGGGATGTCGCCGTGCAGAACCTCGTCGGGGTCGCCCCCCTCAAGTTCGAGACGGCCGCGGCCGTGGCGAACACGCTGGCCGACCAGGTCGAGCAACACCTGCCGGACGACTACCAGTCGACGCTGTACCGCCAACTCGCCGCCACCGGCACGGTGGAGGCCACCGCGGCCGTCGTGAGCGCCTTCCCGGTGGACCGTCTGGTGACCGTCCTCGTGGGCGACGCCGCGCAGATCGAGGAGCCGGTCAGGGCCCTCGGAATCGGTGAAGTCACCGTCGTACCGGCCGAGTAGAAACCGGACAGAAGGACACACGTCCGTGGGGCCCTGGTGACTGAAGAGTCACCAGGGCCCACGTTTGTCCGTATTGATGGCGGAGGCTGTGTGTCTGACCTGTGGCGTACTTAACAAATCCTGTGATCCGTTTGTTATTTCGAAGACGGCGCACTTAGCGTCGGTCCGGCTGTTCGTCAGAGGTTCGCCGCAGCCGCGGCACCGGACAGTCATCGCCGAATCCCCATGGCGCGAGCCCGGGGAGCCGGGGACCCACCGAAGTCCCCTGGGGTGAATCGGGTGCCCTTCGCGAGCGACGCGAAACGAGGGGCAGCCGTAGGAGACCTTCCTGCTCCGAACCCGTCAGCTAACCCGGTAGGCGAGAAGGAAGGAAAGGATCAGCCACTTCATGGCGTTCACCCGCGCCCCCGGCAAGCACCGCCGTCCCGGCCGTGTACAGCGCACGACCACGAGGAACGTGGGCGTAGCCGCTCTCACCACCACCGGTGTCATCGGCACCCTCGCCGGCCCCGCGCTCGCCGCGGAGGAGCCCGCCGTCGAGCAGACCGGCCTGAACCAGATCATCGTCCTCGGCGACACGGTCGCCGACCAGGTGGACGCCCAGGCCGTTGCCCAGCAGCAGGCCGCCGAGGTGGCGGAGGTCAAGAAGAAGGCGCAGGAGGAGGCCCGCAAGGCCGCCGCCGAGAAGGCCGAGCAGGAACGTGCCGCCGCCAAGGAGCGCGAGGAGATCAAGGCACGCGCCGCCCGCGCGGCCGAGCGCGAGCGCCTCAACACCTATGTCTCCCCCATCAGCGGCTCGTACATCTCCACCGGCTACAAGGCCGGCGGCGCCGTCTGGTCCTCCGGCAGCCACACCGGCGTCGACTTCCACGCCGCGTCCGGCACCGCCGTCCACGCGGTGGGCTCCGGCACCGTCGTCGAGGCCGGCTGGGGTGGCGCGTACGGCAACAACATCGTCATCAAGATGACCGACGGCACGTACACCCAGTACGGCCACCTGTCGTCCATCGGCGTCTCCGTCGGCCAGACGGTCACCCCCGGCCAGCAGATCGGCCTCTCCGGGGCGACCGGCAACGTCACGGGCGCGCACCTGCACTTCGAGGCCCGGACGACGGCCGAGTACGGCTCGGACATCGACCCCGCCGCGTATCTGCGCTCGCACGGCGTGAACGTCTGACGCGGCGCGCAACGCTCCCCGAAGGCCCCGGCTCACGAGCCGGGGCTTTTCGCGTTGTGACGTACCTCCTGTCCCGTACCTCCTGTCCAAAAAATATCCCTGGATTCCGGCCTGCCATCGGAAATTCCGGCCCGCTGCAATAGAGTCGCTGGAACACACGTCAATCATCGACGTTTCACGGGGATTAAGGCGGAGGTCGGTATGCGTATTCCGGCGCACTCGGTATGCACGGCGATCCGTGATGACATCGTCGCGGGTGTCTACGAGCGCGGCAGCCGTCTCACCGAGGAACTGCTCGCCCGCCGGTACGGCGTCAGCCGGGTCCCCGTGCGCGAGGCGCTGCGCACGCTGGAGGCCGAGGGCTTCGTGGTGACCCGACGGCACGCGGGCGCGTGCGTCGCCGAGCCGACCGAGCAGGAGGCCGCCGACCTGCTGGAGATGCGCATGCTGCTGGAGCCGTTGGGCGCCGCCCGTGCCGCCCAGCGCCGCACGGAGGCGCACCTCAAGGTGTTGCGAGGCCTGGTCAGGCTGGGGCAGGAGCGGGCCAGGAGGGGCACCAGCGAGGATCTGCGCTCCCTGGGCGGCTGGTTCCACGAGACGCTCGCACAGGCGTCCGGCAGCCCCGCCCTGACGTCGACACTCGCCCAGCTGCGGCACAAGATCGCCTGGATGTACGCGGTCGAGGCGCCCGCCGACCCCGTGGAGTCCTGGGCGGAGCACGGCGGCATCGTGGACGCCGTCGCGCGCGGCGACAGCGACCGGGCCCGCACCATCACGTCCCTGCACACCGAGCGCGCCACCGCCGCGCACCGGCTCCGATTTCCGGGCGGGGCCGGCGGGGCGGAGCGCCCGGACCGTGTGAGGACTTCGCAACACCCCGTAAACACGCCGAGTCTGCGGCATTAACACGGGAGCCGTATACAAAGAGGCAAGAATTCCGAGGGGTATTCTTTCTGCTGCCCACGGAACGCCGAACAGGACGAAAAATACGAAGGGCCCGCCCGATAAATCGGACGAGCCCTTCGGTGTGTGGGCGGGTGGCCTTTCAGGCCTTTTCCGTTCCGCCTACCCGGCCGCTCAGACCGTCTCGGGGAGTTCTTCGAGCCCCTCGGCCACGAGCTTCGCCAGCCGGTCGAGGGCGACGTCCGCGCCCTCGGCGTCGGAGGCGAGCACGATCTCCTCGCCGCCCTGGGCGCCGAGGCCCAGGACCGCCAGCATGGAGGCCGCGTTGACGGGGTTCCCGTCGGCCTTGGCGATCGTCACGGGGATACCGGAGGCCGTGGTGGCCCGGACGAAGATGGATGCGGGTCGGGCGTGGAGGCCCTCGGCCCAGCCGACGTTGACGCGGCGCTCAGCCATGTGATGCTGCCCTTCAGGTGTCTCGGGTGCTTCAGAGAGGTCTAGACCATGTTGTCTAGACCAGTTTCCCATATCGTGCGACGCACCGGAACGGGCCCACGGCCTGACCGCGAACCGGCTGTCGCGCTTGTGTTGTGCGTCCCCAGACTGCCCCGCGCCGTTGCCGTACGCGAGCCGTACTCTGGGGCCCATGCAGACCTCGTCGGACCGGCACGAGTACCCCGCCCACTGGGAGGCCGACGTGGTGCTGCGCGACGGCGGCACCGCACGCATCAGGCCCATCACCGTTGATGACGCCGAGCGTCTCGTCAGCTTCTACGAGCAGGTCTCGGACGAGTCGAAGTACTACCGCTTCTTCGCGCCGTACCCTCGCCTGTCCGCCAAGGACGTCCACCGCTTCACGCACCACGACTTCGTGGACCGGGTGGGGCTCGCCGCCACCGTGGGCGGCGAGTTCATCGCCACCGTACGCTACGACCGCATCGGCGCCGACGGGATGGCCGCGTCCGCCCCCGCCGACGAGGCCGAGGTCGCCTTCCTCGTCCAGGACGCCCACCAGGGCCGCGGTGTCGCCTCCGCCCTCCTCGAACACATCGCCGCCGTCGCCCGCGAACGCGACATCAGACGCTTCGCCGCCGAGGTACTCCCCGCCAACAGCAAGATGATCAAGGTGTTCACCGACGCCGGGTATCAGCAGAAGCGCAGCTTCGAGGACGGTGTCGTCCGCCTGGAGTTCGGCCTGGAGCCCACCGACCGCTCCGTCGCCGTGCAGCGCGCGCGGGAGCAGCGGGCCGAGGCCAGATCCGTCCAGCGGCTGCTCGCCCCCGGCTCGGTCGCCGTCATCGGCGCCGGGCGCACGCCGGGCGGAGTGGGCCGCAGTGTCCTCGCCAACCTGCTGGACGCCGGCTTCACCGGGCGGCTGTACGCGGTGAACAAGGCCCTCCGGGACGACGAGAAGGAACTCGGCGGGGTGCTCGCACACCGGTCGGTCACCGCCATCGAGGGGTCCGTGGACCTCGCGGTCGTCGCCGTTCCCGCCGCCCACGTCCCCGAGGTCGTCGCCGAGTGCGGAGCGCACGGCGTGCAGGGGCTCGTGGTCGTCTCCGCCGGGTACGCCGAGAGCGGTCCCCAGGGGCGCGAGCGCCAGCGCGAACTGGTGCGCCAGGCGCGCACCTACGGCATGCGCATCATCGGGCCGAACGCCTTCGGGATCATCAACACCGCTCCCGACGTACGGCTCAACGCCTCGCTCGCTCCCGAGACACCGCGCTCCGGTCGCATCGGTCTCTTCGCCCAGTCCGGCGCCATCGGGATCGCGCTGCTGTCCCGGCTGCACCGGCGCGGGGGAGGGGTCACCGGCGTCACGGGCGTCTCCACCTTCGTGTCGTCCGGCAACCGCGCGGACGTGTCCGGGAACGACGTCCTCCAGTACTGGTACGAGGACCCGGACACCGATGTCGTCCTCATGTATCTGGAGTCCATCGGCAACCCGCGCAAGTTCACCCGCCTCGCCCGGCGCACGGCGGCGGTCAAGCCGCTCGTGGTGGTGCAGGGGGCGCGCCACGGTTCCGCGCCCCAGGGGCATGCCGTACGCGCCACCATGCTGCCCCACACCACCGTGTCGGCGTTGCTGCGGCAGGCCGGGGTGATCCGGGTCGACACGATCACGGAACTGGTCGACGCGGGACTGCTCCTGGCCCGGCAGCCGCTGCCGGCGGGGCCGCGGGTGGCGATCCTGGGCAACTCCGAGTCGCTGGGGATGCTCACCTACGACGCCTGTCTCTCCGAGGGGCTGCGGCCGCTGCCCCCGCTGGACCTGACGACCGGGGCCTCGGCGCGGGACTTCCACGCGGCGTTGTCGCGGGCGCTGGCCGACGACTCGTGCGACGCGGTGGTGGTGACGGCCATACCGGCACTCGGGGAGACGTCGCCCGGGGACGCGGCCCTGGCCGAGGCACTGCGGTCGGCGGTGGCTGCGAACCCGTCGAAGCCGGTGCTTGTCGTGCACGTCGAGCTGGGTGGGCTGGCGGAGGCGTTGTCGGCTGCGGCGAGCACCGCACCACGGGGCGGTGAGAAGGCCCTCGGAGCTGCGGGCGGTGCCCGGCTTCCCCTGCTCCCGGCTTCGCCCGAGCCGGGGGATCCGCGTCGCCCCGCGGAAGGAGGACTGCCCGGCGAAGTGCGTCAGACGTCGGAACCCGCCGCCGAGGAGCACCTCATCCCCGCCTATCCCGCTGCCGAGCGGGCCGTCCGCGCGCTCTCCGAAGCCGTGAACCTCGCCCAGTGGCGGCGGGAGGCGGCGGACCCGGGGCGGGTGCCCGCGTACGAGGACATCGACGAGAAGGGTGCGGCCGAGCAGATCGACACGTCGCTGGCAGACGGTGAGGGGCTCACGCTCGGCGCGCAGGAGGCGGGCGCGCTGCTCGCGCGGTACGGCATCCGCCTACGGCAGGCGCGGCCCGCCCCCACGCCCGAGGAGGCGGCGCGAGCGGCCGAGGACATCGGTTACCCCGTCGCGCTCAAGACGACCGCCCCGCACCTGCGGCACCGGGCCGACCTGGGCGGCGTACGGCTCGACCTGGCGGACGAGGAGCAACTGCGGCGGGCGTACGCGGAGTTGACGGAGCTGTTCGGGAGGCCCGAGGAGCTGCGGCCGGTCGTCCAGGGCATGGCCCCGCGCGGGGTCGACACGATCGTACGGTCGGTGGTGGACCCGGCGGCCGGAGCCGTGCTCTCGTTCGGGCTCGCCGGGCCCGCGTCGCAGCTGCTCGGCGACATGGCGCACCGCCTGATTCCGGCCACCGAGCGGGACGCGGCCTCGCTGGTCCGGTCGATCCGGACGGCGCCCCTCCTCTTCGGCTGGCGGGGCTCCGCCCCCGTCGACACGGACGCGCTGGAGGAGCTGCTGCTGCGGGTCTCCCGGCTGGTCGACGATCATCCCGAGGTCGTGGCGGTCTCCCTGGAACCCGTCGTGGTCGCGTCGCACGGCCTCAGCGTCCTGGGTGCCACCGTCCGGCTCGCCCGCCCGCCCCTGCGTGACGACCTCGGCCCGAGGACGCTTCCCGTGTACTGAGGGCGGCGCTTTCGGCCTGCCGGCGACGGCGCGCGGGCCCGTCACGGACGGCGCACGGCCCCGCGCTTTGATCCGTTCACGACAGAACGGAGACGGCGGAGCGGTCCCTCGCAGTCGGTGCGCCACCGTAGGATGGACGTCATGGCCAAGACCAGTACGACGACCCAGGGGCTGCGTGCGGCGATCGAGCGCAGCGGCTACTACCCGGCCCTCGTGGCCGAGGCGGTGGAGGCCGCTGTCGGTGGCGAGGCCATCAAGTCGTACCTGGTCCACCAGGAGACGACGTTCGACGCGAACGAGGTGCGGCGGCACGTCACCGTCCTCGTCCTCACGGGCAACCGCTTCATCGTGAGCCACACCGACGAGCAGGCCGCGGACAGCACATCGCCGACGCCGTACGCCACGACGTCGACCGAGTCGGTGAAGATCGGCCGGATCTCGTCGGTCGTGCTCAGCCGTGTCGTCGCCAACCCGGAGTCGTACACACCGGGCACCCTGCCCCGCGAGGTCGTCCTGACCATCGGCTGGGGCGCCGTCTCCCGCATCGACCTGGAGCCCGCCGCCTGCGGCGACCCCAACTGCGAGGCGGACCACGGGTACACGGGCAGCTCCACGGCGGACGACCTCAGCCTGCGGGTCAGCGAGGCCGGCGACGGCCCGGAGACCGTGCGCCAGGCCCTCGCCTTCGCGCAGTCCCTCTCCGAGGCGACCGCGGACACCGCCCGCTGATGGCGCTGCCCACCTGGGACGACCCGGAACCCCTCGCCGTCGGCTCCGCCCCCGTCCCCGAGTACGGCGCCGGATCGCTCGCCGACCTCCTGCCCACCCTTGCGGCGGGCATGGGGGTCCCCGGGACGACCGCGTCGATACCGGAACTGACGGCGGCCGACCGGGCCTGCGTGTTCCTGGTCGACGGCCTGGGCTGGGAGCAGCTGAAGGCGCACCCGGACGAGGCGCCCTACCTGACCGCGCTGCTGGCGTCCTCGCGCGGCGGCACCGGCCGCCCCATCACCGCCGGCTACCCCGCGACCACCGCGACCTCCCTCGCCTCCGTGGGCACCGGCCTGCCCCCGGGCGCGCACGGACTGCCCGGCTACACGGTCCGCAACCCGGAGACCGAGGAGCTGATGAACCAGCTCCGCTGGCAGCCGTGGACGTCACCGCGCGTGTGGCAGCCGTACCCCACGATCTTCCAGCTCGCCGACAAGGCGGGTGTGCACACCGCCCAGGTCACCTCCCCGGTCTTCCAGAACACCCCCCTCACCCAGATCGCGCTGAGCGGCGGCACTTTCCACGGCCGCCTGGCCGGCGAGGACCGTATGGATGTGGCCGCCGCACAACTGGCCGCCGGGGAACGTGCGTTGATCTACACGTACTACTCCGAGCTGGATGGCGCGGGGCACCGCTTCGGTGTCGACTCGGATGCCTGGCGCGGCCAGCTCATGCACGTCGACCGGCTGGTCCAGCGCCTGGCGGAGCAACTGCCGCCGCGCACCGCGCTGTACGTCACAGCCGACCACGGCATGATCGACGTCCCGTTCGACGAGCAGCACCGCATCGACTTCGACGAGGACTGGGAGCTGCGCGCCGGTGTCGCCCTGCTGGGTGGAGAGGGCCGCGCGCGCCATGTGTACGCCGTGCCGGGCGCTCAGTCGGACGTCCTGACCTGCTGGCGCGAGGTGCTGGGCGAGCAGTTCTGGATCGCCTCGCGCGACGAGGCGATCGAGGCGGGCTGGTTCGGACCGCACGTCGACGAGCGCGTGTACGCCCGCATCGGCGACGTGGTCGCGGCCGCGTGCGACGACGTCCTGATCATCGCCTCCGAGCGGGAGCCCAAGGAGTCGGCGATGGTCGGCAACCACGGTTCGATGACCCCCGCGGAACAGCTGGTCCCGCTGCTCGAAGTACGCTCCTGAAACCCTGCCCACCTGCCCCCTCGCCGTCCTGACAGCCCCGTCGCCCCCTCGCCCTCCATGCCGAAAGGTGCTCAACTCACCATGCCCGAGCTGGTGTTCTTCTCCGGAACCATGGACTGCGGGAAGTCGACGCTGGCCCTCCAGATAGAGCACAACCGTTCGGCGCGCGGCCTCCAGGGCATGATCTTCACGCGTGACGACCGCGCGGGCGAGGGCAAACTGTCGTCGCGGCTCGGCCTGGTCACCGACGCCGTGGAGGTCGAGGACGGCCAGGACCTCTACGCGTACCTCGTCGACCACCTCTCCCAGGGCCGCCGCGCGGACTATGTGATCGCCGACGAGGCCCAGTTCCTCGCCCCCGAGCAGATCGACCAACTCGCCCGCGTCGTGGACGACCTGGGTCTCGACGTCTACGCCTTCGGCATCACGACCGACTTCCGCTCCAAGCTCTTCCCCGGCTCCCAGCGCCTGGTAGAGCTGGCCGACCGCGTCGAGGTCCTCCAGGTGGAGGCCCTCTGCTGGTGCGGCGCCCGCGCCACCCACAACGCCCGCACCATAGGCGGTCAGATGGTCGTCGAGGGGGCCCAGGTCGTCGTCGGCGACGTCAACCAGCCCGACGACATCGGCTACGAGGTCCTCTGCCGCCGTCATCACCGCCGCCGTACGACAGCGGCCACGGCCCACGCGAGCGCCCTCTCCCCGGACGTCCTGCCGGTCGAGGCGGTCTGACGGGCACGGCCGTGCCCAGGGGCCCCGACCGCACCAGGTCACCTGAGATCACCCGACCGTGCGACGGGCCGAGCCGACGGTTCAGCGTTCCGTGTGCACCACCGCGAACGTCGCGCCCTCCGGGTCCGCCAGGGTGGCCACGGGGCCGTGCGGCGTGTCGTGGGTGGGCTTGAGGACATGCCCGCCGAGCTCGATGACACGGTTGGCGGCCTCGTCGGGGTCGGTCACCTCGAAGTAGGTCAGCCAGTGGGGGCCCCGGTCGCGGGGGAGGGCGCTGCCGACGCCGTGGATGCCGGCGACGGCGCGGCCCCCGACGTGGAGGGTGACGTAGTCGAGGTCGGCGGAGACCACGGGCTCCTCCTCGTAGCCGAAGGCCGTCTCGTAGAACTTGGCGACGAGCGAGCTGTCGACGGTGAGGAGTTCGTCCCACGCCGGGGTGCCGGGGACGCCGGTGATGTCCGCGCCGAGGTGCTCCGCCGCCTGCCAGATACCGAAGACGGCGCCCGACGGGTCGGAGGCGATCGCCAGACGACCCGCCTCGCCGGCGTCCAGCGGGCCGACGCCGACGGTGCCGCCGCAGTGCCGTACGGTCGCCGCTGTCCGGTCCGCGTCGTCCGAGGCGAAGTACGGCGTCCAGGCGATGGGGAGATGGCGGTCGGGCGGCAACTGGCCGATGCCCGCCACCTGGTGCCCGTCGAGCAGTGCCCGCACGTACGGGCCGAGTTGCCGGGGGCCGGGCTGGAACTCCCAGCCGAACAGCGCCCCGTAGAAGTCCTGGGTCGTGGTCATCCCGTGCACCATCAGGCTCACCCAGCAGGGTGTGCCCGGTGGATACGCCGCACCGTTCAGCCCGGTCGACCCCCGTGCCTCGGTCATCGTCACTCTCTCCTCGGCCCCTCGCGGCGGCCGTGTCCGTCCGCCCTCCGTACGCGTGTACCGCGTCCGCGCGCGATCACGCCCCGTGCCGATGCTCGCACCACCCGTAGTGCCCCGGGCCCGCGCCGCACCGTCGGCGCGACGCGTCCGTACGCGAGGATGCCGGGCTCGCCGGTACCGGTCGCTTTCCGCATCACTGCCGGGCGGTGTCCATCGGCCGTACGGCATGTGCCCGAGCCGGTACGCCTCGTGATCGGCACCGCCCGGCGGGCAGAGTAGCCGGACCCGGGCGACGCGGCCACCCCGTAGGCGAGGATGGGGCCATGAACGCCATCATCTCCGCCTCCGACCTCGCGAACGAGCTGGCGGGAGCCCACCCGCCGGTCCTCCTGGACGTCCGCTGGCAGTTGGGCGGCCCGAACCTGCGCCCCGAGTACGAGAAGGCGCACATCCCGGGAGCCGTCTTCGTCGATCTGGACGCCGAACTCGCCGGCCCGGCGGGCTCCGGCGGCCGCCACCCGTTGCCCGACACCGGCGCCTTCGGTGCGGCGATGCGGGCGGCCGGGGTCCGTGCCGACCGTGCCGTCGTCGTGTACGACGGCGGGCTCAACTGGGCGGCCGCGCGCGCGTGGTGGCTGCTCGGCTGGGCGGGCCACCCCTCGGTACGGGTCCTGGACGGCGGTCTGGCTGCCTGGGAGGGCCCGTTGACGGCGGAGATCGCGGAGCCCGTGCCCGGTACCTTCGAGCCCGCCCCCGGCGCGCTGCCGCTGCTCGACGCGGACGGCGCCGCCGCCCTGGCCCGTACCGGGCTGCTCCTGGACGCACGGGCCGCCGAGCGCTACCGCGGTGACGTGGAGCCCATCGACCCGGTCGGGGGACACATCCCGGGCGCGGTGTCGGCCCCGACCACGGAGAACGTGGCCGAATCCGGCCGCTTCCGGTCCGCCGCCGAACTGGCCGACCGCTTCGAGGGACTCGGCGCGGCCGCCGACTCCGAGGTCGGCGTCTACTGCGGCTCCGGCGTGTCCGGCGCCCATCAGGTGCTGGCTCTGGCCGTCGCGGGCATCCCGGCGGCCCTGTACGTGGGCTCGTGGTCGGAGTGGTCCCGGGACGGCAGCCGCCCGGTCGCCACCGGGCCCGACCCCCGGTGACCCGCGGTTGACGGCACACCGTGGGGCCCGCGTCTGAACGACACGGGCCCCACACACGTATGAATGACCGATCCTGCACCAACAAGGACCAACAGAGAAGCAAGCGAAGACACAGCCGCGAACACAGACGAAGAAACGGATCTGCGTGAACGACCGGTCCAACTCCCCACCGCTGAGGGCCCGCTACTCCTGCTTCTTGCGTCGGGTACCGAACACGATCTCGTCCCAGCTCGGGACAGCCGCGCGACGGCCCGGACGGACACCGTCGGCCTCGGCCTGGCGGTCGGTGGCGCCGATGAGCCGGTCGCGGTGGCCGTTGACCGACCGAGGCATGAGGACGTCCGCGTAGGCGGAACCGGCCGAGGCCGCGGGGGCCGCGGACTCCTCCTCCGCCACCTCCTCGACGGACTCCTCCTGCGGTTCGACGGAGGGCAGGTCGGGCACCACCAGGTCGCCCCGGTAGCTGGGGACGGCCTCCAGGATGCTCGTGAGCGAGTCGCGCTCGCTCTCCAACTCCTCGTCGGACTCGGACGGCGGGGGCAGGGCGGGACGTTCCGCCTGGCGGTCCAGGGGGCGGTCACGGGGCAGCCGGGCGATCCTCGGCACGAACGGGAAGCTCGGCTCGGGCGTCCCGAGGTCGTCGGACTCGCCGATCAGCGAACGCGCCTCGTCGTCGACGGCCTGGACGAGCCGCCGGGGCGGGTCGTACGTCCAGCTCGCCGAGTGCGGTTCGCCCGCGACGCAGTACACCAGCAGAACTTCCCAGGTGCCGTCGTCGCGGCGCCACGAGTCCCACTGGACGGTGTCCTTCTCGGCGCCGCGCAGCACCAGCCGCTCCTGGACGGCCTCGCCGAGCTGGGGCCCGGCGTTCTCGCCGGGGCGGCGGACCGGGGTCTTGCGGGCCCGCTCGGCCATGAAGGCGCGCTCGGCCAGCACGGGGCCCTCGAACCGGCGTACCCGGTCGACGGGGATGCCGGCGAGCTGCGCGACTTCCTCGGCCGTGGCACCCGCGCGTATCCGCGCCTGGATGTCACGGGGACGGAGATGGCTCTCCACCTCGATCTCGATCTGACCGAGGCGTGGACGGTCGCCGCGCACGGCGGCACGCAGCCGTTCGTCGATCGGTAGCGTGTACTCCGTGGAATCGGCAGCCTTCAGCACCAGCCGTGTGCCGTCATTGGAGACGGCCACGACACGCAGTTCGGGCATGGGAACCTCCCGGGTGGTGCCTGCCGACGTCACGTGCGTCGCTGCTTCCGCTAGTCGAGTGTGGCCTGCCCGGGTGCAGCCTGCCACAACCTTGCCGAGTTGCCCGGCGTGTCGAGCGTGAGCCCGAAGCTGCCGTTATGGCACGGTTATCAATTCGCAACGCTAAGTGACGAACCTCATCACCCTGTGCAACGATCCCCCTCCCGGCGGTCCTCTAAGGCCCCGGACACCCTGGCGGGAGTCCGGATCCAGGGCTCGCAACAGTACTCCATTCGGGCCACTTGCGTGGATCGGCACGCCGCTCAACTTCTCATGAGGAACGGCGATCCGCTGCCGGAACAGACCTTTTCGTGACCTCGGGAGGGGCGCGCTTCACGCGATCACCGGAACCGCCCGCCCCGCTAGGCCCCGAGCACCCGCCGCAAGTAGTCGTTCTGGAAACGCCGTTCGGGGTCGAGCCGGTCACGCAGCGCGGTGAACTCGCCGAAGCGGGGGTAGACCTTGGCGAAGTAGTCCGTGTCCCGGGTGTGCACCTTGCCCCAGTGCGGTCGCCCCTCGTGCGCGGTGAAGATCCGCTCGGCGGCGGTGAAGTACGCCCTATAGGGCGTGCCCTTGAACATGTGCACGGCGACGTACGCGCTCTCGCGGCCGGACGCGGTGGAGAGCGTGATGTCGTCGGCCGGGGCGGTGCGGACCTCGACGGGGAAACTGACGCGCAGCTTCGAACGGTCGACCATCGCCTTGAGTTCACGCAGCGTGTCCACCAGGGCCTCGCGCGGAACGGCGAACTCCATCTCCACGAAGCGCACTCGGCGCGGAGACGTGAAGACCTTGTAGGGGATGTCGGTGTAGGTCCGCGCGGACAGGGCGCGGCTGGAGATCTGCGCGATCGTCGGGATGGTGGCGGGGACCGCCTGGCCGACCCAGTTGGCCACCTGGAAGACGCCGTTGGAGAGGAACTCGTCCTCGAACCAGCTGTTCAGCTGTGGTACGGGCTTCTCGGGACCGGCGCTGCGGTTGTTGCGCTTGGTGTTGGTGCTGCCGGTGTGCGGGAACCAGTAGAACTCGAAGTGCTCGTTCTCGGCGTGCAGTTCGTCGAACTCGGCCAGCACCTTCTCGAACGGCATCGGTTCCTCGCGTGCCGTGAGCAGGAAGATCGGCTCCACGGCGAAGGTGATCGCGGTGACGATGCCGAGGGCGCCGATACCGACGCGGGCGGCCGCGAAGACATCGGGGTTCTCCGTCGCGGAACAGGTGAGGATCGAGCCGTCGGCGGTGACCAGTTCGAGCCCCCGGATCTGGGCGGCGATCGAGGCCGAGTCCCGGCCGGTGCCGTGCGTGCCGGTACTGGTCGCGCCGGAGACCGTCTGCTCCATGATGTCGCCCATGTTCGTGAGCGACAGTCCCTCGCGCGCGAGGGCCATGTTGAGTCTCTTGAGCGGGGTGCCGGCGGCGACCGTGACGGTCATGGCCTCACGGTCGATCTTGCGTATGCCCGTCAACAGTTGAGGACGGATCAACACGCCGTCGGTCGCGGCGGCCGCTGTGAAGGAGTGGCCCGTGCCGACCGCCTTCACCCTGAGGCCGTCCTCGGCGGCCTGCCGTACGGCAGCGGCGAGTTCCTCGACGGTGGCAGGAGCGACCTCCCGCACGGGCCGGGCGGTGACGTTCCCCGCCCAGTTACGCCACGTGCCGCTCTTGCCGATCACTGTGGTGCTCATGGGGCCCTCCCCGCCTTGGAGCCGGCCTGCGTAGCCGGCGGTACCCGAGGAAACCGACCGCGACCGCGACGGTCCCGGACGCCGCCGGAACCACGTACCCCGCCTCCGCCCCGGCCGCGTCGATCACCCAGCCGGACACCGAGGAGCCGAGCGCGACCCCGACCAGGAGCCCGGTGCCCACCCAGGTCATGCCCTCGGTCAGTTGCGTGCGTGGTACGTGCTCTTCGATCAGGGACATCGTCGTGATCATCGTGGGTGCGATGGACAGGCCCGCGACGAAGAGCGCCACGGCCAGAAACGGCAAGTTTCCGACCAGTAGGAGGGGGATCATACTCACGGCCATCCCACACACGCCCAGCAGCCATCGACGTTCCGCCGCCCCGGTGAAGCGCAACAGCCCGAAGACGATGCCCGCGGCACACGAACCGGCCGCGTAGAGAGCCAGGACGACGCTCGCGGCGGCCTTGTGGCCCCGCTCCTCGGCGAAGGCGACGGTGACCACGTCCACGGCCCCGAAGATCGCCCCGGTCGCCACGAAGGTGGCCACCAGGACCTGCAGTCCGGGCGAGCGCAGCGCCGAACGGCCCTTGTCGTGCCCCCCGCGCGGGTGCGGCGCCGGTTCGGTGGCGCGCTGGGCGGTCAGCCAGAAGACGCCGACCGCGAGGAAGCAGGCGGCGAGCAGCGGCCCGGCCTCCGGGAACCACGCCGTGGACAGCCCGATGGAGATGATCGGCCCGAAGATGAAGCAGACCTCGTCGATGACGGACTCGAAGGAGTACGCGGTGTGCAGCTGCGGGGTGTCCCGGTACAGGGCCGCCCAGCGCGCCCGGGTCATCGCCCCGAGGCTCGGCACACAGCCGATGCCGGCGGAGCAGACGTACAGCACCCAGTCCGGCCAGCCGTAGTGCGCGGCGAACAGCAGGCCGGCCGACGCGGTCAGCGCGACCAGGGTCGCCGGGCGCAGCACCCGCCGCTGGCCGTGCTGGTCCACCAGCCGTGAGATCTGCGGGCCGAGCACGGCGGCGAACAGCGCGATGGTCGCCGAGAGCGCGCCGGCCAGGCCGTACCGCCCGGTGAGCTGGGAGATCATCGTGACCACGCCGATGCCCATCATGGACAGCGGCATCCGGCCGAGGAGACCCGCGGCGGTGAAGCCCTTGGTGCCGGGGGCGGCGAACAGGGCGGTGTAGGGGCTGGGCACGGGGTCTCCGGTGGGTCCGGTAAGCGGAGGAGAGAGTTCCTCGTAAGGCGTCACTTCGGTCCACACAGCTTACGGGTGAGATGCCCGGGTCATCTTCGGGCGTGGGCCGGGATCCCGGCTGCCGGCGCCGGGTGGCAGGATCGGCGACATGCGACACGCGCACGACGCCACCCCCTACGACGCCCTGCTCCTGCTCTCGTTCGGCGGCCCGGAGGGCCCGGACGACGTGGTCCCGTTCCTGGAGAACGTGACGCGGGGGCGCGGCATCCCCAAGGAACGTCTCAAGGAAGTCGGGCAGCACTACTTCCTGTTCGGCGGGGTCAGTCCCATCAACGACCAGAACCGCGCCCTGCTCGACGCCCTCCACAAGGACTTCGCCGAGCACGGCCTGGACCTGCCGGTCTACTGGGGCAACCGCAACTGGGCGCCCTACCTGACCGACACGCTGCGCGAGATGGTCACCGACGGCCGCCGCCGCGTCCTGGTCCTCACCACCAGCGCGTACGCCTCGTACTCGGGCTGTCGCCAGTACCGCGAGAACCTCGCCGACTCGCTCGCCGCCCTGGAGGCCGAGGGCCTTCAGCCGCCGAGGATCGACAAGATCCGGCACTACTTCAACCACCCGGGCTTCCTGGAGCCCATGATCGACGGTGTCCTGGAGTCGCTCGCCGACCTCCCCGAGGACGTCCGCGACGGCGCGCACCTCGCCTTCTGCACGCACTCCATCCCGAACGCCTCGGCGGACACCTCCGGCCCGGTCGAGGAGCACGGGGACGGCGGCGCGTATGTCGCGGAGCACCTGGACGTCTCGAAGCTCATCGTCGACGCCGTGCGCGAGCGGACCGGCGTCGAGCACCCCTGGCAGCTTGTCTACCAGTCCCGCTCCGGCGCCCCGCACATTCCGTGGCTGGAGCCCGACATCTGCGACCACCTGCAGGAGCGGCACGAGTCCGGGGCGCCGGCCGTCGTGATGGCGCCCATCGGGTTCGTCTCGGACCACATGGAGGTCCTGTACGACCTCGACACCGAGGCCATGGCCAAGGGCGGGGAACTGGGTCTGCCGGTCCGCCGCTCGGCCACCGTGGGCGCCGACCCCCGGTTCGCCGCAGCGATCCGCGACCTCGTCCTGGAGCGCGCCGCGGCCGAGCGGGGCCGGGACGTGACGCCCTGCGCCCTCGGCGAGCTCGGCGCGAGCCACAACCTGTGCCCGGTCGGCTGCTGCCCGGCCCGCGCCCCGCAGCCCGCCGCCGCGGGCGCCGACAGCCCGTACGCGTGAGGAGCACCGTGACCCACCAGTCAGAGCGTCCGGACGGCCTGAAGGCCGAACTGCTGGAGATCGCCCTGGACGCGGCCCGCCGCGCGGGAACCTTCCTGCGCGACGGCCGGCCCGCCGATCTCGGCGTGGCCGCCACCAAGTCCAGCGCGGTCGATGTCGTCACCGAGATGGACATCGCCTCCGAGAAGCTGATCACCGGCCTGCTGGCCGAGCGCAGGCCGCACGACGGCGTGCTCGGCGAGGAGGGCGCCAGCGTCGAGGGGAGCAGCGGCGTCCAGTGGGTGATCGATCCCCTCGACGGCACCGTCAACTACCTGTACGGACTGCCGAGTTGGGCCGTGTCCATCGCGGTCCGGGTGGACGGTGAGACGGTCGTCGGCGTGGTCGACGCCCCGGTGCGCGGCGAGGTCTACCGGGCGGTGCTCGGTGAGGGCGCGTACGTCAACGACCGTCCCGCGCGCGTGCGGCCGGCCCCGGAGCTGGGTCTGGCCCTCGTCGGCACCGGCTTCGGCTACCGCGCCGAGCGGCGGGCCAGGCAGGCCGACGTGCTGCGCGAGCTGATCCCCCACGTGCGGGACATCCGGCGCGGCGGCTCGGCCGCGATCGACCTGTGCGACGTGGCCGTGGGCCGCCTGGACGCGTACTACGAGCGCGGTCTCAACGCCTGGGACTACGCGGCGGGCGACCTCATCGCCCGGGAGGCGGGCGCCCTGACCGGTGGCCGCCCCTCAGAGCCCCTCTCACCCGACCTGACCATCGCGGCCCCACCCGCCCTCTTCGAGGCCCTCCAGACCCGCCTGGAGGACTTGGGCGCCTGGCACGACTGACACGGCCACAACAGCAGACGGCGCTCTTCGGCGAGTGAGCCGAAGGGTCGAGCACGATCGCCGTCTCGACACCGGCATGGGCGCCCCGGAGGCGAACCGAGCCCCCAAAAAACCAGCAAACCCCCGGTCTGGATCTGCCGGGGGTTCGCTGTCGTGCGTGTGGGCCGGGAATTCAGACGCTGTACGCGCCGACCTCCACGCCGTGATCGGCGGCGAGGCGGCGCAGGTCGTCGAGCTCGCCCTGCTCCACCTCGGCGAGGAAGTCGTCGCCCTCGTCGCGAGCCCTGGTCAGGTCGGACTCGGCCGTCCTTATGCGCTGCAGAAGTCCTGAGGTGAATGCGTCCATGCTGCGCCCCCTCGTCCTGGGTCGTGGGTCGGTGGCACGGGGGTGTGCCGTTCGGAAGGGGCGATCACGTCTCCTGTGGATGCCCAGCGCTGCCCAGGCCGGGCGGCGACGGTGCCGGACACCCACACCCGCTCTGCGGAAAAGCGGATCGCTGCGTACCGCATGGTGGTGCGGCACAAGCAGAGCGTGATCGCGGGGTGTAAAGCCGTCTTCCCCCCGGTCTCTCGGACGGAAACCTCGGCGGAAGAAAAAATCCCGCATTCCCGGCCGTGCGCCTTGGGCCTTCCCGTCCCGAGGGTCGCCTTACAGCCGACTTACGGCCGAAAAAGGCAGGATGGACGTCACACACCCACGAACACCCTGCCCGTGTGCGCCTTCGGCGCGCTACGCGGGTGGACACAGGAAGGACAAGCGACGTGCGCGTACTCGTCGTCGAGGACGAGCAGCTGCTCGCCGATGCGGTGGCCACCGGACTGCGCCGGGAGGCCATGGCCGTCGACGTCGTGTACGACGGTGCGGCGGCCCTGGAACGCATCGGCGTCAACGACTACGACGTGGTCGTCCTCGACCGCGACCTCCCCCTCGTCCACGGCGACGACGTCTGCCGCAGGATCGTGGAGCTCGGCCTGCCCACGCGCGTGCTGATGCTCACCGCGTCCGGCGACGTCAGCGACCGCGTCGAGGGCCTGGAGATCGGCGCCGACGACTATCTGCCCAAACCGTTCGCCTTCAGCGAGCTCATCGCGCGCGTACGGGCCCTCGGTCGGCGCACGAGCGTGCCGCTGCCGCCCGTCCTGGAGCGCGCCGGCATCAAGCTCGACCCCAACCGCCGCGAGGTCTTCCGCGACGGCAAGGAGGTCCAGCTCGCGCCGAAGGAGTTCGCGGTCCTGGAGGTGCTGATGCGCAGCGAGGGCGCCGTCGTCTCGGCGGAGCAGCTCCTGGAGAAGGCCTGGGACGAGAACACCGATCCGTTCACCAACGTCGTGCGCGTGACGGTCATGACGCTGCGCCGCAAGCTCGGCGAGCCACCGGTCATCGTCACCGTGCCCGGCTCCGGCTACCGGATCTGATCCGCCATGGCCCCCATTCCCGCGCCGCCCCAGGCGCCCCCGAAGCCCACGTGGGACCCAGGGCGGGCGCAGACCCCCTTCCCGTGGCTGCGCCCGACCATCCGGATACGGCTCACGCTGCTGTACGGCGGCATGTTCCTGATCGCCGGGATCCTGCTGCTGTCGATCATCTACCTGTTGGCCGCCCAGGCCGTGAGCACCGGCAACACACCGGTGTTCAAGATCGAGGACGGCAAGGACATCAGCGTGTCCAGCAACATCTGCCCCGCGGTCGATGCCAACACGGCCCCGACCAACCTTCGGCTCGACGACTTCAACGCGGCGATCTCGGCCTGTATCGACCACGAGCGTCAGGTCGCCCTGGACACCCTGCTAAGCCGCTCCCTGCTGGCGCTCCTCGGGCTCGCCGTGATCGCGTTCGCCTTCGGGTACGCGATGGCGGGCCGGGTGCTCGCGCCGCTCGGCCGGATCACGCGGACCGCGCGCGCGGTGGCGGGCTCGGACCTGTCCCGCCGTATTGAGCTGGACGGTCCGGACGACGAGCTGAAGGAGCTGGCGGACACCTTCGACGACATGCTGGAGCGGCTCCAGCGGGCCTTCACGGCCCAGCAGCGGTTCGTCGGGAACGCCTCGCACGAGCTGAGAACACCGCTGGCGATCAACCGGACACTCCTTGAGGTACACCTCTCCGATCCGGGCGCGCCGGCCGAGCTGCAGCAGCTGGGCAAGACGCTGCTGGCCACCAACGAGCGCAGCGAACAGCTCGTGGAGGGTCTGCTGCTGCTCGCCCGCAGCGACAACCAGATCGTCGAGCGCAAGCCCGTGGATCTCGCCGAGGTCGCCTCCCAGGCCATCGACCAGGTGCGCTCCGAGGCGGAGAGCAAGAAGGTGGAGATCCGCGGCGAGTGGGCCCCCGCGGTCGTCCAGGGCAACGGCGTCCTGCTGGAGCGGATCGCCCTGAACCTCGTCCAGAACGCCGTCCGGTACAACGTGCCGGGGCCGGGCGGCTGGGTGGAGGTCACGACGGAGCTGCAGCACGGTCAGGCGGTCCTGGTGGTCACGAACACCGGGCCCGTGGTTCCGGCGTACGAGATCGACAACCTTTTCGAGCCGTTCCGGCGGCTGCGTACGGAGCGCACGGGCAGTGACAAGGGCGTGGGCCTCGGCCTGTCGATCGTCCGGTCCGTGGCCCGCGCGCACGGCGGCCACATCGCCGCCCGGCCACGTGAGGGAGGCGGACTCGTGATGCGCGTGACCCTGCCCGTCTGAGAAAATGACCCCGGTTCCGGGACGTGTTCGCTTTGCGCGGAATTTCCTGGGTACCCGATCGAATTGGTCGTGCACGACCGATGTGTGATCGATCACATGGGCGAATTTCAAGCCATCTACCGAGCGTGATCATGTGGCCTCCGGAAAGCCGGGAACATCCGGGTTTTCGGGGGTTGAGATCACGGGAAGTACATGCTGAGGCGCCTTTGTATGCAGCCTCAGGACCGTGTACGGTCCCGTTCGCCATCCAAGCCGATCACTCTTGAGGAGTCCGGTTGGGTGTCGATTGAGTAACAGACCTTGATGTGAGGCAAAATCTCCGCCTCAGGTCGGGCACAAGTCCGGCCTCTCACGCGTTACGTGCGCTGGAGACACCGCAGACACCCAGAGGGGGAGAGCGCGACATGGCAACGGATTACGACACCCCACGCAAGACCGACGACGACGTCGACTCGGACAGCCTGGAAGAGCTCAAGGCTCGCCGGAACGACAAGTCGACGTCCGCCGTGGATGTAGATGAGTTCGAGGCAGCAGAAGGCCTGGAACTGCCCGGGGCCGACCTCTCGAACGAGGAGCTGGCCGTCCGGGTGCTGCCCAAGCAGCAGGACGAGTTCACCTGCATGAGCTGCTTCCTGGTGCACCACCGCAGCCAGCTGGCCCGCGAGAAGAACGGTCAGCCGATCTGCCGCGACTGCGACTGAGGCAGGGTCGGCCGTGACTGGCTCGACCCCTCCTTGGAAGCGCCGCTCCCGAAAGGGGGCGGACCCGGGGCCGTACGACGGCTCCGACGGTGTGCGTGACGACGAGCGGGGCTCCTCCGATCAGGGAGCGGCCTCGCTCGAACGTGCGCCCGCCAGGGCGTCGGGGGGCGCCACGGATGAGCAGGGACGCCTGCCCGTACCGGTGGACACTCCGGCGCCGGTCGCCGGACGACGTGCGGCCGTCGTCCGGGACGGACTGAGACAGGGCCTCAAGGTGGGGGCCCGCAAGAGCGGTGACGGGGCCAGAGCGGGCCTCGCGTACATCACCGACCGCGTCATCGAGATCGCCCCGCGGATCCCCGTGCGCGACCTCGCGACCCTTCGCGCCCACTTCCCGGGGCTGGGGCCCGAGCAGATCGCCGACAAGCTCGTCGCGGGGGCCGCCAACGCGTCCTCCACGGTGGGCGCGGGCGTCGGGGCCGCCGCGATGCTGCCGGCGCCGCCCGCCATGCCCGCGGAACTGGCCGCCGAGATCACCGGGGTCGCCGCGATCGAGCTGAAACTCATCGCCGAACTGCACGAGGTGTACGGGGCGCGGCCGCCGGGAAACCTGCGGCAGCGCAGCACCGCCTATCTGAACTCCTGGTCCGGGGAGCGCGGCATCGACGTGACCCGGCCGTCGACGATCAACTCGGCGCTCGGCGGGCAGATGAAGCGGCAGCTGCGGCAGCAGATCATGAAGCGGATGGTGCGGAACCTGCCGAACCTGATGCCGTTCCTGGTCGGCGCCGCGGTCGGGGCGGTCATGAACCGCCGGGACACCAAGCGCCTCGCGGAGCGGATCCGCAAGGACCTGCGGCGGACGCAGGTGCCGTGGGAGGCGTTGCCGGAACTGCCGCCGCTGGAGGAGCCGGTCGATCCCCTGACGGTGGGGGAGCTGCCCAAGGAACTCGGCGGGGGCTGAGCGGGAGGCGCCGGGCGCCCTCGGTCCCTCGACCTGGTGCGCCCGAGTCCGGCACCGTCCCCGTCGGCCTTGCGCCTCAGCGGCTGATCGCCCCTCACGGCGGCAAGAGGGTTCCCGGCGGCAGGCCGTGTCCCGGCGGTAAGAGTCCGGCGAGAAAACCACGCGGTCGAGTCGGTCCGCCGTCGTGGGCCGGCTCTTTCCGTCACCGCCGGGTGACGAGCCGCGCTATGCCGCTGTCCTGGCCGCCTCCAGGGCGGCCACCAGACGCTCCGGTTCCCTCGTCGACAGGTACGCGTACGGGGTCGGGTCCGCCGGGTCGGTGATCGGGATACGGAGCGCGGTGGGGATGTAGGCGCGCAGCAGCATGAAGGCGTGGGAGTTGGCCTTGTACGTGCGCCAGGCCTGGGCTTCCTCGCGGTCGAGGATCTCCGGCTCGCCCAGGGCGCTCACCGGGATCTTCGCCTCGCCCGCGATCAGTGAGTCGCCGACGACGCGGATACGGACCGAGCCGTACGAGCTGGTGACGACCGCGGCGACCGCCGTGCCGCCGGCGAGCCCGCCCAGCAGAGGGAGCGTGCCGAAGGGCAGCAGGATGAGGGCCATCGAGACGCCGACCAGGAAACAGACGAGCCACCAGGTGCGGGGAGCGGTCAGGCGTTCTTCGTACGGCGGGGCGGAGGGCTGCATGGCGTCAAGCTTGGCATGCGGGCCTGTCAGCCCCGGAATAGGGGCGCCCGAGGGGAAACCCTGCCCGTAGGGGCGGTGGCCGGGCGCTGACGGACGGGTAAGGTCTGCGGCTGTGAGAGGTACTTCCGCGGCCCTGCGACCCCCGGCGGACGCCACGGCGCCCGTACGGCACCCCGAGGCGCCCGCCCCCGGTGAGTTGCTCGGCACGCACTACGGGCAGTGTTTCGGCTGTGGTGGTGAGCAGCCCCACGGGCTGCATCTGGAGGCGAGGGCTGGTGAGGGCGTCACTCTCACAGCCGAATTCACCGTGCGGCCCGCGCACCAGGGGGCCCCGGGCCTCGCGCACGGCGGGGTCCTGGCCAGTGCCCTCGACGAGACCCTCGGCTCCCTCACCTGGCTGCTGCGCACCATCGCGGTGACCGGGCGGCTGGAGACCGACTTCCTGCGGCCCGTCCCCGTCGACACCGTGCTGCATCTCCGGGCAGAGGTGACGGCGGTGGCCGGGCGGAAGATCTTCGCGACCGCCCAGGGGCGCATCGGTGGCCCCGACGGCCCGCTGGCCGTCCGCGCCGACGCGCTCTTCGTCGAGGTCAAGGTCGACCACTTCATCGACCACGGCCGGGACGAGGAGATCCAGGCGGCCATGAAGGACCCGGACCAGGTCCGGCGGGCCCGAGCCTTCGAGGTGAACCCGTGAGCGGCGGCCGTGCTCCTCTCGATGTCCTGATCCGGCGCGTCGACCCCGACGTGCCGCTGCCGGACTACGCGCGGCCCGGTGACGCGGGAGCCGATCTGCGCACCACGGAGAGCCGGGAGTTGAAGCCGGGTGAACGGGCCGTACTTCCCACGGGAGTGTCCATCGCGCTCCCGGAGGGGTACGCGGCCTTCGTGCACCCACGGTCCGGTCTCGCCGCCCGCTGCGGCGTCGCCCTGGTGAATGCCCCGGGGACGGTTGATGCCGGGTACCGTGGGGAGATCAAGGTGATCGTGGTGAATCTCGACCCGCATGAAGCCGTGCGGTTCGAGCGCTTCGACCGGATTGCCCAACTGGTCGTCCAGCAGGTCGAGAAGGTGCGCTTCCAGGAGGTGGCGGAGCTTCCCGACTCGGCGCGGGCCGAGGGGGGCTTCGGGTCCACCGGCGGTCATGCCGCCGTGGGCGGACCATGGGTGGCAACGGGTGGGAATCGATACGCTTCGGTCGTATCCGACCGGGAAGGACAGTGACGTGTTCGGACGTCGCAAGAAGAAGGGTTCCGCCGAGGACGCGGCGGACGCGGCGAGCGAGGCCGAGCAGGTCGACGGCGTCGCTGGGGACGCCGACACTGAGGCGGACGAGGTCGCGCGCGAGCGCGTACGGCTCGAACCCGAACCCCGGCCCGACGGGCCGTGGGACAGCTCCGAGGTGCGTGAGCCCGGCGAGGGCCGGGTGGACCTCGGCGGCATCTTCGTGCCCGGAGTCGACGGCATGGAGCTGCGGGTCGAGGTCGCGGGCGACGCGATCGTCGCGGCGACCGTCGTGCTCCGCGACAGCGCGGTCCAGCTGCAGGCCTTCGCCGCACCCAAGCGCGAGGGCATCTGGGGCGAGGTCCGCGAGGAGATCGCCACCGGCATCACCCAGCAGGGCGGTGTCATCGACGAGGTCGAGGGCCCCCTCGGCTGGGAGCTGCGCGCGCAGGTGCCGGTGCAGCTGCCGGACGGCACGGGCGGCTTCCAGGTGGTCCGGTTCGTGGGTGTGGACGGACCCCGCTGGTTCCTGCGCGGGGTGATCTCCGGCCGGGGCGCGGTGGAGCCGCAGACCGCCGGGCTGCTGGAGCAGATCTTCCGGGACACGGTCGTCCTGCGCGGCGAGGGTCCCATGGCTCCGCGCGACCCGATCGTCCTCAAGCTGCCCAACGACGCGCAGATGGTTCCCGAGGGCGTCCAGCAGGAGGAGCAGGCCGGTTCCCGCTTCTCCGGCGGCATGGGGCAGCTGCAGCGCGGCCCGGAGACCACCGAGGTCCGCTAGCCGCCGCGTCTGCGGGGCCGTGGGCGACCGCGGGCCGGTGGGGACTGTCGACGCAGTTCCCCGCGCCACCTTGTTGGGCGCTGTATTTGGCCGTGCACGGGCCGCATTCCCTGGTGGGGTGCGGCCCTTCGCCATGTGCGCGCTCCACGCGGGGGGTGCGTCAGGGTTGCGTCAAAGAGCGGCTCCGGTCCGCCTCGTGTCCCCTTTGCCGTGATTATTGGCCGTAGGGTCGACGCTGCGTAGGCAGCGGTCACGGGAAGACAATGGGGCCATGGGACGCGGGAAGCTTCGGATCTATCTCGGTGCGGCACCGGGCGTCGGAAAGACGTACGCGATGCTGTCCGAAGCGCACCGCCGGACCGAACGCGGCACCGACTGCGTGGTGGCCTTCGTGGAGCACCACGGCCGCTCCCGCACCGAGGTGATGCTGCACGGTCTCGACCGGATCCCGCGGCGGGAGCTGGAGTACCGGGACGCGGTCTTCACCGAGATGGACGTGGACGCCGTCCTCGCCCGGCGGCCCCGGGTCGCCCTCGTGGACGAACTGGCCCACACCAACGTGCCCGGCTCGCGCAACGACAAGCGCTGGCAGGACGTCCAGGAACTGCTCGCGGCCGGCATCGACGTGATATCGACCGTCAACATCCAGCACCTGGAGTCGCTCGGTGATGTCGTCGAGTCGATAACGGGCGTACGGCAGCGCGAGACGGTCCCCGACGAGGTGGTGCGGCGGGCCGACCAGATAGAGCTGGTCGACATGTCGCCACAGGCACTGCGGCGGCGGATGGCGCACGGCAACATCTACCAGCCCGACAAGGTCGACGCGGCCCTGTCGAACTACTTCCGGCCCGGGAACCTGACCGCGCTGCGGGAACTGGCGCTGCTGTGGGTGGCGGACCGGGTCGACGAGTACCTGAACGCGTACCGCAGCGAGCACCAGGTGTCGAGGATCTGGGGATCGCGGGAGCGGATCGTGGTCGGCCTGACCGGCGGCCCCGAGGGGCGGACCCTGATCCGGCGGGCCTCCCGGCTCGCCGAGAAGGGCGCGGGCGGCGAGGTCATGGCCGTGTACATCGCCCGCAGCGACGGGCTGACCTCGGCCTCGCCCAAGGAACTCGCCGTCCAGCGCACCCTCGTCGAGGACCTCGGCGGCACCTTCCACCACGTAGTCGGCGACGACATCCCGGCCGCGCTGCTGGCCTTCGCGCGCGGGGTCAACGCCACCCAGATCGTGCTCGGCGTCTCGCGGCGCAAGAGCTGGCAGTACGTGTTCGGGCCGGGCGTCGGCGCGACCGTCGCCCGGGACTCCGGACCCGACCTGGACGTCCACCTGATCACCCACGACGAGGCGGGCAAGGGACGCGGGCTGCCCGTCGCCCGGGGCGCGCGGCTGGGCCGGGCCCGGATGGTCTGGGGCTGGCTGGTCGGGACGGCCGGACCGCCGCTGCTGGCACTGCTGCTGGCCAACTTCGAGACCGACCTGGGGCTCGCCAACGACATGCTGCTGTTCCTGTCGGTGACGGTGGCCGCGGCCCTGCTGGGCGGTCTGCTGCCCGCCCTGGCCGCCGCCGTGCTGGGGTCGCTGCTGCTCAACTGGTTCTTCACCCCGCCGGTGCACACCCTGACGGTCGACGACCCGACGAACATCGTCGCCATCGTGGTCTTCATAGGAGTCGCGGTGTCCGTGGCGTCCGTGGTCGACCTCGCGGCCCGGCGCACCCACCAGGCGGCCCGGCTGCGCGCCGAGTCCGAGATCCTCTCCTTCCTCGCGGGCAGCGTGCTGCGCGGAGAGACCAGCCTGGAGGCACTGCTCGAACGGGTGCGTGAGACCTTCGGCATGGAGTCGGTGGCCCTGCTGGAGCGCGAGAGCGATGTGGACCCGTGGACCTGCGCGGGCAGCGTGGGCCCCCGGCGGGTGGACCGTCCGGAGGCCGCGGACGTGGACATGCCGGTCGGCGGCCAGATGGCGCTCGCCCTCTCCGGGCGCGTCCTGCCCGCCGAGGACCGCCGGGTGCTGGCCGCGTTCGCCGCCCAGGCCGCCGTCGTACTGGACCGCCGGCGCCTCAAACAGGAGGCGGACCAGGCCAAGGAGCTGGCCGAGGGCAACCGCATCCGCACCGCGCTGCTCGCCGCCGTCAGCCACGACCTGCGCACCCCGCTGGCCGGTATCAAGGCGGCCGTCTCGTCCCTGCGCTCCGACGACGTGGCCTGGTCGCAGGAGGACGAGGCCGAACTGCTCGAAGGGATCGAGGACGGCGCCGACCGGCTCGACCACCTCGTGGGCAACCTCCTCGACATGTCCCGCCTGCAGACCGGCACCGTCTCCGCACTGATCCGCGAGATCGATCTCGACGAGGTGGTGCCGATGGCCCTCGGCGGCGTTCCCGAGGGCAGTGTCGGACTGGAGATCCCCGAGAGCCTGCCCATGGTCGCCGTCGATCCCGGGCTGCTGGAGCGCGCGGTCGCCAACATCGTCGAGAACGCCGTCAAGTACAGCCCGCCCGGCACGCCCGCCCAGGTCTCCGCCAGCGCCCTCGGCGGCCGCGTCGAGGTCCGCGTCACCGACCGGGGCCCCGGCGTCCCCGACGAGGCCAAGGAGCGCATCTTCGCCCCCTTCCAGCGCCACGGCGACGCCCCGCGCGGGACCGGCGTGGGGCTGGGGCTCGCGGTCGCCCGAGGCTTCGCGGAGGCCATGGGCGGCACGCTCGACGCGGAGGACACCCCCGGCGGAGGACTCACCATGGTGCTCACGGTGCGGGCCGCGGCGATCGGCTCCGGGGCCGGTACGGGCCCTTCCTCGGGCACCGAAGTGTCGGCAGGCACGTCTACGTCGGTGGACATGTCCAGGTCGGCCGCCGCCGCGTCGGCGAACATGTTCCCTTCGACGGACATGGTCGCCTCGGGGGACACGGTCCCGTCGGCGGACAAGGCCGCGTCGGGGAGCGAGGCGGCACCGCCAGGCACGGCCGCATCGGCAGAGAGGCGAAACACATGACCCGGGTGCTCGTGGTCGACGACGAGCCGCAGATCGTCCGCGCGCTCGTGATCAACCTGAAGGCCCGCAAGTACGAGGTCGACGCCGCCCACGACGGCGCGACGGCCCTCGAACTCGCCGCCGCCCGCCACCCCGACGTCGTCGTCCTCGACCTGGGATTGCCCGACATGGACGGCGTCGAGGTGATCAGGGGACTGCGGGGCTGGACCCGGGTCCCGATCCTCGTCCTGTCGGCCCGGCACTCCTCCGACGAGAAGGTAGATGCCCTCGACGCGGGCGCCGACGACTACGTCACCAAGCCTTTCGGCATGGACGAGCTGCTCGCCCGGCTGCGCGCCGCGGTCCGCCGTGCCGAGCCCGTCGGGGGCGCGGAGGGCGACGTGATCGTGGAGACCGACGACTTCACCGTGGACCTGGCCGCGAAGAAGGTGAACCGGGACGGCAGGGACGTCCGGCTTACCCCCACCGAGTGGCACCTCCTGGAGGTGCTGGTCCGCAACGCCGGCCGCCTGGTCAGCCAGAAGCAGCTCCTCCAGGAGGTCTGGGGGCCGTCCTACGGGACGGAGACCAACTACCTCCGGGTCTACATGGCCCAGCTGCGGCGCAAGCTGGAGGGCGACCCCTCGCGGCCGAAGCACTTCGTCACCGAGGCGGGGATGGGGTACCGCTTCGAGAAGTAGCCGGGGTGCGGCTCTGTCGGCGGGCCCCGGTACGCTTTTGTCATGAGTGCTGTTCCTCGTTCCGAGAAGCCGGCGGGCCGGTTCCGGCGCATGCTCGACCGGCTCTCCTCCTCCCAGACGGACCTGGAGTCGGAGGAGCTGCGCGAGGACGCGGACACCGCGGGCTGCACGCGCATATGTGACTGCCACGACCGACAGATAGTGACGGTTACTGGTACCTTGCGCACGGTCACGCTGCGCCCACGGGCCGGTGTCCCGGCCCTGGAGGCAGAACTGTTCGACGGTTCGGCCGCGCTGGACGTGGTGTGGCTGGGCAGACGCTCCATCGTCGGGATAGAGCCGGGGCGCAAGCTGATCGCATCCGGCCGGGTCTCGATGAGCCGGGGCCGTAGGGTGCTGTTCAATCCGAAGTACGAACTCAGACCCCTCGGACGGGAGTAGCCGGTGACGTCGCTCGACAAGCCGACGGAAGACGCCCAGCGCGGCGTCCAGGACGCACAGGGCGGACAGGACGGCTCGCAGGACTCCAAGGCGGTGACGGAGGCCGCGCTGTTCGAGGCGTTCGGTGGCGTGCGCGGCATGGTCGAGACCGTGCTCCCGGGCCTGCTCTTCGTCTCCATCTTCACGATCAACAAGGACCTGCACGCCGCGGCCCTCGCGGCCCTCGGTGTCTCCGTCCTGCTGGTCGTGGTGCGGCTCGTCATGAAGGACACCGTCAAGCACGCCTTCAGCGGTGTCTTCGGGGTCGCCTTCGGTGTGGTCTTCGCGATGATGACCGGCAACGCCAAGGACTTCTATCTGCCGGGCATGCTCTACACGCTGGTCCTCGGGCTCGCGTACATCATCACGACGCTGGCCGGCGTGCCGCTGATCGGCCTGATGCTCGGCCCGGTCTTCAAGGAGAACCTGTCCTGGCGGAAGCGGAACCCGGGCCGCAAGAAGGCGTACGCGAAGGCGAGTTACGCCTGGGGCGCGATCCTGCTCGCCAAGTGCGCGATCCTCTTCCCGCTCTACTGGTGGGCCGACACCACCCAGCTGGGCTGGGTGCTCATCGCCCTGAAGATCCCGCCGTTCCTGCTCGCGGTCTGGCTGACCTGGGTGTTCCTGGCGAAGGCGCCGGCCCCGATCGATGTGTTCGCCGAGATGGAGGCGGAAGAGCGCGCGGCGGAGGAGCGGAAGGCCGCGGCGCGGGCGGGTGACTAGCCACCCGGCGTCGGTGCGGGCCTCGCTGGGGGCTGCCGCCCCCGGACCCCCGCTTGCGGCCTGAACGGCCTCGTCCTCGAACGCCGGACGGGCTGGCGCTGCCCGGACCGGACTGAAAGGTGACGCGGACCGGACCGGACTGAAAGGTGACGCGGACCGGACCGGGTTGAAGGTGACGAAGACTTGGGGCGCCCGGATATCTCCGGGCGCCCCAAGCTCGTATCGGACCCCGCTAGCTCGTCGCGTCCTCGCGGCGGACCGACAGGAGGTCCTCCAGCTGTTCCTCGCGGGCCTGGGCGGCCACGAAGAGGAGTTCGTCGCCCGCCTCCAGGGAGTCGTCCGGAGTGGGGGTGAGGACCCGGGTGCCGCGGATGATCGTGACCAGGGAGGTGTCCTCCGGCCACTCGACGTCGCCCACCTGCGTGCCGGCCAGGGCCGACTCGGGCGGCAGGGTCAGCTCGACCAGGTTCGCGTCGCCGTGGCTGAAGCGGAGGAGCCGGACCAGGTCACCGACGCTGACGGCCTCCTCGACCAGGGCCGACATCAGCCGGGGGGTCGACACGGCCACGTCCACGCCCCAGGACTCGTTGAACAGCCACTCGTTCTTGGGGTTGTTGACGCGGGCGACGACGCGCGGAACGCCGTACTCCGTCTTCGCCAGCAGCGAGACGACCAGGTTGACCTTGTCGTCGCCGGTCGCGGCGATGACGACGTTGCAACGCTGGAGCGCCGCCTCGTCCAGGGACGTGATCTCACAGGCGTCGGCCAGCAGCCACTCCGCCTGGGGGACGCGCTCGACCGAGATGGCGGTCGGCGCCTTGTCGACGAGAAGGACCTCGTGGCCGTTCTCCAGCAGTTCGCCCGCGATCGAGCGGCCGACCGCTCCGGCACCGGCAATGGCGACCCTCATCAGTGACCGCCTTCCTCGTCGGGGCCCTCGGCGAAGGTCGCCTCGACCTTCTCGACGTCGTCCGTCCGCATCATCACGTGCACGAGGTCGCCCTCCTGCAGCACCGTCTGCGAGGACGGCAGGATCGCCTCGCCCAGGCGGGTGAGGAACGCGACGCGGACGCCGGTCTCCTCCTGCATCTTGCTGATCTTGTGGCCCACCCAGGCCGACGAGGCGTGCACCTCGGCGAGCTGGACACCGCCGGTGGGGTCGCGCCACAGCGGCTCCGCCCCGGAGGGCAGCAGCCGGCGGAGCATCTGGTCGGCGGTCCAGCGGACCGTGGCGACCGTCGGGATGCCCAGACGCTGGTACACCTCGGCGCGGCGGGGGTCGTAGATCCTCGCCGCCACGTTCTCGATGCCGAACATCTCGCGGGCGACACGGGCGGCGATGATGTTCGAGTTGTCACCGCTGGAGACGGCGGCGAACGCCCCCGCCTCCTCGATGCCCGCCTCACGCAGGGTGTCGCGGTCGAAGCCGACCCCGGTGACGCGCCGGCCGCCGAAGCCCGAGCCCAGACGACGGAAGGCCGTGGGGTCCTGGTCGATCACGGCGACCGTGTGCCCCTGTTGCTCCAGGGTCTGGGCGAGGGTGGAACCCACTCGCCCGCAGCCCATGATGACGATGTGCACGACCGTCCTTCCGGTGTCAATAGCTACTGTTCAGCCGAAACGTCGAAAACAGGGTCTCAGACCGTCGCCCAAGCTACACACGTGCGGTCCACCGGGGGCACCCCCGTGCAGACTCCGGTCACATCGTGGGACGACGCCGGCTGATCCGGCGGACGCTGATCCCCGTCAGGACGCCGAGCCCGACGAGGGAGGCGAGAGCGCCGATCAGCTCCGCGGTCGCGGCCTGCATGGGGTCTCCAGAGGGTGAGGAGGGTGAGGTGGACGAGAACGCCACGGGATTCGTCATATGGATCGGGATTCGTCATATGGACATGAGGACGCCGTCCGTATGACTGGAGGATGCGTGACGTGACGCACTTCGCAGTCGCCGCCGGACGGATTTCACCCCGGGGCCCGCCGGGATTTCACCCGGATGTGCCCAGAACCAGTCGGGGCGCTTACGATCCTCTGCGTGTCCAAACTGACCGACGTGCCCAAACGGATCCTGATCGGGCGCGCCCTGCGCAGCGACCGGCTGGGCGAAACGCTCCTGCCGAAGCGCATCGCTCTCCCCGTCTTCGCCTCCGACCCGCTCTCGTCCGTGGCGTACGCACCCGGAGAGGTGCTGCTGGTTCTCTCCATCGCGGGCGTGTCGGCCTACCACTTCAGCCCCTGGATCGCCGTCGCGGTCGTCGTGCTGATGTTCACCGTTGTGGCGTCCTACCGGCAGAACGTGCACGCGTATCCGAGCGGTGGCGGCGACTACGAGGTGGCGAACACCAACCTCGGCCCCAAGGCCGGCCTCACCGTCGCCAGCGCGCTCCTCGTCGACTACGTCCTCACCGTCGCCGTGTCGATCTCCTCCGGCGTGGAGAACCTCGGTTCGGCCGTCCCCTTCTTCGTCGAGCACAAGGTGCTGTGCGCGATCGGCATCATCGTGCTGCTCACGGTGATGAACCTGCGCGGCGTGAAGGAGTCCGGGAAACTCTTCGCGATTCCGACGTACGTCTTCGTCGTCGGCGTCTTCGTGATGATCGCCTGGGGTGCCTACCGCGGCCTCGTCCTCGACGACACGATGCGGGCGCCCACCGCCGGCCTGGAGATCAAGCCCGAGCACCAGGGCCTCGCCGGCTTCGCGCTGGTCTTCCTGCTGCTGCGGGCCTTCTCCTCCGGCTGTGCCGCCCTCACCGGTGTCGAGGCCATCTCCAACGGCGTACCCGCCTTCCGCAAGCCCAAGTCGAAGAACGCGGCCACCACGCTCGCCGCGATGGGCCTGCTCGCCGTCACCATGTTCTGCGGCATCATCGGCCTCGCCATGGTCACCAAGGTGCGGATGGCGGAGAACCCGGCGGCCGACCTGTTCCGCGACGGCACCCCGGTCGGTGACTCCTACGTCCAGAACCCGGTGATCTCCCAGGTCGCCGCGGCCGTCTTCGGCGACGGCACGTTCCTGTTCGTCGTGCTGGCCGCCGCCACCGCCCTCGTGCTGTTCCTGGCCGCCAACACCGCCTACAACGGCTTCCCGCTGCTCGGCTCGATCCTCGCCCAGGACCGCTACCTCCCGCGCCAGCTGCACACCCGCGGCGACCGTCTCGCCTTCTCCAACGGCATCGTGCTCCTCGCGGGTGCCGCCGTGCTCCTGGTGTGGATCTACGGCGCCGACTCCACGCGCCTGATCCAGCTGTACATCGTCGGGGTGTTCGTCTCCTTCACGCTCAGCCAGACGGGCATGGTCCGGCACTGGAACCGCCATCTGCGCACCGAGAAGGACCCGGCCAAGCGCCGCCACATGGTCCGCTCCCGCGCGATCAACACCTTCGGCGCGTTCTTCACCGGACTGGTCCTGATCGTCGTCCTCGGCACCAAGTTCACGCACGGTGCCTGGGTCGCCCTGCTCGGCATGGTGATCTTCTACGCGACGATGACGGCCATCCGTAAGCACTACGACCGGGTCGCCGCGGAGATCGCCGCGCCGGACGGCCCGAGCGACGACGTCGTACGGCCGTCGAGGGTCCACTCCGTGGTGCTGATCTCCAGGATCCACCGCCCCACCCTGCGCGCCCTCGCCTACGCCAAGCTGATGCGCTCCCACACCCTGGAGGCGCTCAGCGTCAACGTCGACCCGGCCGAGACCAAGGCCCTCCAGGAGGAGTGGACCCGGCGCGGCATCGACGTACCGCTGAAGGTCCTCGACTCGCCGTACCGCGAGGTCACCCGGCCGGTCATCGAGTACGTCAAGGGGCTGCGCAAGGAGTCCCCGCGCGACGCGGTGTCGGTGATCATCCCCGAGTACGTGGTCGGCCACTGGTACGAGCACCTGCTGCACAACCAGAGCGCACTCCGGCTCAAGGGCCGGCTGCTCTTCACGCCGGGCGTCATGGTGACCTCCGTGCCCTACCAGCTGGAGTCCTCCGAGGTCGCCAAGCGACGGGCGCGCAAGCGGCAGGAATGGAGCGCGCCTGGGTCGGTGCGGCGCGGGCCGGCGCACGAGCGGCCGAAGGAGCCGTCGGCCAAGCCGTCGACCAAGTCGTCGAGCAAGTCGTCGGCCGACCAGAGCTGATGTTCGACATGAGCTGACGTTCGTGGTCAACGGTCGGACGGCACCCACGTAGACTGGTGGGCTGTTGTCCGGCCGTTGTCGCGTTCCTCATCTCCTGGAGTCACCCCACCATGCAGGCAGAACCGAAGAAATCGCTGGTGGGAGAGGAATACGAGGTCGAGGTCGGCCCCGTCGCCCACGGCGGCCACTGCGTCGCGCGTACCTCCGATGGTCAGGTCCTCTTCGTACGGCACGCGCTGCCCGGCGAGCGGGTCGTGGTGAGGGTGACCGACGGTGAGGAGGGCGCGCGCTTCCTGCGGGCGGACGCCGTCTCGGTCCTGTCGGCCTCCAAGGACCGCGTCGAGGCCCCCTGCCCCTACGCGGGCCCCGGCCGCTGCGGCGGCTGCGACTGGCAGCACGCCAAGCCGGGCGCCCAGCGCCGACTCAAGGGCGAGGTCGTCGCCGAACAGCTGAAGCGGCTCGCCGGCCTGACCCCGGAGGAGGCCGGCTGGGACGGCACGGTGATGCCGGCCGAGGGCGACAAGCTGCCGCCGGGCGAGGTGCCTCAGTGGCGTACGAGGGTGCAGTACGCGGTGGACGCGGACGGCAACGCCGGGCTGCGGCGCCACCGTTCGCACGTGGTCGAGCCGATCGAGCACTGCATGATCGCGGCGGCCGGCATCAGCGAGCTGGGCATCGAACAGCGCGACTGGGCCGGGATGGAGTCCGTCGACGCGATCGCCGCGACCGGATCCCAGGACCGCATGGTCATCCTGGAGCCGAAGCCGGGCGCCCGTCTGCCCCTGGTCGAGCTCGACAAGCCCGTCTCCGTCATGCGCGTCGAGGAGCACGACGGTGGCATCCACCGCGTCCACGGCCGCGCGTTCGTCCGCGAGCGCGCCGACGGCCGTACGTACCGGGTCGGCAGCGGCGGCTTCTGGCAGGTCCACCCGATGGCGGCGGACACGCTGATGAAGGCGGTCATGCAGGGCCTGCTCCCGCGCAAGGGTGACATGGCCCTCGACCTCTACTGCGGCGTCGGCCTGTTCGCGGGCGCCCTCGCCGACCGCGTCGGCGACAAGGGGGCAGTCCTCGGCATCGAGTCCGGCAAGCGTGCCGTCGAGGACGCCCGGCACAACCTCGCCGCCTTCGACCGGGTCCGGATCGAACAGGGCAAGGTCGAGGCGGTGCTGCCGAAGACAGGCATTACCGAGGTCGACCTGATCGTTCTGGACCCGCCGCGCGCCGGGGCGGGCAAGAAGACCGTCCAGCACATGTCGTCGCTGGGGGCGCGCCGGATCGCGTACGTGGCCTGCGACCCGGCCGCGCTGGCGCGGGATCTGGGGTACTTCAAGGAGGGTGGATATCGGGTGCGGACGCTGCGGGCGTTCGATCTGTTTCCGATGACCCACCATGTGGAGTGCGTGGCGATCCTTGAGCCTGTCGGCAAGGGTGCCTGACCTGCAGGTTCTCTGTTCCGGGTCGACTCTCGACCTGTTTTGCCGTGTCCAACAGGTCGGACGGCAACTCAGTACCTCACCTGCGGTTTTCCGCTGCCGAGACCCGCGTGGGGGCGAAGGAGAGTCGACTTGCGGAAGATCTTGACGCTCATATGACGCTCGGACCGCCGGAGGGTGGAGGGCCTGCGGTTCTGCGCGGTAGCTGTTGCCCACCAGGAACGGTGCTCCTGCGGGGTGCTGTGCAGCCCTGATCCCGGCGAATGCCACTGATGACAGAGGGGCATCGACGAGTCGCCGGCTCTGGCCGTCCGGCTCAGTGTCTCCGCGACGCCGTTGCGGAACTTCGTGCAGGGCTGGGCCGTGCAGGTGGCCATAGTCCGCAGACCGGAGACGTCCGCACGGGCCTCCGTGACCTGGAGGCCCGTGCGGCGAGGGCTACCAGCCTGGACGAGGCACGGACGATCGCCGCGGAAACCAGCCGCATCCGTCGTGGTGCGGCAGTCGGCGGGACCCTTGCGGTCCGGAGCCACGCGCTGGACGTCGAACGGGTGGGCACTCACGTCCGCGCGGACGGCCGGCATGTAGTCGATTCCCCGCTGGGCCAGGCCGGCCCGCAGGTGGGCATTGGTGCCGTAGGCGGCATCAGCCACGACCACGGGCGGGCTCATGCCCCAGTCGGCCAGGGCGTCGAGCATGTCCAGAGCCAGCCGCCACTGCAGCGGGCAGGAGGCGGTGTCACCGGCGGCGTGGACGCCGACCACGACCTGGCAGTTGGCACCTTCGCCCAGGGCTCCGCAGTGTTGCGGAGCCACCCCGGCCGACATCCGGCCGTCCTTGGACACTGACCGTCGTCGATCACTCAGGCCGCCGCTTCGGCCAGGGGCAGCATGCGCTCACGGATCAGCCGCTGCACCGGCATCGGGTCCCAGGTGGACTGGTTCACGAACTGTGCTGCAGTTTCTGTCCGTTGCCGTCCGGCAGACGAACGGCCAGAGCCTGGATCGACTTGCGGCGGCCGTCCAGCATCAGTCCCCGTGGGTAGCAGTCGCCCTTGGCCCGCTGCTCCTTGCGTGGCCCCGAGGCGGACACATCAGCCACGTACAACGCCAACCTCACCCGGAAACGGTTCGCTTCATGTGCGTCCGTCCGTCCACCATGCCCAGGAAGAGGCCGAACCCGAAGACCTGGCGGAGTCCTACGAGGGTCGCATCTGCCGGTTTCGGGCAGGCGGGGAGGCCGGTTCCACTGGGCATGACCGTGCCGGGACTCGGTCGTTGTCGTCCGGGCTTCGGGGAATCAACTACCGGGCCCCCGGGCGGGTGATGGTACAAGAGACAGGTGATCAGGTCGGTGGCCGCGCGCGTACGGTGGAGTGGCCTGCCCGGATGAGCTTGGGAGAAATCGTGACGTTCGAGCAAGAATGGGCCGAATTGCGCGAGGCGGCGACCGAGCGGACTGCCATGCGGCTCAACAGCGCTCCGGCCGCGGGCGGTGCAGGTGGTGGTGGCGGGAAGAACCTGGTGGTCAATCGGGACGATCTCGGCGCTATCGGCAATGAAGCGTATGACCTGTTGGGGCGGCTGGGGAAGGAGGGCGACATCGCCCGTCCCGCCACGTTCGACGCGGCGATAGCGCTGACCAACGGGAACTTCGTGAGCGGTTCGGCCGTGCTGAAGGTGCACGATTTCTGGCAGACCCATCTGAGGACGCTGCTGGACGCCTGCGCGCAGATTTCCAATCACCTCGATTACAGCAAGGCGCAGCACGCCAAGGACGAGGTGAAGATCGAGGGGGATCTCATGCGGACGTCCGTGCTGTCGGACTACATGAAATAGGGCTCGGGGGAGCGCGCACCATGCTGACGTACGAGGACATCATCGACGCGCCGGTGGCGAAGTTGAAGGCCGCTGTCGACGACTGGTCGGAGATGGCGAAGAAGCTGGACACTCTTGCCACGGACGCCATCGACGGGATGAAGGCAAAGGCGGACAAAGCCTCCTGGGAGGGTGTCAACGCCGGGGTCACCAAGGCGTTCATCGGTAAGACGGCCAAGGAGTTCGCGGACGCTGCCGCGGAGGCCAAGGGCGTGAAGCTGATCCTGGAAGAGGGTCACGCGGCCATCAAGAAGGCCAGGGACGACCTGGTCAACATCCGGGACCACGAGGGGCCCGCGGCCGGCATCCGCGTGGACGGCAACGGCAAGGTCACGGCGAAAAGCCCGTTGTCCCAGATCCCCGCGGCGCGGCACGACCCCGACTACAGCGATCTTCTACGGGAGGAGCAGCGGAACATCGAGTCGTGGCAGAAGAGGATCGACCGCATCGTCGACAACTGCAACGACGCCGACGTCGCCCTCAAGAACACCCTTGAGGCCAACGTCACCGACCGCAAGGACTTCAACGCTCCGACGTACACGAAGCTGGACCAGGAGGAAGCCGCCCGCGCCGCCGCTCTGGCGGGCAAGGGCCGGGACCTCACACACTCCGAACTCCAGCAGCTCAACGAGCTGCTGAAGGACAACGGCAAGTCGGTGGAGTTCTCCAAGAGCTTCTACGAGAAGCTCGGCCCCGAGAAGTCCCTCGCGTTCTTCGGCCAGCTCTCCATGGACACGTACGAGTACGCCAAGGTCGACCCGCAGCGCCTCAAGGACGTCCAGCAGCTCCAGGAGAACCTCGGCCTCAACCTGGCCACCGCCTCACACGACAAGGAATTCGCCGACAAGTGGGGCCCGGAGCTCCGCAAGTTGGGTACGGAGCGCATTCCGCTGTCCAAGAACGACTACGGCGGGCCATTCGGCTATCAGCTGCTCGGCGGGATCATGCGGCACGGGAACTATGACGCGAAGTTCCTCAACCCGATCGCCGAACACGTGGCGCAACTGCACGCGAAGGAACCGGACATGTTCGCCGAGAACAAGGCGGTGAACAGTCTGTTCAAGAACCCGTACAACCCCTCCGGCGTGAACGGCGCCGGCTACGACCCGGCCACCGCCATGCTGGAAGCGCTCGGCAACAGCCCGGAAGCGGCGAAGAAGTTCTTCACCGACCCGCCGACCGCCTACAACGAGGACGGCACGGTCAACCAAGGCGCCACGGCCGCGCTCGGGAAGAACAAGGACGGCGAGCCGTTCGACAACTACTTGGACTTCTTCAGCGACGAGAAGTGGGAGTCCTTCCCCGACGTCAACTCGGTCGACGAGCACGAGGCGGCGCTCGGCCAGATGCCCGACGCCCTCGGCCACGCCCTGGAGGCGGCGACCCTCGGCTACCCGGCCGGGCACCCGGACGCCGGTGTGGTGCGGGACGCGGACAACGCCGCGGTCATGCAGAAGGTCATGGAGAAGTACGCCGCGGACCCGGCTCTGCTCAAGGAGCACCACGAGGCGATGTCCGACAGCCTGGGCGTCATGGGCGGCGGCTACATCGACGACATCAACTGGGCGTTGGCCAAGAACGACTCGGGCAGCGTGTTCGCGCCGGGCAAGAACCCGGAGGGGCACATCGACTTCGCGGACACCGTGGACGGGCACGGGCGCAGCGTCGCCCGGGGCTTCCTCAGCACCCTGGGGCAGCATCCGGACGCCTACGCGACGCTCTCGGCCGCGGAGCAGGTCTACACCCGTAGTGTGCTGGAAGGGACGGTGGGCCCGGACGGGATCAAGGAGGGTGCTGCCAGGGCGGCCGTGCGTGTGGGCGCCGAGGTGCAGGGCATGCTCGACCAGTCCCGGGCAGACCAGGTGGAAGCGACGAACCTCAAGACCCACGAGGACTACGAGAAGGCGGTCGCCAAGCGGGCGGGCTGGGTCCAGTTCGGGGCCGCGGCGGGCATCGCGGCGGGCGTCGCCTTCCTGCCCGCGACCGCGGCCGTGGGCACGGCCGCGGTGCTCATCCCGCTGGCGACGGATACCGCCGCTGGCGCTGCCGAACAGGTCATCGGCCAGATGGTTGGCGACATCTCTGGCAACTCGGTGGATGAGCACAAGGAGAAGGTGGAGGACCTTATCGACGAGGAGAAGAACAAGATCTACTCCGCCGGTGAGAGCATGGCCGAGGCGCCGATGGAGGCTTTCCTGGATCGGTACATCGTGGATGAGGACACTGTGTTCGAGGAGGACCTGCGCCAATCGATGCTGATCGGCTACGGGGTCGGCAACGACCGGGCGCAGCAGCAGGGCAACGGTCCGGAGACCGGCTGAGGCCGGTGGACGGCCGAGGACACGTGAGGATGCGGACAGTGATCAGTCGTAGGTCGGTACGCGGGAGACTCCTCTCCGGGGCCGTGGTCGGCTTGTTGTATCTCGGGACCACCGGTTGTGGTGGGGACGGAGACAGGGAAGCGGCCGACAAGGCTCTGGCGGGGACGCAACTGTGCGGTGGCGACGCCGTGTCAGCCCAGGCGTCCAAGGCACTGAAGGTGATCACGGGGTCATCGCGGTTCGGGACGACGGCGGATACGTCCACCGTCGCGCAGGCCGCGACGGGCCTCGCCGAGGCGTTTCCGGTCGCCACCAATGGGCGAGACGACGTCTGCCGCATCTACACGGCCGACGGTACGTCGGATTTCGCGATCCGAGTCACCTGGGGGCTGAATGACGGCCCCCCGACGGGCACCCCGGCCCCGAATTTCACTGTGCTGAAGATGGGGGAGCGGGCCGTGGCGGCAGTAGACAAGGCGCGCGTCTATTTCGCGTGCCGGAGCGACAGGTTCTCCAACTCGACGACAGAGGCCCACGTCGTCATCGGCGTGGAGCGCTGGATGTTTCCGACGGAACCCGAGGGTGACACCAAGGCCCTGAAGGACGCCTACGCGACCGTAGCCCACTCCGTCTCGCTGGCCATGGCCAAGGAACTGCGCTGCGAGAACAACGGCGGGCTCCCTGCGAAGCCCGTGCTGGATCCCGCGTAGCCGCTGACGTACGCGGGTGCGGCCATGCTCAGGGGCCCTTCCTGTCCGGAGGAGGGCCGTCTGCCGTATGCGGTCCGCCACGGGCGAGCGGTGCATGGACCTTGTCTCAGGGGGCGCCGACCTCGCGCTCGCCCACGATTCCGACCCGGCCCGGCTCCCCGTACCGGCCGGTGCGGAGAAGCCCTCCTCGGCGAAGGCCGGTCGAGATCTGCGTACCGGTCGCCCACCCCCTCGCCGTTCGGGCCGTGCTGACCCGCCAGGACCTGACCGGTGAACGCTGGGGTCACCCCTGGCCGGCGGTGACGAGTGCCACATGTGGATCCTGCTGGATCCTGCTGCCCATGCGGACCCTGCTGGAACTCAACAACCTCGTGCAGATCGCCCCTTCCCGGCCGTGGAGTGCTGCTCGGCGAGGAAGCTCGGCGGCTCGGCCGTGACGCTTCCCGGCACGATCCGCCGGAGGCGCCCGAGCTGCCGGGTATGAGCGAGCCCCGGCTCGAGAGGGATCGGGAGGGCGCCCACCCAGAGGTGGGTTCCCTCGGTGACGTACCCGCCTGGGTGTCGGGGGCGCCTGCAGGGGCCGAGGGCCCGGGGAGGCCGGAGAGACGGCGCCGCGCCACGGCGGCCTGCAGGGGCCGTGACCGAGGATCAGGAGTCGGGCCTACAGGAGCTGCCGGCCGACGCCCAAGACCGCCTCGAAGGCGGTGACCGGCACGACCCGCCGGGCGTGCGGCGGGCGCTCGGCACGGTGCGAAGTGACCTGCCCGGCTTCCGGCAGCAGGCGTCCGACCGGATCCGCGCCCGGCTCGATGCCCTGGACCCCACCGTGGAGGAGCGGGCCCAGGCGCTGCGGCGTGTGGAGACGAACGACCTGGCTACCGCCGCAGACCTCTGCCGGTCCTGCGCGGAGCGTGGCGGCGATGTCGGCCATGGGCGCCGGGTTCTCGCGGTGGCCTCGGCCGTGACTCGGGGACTGCGGCGCCGGCCTCGGCCGTCGCACCCGTCAGTGCGGTTGCGGCGCTGTGCCCTTGTGCCCGATCGGATCCAGAAGTGTGCCCATCGTGGCGGGATGGCCGGCCGCCGGGTCGGGTCCGGACCGGGCGGCGGCCGGTCCCGCGGTACCGGCCGCCGGTCCCCGTTCCCGGCTCCGGTTGCGTCGCGAGGAGCGAAGGTTGCGGGCACCGGACGGGCGCTGAGCGGCCGTTCACGCCTCCGCGGCCTGATCGTTTTCGGTCAGGGTGCCGGTTCCGCGTCCGCCTGCGGGGCGGTGGACATCGTTGATCCGGCCACGGGGGCCATTGTTTTCCGGCTGCTCCCACCTGCTCCCTGGGCCACGCGGGCCCACCGGACAAGGCGGTTGTCCGGTATGGCTTGATCGGATCACCTGTGCGATAGCGAATCAGCCATTCGCGCGGGCGGGGTGGTCGGATCCCGGGTGTGGAATCCGACCACCACAGGTCCCGGGGAGTGTCATGGTTACCGAAGGTAAGGATCAACGGGTTCCCGGAAGCGCTATTCCACCCCGGATTACTCGATGCGAATGCGCACACCTGATCTCTTGTGCAGTCCGAGAAAAGGAAAGAGGATTCCCTGATTCCGCGTCATCGAAGCCCCTGACCTCAGGGACGGCCGGAAAACACCAGGGAACCGGCCCGGCCGCTCAGGTATTGTCGTCCAGGCGCTCCGGTGAGGACGGTGGGCGGAGTTCTGGGGGGAACATCCGTGGGTGAGCGGGTCGGTTTCAAGATCCTTGGGCCCCTGTCGGTGACGGCGAACGGCCGTGCGCTCACCGTCGGCGGTGCGCGCCAGCGAACGGTCCTGGCTCTGCTGCTGCTCAACCCCGGCCGGATCGTGCCGGTCGACACCCTCGTCGACGCTGTCTGGAACAGTGGCCCTCCCGCCACCGCCCGTACCCAGATCGCGATCGTGATCGCCGCCCTGCGCAAGACCTTCAAGGCCGAGGGCGTCACCGAGGACATCATCGTCACCGCCCACCCCGGTTACGTCCTCAGATCCGAGGGTCACGCGGTCGACTCGGTGGACTTCGCCCGGCTGGTCAAGGACGCCGAGACGGCAGTGGAACAGGGCCGACACGCCGACGCGGCCGACAGCTACGCGCAGGCCCTCGCCCTGTGGACGGGCCCCGCCTTCGCCGGCATCGCCAGCCCGGTGGTGGAGGACGAGGCCGCCCGGCTCGAAGGACACCGTCTCAACGCCTACGACGACGCCACCGCCGTCCTGCTGGAACTCGGCAGCCACCAGGACCTCGTACCGGAGCTGACGTCCGTCGTGCGGGAGCATCCGCTGCGCGAGCGCACCCGGCACCATCTGATGCTCGCGCAGTACCGGTCCGGGCGGCGGGCCGAGGCGATGGGCACCTTCCGGGAGGCGCGCGCCCAGTTCATCGAGGAACTCGGCATGGAGCCGGGTCCCGACCTGCAGGAACTGCACGACGCGATCCTGCGCGACGACCCCTCCCTCGCCCCCGCGCCGCCGGTTTCCACCACCGAGGCGCTGCGCTCCGACTCCGTCATCGTCCCCTCCGAACTCCCGCCGGACGTGCCCGGCTTCACCGGCCGCGGGGCCGAACTGGCGTTACTGGACCTGCTGGTGGCCGACCGGGACCGGCAACAGGGGCCCGCCTTCGGGCTGATCACCGGTATCGCGGGCGTCGGCAAGACCGGCCTCGCGGTCCGCTGGGCCCACCGGGCCGCCGCCCACTTCCCGGACGGACGGCTCTTCGCCGACCTGCGTGGCTACGACGAGGAGCACGAGCCGACCGTCGCCGCCGACGTCATCAGCCGCTTCCTGCGCTCGCTGGGCGTACCCAGTGACCAGATACCGCCGGAGACGGAGGCGCTCGTCGCGCTGTACCGCAGCGTGCTCGCCGAGCGGCAGGTGCTCGTCGTCCTGGACAACGTCCGCTCCTATGCGCAGCTGCGCACCCTGCTGCCCGGCAGCGGGCGCTGCGCCGTGCTGGTCACCAGCCGGGACCAGCTGGAGGAACTGGTCACCTGGCCGCAGGAGGCCCGGGTGCACCTCGGCGTGCTGCCCGAGCCGGAGGCCGTGGAACTGCTCGGCCGGATCGTCGGCACCGAACGCATCGCCTCCGCCCGCGCCGACACCGTACGGCTGGCCGAGCTGTGCGACCGGCTGCCGCTGGCACTTCGCATCGCCGCCGCCCGGCTCGCCTCCAAACCGCACTGGACCGTACGGCACCTGGTGACCCGGCTCAACGACGAGGCCCGTCGGCTGGACGAGCTGAGCCAGGGCGCTTCCCGGGTACGGGCCAGCTTCGCGCTGTCGTACCGCTATCTGCCCGAGGACGCGGCGCTGCTCTACCGGCGGCTCGGCCTGCTCGACGTGCCGGACTTCGCCGCCTGGGTCGGCGGCGCGCTGCTCGACATCGACGTGCTGGACGCCGAGCGGATCATGGAGGATCTCGTCGACGCCCAGTTCCTGGAGGTCGTCGGCGTCGACGCGACCGGCCGACTGCGCTACCGGCTGCAGAACCTGATGCGCCTCTACGCCCGCGAGCGGGCCTACGCCGAGGAGCCGTCGGACGCCCAGCGGGCCGCCCGCGAGCGCGCTTTCCGCACCTGGCTGACGATCGCGGAGGAGGCCCACCGGCGGGAGTTCGGCGGCCACTTCAGCGTCGTGCACAGCGAGGTGGCGCGTCGGCGGGTCGACCCCATCCACCTCGACGAACTCCTCGACTCGCCGCTGGAATGGCTGGAGGCGGAACGCCTGTCGCTGGTCGCCGCGGTCGAGCAGACGGCCGCCCTGGGCATGGCCGACCTCGCCTGGGACCTCACGGTCTCGGCGGCGGTGCTCTTCGAGACGCGGCACTACCTGGACGACTGGCGGATCTGCTCCGAGGCGGCGCTGGCCGCGGCCCGCAGGACGGGCAACCTGCGCGGGCAGGCCGCCATGCTCCACCAGCTCGGCGGCGTCGCCCAGTCCTACCGCCGACTGGAGGAGGCGCACGCCCGCTACAGCGAGGCGCTGGAGCTGTTCGAGCAGGCCGACGAGGAGCACGGGCAGGCGCTGAACCTGCGCAACCTGTCGATCCTGGACCGGTTCCGCGGCAACCTGGACGTCGCCATGGAGCGGCTGCGGACGGCCCGGGACATCCTGCGCCGGGTCGGCGACACTTCCTCCGAGGCGCACACGCTCGACAACATGGCGCAGATCGAACTGGACCGCGGCTCCACCGAGCTGGCGATGAAGCTGAGTCTCGAAGCGGTGCAGCTCATGGAGTCGATCGGCGGCGGCAGCCGGCGCGGCGCCGCCCAGACCCTGCACCGGCTGGGCCGGGTGCATCTGGCCCGGTCGGACTTCGACCAGGCGGAAAAAGCGTTCCAGCAGGTGGTCGCGCTGGTCACCGACAAGTCCGACCGGGTGGGGCTCGCCTACGCCCTGTTGGGACTCGGGGAGAGCCGCCTGGGCGCGGACGAGGTGGACGCCGCCGCGACCACGCTGACCGAGGCGCTGGAGATCGTCGAACGCATCGACGCCCCCCTCGTCGACGGCCGGATCAACCTCGCCCTCGGCGACACGCTGCGCCGCCTGGGCCGCCACGACGCGGCGCGTGAACGGCTGACCACCGCCCACGACGTCTTCGTCCGCGCCGACGCCCCGCAGTGGCGCGCGGAGGCGGAACGCGCGCTGGCCCGGCTGGAGAACGAGGAAGGCTGACGCCGGGCGGCTGCGGGGCGGGGCCCGGGTCCCCGTGACTGCCGTTGTAGACGACCGATACCCCACCGATAAGCGGGCTGCCTACGTTCGGCCGGTACCACTGTCAGCCGAAATGTGGAGTACACGATGCCGCCTGTCGCCAAGGCGCCCACCTTCGCCGTGATCTCCGGGGCCCAGGTCCACCGGGTCCTGGCGGGCCGCCACCAGGAGGTGGTGCGTCTGATCGAAACGGCGTACCGCGTCCACGGTGCCGGTGACACCGTCAATCCGCCGTCCTACTTCCTTCGCTTCCCCGACCGGCCGGCCTCCCGCATCATCGCGCTCCCCGCGTCGATCGGCGGCGGCATCGGCGTGGACGGCCTGAAATGGATCTCCAGCTTCCCCGACAACGTGGCGGCGGGCCTCCCGCGCGCCTCCGCCGTGCTCATCCTCAACGACCCGGACACCGGCTATCCGCTGGCCTGCCTGGAGAGTTCGATCATCAGCGCGGCTCGTACGGCCGCCTCCGCGGCGCTGGCCGCCGAGGCCCTCGGCCGGGCGCGCGGGGACCGGCCGCGCCGCGTGGGCTTCTTCGGCACCGGTCTCATCGCCCGGTACATCCACCAGTATCTGGCGGGTACCGGCTGGGAGTTCGACGAGATCGGCGTGCACGACCTGTCGGCGGAGCACGCCGCCGGGTTCGCCGGACACCTCGACCGCTCCGGGTCCGGGGGCCGGGTCACCGTGCACGGCTCGGCCGAGGACCTCGTCCGCGGCAGCGACCTCGTCGTCTTCGCCACCGTCGCCGGCACCCCGCACGTCACCGACCCCGGCTGGTTCGGCCACCACCCGCTGGTGCTGCACGTGTCGCTGCGCGACCTGGCGCCGGAGGTGATCCTCACCGGCGCCAACTTCGTCGACGACGTCGAGCACTGCCTGAAGGCCGACACATCCCCGCACCTGGCCGAACGGCTCAGCGGCGGAAGGGAGTTCATCGACGGCACCCTCTACGACGTGCTGACCGGCGTGGCCGCTGTGCCCGCCGACCGGCCCGTGTTCTTCTCGCCGTTCGGACTCGGCGTCCTCGACCTCGCCGTCGGCAAGCACGTCTACGACCGGCTGCTCGAATCCGGTGAACTCGCCGTCGAGCAGGACTTCTTCCACGAGCTGCGCCGCTACGGCTGACCATCGCCCGCCACCTTTCGAGGATGGGTTCACCTGTGACCACACTGCTCGACTCACCGCCCCGAGCGGCCGGCGCACCACGCCGGTCCCTCACCGTCCGCGTCGACGAGACCTTCCTGCCCCCGCACGACCCGCTGGACCTGTACGCGGCCCTGCGCGCCCGCGCCGCTGACGAGGTGTTCCTGCTGGAGAGCCTCGCCGCCCCCGAGGGGGACGGCAACGGCGCCGTCGTCGGCCACGGCCGGCTCGCCGAACTCCAGGTGCATTCCGACCGCGTCACCGTCGACGGAGCCCCCGCCGTCACCGAGGCGCTGCGCGCCGCCGCCGTCGACCTGGGGCTGGCCGAACTGCCGGACGGGGCCCGCGCCCTGGCCGACGCCGACCAGGTGTGGGAGCTGCTGCGGGCCGCCCAGCGGGCGTTCACCGTGGAGAGCTCGGTGCCCGCGGACGGATACGCCTTCGGCTTCCTGGCCACAGTCGGCTACGGCGCCGCCTGGCACATGGAACGGCTGCCCGAGCGCACAGCCGACGGCGGCCCCGACCTCGTCCTGACCCTCTTCCGCGAGGTCGTGTGCTACGACCTCGACGCGGGCACCGCCCGGCTGCTCACCGCCCGTTGCCCGGACTTCCCACCCGCCGCTCTCCCCGGCCTCGTCGCCGCGGTCGCCGCCGGGCTGCGCCCGCCCGCGCCGGAGCCCGCCCCGCTGCCCGCGGTGCCCGTCCCGCGCACGGTCCGCGACAGCACCGATGAGCGGACCTTCCTCGCCCAGGTGGAACGCTGCATGGCACACATCGGCGTCGGGGACATCTACCAGATCCAGATCGGCCATCGCATCGACGTGGACACCGAGCTGACGCCGCTGGACGTCTACCGGAGGCTGCGGCACCGCAACCCGTCGCCGTACATGTACCTCGTCCCGCGCGACGGCTCCACGCTCATCGGCGCCAGCCCTGAGGTGCTGTTCCGCACCGAGGGCGACCGGATCGTCATGCGGCCCATCGCCGGCACCACCCCGCGCAGCGGCGACCCGGCGGTCGACGGGCCGCGCATCGAGGCACTGAAGGCCAGCGAGAAGGAACGCGCCGAGCACGTCATGCTGGTCGACCTGTGCCGCAACGACATCGGCCGGGTCAGTGTGCCGGGCACACTGGACGTGCAGCGGCTGATGACCGTGGAGACGTACTCGCACGTCTTCCATCTGGTCTCCACCGTCGAGGGTGCCCTCGCGCCCGGCGAGGACACCTGGTCGGCGCTGCGCGCCACCTTCCCGGCCGGCACGGTCACCGGCGCCCCGAAGATCCGCGCCATGGAGATCATCGAGGAGTTGGAGAGCGAGCCCCGGCGGATGTACGCGGGCGCGGTCGGCCTGGTCGACGTGCGCGGCTGGTCCCGGCTCGCCCTGTGCATCCGCACCATCACCCACGACGGGACGGCGTACTCCACCCAGAGCTGCGCCGGCATCGTCGCCGACTCCGAGCCGCTCGCCGAGTGGCACGAGACGCTGCACAAGATGGGCGCCGCCTATTGGGCGCTCACCGGTGAGGAGCTGCTGCCGTGAAGGTCCTGCTCGTCGACGCCTACGACAGCTTCACCCACATCATCGACCAGTACCTGCGCACCCTGGGCGCCGAGACCGACGTGGTGCGGTCGGGCACCCGCACCCCGGCGCAGCTCGCGGCACGGGGGGCGGAGGCGGTGGTGCTGGGGCCCGGGCCGGGCCATCCGGCCGACTCGGGGCACGTGGAGCTGGTGCACACCTTCGCCGGGCGGGTGCCGCTGCTCGGCATCTGCCTCGGCCACCAGGCGATCGGCCTCGCCTACGGGGCACGGATCGCCGTCGCCGCCCGGCTCAAGCACGGCAAGACCAGCCCCGTCGCGCACGACGGCGCCGGGGTTTTCACCGGCCTGGGCGACGAGGTGACCGCCACCCGGTACCACTCGCTCGTCGTCGAGGAGCCGTTGCCGCGGGAGCTGACCGTGACGGCACGGGCTGTCGACGACGGCTATGTCATGGGTCTGCGGCACCGCGCGTTGGCGGTGGAAGGGGTGCAGTTCCATCCCGAGTCCATCACCACGGTGGGTGGAATGCAGCTGCTGGAGAATTTCCTGCGGATGCCGGCACGGGCCGTCGTACCGGCTGTCTGAGGAATTGAATTCTTTTCGCGTATGGCCCGTGCGAGCTGCGGGGAGGGCCTCCGCAGCCCCCGCGCTACCCCTGGAATCCATGGGTCCGCATTCTCCTTTAACCCATTGTGACCTGCGAGTATATCGCCGTTATTGCTCCAGCAGAGATCGGTGAAGCGCCTCCGATAATCAACTAAAGCCGTAGCTCCGTAATTTTCTCGGTGTCGGGACGGAACGGGACGGACCGAAACCACGAGAACAATTAACGGGGAGACGGAAATGCAGCTCACGCAGATCAAGAAGTCCGGGATCCAGGCCCTCGCCGTAGCCGCGTTCGCGGCCGGCGCCTTGTTCACCAGCGCGGCGGTCGGCGGCGAGGGTGTGGACCCGTGGAGCAACGTGGTGGCGGGCGATGACGGTGTGGACCCGTGGAGCAACGTGGTGGCGGGCGATGACGGTGTGGACCCGTGGAGCAACGTGGTGGCGGGCGATGACGGTGTGGACCCGTGGAGCAACGTGGTGGCGGGCGACGAGGGTGTGGACCCGTGGAGCAACGTGGTGGCCGGCGACGACGGTGTGGATCCCTGGAGCTGACGCCCGCTGGGCACTGGTCCCCGGACCGGATGACTGAAGGAGAACCGGAGTGAACGCAAGGACCGCATCGGGTGGGCCGCAACGGTCCTGGCCCGGACTGCTCGGCTCCGTCCTGAACGGTCGCGACCTGTCCGAGCCGGACACCGCGTGGGTGATGGACCAGGTGATGCGGGGCAAAGCCTCCGACGCCCTGATCGCCGGCTTCCTGGTGGCGCTGCGCGCCAAGGGGGAGACGGTCGGCGAACTGGAAGGGTTGGTGCGGGGCATGATGGCGCACGCAGTACGCATCGACGTGCCGGGGAGGACCGTCGATGTGGTGGGCACCGGCGGGGACGGGGCGAAGACCGTCAACATTTCCACGATGTCCGCGGTCGTGGCGGCGGGCGCGGGAGCGCGCGTCGTCAAGCACGGCAACCGTGCCTCCAGTTCCGCCTCGGGCTCGGCCGACGTACTGGAGAAGCTCGGGGTGAGTCTGCGGCTGCCGCCGGGACAGGTGGCGGCACTGGCGGAGGAGGTCGGGATCACGTTCTGCTACGCCCCGGACTTCCATCCGGCGATGCGGCACGCGGCGGTCGCCCGGCGCGCGCTCGGCATCCTCACCGTCTTCAACGCCCTCGGGCCGCTGACCAACCCGGCGTCGCCCGCGGCCCAGGCGGTCGGCGTCGCCGACGCCCGGCTGCTGCCGCTCGTCGCCGGGGTGCTGGCGCGCCGGGGGGTCGACGCGCTGGTGTTCCGCGGCGACGACGGGCTGGACGAACTGACCGTCACCACCACCTCCACCGTCCTCACGGTCGAAGGCGGCACGGTCCGCCAGGAGTCGTTCGACCCACGGGCAATAGGTTTCGGGTACGCCCCGGTCGAGGCGCTGCGCGGGGCGGACGCCGGATACAACGCGGACGTGGCGCGGCGGATTCTCGGCGGTGAGCGGGGGCCGGTGCGGGACGCCGTCCTCCTCTCGGCCGCCGCCGCCCTGGCCGCGCTGGAGCCGGCCGGCGGACGGACGGTCACCGAACGTCTCGCCCCGGCCGTGGGCCGGGCCGCCGAGGCGATCGACTCGGGTGCCGCCTGGTCCACCCTCGAACGCTGGGCTCTGGCCAGCGCCACCTACGCCCTGACACCGGCGGCCTGACCATGGGCATCCGTACGACCGAGACGCCTCCGGTTGCCGCCGTCACGGCGGGAACCGGAGGCGCGGGGGCGGGCGGGGCGCGGGGCCGCGGATCCGGACCGGCGTGCGGCGGGGGCCGTGGCGCGCGTCCGGGCGGACCCGCACCGGCCCGGGCCGGAGCGGCCGGGGCGGCCCGTCGGGCGGACCCGCCTGCGGCGGGCCGCGTCACGCGGCGGTGACCGGCTGGGGGACGGGGCCGGACGGTTCCGGGGCCGGTGTACGGCGGAACCAGGCGAGGGCGGGAGAGGTCATGGCCGTGGTGATCAGGGCCATCAGGACCAGGATGGTGAACAGGTCCGGGCCGATGACGCCCAGTTCCAGGCCGAGGTTGAGGACGACAAGCTCGGTCAGGCCGCGGCAGTTCATCAGCGCGCCGACCGACATCGCGTCCCGCCAGGACTGGCCCGACAGCCGTGCCGCCGCCGTACTGCCGCCGAACTTGCCGAGCAGGGCAACCGCCAGGACGGCACCGGCCCACAGCCACTGGGCGGCGTCACCGGTGAGCAGCGAGACGTCGGTGCGCAAGCCGGTGCTGACGAAGAACAGCGGCAGCAGCACCGGGACGGTGAACGCCCGCAGCCGGGCGGCGGACAGCTCGACCGCCCGGGAACCGCGGGGCATGACCACGCCGAAGAGGAACGCGCCGAACAGGGCGTGGATGCCGATGCCGTCCGTGACGAAGGCAGACACGCACAGGCCGGCGAAGACGAGCACCAGGACCGAGCTCTCCGCGACCTTGCCGGCCTGCCGGGCCAGCCGGGCCAGCACCGGCCGCACCAGGTACATCATGCAGGCCACGAAGACCAGCGACCAGGCAGCGGTGACGGCCGCCTGCTCCGCCGAGCCACTGGTGCTGACCGCCGCGACCAGCGCCAGCAGGCACCACGCGCTGACGTCGTCCACGGCCGCGCACGCCATCGCCAGCGACCCGAGGGGAGTGGTGTAGAGGCCGCGGTCGGTGAGGATGCGGGCCAGCACCGGGAAGGCGGTGATGCTCATGGCGACGGCGACGAACAGGACGAACGGCAGCCGGTGCACCCCGGCCGGAGCGAACGGGCCGTACATCCCGAGCGCCAGCAGCGCGCCCAGCAGCAGAGGCAGCGCGATGCCGACGTAGGAGACGGTGACCGCTGTACGGCTGTGGCCGCGCAGGGCCGACAGGTCCAGCTCCAGGCCGACCAGGAACATGAAGGCGAGCAGGCCGAGATTGCCCAGCACCAGCAGGTGGGGGAGGATCTCCGCCGGGAACAGCCAGTGCTGGGCGGCGGGGGAGATCCAGCCGAGCAGCGACGGGCCGAGCAGGATGCCGAGGGTGATCTCGCCGATGACCGGGGGCTGCCCGATCCGGCGGAAGAGCAGCGCGCCGATACGGCACACGCCGATCACCACGGGTACGGCGACGAGCAGGCCGGGCAGCGGGTCAGGAGCCGACACGGGCTTCTCCTTCCAGGGGTGAGGGTACGGCGAGCGCGGGTGCCGGCAGGGCGGGGGCCGGCGCGGGCCGTGCCTCCGGCGCCGGGGCCGACTCGGCCGCCGACCAGCGGGCGTACCGGCGTCTGCCGTAGAGCAGCGGTGATCTGCCGTCGGTGTGGGTGACGCGGGTGACCCGGCCGAAGACGGCCGTGTGGTCGCCGACCTCCACGGCGTGCACCACCGTGCAGTCCGCGACGGCGAGCGCGGCCTCCGTCAGGTGCGGCCCCGCGGCACCCAGCGGGAGCCGCCACTCGGCGTGCGCGAACCGGTCGGTGCTGCCGGAGGCGAACAGGTCGGAGACGGTCCGCGCCTCCTCGTGCAGCAGGTTCAGAGCGAAGTGCCCGCTGTCCAGGGCGGCACGCAGGGTCGGGCCGGCGGTGCGCAGGCAGACCACCAGGGTCGCCGGGTCCAGCGCCACGCTCGCCAGCGAGCTGCACGTCATCCCGCGCGGGGCGGAGTCGGCGCCGAGCGCGGTCACCACGCTGACCCCGGAGGGGAAGGACGCCATCAGGGGGCGTATGTCGGGTGAGTCCGGCGCGGCGGCCGGCGCCGCCGAAGGGGTCGAAGTGGTCGAGAGGGTGGTCGTCGTCTCAGCTGTACCAGTCATGCGGTCGGCTCCTGTCGGAAGCAGGATCGGGCACGGGATCGGGACGGTGCGGGTCTGGCCCGGCGGGCTGCGGTGGCTCAGCGCCGCCGGGCCGATCCGTGGTCGGGGGCGGTCGGGGGCTACTTTCCGTGCAGGCTGCGCAGGTAGTCGTAGGCGCTGGGCAGCGTGTCCAACAGGTGCTGCTGCTCCTGTTTGACCTTGTCGAACAGCGGCTGGGCGCCCGCGACGGACTCCGGCTTGTGGGCGAGCGCGGGCAGCGGACTGTCCGGCTCCAGGCCGAGGCCGGCGAAGATGCAGTAATAGCTGCCGTTGGTCCAGAAGTTGCGGAACTCCGCCTCGAAGTTCCCGTAGTACGTGGACTCGTCGGCGATCGGGGAATTGACCGGGAGTCCCGCCTTGTACGCCTCGATCTTCCGCTGGATGTTCTCCGGCAGCTTCAGCTCCTTCTGGGCCTGCCAGAACGGCGAGTCGTTGCGCGGCGCGTAGTAGAAATGCGCCTGGATGAAGTCACGGGTGTCGTCGAACATCACCTCGATCTCCTGGTTGAAGCTGTCCACCAGGGCCGGGTTGAAGGTGCGGTCGGGGAAATGCTTGGCGAGCTGGTAGATCGCGGCGGTGATGAAGTAGATGCCGGTCGACTCCAGCGGCTCCAGGAAGCACGAGGAAAGGCCTATGCTCACTACGTTGTTGACCCAGGCGCGGCGGTTGCGGCCGACCCGGAAGCGGACGTGGTTGAACTGCGTCTGGGCGGGGTCGAGCCCCCACAGTTCACAGAACTCCGCGGTCGCCTCGTCCTGCGAGGTGAATCTGCTGGAATAGACGTAGCCGGACCCGAAACGGCCCAGCATCGGAATCTTCCAGGCCCAGCCGGAGGACATCGCGATGGCCGAGGTGTACGGCTCGACCCCGTTCGCCTCGTCGTCGTGCGGCACGGCGGTGGCCACCGCGCTGTCACACATCAGGTGGTCGCTCATGTCGACGAACGGCTCGCCCAGCGCCTTGTTGATCAGCAGCCCGCGGAAGCCCGAGCAGTCGACGAACAGGTCGGCGTCGAGCACCCGGCCGGACTTGGTGTGCAGGGCCGTGACATGGCCGCGCCCGTCCTGCTCGACCCGCACCATCTCGTCCTGGATGTGCTCCACGCCCTGCTTGTCGGTGGCGAAGCGGCGCAGGAAGTCGGCGACCAGGGCGGCGTCGAAGTGCCAGGCGTACCGGGTGGACTCGGTGCCGTCGAGCCACTTCGGTGACTTCTTCGCGTCCATCACCGGCGGCTCGCGGAAGCAGGCGTAGTCGAACGGCTCGTCGGTGCGGCCCTCGTGCCTGTTCTTGTACCAGTAGTGGGACAGCGGCGTGTTGTCGTGGTCGGGCAGGATGCCGAACGGGTGGTAGAAGTGGTCCGGCCGGCCGCTGTCCAGCGTGCGCGCCCCGGGCTCACCGCGGCCCGGGGTGCGCCAGTTGACGAAGCGCACGGCCATCTTGAAGCTGGCGTTGCACTCGCGCATCCACTCCTCCTCGGATATGCCGAGGTAGTCGAAGAGCACTCGGTGCAGATTCGGCACGGTGGCCTCGCCCACGCCGATCCGGGGAATGGACGGGGCCTCCAGTACCTGGATGTCGACGGTGCCCTGGAGCGCCTTGCCGAGATAGGCGGCGGTCATCCATCCGGCCGTGCCACCGCCGAGGATGACGACTTTGCGGATGCGGGAGTCGGTGTCGGTCGTACCGATGTCGGTCATAGGGGAGCTCATTTCTCCGGTCGGGTGCGTCTGTGCGCCTTTGTGTGCAGCGCCTTTTCGTGCTGTCCAGTGCGTTTACACGCCAGAATCGGCTGGCCCGCTATGCGGCATCTATAGGTGGCCGGAACTGCCGCTTGAGCAGGTTCATATGGGTGAGGTATAGGCGGCTCGGCGATTCTCGGGTGGCGTCGAAAACCGCCCCGCAACTCCCAGCAGAGGATGGCTGCATCAGATGCCGTACGAAGACGGGAATGCCGTTGCCCAGGGACCGGGCGGACTTCCCGGCATGCCGCCTGCCGAACTCCGGGGAATCCTGGCCGTGGTGGGGAAAACCCCGCTCATAGAGCTGGAAAGGCTCGCACCGGACATACCGGTACGCCTCTTCGCCAAGGCCGAGCGGTTCAATCCCGGCGGCAGTGTCAAGGACCGGTCGGCGCTCTCGATGGTGCTGACCCGGATCCGCTCCGGGGAGCTCGTGCCCGGTCGTTCCACGGTGATCGAGTCCAGTTCCGGGAACCTCGCGATCGGACTCGCCCAGATCTGTGCGTACTTCGGACTGCGCTTCATCTGCGTGGTCGATGCGCGCACCACCCAGCAGAACCTCGCGATCCTGCGGGCCTACGGCGCCCGGGTCGAGGTCGTCACCGACCCGGACCCGGTCACCGGGGAACTGCTGCCCATGCGGCTGCGCAGGGTGGCCGAACTGCTGGCCTCGACACCCGACTCGTACTGGCCCGACCAGTACGCCAACCCGCTCAACCGGCAGGCGCACCTGACCACGATGCGTGAGATCGCCGAGGCGCTGGACGGCAAGGTCGACCACCTGATCCTGGCGGCCGGCACCGGCGGCACCCTGGGCGGTTGCGCCGAGTACATCCGGCAGAGCGGCCTGACGACGACCGTGCACGCGGTGGACGCCGTCGGCAGCGTGCTGTTCGGTCGGACCGCCGGCTGTACCCGGCTGGTGCCGGGCCACGGCGCGTCGATCCGGCCCAAGCTGCTGCGGCCCTCGGACGCCGATCACGTCGTACACGTCACCGACCTGGACTGTGTGGTGGGCTGCCGCCGGCTCGTACGGCGCGAGGCGATCCTCGCGGGCGGCTCCTCGGGAGCCGTGGTCTCCGCGCTGGACCGCATCGCACCGGGCCTCGAACCCGGCTCCAACGTCGTGCTGATCCTGCCCGACGGCGGCGACCGCTACCTCGACACGATCTACGACGACACCTGGGTGCGCCGGCACTTCGGCGAGATCGCCGAGCTGTCGCAGGAGAGCGGTCTGCCGCCGCAACTCATCGCTGATTTAGAGGAGTTGGCGGATATAGGGCACCGATAGCGGGCCCCGCCACCATGAACGCATCCCCGAACACCACCACCCGAGGCCCGCGCGGCCGACACCGATGCACGGAGGCAACTGATGACCACTCAGCTCCCCGCCCTGAACGACGGGCAGAAGGCGGAGATCAAGGAGATCGTCTGTGACATCCTCGAGCTGGAGCTCGACGAGGTCACCGACGTCAGCCTGTTCAAGGAGGAGCACGACGCCGACTCGCTGCGCACCATCGAGATCCTCTCCTCCCTGGAGCGGACCTTCGGCATCACCCTGACGCAGTCCGAGCTCAGCCGCATGGTCAACCTCGCCGGCGTCTACGCCGTGGTCGCCGAGGCGCAGGTCAAGTGAGCGGGGACGCGACGCCGGGTCACGGCGGGCGCGGCGCCCGGCACCGGGTGGTCGTCACCGGCCTCGGAGTGGTGACGAGCATCGGTACCGGTGTCGACGCCTTCGCCGCCGGCCTGCGGGCCGGCCGCAGCGGCGCGAAACCGATCGGTGCCTTCGACACCACCGGCTTCGCGTACTCCAACGCCTGCGAGATCACCGACTTCGACGCGGCGGCATGGCTGACCGCCCAGACCCCGGACGACCTGGGCCGGGCCGCGCAGTTCGCGGTCGCCGCGAGCCGGATGGCGGTCGCCGACGCGGGCCTGACCGCACAGCAGGTGCGCGACGTGCGCTCGCTGGTCTCGGTCGGCACCACCGACGGTGAGTCCCGCGACCTCGACCACCTCACCGCGCTCCAGGTCGCCGAGGGCGAGGACACCCTCGACGAGGCGGCGGCCCGCCGGGTGTGGCCCGGCCGGCTGTCGGCCGGCATCGTCCGCGAACTCGGCCTGGAGGACGTGGAGACCGTCACGGTGCCCACCGCCTGCGCGGCCGGCAACTACGCGGTCGGCTACGGCTATGACGCGATCAGCTCCGGAGACGTCGAGATGGCGCTGTGCGGCGGCGCGGACGCACTGTGCCGCAAGACCTTCACCGGCTTCTACCGGCTCGGCACCATCGCACCCGACGTGTGCCGCCCCTTCGACGCCGACCGGCAGGGCATCCTGACCGGCGAGGGCTCCGGCATCCTGCTGATGGAGTCGCTGGAGTCCGCGCTCGCCCGCGGCGCCCGGATCTATGCCGAGGTGCTCGGCTACGGCCTGTCCTGCGACGCCAGCCACCCGGTGGCCCCGGACCGGGACTCCATCGCCCGCTGCATCACCGCGGCACACCGCAACGCCGGCATCGAGGCCGCGGACGTCGACTTCATCTCCGCGCACGGCACCGGCACCAGGGCCAACGACGTGACCGAGGTCGGCGCGATCCGGCAGGTGTTCGGCGACACCCTGCCGCGCACGGTCTCCATCAAGTCGATGATCGGCCACACCATGGGCGCCGCCAGCGCCCTCGCCTCCGCAGCCTGCGCGCTGGCGCTGCGGGACGGCTTCATCCCCCCGACGATCAACCACCGTTCGACCGACCCCGAGTGCGCGGTCGACTGCGTGCCCAACGAGGCGGTCGAGGCGGAGCTGAGGGTCGTTCAGAACAACGGGCTCGCCTTCGGCGGCAACAACGCCGTCCTGGTGCTCGGCAAGTGGGAACAGGCGGCGTAAGGGGGCCTTGCGCGATGCCCGCCCGGGTCGCGTGGGTCTGGTGCCGCACTTCGCCGCGTTGCCGAAAGGCCCTGGTAGCTCCGCTACGAGGGCTCTCCGGCGCCCTGCGATGCACGGCACCAGACCCACGCGACCTCATCGGGCGCTCCTAGTGCAAGGCCCCCTGAGAGCCGGCGGCCGCAACCTTGAGAGGAGTTGACGAGCATGGCGCTCCAGACGAACGCAGCCGCGCCCCGGCTGGCGATATCCGGCTGGGCCGTGTCCTCGCCGTACGGACTGGGCAGGAACGGCTTCACCGAGGGCCTCAGGTCCGGGCAGCGGGCCGTCGCGCCGGTGGACGCGGACACCTGGCCGGTCCCCTACCCGGAGGCCGGGCTGATCCCCGGCTTCGACATCAGGGCCGTCCTCGGCCGCAAGGGCACCCGTTCCATGGACCGGGTCACCGGCATCGCGGCCACCACGGTCGGCATGCTCCTCGACGAGTACGGCACCGGACTCGCCGCCGACCCGGAGCGCACCGGCCTGGTGCTCGGCACCTCCGGCAGCGTCCAGTCGATCATGGACTTCACCCGGGACGCGCTCACCGGCGACAAGCCCTACCTCGTCGACCCGGCGCGTTTCCCCAACACCGTCATGAACTGCCCCGCCGGCGCCAGTGCCATCCGGCACACCCTCAAGGGCCCCAACGTCACCGTCTCCGGCGGCGCCGCCACCGCCCTGCTCGCCCTCCAGTACGCCTCCCGGCTGTTGCGCGGCGGACACGGCACGGCGCTGCTGGCCGGCGCGGCCGAGGAGTTCTCCGTACAGCGGGCCCGGCTGGAACGGGTCGCCGACCACGGTGGTGCCGAACCGCAGCCGCTCGGCGAGGGCGCCGCGCTCTTCCTCCTGGAGGAGGCGTCGGCCGCCCGAGAGGGAGGCCGGCCCGTGCTCGCCTCGGTCCTCGGCTCCCGTTTCCGTGCCTTCCAGGAGACGGGCCGGGCCGGAGCGGCGCTGGAACGCTGCGTCGCCGACGTCCTGGCCGACGCGGAGGCCGCCCCCGGCGACGTCGAACTGATCGTGCCCGGCAACCCGCCCGGCCTGCTCGGCAAACAGGAGGAGTCCGCCCTCGACGGGCTGACCGGCAACCGGCTCCCGGTGCGCTCTCTGGTCGGCGACGCCGGCGCGGCCTCCGCCGCCTTCCAGCTCGCCGCCGCGCTCGCCGAGGCGGAGAGCGAACCGAGCCTGGTGGACCGGCTCGCCCTGATCACCGCGGCCGACCGCGACGGCACCGTCGGCGCGCTGCTGCTGCGGCTGGCCTGAGACACCCGCGCCACCCGTTCCGTCACCGAGGAGAAAGGCACGTCACATGTCCGACACACCGAGGCCGGTGGCCCTGGTCACCGGCGGTTCGCGCGGGATCGGGCGGGCCGTCGTGGAGACCCTGGCCCGCGACGGCCATGACGTAGCGCTGTGCTACCAGTCGAACGAGGAGGCGGCCGCACTCGCCGCCAAGTCGGCCGCCGCACACGGCGCCCGCACCCTCGCCCGCCGCGTCGACGTGACGGACCGGGCCGCGGTGGCCGCGTTCGCGGCCGAGACCGAGGAGCTGCTCGGGCCGGTGGACGTGGTGGTCACCGCAGCCGGGATCGTCCGTGACGGCCACCTGGCGATGATGGCCGACGAGGACTGGGACGCCGTGGTGCGCACCAACCTCGACGGCACCTACAACGTCGTTCGCACGCTCGCCTTCCCCATGCTCAAGCGCCGCCGCGGCACCGTCGTCACGCTCTCCTCGGTCGCCGCGGCGGGCCACGCCACGCAGACCAACTACTCCGCGTCCAAGGCAGGGATCATCGGCTTCACCGCGGCCTTCGCCAAGGAGGCTGGACGCTCCGGCATCCGCGCCAACGCCGTCGCCCCGGGCTTCATCAGCACCGACATGACCGGCGGCCTCTCCGAGAAGCACGCCAAGGAGATGACCCGTCGCATCCCGCTGGGCCGCTTCGGCGAACCCCAGGAGGTCGCGGAACTGGTGTCCTTCCTGGCCGGCGACCGCGCCGCCTACATCACCGGACAGGTCTTCGCCGTCGACGGCGGACTGGTCGTCTGAGAACCCCACCCGCTCAAGGGAGTCAGCCATGCCACGCGCCGCCCGGCCGCCGCGCTTCTACTTCAACCTGCGCAGCCCCTACAACTTCTTCGCGCTGCGCGAGCTGCGCGAGAACCACCCCGGCCTGCTCGACCGGCTGGAGTGGCGGCCCTTCTGGGAGCCCGACGAGACCAGCCGGAAGCTGCTGGCCGAGGCGGGCGCCGAGTTCCCCTATGTCCCGATGTCCCGGGCCAAGCAGTTCTACATCCTGCGGGACGTGCGCCGGCTCGCCGCGGCCCGCGGGCTCACCCTGACCTGGCCGGTGGACGCCGACCCGTGGTGGGAGCCCGCACACCTGACGTGGTTCCTCGCCGAGCGCCGGGGCCTGGGCCAGGCGTGGGTGGAGCGGGCGGGCAGCGCCCGCTGGCTGGAGGGCCGCGACCTCTGCGATCCGGCCACCGTGCGCGAACTGGCCGCCTCCATCGGCCTGGACGCCGGAGAGGTCGGCGCCGCCACCGACGACCCGGAGATCCGGGCGCAGGGCGCCAAGGCCCTGGTGGACGTTTCCCGCGACGGCGTGTTCGGGGTGCCGTACTTCATCCACGGCTCGGAGCCCTTCTGGGGCCTGGACCGGGTCGCCGACTTCGCGGCGACCTTCCCCGAGCACGCCCCGGCGCCCGCCGCGGAGAACCCCGAGCCCGCCGAGCCGGGCCTCGCCCTCGTCGGCGGCCCCGCCTCCGACCTGAGCCACGCGGGAGGCTGCGGATGAGCACCGCCGTGCCCGCCCTGCCGCTGACCTCGATCCAGGAGGCGATGTGGACCGCGTACCGCATCGCCCCGGACAGCGCCGCCTACAACATCGTGATGCCGCTGCGGCTGAGCGGCCGGGTCGACCCTGTCGCCATGGACGCCGCCGTCACCGCGGTCGGCGAACGCCAGGAGCTGCTGCGCTCCGTCTTCGCCGAAGCTGGCGGACGCCCGGTCCGTATCGCCTCCGACGCACCCGTCGTACGGCTGGAACTGCGGGACCTCGACGGAATCGACGAGGACGGGCTGCTGCGCGCCGCCGAGGAGGCCGGGGCCCGGCCGTTCCGGCTGGAGTCGGGGACCTTCCGGGTGGTGCTGCTGCGCCGCGCCGACGACGACTGGGCGCTGGTCACCTCCGCCCACCACATCGTCAGCGACTTCACCTCCCGCTGGCTGCTGGTCCGTGACGTCCTCGACGCCTACGCTGCCCACGCCGCCGGCACCGCGCCCGGCTGGCGCCCGCTGAAGGGCTCGTACACCGAGCACGCGGCGGCGGAGCTGGCCCACACCGCCTCCGAGGCCGGTCTGCGGGCCGCTGTCGCCTGGCGGGAGTCGGTCGCCGGATCGGCTCCGGCCGAACTGCCGCTGGACCGGCCGCGCCCCCGGGTGCGCTCGTTGCGCGGCGACACGGTCGTACGGCGGCTCGCCCCCGAGGCCGCCGACGGGATCGGCGCGGCGGCGGGCGCGGCGGGCGTGACACCCTTCGCGTACCTGCTCGCCGTGTTCCAGTCGCTGACCCACCGCTGGACCGGGCAGGACGACTTCCTGCTCGGGGTGCCCGCCTCCAGCCGCTCCGGCCGCGGTCAGCGGGACGTGATCGGCTGCTTCCTCAACACCATCCCGGTGCGAGCCGAGTTCGGGCCCGGCGCCACCTTCCGGGACGCCGCCGCGCAGGCCGGTGAGCGGATCATGCGGGGCATGCTGGGCGTGCGCTACCCGTGCGGCCTGGCCTTCCCGCAGGCCACCCTGTTCCGCGCCGCGCTGTTCCTGGTCCACATGGACCGCATGGAACCGCCGGTGCCCAACGTGCTGCCGGGCCAGGCGGTCGGCCGTGTCATCCCGTACGCCGGTCTCGACATCGCCCTGATCGACGTACCGCAGCAGGAGGGCCAGCTGGACCTGCTGCTGCGTATCGAGCAGACCCCCGAGGGCGTGACCGCGGTCTTCTCCTACGACACCGACGTCCTGGACCGGACGACCGTCGAGCGGTTCGCGGACGGCTATGAGCGGATGCTCACGGCCGCCGTACGGGACCCGGACGCCCGGATCACGGATGTCGAACTGGCCGCCGACGCCGACCTGGACGCCGTGCTCGCCCTCGGCTCCGGCGAGACCGGCGCCTTCGACGACTTCAACTCATTCAACTCCTTCAACTCCTTCGACTCCTTCGAGAAGGCATGGGACCACCGATGACCACCACCACGATCGCGGTGATCGGCGCGGGCATCGGCGGACTCACCGCCGCCGCGGCCCTGCACCGCCGCGGCATCGACGTCCACGTCTACGAGCGGGGCGACACCCTGCGCGAACAGGGCGTCGGCATGCACCTGGGCCCCAACGGCACCCGGCTGCTGACCCGCATGGGCCTGGCCGGACAGCTCGCCCGGAAGGCGGTGCGGCCCGAGGCCCTGGAGGTCCGCGCCTTCCACGACGGCTCCACGGTGGCGCGGCAGGAGATGGGCGTCGCCTGGGAGGAGCGGTTCGGGGCCCCCTACCTGACAGTGCACCGCGGCGACCTGCACCGGATGCTCGCCTCGCTGCTGCCCGCCGAGCGGGTGCACACCGGGCGTGAGCTGACCGGCTACGAGGAGGGCTCCAAGGGCGTCACGCTCCGGTTCGCCAACGGCACGGTCGCCCGGGCCTCCGCGCTGATCGGCGCGGACGGCGTGCACTCCCTGGTCCGCCGTCGGCTGGCCGGGCCCGAGCGGCCCGTGTACTCCGGCAACAGCGCGCTGCGGGGTCTGGTGGACGCGGCCGTGCTGCCGGACCTCGACCCCGCGCTGATGTACATGTTCGCGGGCCCCGCCGGGCGCGTACTGCTCTACCCGGTCCGCGGCGGACGGCAGTTCACCTACGTCGCCGTCGCCCCGGCGCCCGAGGGGCTCGACGAGTCCTGGACGAGCGCGGCCGGGCCCGCCGACCTCGACGCGACGCTGGCCGGATGGGCGCCGCAGGTGCGGGCCCTCGTCGGCGCGGCGCGGGAGGTGCGCCGCTGGGCGCTGTACGACCGGGCGCCGCTGGAGCGGTGGAGCACCGCCCGCACCACGCTGCTCGGCGACGCGGCCCACCCGATGCTCCCGCACCACGGACAGGGAGCCAACCAGGCCATCGAGGACGGGGTGGCACTCGCGATCTGCCTCAAGGAGGAGACATCGGGAGCCGCGGGCATCGCCGCCGCGCTCCGCCGCTATGAAGCGACCCGCCGGCCGCACACGACCCGAGTGCAGCTGGGTTCACGGGACGGACAGCCCACCACAGAGAAGAGGAACCCCTCTATGAACAACAACCTCAACAACAACGCGAACAGCAACCGCAACGGCAACGGCAACAGCAACGTCAACAACCAGGCCGCCAACATGGCGTGGGTCCTCGCCAACGACGTCGAGGCCAACCTGAACAACTACAACCGGAACAACAACAACCTGAACAGCAACGCCGCCTGATTGCTCGTCAGCGACGAGTCCAGGGCAGGCAACCACGAGCCCCCGGCGCCCCTCGGCGCCGGGGGCTCGCCCCTGTCCACGGTGTCCTCGGCGAGCGTATAGGCGGCCGATAAACCCCCGATAGCGCTGCGTTCAACCATGGGCCACACCTCACCGCGCAGAAGGGATACCCCATGACTGAACACATGAGCGACGAAGACGTGTACCGCGTCGTGCTCAACGACGAGGAGCAGTACTCGATCTGGTGGGCCGACCGAGCCCTGCCCGCCGGCTGGCACGCCGAGGGCACCGAGGGCAGCCGCGCGGAGTGCCTGGAGCGCATCAACGTCCTGTGGACCGACCTGCGCCCGCTGAGCCTGCGCCGCCGCATGGCCGAGGCCGGCGCCGGCAGCTGATCCGCACCGCCGATCCCGATGGAGGAGAGATCGTGAACGAGCCTGCGAAGTCGGGACGCGTCCCCGGCCATCTACTGATACTCCCGCTGTTCCGCGCCCAGGCCGCCCGCACCCCGGCCGCACCCGCCGTCGTCCGCGCCGACGGCACCGCCGTCACCTATGCCGAACTGGGCGCGCTCGCCGACCGGTTCGCGGCCGGGCTGCGGTCGGCCGGGGTACGTCCCGGCGACTTCGTCGGGGTGTGCCTGCGCCGCGGCCCGGAACTGGTCGCCGCGTTCCTCGGCGTCTGGCTCGCGGGCGCGGCGTACGTGCCGCTGGACCCGCGGCACCCTGCGGCCCGCCTGGCGGCGGTCCTCGCGGACACCGGCGACCCGGTCGTCCTCGCCGAGCGGGCCACCGCCGACAGCCTGCCCGGCACCGTCCGCACGCTGACCGTGGAGGGGATCCAGGGCGTCCAGGGCGCCGAGAGCGCCGAGAGCGCCGAGAGCGCCGAGGGCGAACTGCATCACGAGGGAGTGCAGTTCGCGGCCGACGCCGACCGGCCCGCCTATGTCCTGCACACCTCCGGCTCCACCGGCCGCCCCAAGGGCGTGCTCGTGCCGCACGGCGGGATCGCCAACCGGGTGCGCTGGCTGGCGCACCGGCACCGGGTCGGCGCGGGCGACCGCATGCTGCTGAAGACGACCGTCGGCTTCGACGCCGCCGGCCTCGAACTGTTCTCCCCCCTGATCGCGGGCGGCACCGTGGTGCTCGCCCCCGAGGGCGCCGAGCGCGACCCGGCCGCCCTGCTGCGGGCCGTCACCGACGGCGGCGTGACGATCCTGCAGGGCGTACCGTCCGTCTACCGCCGCCTCGTCGAGGAGCCCGGCTGGGAACGCGCAGGCGCACTGCGCCTGCTCTTCAGCGCCGGAGAGCCGCTCCATGCCGAGCTGTGCCGTGCCCTGCACGAGCGGGTGCCCGGGGCGGAGATCTGGAACACCTACGGGCCCACCGAGGCGTCCGTCGACATCACCGAGCACCGCTGGGACCCGGCCCAGGACACCGGCGCCGTGCCGATCGGGCGGCCCATCGGCAACATGCGCGTCCTCGTCCTGGACCAGGCCGGGCGCCCGGTGCCCGTCGGCGTCCCCGGCGAACTGCACGCGGGAGGGGTCGGTCTCGCCCTCGGCTACCTCGGCCGCCCCGACCACAGCGCCGAGCGCTTCGTGCCCGACCCGCACCGGCCGGGCGCCCGCCTCTACCGCACCGGCGACCGGGCGCGCTGGCGGACCGACGGCGTCCTGGAGTATCTGGGCCGCCTGGACCACCAGGTCAAGGTCAACGGCGTCCGGATCGAGCCCGGCGAGGTCGAGGCCGCGCTCGCCGCCCACCCATGGGTGCGGGCCGCCGTGGCCGCCGCTGTGCCCGACGGCCGCGGAGGACACCGGCTGGTCGCCTGGGTGCAGTCGCGCGGCGAGCCGCTCGGCCCGCAGGAGCTGCGCGCCTTCCTGCGCCGCTCGCTGCCGGAGCCGCTGGTGCCGACCGCCTACGTGCCGGTCACCGAGTTCTCGCTCACCCCCAACGGCAAGATCGACCGGTCCGCGCTGCCGGATCCGGCCGACGCCGCCGCCGAGACCGCGCACATCCCGGTCCGCACCCCCGCCGAGCGGGTCGTCGCCGAGGAGTGGGCGCGGCTGACCGATACCCCGGCCGCCGAGATCGGCGCCACCCACGACTTCTTCCAGCTCGGCGGCTCCTCGCTGATGCTCAACCAGCTCGCGGCCGGCCTGTCCCGGGCCGCCGGACGGCACCTCCCGGCGACCGCGCTGCTGACCGCCACCACCGTGGAGCAGCAGGCCGCGCTGCTCACCGCCGGCCGGGCGGCGGACGACACCGCCGTACCCGTGACGCAGCGGTCCGTGACCCCGGTCGCCCGCGACCCGCACGGCCTGCCGCTCTCGCCCGGCCAGCAGAGCATGTGGCTGCTGGACCGGCTGCGCCCCGGCAGCGCCGAGTGGAACGCGCCGGTCTTCCTCACCCTGCCCGCCGAGTACGACGACACGGTCGTACGCCGGGCGCTCAGCGCGCTCGCCGCCCGCCACGAGATCCTGCGTACCCGCTACCTGCTGCGCGGCACCGAGCCGGTGCAACTCGCCGACCTGCCGGCCGAGTGGGACGTCCGCTTCGCCCGCGCCGACACCGCGGACGAGCTGAACGCGCTGGTGGAGGCCGACTTCGCCGTCCCCTTCGACCTGGCGCGGGGGCCGGTGCGCCGGGCCCTCGCGGTGCGCGGCCGGGGCACGCTGACCCTGCTGCTGAGCATCCACCACATCGCCTGCGACGGCTGGACCTCCGTCGTCCTGGAACGCGACCTCAAGGCGCTCGCCGAGGCCGTGCACACCGGCACCGACGCGCACCTGCCCGCCCTGCCCGTCCAGTACGCCGACCACGCCGCCCACCGGCGCGCCCGGCTGACCGACACCTTCCTCACGGCCGAACTCGCGCACTGGAAGGACGCCCTGGACGGCATCGCCCCGGTCGACCTGCCCGCCGACCGGCCCCGCCCGGCCACCCGGGACGCGGCCGGCGCCGCGCACACCTTCACCGTGCCGGCCCCGCTCGCCGAGCGGGCCGCCGCGCTAGGCCGCAGCTGCGGGGCCACCCTGCAGCAGACCCTGCTGACCGCGTTCGCCGCACTGGTGGCCCGGTTCAGCGGCAGCTGGGACGTCCCGGTCGGGGTGCCGGTCGCCGGACGGCACGGCGACGAGGTCGCCGAGGTCGCCGGCTACTTCCTGAACACGCTGGTGCTGCGCTGCGACGCGCCTGCCGGCACACCGTTCCGGGAGGCGCTGGTCCGGGTCCGCGACACCGCCCGTAGGGCCTTCGCCCACCAGGAGCTGCCGTTCGACCGGCTGGTGGCGGAGCTGGTCGACACCCGCGACCCGGCCCGCACCCCGCTCTACCAGGTGATGTTCGACCTCCACGAGGAGGGCCGCACCGGCACCGCGGTCGACGCCGGTGACGTGGCCGCCTTCCGCGGCGCCTGGCGCACCGCCCGCACCGACCTGACCTTCGTGCTCCAGCGCCGCCCCGACGGCTCGCTGCTCGGCCTCGCCGAGTACGCCACCGCCCTGTTCGACGCGGCCACCGTCGAGCGGCTGGCCGACTGCTGGATCCGGCTGCTGGAGTCGGTCACCGCCGACCCGGACCGCCGGCTGGCCGACGCCGACCTGCTGCCCCCGCCGCTCCGCGCCGAGCTGCTCGGCCGCGGACCCGGCCGGCCGGAGCCCGGCACGGTCACCGGACCCGAGCGGACCGTCGACGCGGCGATCGCCGCGTCGGCCCGGCGCGCACCGCAGGACACCGCGCTGGTGTGCGGAGGCGAGAGCTGGACGTACGAGCGGCTGGAGCGCCGGGCCGATGCGTTCGCCGCCCGGCTGCGGGCCGCGGGCGCCGGCGAGGGCTCGGTGGTCGCCGGTCTCCTCGGCCGCACCCCCGACCTGGTTGCCGCGTTCCTCGGCGCCTGGCGGGCGGGCGCCGCCTACGTGCCGCTGGACCCGGCCGCCCCGGACGAGCGCACCGCGCACGTCCTGGCGGACGCGGCGGCGGCGGTCCTGGTCACCGACGGCACGCACGCCGCCCGGCTCACGGGCCGCTTCGAAGGCCGGGTACTGGACGTGGGCACGGTCGCGGAGACCACGCAGACCGCTGCCGGTACGCCCGCGCAGCCCGTCCCGGCGGTCGCCGACGACCCCTCCCGCCTCGCCTACCTCATGTACACCTCGGGCTCCACCGGGCGGCCCAAGGGCGTCGCCGTCGAGCACGGCTCGCTGCTCACCATGTTGCGCGCCTCCCAGGCCCACCTGGACTTCGGCCAGGGCCCGGACGACGCCTGGCTGGCGCTGGCGCAGGTCACCTTCGACATCTCCTGCACCGAACTGTTCATGCCACTCGTGGCCGGGGGCCGGCTGGTGCTCGCCCGGGAACATGAGCAGCGAGACCACGCGGCCCAGCTGCGGCTGATCGACGAACACGACGTCAGCCACCTCCAGGTGGCCCCGACGCACTGGCAGCTGCTGCTGGACGCGGGGCTCGGCCACCGTCCGATCGTCGGCCAGACCGGCGGCGAACCCTGCCCGCCCGCGCTGGCCCGCGAACTCTCGCGCCGCCTGATGCGGTTCATCAACGAGTACGGGCTGACCGAGACCACCATCGCCGCCACCCGCTGGGACGCCGACGACGCCGCCACCGGTGTGCCCGTCGGCCGCCCCTACCCGCATGTGACGGCGTACGTCCTCGACGACCGTCTCCAGCCCGTGCCGTACGGCGTCACCGGCGAACTGTGCGTCGGCGGCGACGGACTCGCCCGCGGCTACCACGGCCGCCCCGGCCTGACCGCCGCCGCCTTCGTGCCCGACCCCTACGGTCCCGCCGGGGCGCGGCTGTACCGCACCGGCGACCGGGCCCGGATGCGGCCCGACGGCACCCTGGAGTTCGCGGGCCGCGCCGACGGCCAGGTCAAGATCCGCGGCCGCAGGGTGGAGACCGGCGAGGTGCAGGGCGTCCTCGTCGAGCACCCGGCCGTCGCCCAGGCGTTCGTCACCGTGCACGGCTCCGGGCCCGAGGCCGCCCTGGTCGGCTACTGGACGCCCGCCCCGCACGCCGAGCCGACCACCGACGGCGAGCTGCTCGACCACTGCGCCCGTCGGCTTCCCGACTACATGCTGCCCGCCCTGCTGGTGGGCCTGGAACGGCTGCCGCTGACCCGGCACAACAAGGTCGACACCGCCGCGCTGCCCGTGCCCGACCTGGCCGCCGCGCTCGCCGACGAGCCGTACGGCGCGCCCGAGGGACCGGTCGAGGAGGCCCTCGCCGAGATCTGGTCCGAGGTGCTGTTCGGCGATCCCGCCGCCCGGCCGGTCGGGGCCCGCCAGGGCTTCTTCCGCATCGGCGGCAACTCGGTCCGCGCGGCCCGGGTGATCGCCCGCATCCAGGAGGAGTTCGACGTCGAACTGCCGCTGAGCGCCGTCTTCGAGCGGCCCACCGTGCGCGGCCTCGCCACCGCCGTGGAAGAGGCCGTACGCGCCGAGATCGAATCGCTCACCGAGGCCGAACTGGCCCTCGCCCAACGGGAGTACCAGCCGTGACCGCACCCACCGCACCGAACCGGGAAGAGCTGGCGGCCGAACTGCTGCGCCGCCGGCTGGCAGCCCGCGCCGGAGGCCGCCGCGCGGTCCCGGCCGGAATACCCCGCGCCGACCGCTCGGCACCCCTCGTCCTCTCCGCCGGACAGCGCAGCCTGTGGTTCCTGCACCAGCTCGACCCGGACAGCCCCGAGTACCTGCTGCCGATGGTGTACCGGCTGCGTGGCCCCCTCGACACCGGCGCCCTGCGTCGTGCCTTCGACACGCTGGCCGCCCGCCACGAGATCCTGCGCACCCGATACGTCCTCGACGGCACCGAACCCCGTCAGGTGATCGACCCGGCCGGCCCGGCGGACTTCGCCGTCGTCCGGGGCGCCGACGCCGACGCCGACGCCGACGCCGACGCCGACGCCGACGGCCGCGCCGTCGCCTTCGCGGAGGAACAGGCCGCCCGGCCCATCGACCTCGCGGCCGAACAGCCGCTGCGCGTACGACTGCTGCGGCTCGCCGCGGACGACCACGTGCTGGTCGCGGTGGTGCACCACATCGCCTGCGACGCGATGACCAGACCGCTGCTGTTGTCCGACCTCTCGGCCCTGTACACGGCCGCTGTCGAGGGCCGTGACCCGGCGGGTGCGCTGCCCGAGCCGGCCGTCCAGTACGCCGACTATGCGGCGTGGCTCACCGAGCGGGACAGCTCACCGGCCGCGGCCGCCGACCTGGCCTGGTGGCGGGAGCGGCTGGCCGGGCTGGCCCCGCTCGGGCTGCCCACCGACCGGCCCCGGCCCGCCGTCCGCGACGGCGGCGGCGCCACGACGCGCTTCGAGGTGCCCGCACCCGTCGCGGAGAAACTGCGCGGACTCGCCCGGGACGAGGGCGTCACTGCTTTCATGGTCCTGCTCGGTGCATGGCAGCTGCTGCTCGGCCGCTACGCCGGCACCACCGACGTGTGCGTCGGCACCGCCTCCTCCGGCCGTACCCGGCCCGAGCTGCGCCAGATGGCCGGCTACGCCTACAACACCCTGGCGCTGCGCGCCGCCTGGCGGCCCGGGACGCCGTTCCGCCGCTTCCTCGCCGACAGCCGTACGGCCGTGCTGGCGGCCTTCGACCACCAGGGCACCCCCTTCGACCGGATCGCCGACGAGGTGGAGCCGGAGCGGGACCTGTCCACCACCCCCGTTTTCCAGGTCATGTTCGACCTCGTTTCCGGCGAGGGCGGCCCCGAGGGCCTGGAGCTGCCCGGCGTGACCGTCGCGCCCGTACCGGCCCAGAGCCGCGTCTCCCGCTTCGATCTCACCCTGCACCTGGCCGAACGGCCGGACGGCACCCTGCACGGCAGCCTGGAATACGCCACCGCGCTCTTCGACGCGGCCACCGCCGAGCGGATCACCCGCCACTACCGAACCCTGCTCGCGGCGATCGCCCGGGCCCCCGGCACCCCGGTCGCCGACCTCGACGTCCTGGACGCCGCCGAACGCGCCCTGCTCCTCGACGGCCCGGCCGTCCCCGTGGGCACCGACCGCCCGCTCGAGCTCGCCGCCCTGCGCCCGGTCTTCGAGACGATCGCCGCGCAGATGGCGGCCACCCCGGACGCGCCCGCACTGCGGCACGACGGCACCACCGTCACCTACGCCGAACTCGACGCCCGCGCCGACCGGTTCGCCCGCCGCCTCACCGAGCTGGGTGCCGGTCCCGAGGCCGTCGTCGCCGTCCTCCTCGACCGCGGCCCCGACCTGGTCGCAGCGCTGCTGGGCATCTGGCGGGCGGGCGCCGCCCATCTCCCGGTCGACCCGGCCCACCCGGACGACCGCGTCGCCCACATGCTGGCGACGACCGCGACCACCCTGGCCGTCACCGAAACCCGGTACGCAGGCCGCTTCACCGGCGTCCGCACGGTCGTCGTCGACGACCCCGCCGAACGGGCCGCGCTGAAGGCGGCCGACGCCGAACTGCCCGCCGCCCACGACCTGGACCGGCTCGCCTACGTCATCTACACCTCCGGCTCCACCGGGCGCCCCAAGGGTGTCCTGATCAGCCACCGCGGCCTCGCCAACTACCTGGGCTGGACGGTCCAGGCGTACGCGAGCGCGGGCACCGGGGGAGCGCCGCTGTTCTCCTCCGTCGCCTTCGACCTGGGCATGCCCGACCTGTACGCGCCGCTGATGACCGGGCAGCCGGTGCACCTGCTGCCGCAGGACTTCGACACCGCCGACCTCGGTGACCTGCTCGCGGCAGGCGGACCGTACGCCTTCATCAAACTCACCCCCGGCCATCTCGACCTGCTGGAGCAGCAGTTGAGCCCGGAACAGGTGCGCGGCCTGGCCGGACTCGTCATCGCCGCCGGTGACTCCTTCACCGCCCGGCTCGCCGAACGGTGGGCGACGGCGGCGGGTGAGGGCGGCACCCGGCTGGCCGCCGAGTACGGGCCGACCGAGATCACCGTCGGCAACTCCGCCTACTTCCTCGACGGACCGGTCGCCACCGAGCTGGTCCCCATCGGCCGGGCCGTCCCGCACACCACGATGTACGTCCTGGACGACCGGCTGCGCCCCCTGCCCACCGGCGTCCCCGGCGAGGTGTGGATCGGCGGCACCGGACTGGCACGCGGCTACGCCGGCCGGCCCGACCTGACCGCCGAGCGGTTCGTGCCCGACCCCTACGGCCCGCCCGGCAGCCGCCTCTACCGCTCCGGCGACCTGGCCCGGGTGCTGCCCGACGGCAACCTCGACTTCCTCGCCCGCGTCGACCACCAGGTCAAACTGCGCGGCTACCGCATCGAGTTGGGAGAGGTGGAGGCCGCGCTCACCGCGCACCCGGCCGTCGCCGAGGCCGTCGCGATCGTCCGCGAGGACACCCCGGGCGACAAGCAGCTCGTCGCCTACCTCGTACCGGCCCCCGGCACCGGCGCCGACGACCTCGGCCCGGCCGCCCTGCGCGGACACCTCGGCGCGTCGCTGCCGCCGTACATGCTGCCCTCCGCCTACCTCACCCTGGACGCGCTGCCGCTGACCGGCAACGGCAAGCTCGACCGGCGGGCGCTGCCCGCGCCCGGCCGCGCCGCCACGGCCGTCGGCGCGCACGTCGAGGCCCGCACCGACGCCGAGCGGGCGATGGCCGCCGTATGGGCGCGGGTGCTCGGCCTGGACACCGTCGGGGTGCGCGACAACTTCTTCGACCTGGGCGGCGACTCGCTGCGCGCGGTCGGACTGGTCGGGGCGCTGCGCGCGGCCGGCTGGGAGACCAGCGTCCGCGACGTCTTCGAGCACCGGACCGTCGAACGCCTGGCAACGGCCGTCGCCCGCACCGGCGCCCCGGCCGCCGACACGCCCCGGACCGTCGCACGGTTCGCGCTGATCGACGCCGCCGACCGGGCGGACCTGCCCGCCGACGTCACCGACGCCTACCCGGTCTCGCGCATCCAGGCCGGGATGCTCGTCGAGATGCACGGCGGCAGCGGCGAGAACCGCTACCACAACATCACCTCCTTCCGGATCCGCGACGAACTCCCCTTCGACCCGGCCGCGTTCCAGCGGGCCGCCGACCTGATCGTCGAGCGGCACGAGGTGATGCGCACCTCCTTCGCCCTGGCCGGGTACTCCCAGCCGCTCCAGCTGGTGCACGCCGCCGCGCACATGCCCGTCGTCCACGAGGACCTGCGCCACCTCCCCGAGGACGCCCGCCGACAGGCGCTGTGGGACTTCGCCGACCGGGACCGGGCCGAGCTGTTCGACCTGACCCGGGCACCGCTGATGCGGATGGCCGTGCACCTCCTGGACGACGAGAGCTGGTGGCTGTCGATCACCGAGTGCCACCCCGTCATCGAGGGCTGGAGCTACCACTCCCAGCTGATGGAGATGCTCCGCGCCTACCGTGCCCTGCGCACCGGCGGCGAGCCCGCCCCCGCGCCGCCGGCGCCAGCCGTCCGCTACGCCGACTTCATCGCCGGTGAGCTGCGCGCCCTCGACGACCCGGCCGACCAGGAGTTCTGGCGCGGGATCGTCGAGGGACACGACAAGTTCACCCTGCCGCCCGGCTGGGCGGGCGACCCCACGGGCCCCGACGAGCGCTACCGCATCGACCTGCCGCTGACCGACCTGGAACCCGGCCTGCGCGCCCTGGCGACCGCCGCCGAGGTGCCCTACAAGAGCGTGCTGCACGCCGCGCACAGCAAGGTTCTGTCGCTGCTGACCCGCTCCGCGGCCTTCCGCGGCGGCATGGTCGTCGACGCCCGGCCCGAGGAGGCCGGCGCCGAGACCGTCTCCGGCATGTACCTCAACTCGGTGCCCTTCCCCTACGAGCGGACCGCCCGCACCTGGGGCGAACTGGCCAGGCAGGTCTTCGCGCACGAGGTCGCGCTGTGGCCGCACCGCCGCTACCCGATGCCCGCGATGCGGGTGCCCGGCGGCGAGGCCCACCTGATCGACGTGCTCTTCCACTACCTGGACTTCCACCAGGTCGACACCGAGCTGATCGACATCATGGCCAGCCGCGACGACAGCCCCAACGAGTTCCCCGTGGTCGTCGGCACCCCCGTCCGCGGCCACCTCTCCCTCGCCTCCCGCACCCGCACCTTCTCCCGGTCCGCCGCCGACCGGCTGGCCGGGCTGTACCGCGCGGTGCTCACCGAGATGGCCCGCGCGGGCGCCGACGGCGACAGCACCGGCGCCTTCCCCGACCGTTACGAACGCGTCCGCCTCAAGGCGCCCGCCCTGCCCCACCCCGAGACCCCCGCCGACGTCCTCGGCGCCTTCGAGGCACAGGCCGCCCGCACCCCGGCGGCCACCGCCCTGCACGGCGAGGACTTCCGCCTCTCCTACGGCGAGCTCGACGCCCGCGCCAACCGGATCGCCCGCCGGCTGCTCGCCCTCGGCGCCGGCGCCGAGACCCGGGTGGCGGTGCTGCTCGACCGTGGCCCGGACCTCGTCACCGCCCTGCTCGGCGTGTGGAAAGCGGGTGCCGTGCAGGTGCCCCTCGACCCGTGCGCGCCGGACCTCCGGTTCGCCGGGACCGCGCCGCGGATCGCCGTCACCCAGCGCTCGTACCGCTTCCGGCTGCCCGTCGCCGAGGTGCTGCTCGCCGAGGACGCCGCCCACGACGGTGACGGCTCGCCGCTCGGCCTGCGGCACGACCCGGACCGGCTCGCCTACGTCCTGCACACCTCCGGCTCCACCGGCACCCCCAAGGCCGTCGAGGTCTCCCACCGGGCCCTCGCGCACTACCTCGACTGGGCCGTACGGCAGTACACCGAGGCCGGCCGCGGCGGAGCGCCCTGGTTCACCCCGGTCGGCTTCGACCTCGGGATGCCCGCGCTGTACGCGCCGCTGATGACCGGGCAGCCGGTACGGGTGCTGCCGCAGAGGTACGCCACGGCCGAGTTAGGGCCGCTGCTGCTGCGGGGCGCGCCGTACGCGTTCGTCGGCCTGACGCCGGGCCATCTGGCGCTGCTGGAACACCAGCTGACCGACCGGGAACTGGCCGGGCTGGCCGGGCTCGCGGTCTGCGCCGGGGACGCCTACCCCACCGCGCAGGCCGACCGGGTCGCCGCTCGGATCCGCGCCGGCGGCGGGGGCATGTCCCTCGGCGCCGAGTACGGGCCCACCGAGGCCACCGTCGCCGCCACCTACGGCCCCGTGCGCGCCCGGTCCGGTCGGGCCCTGGTCCCGCTCGGCGCCCCGCTGCCCGGCGTCCTGGTCCGCGTCCTCGACGCGGAGCTGCGACCCGTGCCCGACGGCGTCACCGGCGAGGTGTTCCTCGGCGGCGACGGACTCGCCCGCGGCTACGGCGGCCGTCCCGACCTGACCGCGCTCGCCTTCCGGCCCGACCCGTACGGACGGCCCGGCAGCCGTCTCTACCGCACCGGCGACCTGGCCCGGCGACTGCCGGGCGGGCTCCTGGAGTTCGCGGGCCGCACCGACAGCCAGGTGAAGATCCGCGGCCACCGCGTGGAGCCCGGTGAGGCCGAGGCCGCCCTCACCGCTGACCCGGCTGTACGGGAAGCGCTGGTCACGGCCGTCCCGGCCGCCGACGGCGGGAAGCGGCTCGCCGCCTGGGTGGTGCCCGCCGAGGGCCGCACCGTGGCGGTGGCCGCGCTCCGGGACCGGCTGCGCACCCTCCTGCCCGCCGCGCTCGTCCCGGCCGTAGTCGAGGTCGTCGCCGCCCTGCCGCTCACCCGCAACGGCAAACGCGACCGGGCCGCCGTCGTGGCCCGCGAGGCGACCGGCGCGGGCGCGGCACCGTACGCGGCACCGCGCACCGCCACCGAACGGCAACTCGCCGCGGTCTGGGCCGAGGTGCTCGGCCTCGAACGGGTCGGCGTCGACGACGACTTCCGCGAACTGGGCGGAGACTCGCTGCTCGTGCCGCCGCTGCTGGTCGCCGCCCGCCGCGCGGGCCTCGCTCTCGACCTGGCCACGGCCCTGCGCCACCACACCGTCGCGCGGCTCGCCGCCGCCCTGGACCACTCCACAACCAGCTAGGGAAGGCTGATCCCATGGACGTCCGCCGGGACGTGCGCCACCTCATCTCCGTCGACGACCTCACCGACCACGAACTGCACCGCGTCGTCGCACGCGGCGCCGCGTTCTCCGCCGGCCTCGCCGACCCGGTCCGCCCGCTGGACGGCCTGGTCACCGGGGTCTACTTCGCCAAGACCTCCACCCGCACCCGGACCGCCTTCTCCTCCGGCGCGCTGCGCCTGGGCGCCTCCCTCGTCTCCTACGGGCCCGGCGACCTCCAGCTCAACACCGGCGAGACCACCGAGGACACCGGCCGGGTGCTGTCCGGCATGCTCGACGTGCTGGTGGCCCGCACCGCGGGACCGGAGGAGGAACTGCGCGGCTGGGCGAGCCAGCATCGGATGGCCGTCGTCAACGCCATGAGCGCCGAGGAGCACCCCACCCAGGCGCTGACCGACCTGACCACCCTGCTCCGGCACTTCGGCCGCATCGAAGGCCTGCGCGTCCTCTACGCCGGAGAGGGCAACAACACCGCGGCGGCCCTCGCCCTGGCCCTCAGCCGCTACCCCGGCGTTCACCTCGACCTGCGCACCCCGCCCGGCTACGGGCTCACCGCGTCCGTCGCCGCGCGGGCCGCGGCCCACGCCGTCCGCAGCGGCGCCCGGATCACCGAGCGGCACGACATGGCCGCCCTCGCGGGGGAGTACGACGTCATCTACACCACCCGCTGGCAGACCACCGGCACCAGCAAGCCGGACGCGGACTGGCGGGAGATCTTCGCGCCGTTCCAGGTCGGCCCGTGGCTATGGGACGGCTCGCCCCGCGCCGTCTTCATGCACGACCTGCCGGCCCACCGCGGCGAGGAGGTCACGGCGGACGTCCTGGACGGCCCGGCGAGCATCGCCTTCGCGCAGGCCACCAACAAGATGCACAGCGCCATGGCGGTCCTGGAGCACACATGCGCCCCGCTGACGGCCCGGGTGCCCGAGATCGCTGCCGCCCGATGAGCGGTACCACGCGTCCGGCCACGGACCCCTCGGAAGTGCCGTGGCTGATGGCGGAGGAGGCGCGCGACGGGAGCGAGAGCAGGGCGGGTACGGTCACCGAGGCGCCCGAGCCGACACCTGGGCCCGCACCGGAGCCGGCGGCTGCCGAGTCCGCGCCCCCGCACCTGCCCCTGCGCCGCAACCGGGACTTCACCCTGCTGTGGGGCGGCGCCGGGCTGTCGCTGCTGGCCGGGCGGGCGACCGCCGTGGCGTATCCGCTGACCGTGCTGTGGGCCACCGGATCGCCAGGGGACGCCGGACTGGTCGGCACCGCGCTGCTGCTGCCCATGCTGCTGATGCAGCTGCCGGGAGGGGTGCTCGTCGACCGCTACGACCGGCGGCGCATCATGATCGGCGCCGGGCTCGGCCAGCTACTGATCGCCGTCGTGGTGACCGGGCTGCTGCTCAGCGGACGCATCTGGCTGTGGGCGCTGCTGGTCGCCGCGTTCACCGAGGGTGCCCTCGGCGTGCTGCACCAGCTCGCCGAACGGGCCGCTGTGCCGGCCGTCGTCCCCCGCGAACAGCTGCCCGCCGCGCTCACCGGCAACGAGGCCCGCACCCGCGGCGCCGCCATCGCCGGACAGCCGCTCGGCAGCGGACTCGTCGCGCTCGGCGCCTCACTGCCCTACGCGGTCGCCGCCGTCAGCCAACTGGCCTCCGTCATATGCCTGTTCGGAGTGCGGGGCAAGCTCCAGCAGAAACGCACCGGACCGCCGGCCCGGCTCGGCACCGAGATCCGCGAGGGCCTGGTGTGGATGTGGCGGCAGCCCTTCCTGCGGGCCGTGATGACCGCCGTCGCCGTCACCAACGTCCTCTTCCAGGGCCTCAACCTGGCCGTGATGGCGGGCATCCAGGAACGGCACGGCACCCCCTTCGAAGTCGGCCTGGTGCTCTCGCTCAGCGGCGTCGGCGGGCTCGTCGGCGCGGTCACCGGCGGCTGGTGGAGCACCCGGTTCCCGCTGCGCACCCTGGTCCTGGGCGGACTGCTCGCCTGGACCGCCTTCATGGTCCCGGTCGCCGCCGCCCTGAACACCCCCATCCTGCTCGGCGCCCTGTTCGCGGCGAGCGGCTACGTCGGCGGCGTCTTCAACGTCGCCGGCGGGGTCCTCCTCGTCCGGGCCGCGCCCGACCAACTGCGCGGTCGCGCCAACTCCCTGGCCAACCTGGTGGGTTCGGGCGCCATGGCGGCCGGGCCGGTCGCCGCCGGCTTCCTCCTGGAGTCCACGGACGCGCTGCGCACCACCCTCGCCCTCAGCGCCGTCATGGCGCTCACGGCACTGGTGGCGCTGGCCTCGCCCGGCCTGCGCGAGGCACCCTTCCCCGAGCCGGGTGCCACCCCCGCCGACGGCCCCGGGAACACCCCTCGGAAGCGTCCCTGAAACCCGTCCGGACACCGGCCCTGACCTGCCAGTTTCCGGTATAGGTCGCCGATAGGGCCGTACGCGAGAGTCGTAGCAGGAAACAGCTGGGCCACCGGCCCGCATCCCCGCCCGGCACACCCCGTGCATCCGCCCCCTGCAAGGAGAACGCGCATGACGCTCAACACCCTGGACCGGAGAAGTGCCCTGCGGGCCGCCCTCGGCGTCGCCGGAGCGACCGCCACGGCGTCCCTCCTCGGCACCACGCCCGCCGAGGCCCACGGCAGCCGACGCCACCCGTCTCTGCCGGAGGTCCCCGGCATGGTCGGTGACCGCTGGGCGAACGAGTTCTGGTACGCGTACGACGAGATGTCGTACTACAACCCGTCCCAGGAGATGAAGGACGCGGTCGGCGCCATCATCGCCCCCTTCGGCGGCTTCACCAAGACGTACGACGCGTGGGTCGCGACCCGCCGGAGCGGCCGCTACCCGCGCAGCTTCGTCGAGCTGATCCAGCCCAACAAGGCCGCCTTCGAGGTCCTCTCCCGCGAGCAGATCAAGGTCTACGACCGGTTCTACGGCAACGACCCACGCGGGCTGGTCTCCGCCTTCCAGGAGTTCGGCCAGGGCACCCTGTTCGACCCGCGCAGCCCGGTCGGCCAGAAGGTCCACATGATGAACTACACGCCGCCGTCGCCCACCCACGCCTACCACCGCTGGCACCCCTTCCTGGTCGGCTTCGCGCTCCTGGGCATCGAACGTCGCTACTGGACCCACATCAACCGCCTCGTCGGCACCGCCTGGGAGCTCCAGTCGCTGGCCCAGCCGATCACGGACCGCCCGGACAATCCGCACCTGCCGCGGCGCACCGTCCGGAACGTCACCGCCAAATGGCTGTGCCGCGACCGCCAGGAACTCGACACGGCCTTCGACGTGTGGCCCTTCCCGGTCGACCTCGGCAAGTAGCCGCCCGTACCGCTCGCATCACCCGCACCGCCCGTGTCCGCGGGCCGGGGCGTCCCCGGAAGCCACCGGCACCACCCGGCCCGGCACCATCTCAGCCCAGGAGGCAGGCTCACCATGCAGGACACCGCCCGATCCCACGGAGACCCCCGGTCCCTCGGCGACTCCCCGCGCGTCGGAGTCTGGCTGGTCGGCGCCCGCGGTTCGGTCGCGACCACCGCCGTCGTCGGGGCGGCCGCCATCGCGGCCGGCCTCGCCTCCGCCACCGGCTGCGTCACCGAGTCCCCGGACTTCACCGCGGCCGCGGACTCCCTCCCCGCCCTCGCCGACCTCGTCTTCGGCGGCCACGACGTCGTCGACGTGCCGCTGACGGCGAGGGCCGGCGAGCTGGCCGACGCGGGCGTGCTGCCCGGCGCCCTGGCCGCGGCGGTGCGCCCCGCCCTGGAGGCCGCCGAGCGGGAGATCCGCGACGGCTCCCCGCGCGCCGGGGAACCCCAGTACACCGCCGCCCGGCGGTTCGCCGCCGACATCACCGACTTCCGCACCCGCAACGGCCTGGATCAGGTCGTCGTCGTCAACGTCTCCTCCACCGAGCCGCTGCCCGAGCCCGACCCCGCCTTCCTCACCCTCGCCGACCTCGACAAGGCCCTCGCCGCCAGCACCGGCCTGCTGCCGCCCAGCTCCCTGTACGCCTACGCCGCCTTCCACGCCGGCTGCGCCTACATCAACTTCACCCCCTCCGCCGGTGCCGCGCTGCCCGCCCTGGAGGAACTCGCCCGGCTGCGCGGGGTCCCGCACGCGGGCCGCGACGGCAAGACCGGCGAGACGCTGGTCAAGAGCGCCCTGGCGCCGATGTTCACGCAGCGCGCGCTCCGGCTGCGCTCCTGGTCCGGCACCAACCTGCTCGGCGGCGGCGACGGCGCCACCCTGGCCGACCCCGCCGCCGCGCGCAGCAAGACCGAGTCCAAGCAGCGCGCCCTGGAGGAGACCGTCGGACACGCCGTCGAAGGCGTCGTGCACATCGACAACGTGCCGGAGCTGGGGGAGTGGAAGACCGCATGGGACCACATCACCTTCGAGGGGTTCCTCGGCGTGCGCATGACCCTCCAGTTCACCTGGCAGGGCTGCGACTCGGCGCTGGCGGCGCCGCTCGTCCTCGACCTGGTCCGGCTCGCCGCGCTGGCCCGCCGCCGCGGGGAGAGCGGGGCGCTGCCCGCGCTCGGCTTCTTCTTCAAGGACCCGGCGGCCTCCTCGGAGCACAACCTGACCCTGCAGTACGGAGCCCTGACCGAGTGGGCGGCCATCTCCGCCGAGCCCGCGCACCGGTCCGAGGTGGCGCGATGACCACCGCGACCGCTCCGCCGCCGGCCGCCGACGCTTCGGGCGCCTCGGCACCCCGGCAGCCGGGTTCCCGCCGCCGTACCCTGCGTGACCTGACCCGCGGCGCCCGTGACACGCTCACGGCGTGCCGTGCGGCGGCCCGGGCAGCGTCGTCGGCGTTCCGGACGGCGCGGGAGACCCCCTCCGGTCCACCCCGTCCCCGGTACGACACCGGGTACCGGCCCCGTTCCGTCGCGGTCCGGCAGTACGCCACCGCGGTCGCCGAGCTGGTACGGGCGCCCGCCGCGCTCACCGTCCCCGGTGACGTACTGGCCGGTGCGCTCAGCGTCGGCCGCCCGGCGGGCGGCCGAACCCTGCTCCTCGCCGCCTCCTCCGTCAGCCTGTACTGGGCCGGCATGGCTCTCAACGACTGGGCCGACCGCGAGGAGGACACCCGCGAACGCCCCGAACGCCCGGTGCCGTCCGGGCGGATCAGTGCCGGGGCCGCCCTGGGCATCGCCGGCGGGCTCACCGCCGCGGGCCTCGGCCTGGGCGCGCTCGCCGGCGGCCGCCGCGTCCTGCTGCGCCGGACCCTGCCGCTCGCAGCCACCGTGTGGGCGTACGACCTCCGCCTGAAGCACACCCCACTGGGACCCGCCGCGATGGCGGCGGCCCGTGCCCTCGACGTGCTGCACGGGACCGGCCCCACGCCGGCCGGTCCCGCGCTGCGCGCCGCGGCCACGGTCGGCGCCCACACCTGGGCCCTGACACGCCTCAGCCGCCACGAGGTGCACGGCACGGCGGGCCGCGAGCCCCTGTTGTCCCTGGCGGCGACGGCGGCGGTGACCCTGGCGGCGACGGCCGGCACCTTACGTGCCCCCGAGCGTCGGCGTCCGAACACCGCGTCCGCCGCGGCGCGGCAGTCGTCGAGCGGTCCGCCGGACACCACGTTCGCCGTGGCGCGTCACCTCCTCGGCTCCGCCGCGCGGTCGGGCCCCGGCATCGGAACCGACGCGCCACGGCTGCCCGGCCGCTCCATCGCCGTGACCGTCCTGACCGCCACCGTCTACGCGGTCACCTGCGCCCGCGCCCAGTCCGCCGCCCTGCGCGACCCGGACGCCGCGCGGATCCGGGCCGCTGTAGGCGCCGGCATCCACGCCCTCCTGCCCCTCCAAGCAGCCCTCGTCTCCCGCGCCGGCTCTCCGAACCTCGCCGCCCTGTTCGCAGCGGCCCTCCCTCAGGCAGCCCGCCTCGCCAGGAAGGTGTCCCCGACGTGACAGCCCACCAGGCCCCCGAGCACGACACCCACCCGGCACAGGCGGAAGCCCGCGTGACCGCGGCCGACCGCGCCCCGGCTGTCACTGGTGCCGGCGTGGCTGCGACCGACGCCCGCCCGGGCATGGTTGACGCCGATCCGGTCGCACTCGAGACCGGCGCGGTAGTGGCCGACGCTGCCCCGGTTGCGGCCGACGCCCGCCCGGGCATGGCTGACGCCGATCCGGTCGCACTCGAAACCGGCGCGGTAGTGGCCGACGCCGCTCCGGTTGCGGTCGACGCCGGTCCGGGCATGGCTGACGCCGATCCGGTCGCACCCGAAACTGCCCTGGTAGTGGCCGACGCTGCCCCAGTAGTGGCCGACGCCCGCCCGGGCATGGCTGACGCCGATCCGGTCGCACCCGAAACCGCCCCGGTAGTGGCCGACGCCGCCCCGGTAGTGGCCGACGCCGCCCCGGCTGCGGCCGACGCCGCCCCGGCTGCGGCCGACGCTGCCCCGGCTGTGGTCGACGCCGGTCCGGCTGTCGTCGGTTCTCGTCCGGTGGTTGGTGGTCCTGGTCCAGTGGTTGCCGATTCCCGCCCGGCTCCCGCCGACCCGCACCCGGCGCAAGCGGAGCCCCTCCGCTTCGCCTACGGCACCAACGGCTTCGCCGATCACCGGCTCACCGACGCCCTCGTGGTCCTCGCCGACCTCGGGTACGACGGGGTCTCGCTCACCCTCGACCACCAGCACCTCGACCCGTACGCTCCTGGCCTGGCGGCCCGCGTCCGGGACGCAGGGCGGGCGATCCGGCGGGCCGGGCTGGCCGTGGTCGTGGAGACCGGGGCGCGCTATCTGCTCGACCCGATGCGCAAGCACCGGCCGACGCTGCTGAGCGCCGAGCCCGAGGGGCGGGCCGCCCGGCAGGAGCTGCTGCGGCGCGCGATTGTCATCGGGGCCGAACTGGGCGCCGAGGCCGTGCACTTCTGGAGTGGCACGCCCGATCCCGGCACCACCCGGGACGAGGCGTGGCGGCGGCTGGAGGAGGGCTGCGCGACGGCCCTTGCCGACGCCGAGCGGGCCGGGGTCCGGCTCGCGTTCGAGCCCGAGCCGGGCATGCTCGTCGCCGATTTGGCCGGGTACCGCAGGCTGTTGCGGGCGCTGGGCGCGCCGGACCGGCTGGGGCTGACCCTGGACATCGGGCACTGCCGGTGCCTGGAGCCGTACCCGGTGCGTCGGTGCGTCGAGCTGGCCGCCGACCGGCTGGCCCACGTGCAGATCGAGGACATGCGGCGGGGTGTGCACGAGCACCTGCCGTTCGGGGCGGGGGAGATCGACTTCCCGCCGGTCCTCGACGCGCTGCGCGTGGCCGGCTACCGAGGTCTGGTCTCCGTGGAGCTGCCCCGGCACAGCCATGCCGCGACGGCGACGGCCCGCCACAGCATCGAGTTCCTGCGCGCCGCGGCGGCCCGTACCGCCGTACCCGCGCCCCGCATGCCTCGTGCGCCCGCACCCCTCTCGAAGGAGGTCACACCGACATGACCGCACCCACACTGACGCAGGCGCCCGAGGCCGTCCACGATGCCCTGACCGTGCGCACGCTGAAGGAGTCCCTGCTCGCCGTCCTCTCCCCGGACCAGCGGAACCGTTTCGTCCGGGACACCGCCGCCGTTGCCGAACAGGGCGCCACCGCCCTGGACACCCGCTTCCCCGCGGCCGGCCGGTACTACGGACGCGGCCCGCTGCCCGGCTGGGCCGACTGGAGCGTGGAGGACGGCATCCGTACCGTCCTGCTGCTGCGGCTGCCGGCGCAGGGCGGCGACCCGGCCGCGGAGGCGGCCGCCCGGTACGGCGGCGGCGACGCCGCCGAGCGCCGGGGCGTCCTGCGCGCCCTGCCGTTCCTGCGTATCGGCGCCGCCGGGTTGACGATCACCGACGACGCGCTGCGCACCAACGACACCCGGCTGATCTCGGCCGCGCTCGGCCCGTACGCGCGCGTCCACCTGGACCAGTACCGCTGGCGCCAGGCGGTACTGAAATGCCTGTTCACCGGTATCCCGCTGCACCGGGTCGCCGGGCTGCACGAGCGCCGTGACGCCGAACTCGCCCGCATGGCGCAGGGGTTCGCCGCCGAACGGCGGGCCGCCGGCCGGACCGTACCGGCCGACCTGTGGCTCGTCGCGACACAGGAAGCCGCGTAGGTCATCGCGGACCGAGCCCCGTACGACGCCCGACCTCACCCACCCCGAGCGGAAGCCACGGCCATGCGCATCTTCGATCCCCACATCCACATGACGTCCCGTACGACGGACGACTACAAGGCGATGCACGCCGCGGGCGTCCGGGCCCTGGTGGAGCCCGCGTTCTGGCTCGGCCAGCCCCGCACCCACCCGGCGAGCTTCACCGACTACTTCGACTCGCTGCTGGGCTGGGAGCCCTACCGGGCCGCCCAGTTCGGCATCCGCCACTACTGCACGATCGGCCTGAACCCCAAGGAGGCAAACGACCCGCGCTGCCTGCCGGTCCTCGACCTGCTGCCGCGCTACCTCGCCAAGGACGGCGTCGTCGCGGTCGGCGAGATCGGCTACGACACCGTCACCGAAGCCGAGGACCTCGCCTTCTCCCGGCAGCTGGAACTCGCCGTGGAGCACGGCCTGCCCGCCCTGGTGCACACCCCGCACCGCGACAAGGCGGGCGGCACCCGGCGTTCCCTGGACGTGGTCCGCGCCTCCGGCATCGACCCGGCCATGGTCGTCCTGGACCACCTCAACGAGATCACCGTCGGCGAGGTCGCCGACAGCGGCTGCTGGATGGGCTTCTCCATCTACCCCGACACCAAGATGACCGCCGAGCGCATGGTCGCCGTCCTGAAACGGTTCGGCACCGAGCGCGTGCTCGTCAACTCGGCCGCCGACTGGGGCCACAGCGACCCGCTGCTGACGCGCGCCACCGCCGACGCGATGCTCGCCGCCGGCTTCGCCGAGGACGACGTGGACCGGGTCCTGTGGCGCAACCCCGTCACCTTCTACGGGCAGTCGGGCCGACTGGACCTCGACGGATACAACGACACCCAGGCCGCCGGCCTGTTCGCGGGCAACTCCGTCGCCCGCGGTGGGAGCTGAGGACCCCTCATGCGCTTTCGACACCCTGACGGCAGCACCGTCCACCTGGCGTACTGCACCAACGTGCATCCCGCCGAGACCCTCGACGGCATCGTCGGCCAGCTCGCCGCGTACGCGGAACCGGTGCGCGTCGCCGCCGGTGCCCGGCTGATCGGCATCGGCCTGTGGCTACCCGCCGAGACGGCCGGCGCGCTCGCCGCCGACCCGGCCGGCGTGGCCCGGCTGCGCCGCGAGCTGAGCACCCGCGGCCTGGAGACGGTCACCCTCAACGGCTTTCCCTACCGCGGCTTCCACGCTCCCGTCGTCAAACGGGCCGTGTACTACCCGGACTGGTCGGAACCGGCCCGCCTGGAGTACACGCTGAACCTGGCCCGGGTGCTCGCCGGACTGCTGCCCGACGGCACCACGCGCGGCTCGATCTCCACCCTGCCGCTGGCCTGGCGCACCGTGTGGACCTCGGCCCAGCGCACCACGGCGGCTCGGCAACTGGACGCGCTCGCCGAGGGGTTGAAGCAGATCGCCGCCGACACCGGCAAGACCGTACGGGTCGGCATCGAACCGGAGCCCGGCTGCGTGGCGGAGACCACCGAGCAGGCCGTCGACGTGCTGGCCGGCACCGACCCGCAGTGGATCGGCGTCTGCCTCGACGCCTGCCACCTCGCCGTCGCCCACGAGGAACCGGCCGCCGCGCTGGCCCGGCTGCGCGAGGCGGGCATCCCGGTGGTCAAGCTCCAGGCGTCCACGGCGCTGGAGGTCCCCGACCCTGCGGAGACCTCCGTACGCGAGGTGTTGGCGCCCTTCGCGGAGCCGCGGTTCCTGCACCAGACCAGGGAGGCGGGTCCGGACGGGGCGCTGCTGGCCTGCGACGACCTCGGGGCCGCGCTCGCCGGCGCGCTGCCGGGCCGGGCGCCCTGGCGCATCCACTACCACGTGCCCCTGCACGAGGAGCCCCCGCCGCCCCTGGCCGGCACCCGCGAAGTGCTGCGCGGGACCTTGCGGACGCTGTTCGCGGGGGAGCGGGCGGTCACCGACCACGTCGAGGTGGAGACCTACACCTGGTCCGTGCTGCCCGGCCACCACGACGACGCCCTCGTGACCGGACTGGCCGCCGAAATGACGTGGATGCGGGACGAGTTGCTGGCTCTGGGGCTCACGCAGGTGACGTCGTGACCGGCGGCCGGACGGGCCGACAGGTCGCCGTACTGTGCACGGTCGGCCTGACCCGGCGGCTGCTCGATGAGATGCCGCACGTGCGCTCGGTCGGCGAACAGGGCTTCACCGCCCGCCTGGACACCGTCTTCCCGGCCGTCACCGCGACCGTGCAGGCCACCCTGACCACGGGATCGCTGCCGCGCGAGCACGGGGCGGTGGCCAACGGCTGGTACCACCGTGACCAGGGCGAGGTCATGATGTGGCGCCAGCACAACGGGCTGGTGCACGGCGAGAAGGTCTGGCAGGCGGCCCGCCGCCGCGACCCGGAGCACTCCACCGCCTACCTGTGCTGGTGGTGGGCTATGGGCGCCGACGTCGACACCGTCCTCACCCCCCGCCCCGTCTACCATCACGACGGCCGCAAGTCCCCGGACTGCTACACCGTCCCGGCCTCCCTGCGCGACGAACTCACGGTCGCACAGGGCGACTTCCCGCTCTTCCAGTACTGGGGCCCGACCGCGTCGATAGCCTCCACCCGCTGGATCGCGGGCGCCGCCCGGTACGTGGTCGACCGCCGCCGCCCCGACCTCACCTTCATCTACGTCCCGCACCTCGACTACGACCTCCAGCGGTACGGCCCCGACAGCCCGCGGGCCGTCCGCGCTGCCCGGGAGACCGACGCGGCCCTCGCCCCGCTCCTCGCCGACCTGCGGGAGCGCGGCACGACGGTGGTCGCGCTGAGCGAGTACGGCATCACCGCGGTGAGCCGGCCCGTCGACATCAACCGCGCCCTGCGCCGCGAGGGACTGCTCTCGGTCCACACCCAGCGCGGCATGGAGTACCTCGACCCGCACACCTCGCGGGCGTTCGCCGTCGCCGACCACCAGGCCGCGCACGTCTACGTCGCCGACCCCGCCGACGTTCCGCGGGTGCGGGACGTCCTGAAGGCACTGGACGGTGTCGACGAGATCTGGGACCGCACCCAGCAGGCCGACCACGGCATCGACCACCCCAACTCCGGGGAGCTGGTGGTGGTCTCGGAACCGGACGCCTGGTTCACCTACTACTACTGGCTCGACGACGCCCGCGCACCCGACTTCGCGCGCGGCGTCGACATCCACCGCAAGCCGGGCTACGACCCCGCCGAGCTCTTCTTCGACCCGTCGATCCCGGCGGTGAAGGCGAAGGCGGCACTGACCGTGCTGCGGAAGAAGGCCGGGATGCGCGCACCGCTGACCGTGGTGCCGCTCGATCCCGGCCTGGTCAGGGGCAGCCACGGACGGCTGCCCTCGGACGACCGGGACGGGCCGCTGCTGCTGTGCTCCGACCCGGTCCAGGAACGGGACCGCTACCACGCCACCGAGGTGAAGGAACTCCTCCTTCGCCTCAACGGACTGGCCTGAGACCGGCCGTGACGAGAAGAGAGGAGGAGAAATGGCATCGCTACCGACCCCGGCCGCAGCGCACATCGATCACGCGGCGGACATCAGCGACGTGTACGTGCCGGAGACAGCACGCACGGTGGTGGCCCGGCTCGGGGAGAACGGTGAGGCACATGTGTGGTGGTGGCCGCTGAACGAGGCCGTGGACCCGGTCGACTTCGCGCTGCTGGACGAGGCGGAACGGGCCCGTGCTCGCCGCTTCCACGCGGCGCGGGACGCGGCGGCCTTCACGGCCACCCGGGCCGGCGCGCGCCGGGCGGTGGCGGAACTGCTGGGCCTGGCCCCGCGGTCCGTCCGCTTCGGCCGGCGCATCTGCCCCGGCTGCGGCGACGCCGAACACGGTCCGCCCGCGCTCGTCCGGCCGCCCGTCCCGCTCGCGGTCAGCCTGTCCCGCACCACCGGCTGCGGTGTGCTGGCGGTCCGGGCGGGCGACTGGGTGGGTGTCGACGTGGAGGCATACCGCACGGTGGAGTCCGCAGCACTGGCGGAACTGGTCCTGACGCCGAACGAACGCGAACAGATCCTGTCCTTCGCCGAGGGCCCGGAGCGCACCAGAACCTTCCACCGGGCCTGGACCCGGAAGGAGGCGGTCGTCAAAGCGGTCGGTCTGGGCCTGATGGGTATGCCGCTGAACACCCTGGACGTGAACCCGTCCACGGACGGCCCGCTGACCGTGCGCCACGTGCACCGCGACCGCACCACGACCTGGCACGTCGAGGACCTGCACCTGCCGGGCCCCTGGTCGGCCTCCCTGTCCCGCCCGTCCGTCGGCCCCCTGGGCCCGATCCACGTCCATCCGCCCGCCTGACCCCCGTATCGACCCGTCGGTACGGGCCCAGCCCGGGAGCGTCCCCCGGCTCCCGGGCACCGCGGTTCCCGGCCCCCGGCCCTCCCCGGCGGAGGCCGGGAACCATCCCGGTCGCCACCCCCGTGAGGGAGAAACGATGGCCCACACCACCGGCACCGGCAGCCCGCTCCTGACCCCGCCCCCCGAACCCCCGCCGGCCCACGCCACCGGCACCGGCACCCCGCTCCTGGCGCGGCCCCCCGAACCCCCGCCGGCCCGCAGGAGCCCTCCGCACGCCCCGCCCCCGGTGCCGCCCTGATCGTCGGCGGACTCGCCGCGGTCGGCGCCGCCCTGTTGACCGGCGTGCTCGCCGCGGGTGCCCTGCGCGACTTCCTGGACCACATGGCCGGCGTCATCGCCCTGGTTGCCCTGTCCGCGGCCGTCATGCCCGGCCTGGCCACCGCCCTGCGCGGACTGCTGTCGCCCCCGGTCCGCTCGCACGCGCAGCGTCTGCACCGCGCGGTCGGCGCGGTGGGCGTCGGCGCGCTGCTGGCCCACATCGGCGTGAAGGTGGCGGGCGGCCGGGTGGACGCCGCGACCGCCGCGCCCGGTGGGGCAGCGGCGACGCCCTGGTCGGCCTGGGCACCCTCGCCTGCCACCTCTTCCTGCTCGCCCTCGCCACGGGCATCTGGCGCGGCATCTTCGCGCCACGCCACCGGGTCCGCCCGTTCCGCATCCTCCACGGAGCCTCCTACGCCGCCTGGGCCGCCGCCATGACCCACGGCCTCACAGCAGGCCGCCCCCGGCCCCCCGGGTCGTAGGCGCCTGCACGACAGGCGCCGCAGCAGTGACAGCAACCCCGATTCTCCGCTGGACCCGATCCCGCACCTGACGGGTACACAGCCGACCCCCGACAACGGCGCCCCGCCGGTCCGGCCGAAGGCCGTTACCGGCGGGGCGCCGCAGCCGGTCCGGCCCGAGCCCCGAGCCACCGGGCCGCGCTCGAAGACCTCACCGGACCCAGCCCTCCGCCGCGCCCAAGCCACCGCACCTGCCCACTTTCGGACGATTCTCCGCGTCATCGGCTGAAACACATGCCCTGGTCCACCCGTCGGGCCCTTTCCCATAGGGCCGATATAGATCGGACGGCCAGGTTCGATCCGATGCACTTCCGCTGTCGGCGGAGGCGCTCACCGCCCCCACGCGACGATGGATGGAGAGGACTGGTCACGCATGATGACCGAGAGGACCAACACCGAGCCGCGCAGCGGCACCGTCACCCGGAGCAACGCCCTGCGGCTGGACGAGGTCAGCAAGGTCTACGGCAGGAACGGCCGTGGCGTCAGGGCTCTCGACGGCGTTTCCGTAAGCATCGAGCGCGGCTCGTTCACCGCGGTCATGGGCCCGTCCGGCTCCGGCAAGTCGACCTTCCTGCACTGCGCGGCCGGCCTCGACAAGCCGACCTCCGGCCGCGCCTGGATCGGTGACACAGAGCTCGGAGGGATGAACGAGACCCAGCTGACCAAGCTGCGCCGCCAGCGCATCGGCTTCGTCTTCCAGGCGTTCAACCTGATCTCGTCCCTCTCCGTGCGCCAGAACGTCGAGCTGCCCCTGCGCCTGGCCGGCGAGCGCTTGGACAAGCGGTGGCTGGAGGAGATCCTGTCCCGCGTCGGCCTCGGCGGCCGGGCCGCCCACCGCCCCGCCGAACTCTCCGGCGGCCAGCAGCAGCGCGTGGCGATCGCCCGCGCCCTGATCACCCGTCCCGACGTGATCTTCGGCGACGAGCCGACCGGCGCCCTGGACACCGTCACGGCGAAGGAGATCCTCTCGCTGCTGCGGTCCTGCGTGGACGACACCGGCCAGACCGTCGTCATGGTCACCCACGACCCCATGGCCGCCTCGTACGCCGACACCGTCCTGTTCCTCGCCGACGGCCGCCTGGCCGACCGTATGCACGCCCCGACCGCCGAGCGCGTCGCGGACCGGATGACGCACCTGGGAGCGTGGGCCTGATGCTGCGTTACGCATTACAGACCCTCAGGGCCCGCAAGGGCGGATTCATCGGCGCGTTCCTGGCGCTGATGTGCGCCGCCGCCCTGGTCACGGCGTGTGGCATCCTCCTGGAGACCGGCCTGCGCGGCACCATCGGCACCGAGCGGTACGCGGCGGCCCCGGTGATCGTCGGCGGCGACCAGAACGTCCACCAGACCACCGTCAAGGAGAAGAAGGGCAAGACCAAGGTCAAGCACAAGGCGAAGCCGCTCGGAGAACGCGTCTGGCTACCCGGCTCCACCGTCACCGCGCTGGAGGAGGTTCCCGGCGCACGGGCCGTCGTCCCCGAGATCACCTTCCCCGCCTACGCCATCAGCCCCGAGGGACGCGTCGTCGAGGGCGTTGACGGCAAGGACTCCTACGGGCACGCCTGGGCCTCGGCAGCCCTCACCCCGTTCACGCTCGTCTCCGGCACCGCGCCCGCGTCCGACGCCGATGTCGTCGTGGACCGCGAACTCGCCGACCGTACGGGCCTGAAGGCCGGTTCGCAGCTCACCGTGCAGTCGACCGACGCCCCGCGCACCTACACCGTCAGCGGCATCGCGGCACCCGCGGGCGGCGACCTGAAGCAGCAGACCTCGCTGTTCTTCTCCACCACCGAGGCCCAGCGGCTCTCCGGCCGCGACGGCCAGATCACCGCGATCGGCGTGCTGCCCGCGAAGGGCGTCGGCACCGCCGAACTGGCCGCTCAGGTGAAGAAGGCACTGGACGGCACCACCGCGCAGGTCGTCACCGGCGGCGACCGCGGCCCGGTCGAGTTCCTGGACGCGGCCAAGGCCCGCGTCAAGCTCGTCTCGATGGGCGGCGCCATCGGAGGCACCTCGCTGCTGGTCGCGATCCTCGTGGTCGTGGGCACCTTCGCCCTCTCCATCCAGCAGCGCTACCGCGAACTCGCCCTGCTGCGCGCCATCGCCGCCACCCCCAAGCAGGTACGGCAGCTGATCGGCCGCGAGGCCCTGATCGTCGGCCTGCTCGCCGGGGTGCTCGGCGCCGTCGCCGGACTGCCGATCGCGTACTGGCTGCACCACAAGTTCGTCGGCTTCGGCACCATCCCCGACACCCTGGAGGTCACCTTCGGCTTCTTCCCGTTCGCCGCCGCAATCGGCGCCTCCCTGCTGGGCGCCTGGGCCGCGGCCCGTATCTCCGCCCGCCGCACCGCCCGTATCCGGCCCGCCGAGGCGCTCGCCGAATCAGCCATGGAGCGGACCGGCTTCGCCTGGGGCCGCTTCCTCGCCGGAGCGCTCACCCTGGCCGGCGGGGTGGTGCTGCTGGCCGTACTGAGTGTGCTGAAGACCGAGCCGGCGTCCACGCCGGTGACGTTCCTGACCGTCGTGGTGCTGGCGGTCGCGGTCTCCCTGCTCGGCCCGGTCATCGCCCGGCTCGCCGTCGCGGTCCTGGGCGTCCCGCTGCGCGCCTCGCGCGTCGCCGGCCACCTCGCCACGGCCAACGTCCGCGCCAACACCAAGCGGATGGCGTCCGCGATCACCCCGCTGGCCCTGCTCATCGGCATGGCCTGCACGGTGCTGTTCGTGCAGACCACGATGGGCGACGCAGCCTCGGCCCAGGCCGAGGACGGCAACCGGGCCGACTGGGTGGTGGCCTCCTCCGGCCCCGGTGTGCCTGCGCAGGCCGCCGACGCGCTGCGCGGCACCCCCGGTGTCACCGCGATCACCGAAGTGGTCCGTACGACCGTCCGCGTCGGCCTCGACAAGTACCCCTCGCAGGGCCTGTCCACGGACGGCCTGCAGAAGAACTGGGACCCGGACGTCAGCGAGGGATCACTGGCCGGCTTCGGCACCGGCAGCGTCGCGCTCAGCGAGGTCGCCGCCGACCACCTCGGCAAGAAGCCCGGCGACTCCCTCAAGATCACCCTCGGCGACGGCACCGTCGTCACCCTGAAGGTGGCCGCCGTCTACGCCCGCGGACTCGGCTTCGGCGACCTGACCATGGCCCACGACCTGGTCGCGCGGCACGTCGACAACCCGCTCGCCTCCTCCGTCCTCGTCCAGACCGCCGACGACGGCACGGTGGGCCGCGAGCAGCTGCAGAAGGCCGTCGGCGCGTTCCCGGGCGTCGGCGTCCTGGACCGCGGCCAGGTCGAGGACCTCCAGGCCGAGGTGCAGCAGTCCAACGCCGAGGTCAACTACGTCGCCATGGGGCTGATCATCGCGTTCACCGCGATCGCCGTGGTCAACACGCTCTCCATGTCGGTCTCCGACCGCTTCCGTGAGTTCGCCCTGCTGCGCCTGGTCGGCACCACCCGCCGGCAGGTCATGGGCATGCTGCGCATCGAGTCCCTGGTCGTGGTGGTCATCGCCGCGGCGCTCGGCAGCGGCATCGCCTTCGCCGTCCTGACCGCGTTCAGCATCGGCATGACGGGCACGGCGGCACCCTCCGTCGACCCGTGGATGTACCTGGGAGTCCTCGGCTTCGCCGGCGTCCTGGCCCTGCTGGCGACGGTCGTACCGGGCCGACTGTCGCTGACCGGCCGTCCCGCGGACGTCATCGGCTCCCGCCAGTGACGGCACCGCGCCGCGGCACTCACGGCTGAAGGGCCGGCCCCGCGGGGCCGGCCCTTCAGCCGTCAGTCGCCGTCCTGTCCTAGTCCAGCACCGCGCCACCGCCCTTGCGGTCCACCCGGCTACGGCGGTTGTCCAGGTGCGCGTAGACCCGCTCCAGCCAGCGGTCCGCGCCGTCGTAGCGCGGAACGAAGGAGGTACGGCCGTGCACCGCGATCCGGTTGTCCACGACGGCGAAGTCACCGACCCGCAGCCGGTGCGCCGTCATCGTCTCGACGAACGCGTCCCGCAGCCCGGCCATCGCCGCCTTCGCCGTGTCGTCCAGCGGGTGGGTGGCGGCGAAGTCGATCAGCACGTTGGGGTCCTCCGGGTCGCCCAGGAGCACCGGGTGCGCCGACCGGACGCCGGCGAGGCCGCCGAACGACGGCGGCGGCTCGGTCAGGAACCGAGGCTCGGCGAGCACCCGGCGCGTCTCCTCCGACAGCAGCGGCAGCGCGCGGCGGACGGAGGAGGTGCACAGTTTCGCGTCGCCGGTCGGGTCCTCCCGTATGCAGAGCAGTCCCACGTAATCGGGCCGGTTGTCGTGGAAGGCGTTCTCCACGTGCAATTCCAGGAGTACGGAACCGGCGTTGCTCTGCGATGCCTCCCGGCCCGGCACCGGCACCACGTTCTGCACCAGGGCGCCGTCCTTCTCGCTCCGGAAAGAGATCACCTCGCCGAGTTGCAGCATCAGCGAGGTGATGACGGAGGCGGCGGTCGTCGGAACGCGCTCGACGGAATTCGGCACGCTGGGCGTCGGCGGCAGCGGATCGCCCGCCACCACCGGCAGGTTGCGCAGCAGCAGCACCCCGTCCTGATTCGGATCGTGCCGGAACGCGCGCAGCGTGGCCAGCAGCGTACGAGGCAGCAGCGAGGAGGTGGCGAGGGCCGCGGCCAGCCACCCGGAGTTGTCGATGAGCGGATGCCCCGGGCCGGTCAGCCGGCCGGTCAGGGCCACCAGCTGCTTCCTTTCCCGTTCGCTGAGTTCATGCCCGGTCACCGTGTTCGATGCGGCCGGACCCAGCATCTGAATCTGAGTCATAGGAAAGATTCCTCAGGTTGTCGGCAATTTCCCGGGCAATTCTGGAAGCCCGGCCTATCGCGCCCCTATGGGCGTCGGTATAGGCCGTCAATAGTCCTGGGGAGGAGGCTCGGGAACAGTGACCGTACACATCTGAGTACATCTGAATAACCCGGTCGCCCCGGCGGACGGGTGCGGAAAGGAGACGCGGGACATGACGCTCCCACGCGATCGAAGCCGGGCGGACACCCCCGGCAGGGCAGAAGAAGAGCCCCGCACCACCGCGGGTACCACCGGGCGGGTCCGGGGGAGCGGAGGGACGGGGCCAGGTGAGGCGGCCGGGGGAGAGAGGGCGCCGGGTGCGACCCGGCCTGGCGAGCGGTCCCGGCTCGGCGAGGCGGGTCGGCCTGGTGAGGGTCGTCTCGCGGGTGAGGGGGGTCCGCCCGGTGGGGATGCCCCTCTTGGGGACGGCTGTACCGCGGGCGAGTTCCCCCGGCCCGGTGAGGCCCGTACCGCTGACGGAGGTGCCCACCCCGGCACGGATGTCGACGCCCGCGGCGACGTTGCTCACCGGGGCGGCGGCCGTACCTCCGACGAGGACCCCCGCCTCGGCGACAACGTCCCCGCAGCCCCCGGCGGAGTCCGCCCCGGCGTGCGTGCCGGCGCGGACGCGGGCGCCGGCACGGATCCGGGCGCGGGCCCGGCCGCCGTCATGACGGCCGCCGCCGACCGGATCATCGCCCGAGGCGAGGCGCACGTGTGGTGGTGGCGCTGCCCCGAGCGGGTCGACCCTGCCGACCTCGCGCTGCTGGGCACGGAGGAGTTCCGGCGTGCCCTCGGCATGCTCGCCGAACGGGACGCCGCCGAGTTCGTGCGCACCCGGGCCGGAGCGCGCCGCGCGCTGGGCGAACTGCTCGACATCTCCCCGGCCACCGCCCTGCTGGGACACCGGCGCTGCCCGGGCTGCGGCGCGGACGACCACGGCCCGCCGCTGCTGGTGCGCCCCGGGCTCCCGCTGGCGATCAGCCTGAGCCGTACGGCCGGCTGGGGCGTCTTCGTGGTCGGCGCCGGCCTCGGCATCGGCGTGGACGCGGAGGCACTGCGCCCGGTGCGCGAGAGCCTGTACGCCGGGTCCGTACTGACCGCGGCCGAGCGGCGCCATCTGGACGCCATGTCGCCGGGCCCGGCCAGGCACGCCGCGTTCCACCGGGTCTGGACCCGCAAGGAGGCCGTCGTCAAGGCGGTCGGCGTGGGCCTCGTCGGCACGGAGCTGGACCAGCTGGAAACCCACCCCGACCAGGACGGACCGCTGCGCGTCACCCACCACGGCATCGGCCGCCCCACCGAGTGGACGGTGGAGGACCTGCGCCTCTCCGACCACCTCGCGGTGGCCCTGGCCCGTGCGGCCGGCCCCGCGGCCCGCGGCCCGGTCCACCTCCACCCGCCCACCGGCCCGTGACCCGGCGGCCCACCCCCGAAAGCCAGGGCTCCGACCGCAGTCCCGACCGCACCCCGAGAGAGGACGTCACGCATCATGACCACGGAATCCGTCGCACCGCCGGCCCGTCGCGCGGACCTCGACACCACACTCCGCAGGCCCCGCACAGGTCATCTGTCCGCCGCCGAACTGGCCATGTACTTCGACACACTCGCCGAGGCCGTTCGGCGGGTCGACCCCGGCCCGTCCGCGCCGTGCGGCTGGGAGAGCCGGGAGCGGCTGTGGTTCTCCACCTGGGTGCGCGCGGCCTACGAACACCCCCTGTCGGCAGCTGTGTTCGGCCACCCCGACGCCGGTGTGGCCCGTTCCGCGCAGCACCGCCAGGCTGCCGAACTCGGTCTGCGCATGGACGTCTCGGGCACCGGTGTCCGCCCCGCCCGCCCAACCCCCCAGGTCCGCGCGGCCGCAGCCGTGGCCGCGGTCTGGTCGGTCACCGCGCTGGCCGTCACGCAGTCCCCGCGGCCCCCGCGCGAGCGCGTCGTCTCCGACGCCTGGCTGATCGCCCAGGAGATCATCGCCCCGGCCCTGCCGACAGCCGGACCCGGCCTCACCCGCGCTCGCGCCCGCGGCGCGTGGTGACGTGTCCGGCTCACCGGACTCCCCGTGCGAGGGCGAAGCCGAGCAGGAGACCGCGTACAGGCACCCGCACACGGGCAGCGCCACGTACAGGCACAGCCACAGGGACAGTGACACGGCCGGCTCACCCCGCCCCGGTGACCGGCGTGCCCCGCGGAGCCGCGGGCGCGAGTGCGAGCGCCAGCGAGGACGCCTGCTCCCGCGGTCCTGGCGCGTCCCACGGGGCCGCCGCCGCGAGCAGCCGAATGAGCTCGTGGCAGCGGTACAACGGCCGTCCCTGGTCGTCGAGTCCGGACAGTTCGAGGAGCGCGGCGTCGACGAGGGACTCCAGGGCGTTCTCCGCCGTGTCCTCCGACAGTCCGAGCCGGTCCCCGGCCCACCGCGCGGGGAACGGCTCGCCGTCCGCTCCACCGAGCGCCCCGAACACCGACCGCTCGACCGCTCCGAGCTGCTCCACGGAGGACCCCAGGACCCGGCTCAGGTCGAGGTCGCCGAAGGCGAGTTCGGCCAGCCGGGCGGCGGGGTCGGCGAGCCGGGCGGCCAGCCGGGCCGCCGTCCAGTGCGGCCGGGCCGCCAGCCGGGCGCCCGCGATGGCCAGCGCCAGCGGCAGCCCGCCGCAGTACGCCACCAGGTCCTCGGCCCGGTCCGGGTCATCGAGCAGCCGCTGCCGTCCCGCGCGGGCGGCCAGCAGATCGAGGCCCGCCTCCTCGTCCAGCAACGGCAGCGCGAACGTGTCGCCCGCCGTCACCCGGGCCAGCCGCCGCCTGCTGGTGATGAGGACGGCGGCCGGCCCGGCCGGCAGCAGCGGGGCGAGCTGCCGGTCGCCGGAGACGTTGTCCAGCACCAGCAGCAGCCGCCGCCCGGCGGTCCGCGTCCGGTACAGCCGTACCAGCTCGTCCAGATCGCCCGCGGGCAGGTTCGGGTCGCTCTCGCCGAGCGCCCGCAGCAACTGCGCGAGCACGGCGCGCGGAGCCCGCGGGGCGCCGTCCGAGCCGCGGAGTTCGGCGAAGAGCAGCCCGTCGGGGAAGTGCTCCCCGCTCTCGGCGGCGGCCCGTACCGCGAGCGCGGTCTTGCCGATGCCGGCCATGCCGGTCACCAGGATGCGCCGCTGCGCGGGCTCCTCGTGCCCCAGCCGCCCCCGCAGCGCCCGCAGTTCGTGCTGCCGCCCGACGAGTTCCCCGTCGGAGGCCGGCAGCATCGAGGGCACCGGACCGGTCCGCCCGGCCCGCGCCCCGGCAGTCCGCCCGAGCCCCAACTCCCCGCCCAGCACGGCCTGGTACGTCGATCCGAGCACCTCGCCGGGATCGATGCCGAGCTGCTCGGCGAGGACGGCGCGCCCCTCGTAGTAGGCCTGCAGCGCGTCTGCCTGTCGGCCGCACCGGTACAGCGCGGTCATCAACTGGGCTCGCAGCCGCTCCCGTACCGGGAACGAGGCGACCAGCCCGGTCAGCTCCGCCGTCACCTGCTCGTGCCGCCCCAGCTCCAGATCGGCCTCGATCCGGGACTCCAGGGCGAGCATGCGCTCCTCCTCCAGCGGCGCCAGCTCGGCGTTGAGCAGGTGCTCGGTGACGTTCGCGAGCGCCGGCCCCCGCCACAGCTGCATCGCCCGGCGCAGCGACTCCGAGGCTTCCTCGAACCGTCGTTCCGCCAGCGCCCGTCGGCCGTCCCGCTCCAGCCGCCGGAACTCGACCAGGTCGATCAGGGCGCCGGGGGCGCGCAGCACGTACCCCGGAGGCCGCCGTACGATGTCGGCCTCGTCGCCCAACTGCTTGCGCAACCGGGACATGTACGTGTAGATCTGCGCGCTCGCCGTCGCCGGCGGATCCCAGCCCCACAGCAGTGAGCTGAGCCGCGCGTCGGACACGACCCGGTCCTGCGCCAGCAGCATGGCGGCGAGCACTGTGTGAATCTTGGACCCGGAGAGGGCGACCCGTTCGCCGTCCCGTACAGCCTCCACCGGCCCTAGGACCAGAAATTCCATGGGGCACCCCCCTTCTGGTGTGGCCATTCCTACAGTTGAAGAAGGTAGGAGGCGCCGTTATTGGCGGGTTATCGCCGCGGCGCGGTCCGCTCCCCGGGCCGATGTGTCGTGATCTCCACCGCAGCTCAACCGCCCTTCTGCCCGCCGCTCCACGGGGCCTGGCACCGAGTCATGAACACACCTCCCTCGGCGCCGGCCGGGCCATCGACCTGGGCCTCCCCGACTGCCGGGCTCCGGTGCACCGCCTCGGGGTCACCCGGGACACCGGCGAACAGCAGCCGCTCGGCCCGTACGTCACCGGCATGTTCGCCTCTCCGGTCGTCGACCTGAAGGACGCGGGCGACGACGCCGGTTCCCCCAGTGCCTGCGGGGCGCGTACCCGGGACTGGCCAGGACGGCCCTGAAGCAGGAGTGCCCCACGACGAACGCGACCCGCGGGTGTGCGCCCCGCGGCCCGTACACCGGGGCCGGATACCCGGATCTCGGAAAGTCGGAAAGTCTGAGCACTTTCCGGTAGCGGCAGTGCCTGGCCGCGATGTAGGGCGGACGCCTTCGGCCGGCGTTGTCCGGGTTCTCGGGCACGGACCCTGACGAGAAGGGAAAGCGCGCGGGCAGTGCCGAGGGGAAGCCGCGATGTCCGAACCGCTCTACGTTCCCGTTCTGCCCGTGCCCGGCGGCATGCCCGGATGGCTCACGAGCGTCTCCGCCCGGACATACAGGCGGTGGTCGCGCCCCTTTGGAACCTCCCACCCTCCCCAGGAGTGGCTCCGGCGGAACTGGCGAAGGCCCACTGGCAAAGGGAACTGCGCCGCGTGAGAGGCGCGCACCGGCGCCGTCGGGGCTGGATCGACGCCCCGTTCGCCGAGGCCGCGCAGATACCGGCGCGCGCCGTGATCCTGGCGGAGTACAGCGCACGCTCCTGCTTGCTGCGCCCGGTGACCGGGCCCGAGCGGAGCGAGGCACAGCAGACGGCCGCGGTGCAGACCGCCCGCCGCTGCGGCTGTGGGGCCGGTGTCCGCGTCCGCACTGCCGGGGGAGTGGGACGGAGCCACCGTCGATGCCGTCGGTGGACTGCTGGCCCGGATCGACCGGGAGGTGGCCGTCGACCTGCTGCTGGACCTGGGCACCGCCCTGCCCGTTCGCCCGGGATGCGGGAAAGGAGGCGCTGCCTGCCCTGGACGCTCTCGTGACCCTGGCCGACGACGGGCGGACGGTCGCCGTACCCGGCGGGGCCTTCCCCCAGGTCTCGGACGACATGCAGCAGTGATCCGGAAGACGGTGGGGATGAACCAGTCGTACGTCGTGCCGGGGGCCGTCGGATCGGGCCATGGCTTCTGCATCGGCAGACAGACGAGGTCGCCTTCAACGATCAGCGCGACCGGAGGGGGCGGCGCGTTACCGGTCAAGGGGATCTTGCGGAATCCGTCCGCCAGGAATGCGCGCCCGTTGCCGGGCACGTTGGGATCGTTCGAGGGCGAGCAGGCACTGCAGATTTCGGTGATCTCCGGCGACGACGCGGTCGCCTCCGGTTTCCCGGCGCGCGGCCTGGGCGGTGCGTTGCGCCGCGCCGGCTCAGTCCGTACCGGGCGAACCGCGCCGGGGCGACGGTTCGGCGGCCCGGCGCGGGGTCTCCGACGGCGCGATGGTCGCGGCATCGGAGCGGGTGGGTGGGATCGAGGGGACGGGACTCGGGGGCTGTTCGGTGGGCGGAGGGGTGTCGGGGGTGCGGGAGGCCGACGGAGTGGGGGACGGGCTGGTCGCGGGGCGCGGGGCCATGGGGACCGACGGGGAGGTGGGGGCGTCGTTCCTGGCGAGGTGCAGGGGGAGGGCGATGAGGGCGACGGCCGCGCAGGTCGCGGCGGCGCCGACCGCGGCCCGGACGAGGCGGCGGCGGGCCGCGGTGCGACGGATCGTCTCGTAGCGGCCGGGGGGCGGGCCGAGACGGTCGGCCGGGGGGCCCAGGATGATGGTGAGCGGGTCGTCGGGCTCGAAGTCCGGGCCCTCGTCAGGGCGTGTGATCAAGGCTTCTCCTCAGGTGGGCGCGGAGCAGTTCGCGGGCCGCGTGGAGGTCGGCCTTGACGGTTCCTTCCTTGCGTCCGGTCAGCACGGACACCTCCCGGATCGGCATGTCAGCGTAGTAGTGCAGGAGGATCGGCACGCGCAGCCGTTCGGGCAGCGACTGCACGAGCAGCCGTACCGAGGGGTCCGACTGTTCGGCATGGTCGGGCAGCGGGCGCACCGAGGCCTCGGCCGTTGCCCGGCGCATCGCCTTGCGTTCGCGTTCGAGCTTGCGCCAGTGGTCCCGGACGAGGTTGGCCGCGGTGACGTAGAGGAAACCGTGCGGCTCCGCCACGGACGTCCAGCGGGCCCAGAGCCGTGTGAACGCCTCCGACGCGATCTCGTGGGCCGTCTCGTCGTCGTCGACCAGCCGACGGCACCAGCCGGCGAGGCGCGGGTAGAGGGCGGCGAACAACTCGGACGCGGCCTTCTCACGGGACCGTTTCAACACTCTCCATGGTCGTGGTGGTGCGGCAAGTGGCAGTGGGAGGCCGGTGGTTGGCGGGTCGGCCGGCCGGCCGTGCGTCACCGGACGGTGTGTCACCGGACCGTGCGCCGTAGGGCCCCGTGTCGTCAGGCCCCGCATCACCGGTCCGCGGTGCTCAGTGTGGCGAAGACGATCACGTTGTCGCGGTACTCGTCGCCCGTGCGCGGACCGCCGCAGGTGACGAGACGCAGTACGGGGCGGTCCGCGTTTCCGTAGACCTCGTCCGCGGGGAAGTCGGCCTTGGCGACCGTCCGAACGCTGTCGACGGTGAACTCCGGTGTCGTGCCGTTCTCCAGGCGCGCCCTGATCCGCTCGCCCCGTCGCAGCCGGGCGAGGCGGCGGAAGACCCCGTCCCCGTAGCGGCCGACCGTGACATGGCCCAGGATCACCGACGGGCCGGTCTGCCCCGGCGTCGGCGAGTGCTCGTACCAGCCCGCCCGGTCGTGCGCCGTGATCGGCGGCACCTCCACGGTGCCGTCCGGCGCCAACCCCAGCCGGATGACGGGGGTGTCGACCTCGATGGCCGGGATCAGCAGTCTGACCGGGACCGAACGGCCGAGTGCGCGTGCGGCGCCGGTGTCGGACGACGAGGGCGGCACGGACGGGGGCCGGGACACGTCGCCCGCGGCGGGTGCGGTCGAGGCGGAGTCGGTTCGTCGGCCGTCGCAGCTCACGAGCAGCGAGGCCGTCGCCGCGGTGGCGAAGGCGCGCCTGGAGAGCAAGGTCACGCCCCGTTCGCCCGCCGACGGCGTACGAGAACGACGGCCGCGCCGCCGCCGAGGAGCACCGCGGCGGCGCCCGTGCCGGCCAGCACCGCGCTGCCGGACCCCTCCGACTCCGGCGTCGCACCGGTGTCGGGCGCGCCGCTGGGGACGACGGAGACCTGGCTCGGCACCGGGCTGGCGTCGCTGTCGTTCGGGGCCCTGGTGGGTTCGGCCGAGGACGGGGGCTCGGTGGCCGGGGACGGGACCGCGCTCGGTGCCGCCGAGGCCTCCTGCGGCGCGACGGTCGGGCTCGTGTCGTCGGCGAACGCGGGCAGCGCGGTCGCCAGCACGGCGGTGAAGGCGAGTGCCGCGGCACTGAGGACGGTTCGGCGCATGAGTCGCTCTCTCTCGTCGGGTTCAACGGGCCGTCCGCCCCGTCCGGTTCGACGGGGCCGACGACTTCGTGGGCCGCCCGGCGGGTTGCCCGGCACGCGGCGGCATCACGTATCGAGCGGAGAGACGAGACAGCGGCGGGACGCGTTGTAAAGAGATGGCAAAGTCGTTGGGCGGAGGCTTCCGGAGGGGGCTTCCGGGGGCTTCCGGAGGGGTTTCCGGGGCGGAGGATTCGCCCTGATCCGCTCGGCGTCGGCGTCGGCGGCGCGGACGGGCCAGTCGGTGCCGCACAGGACGTGCCCGGTCCGGGCGAGCTCGCGTACAGGCTCCGGGCCGGGACGGGTACGCCGACGATCACATCGTTGCGCCCCGCCCTGCCCCGCCCTGCCCCGCCCGGTACGCGCGGCGGCGGGGTCCGGATCCGAATCGAGGCCGGTGGAGACCGCTCAGGGACTGGCTGGGGAACTGGCTCGGGGACCCGCTCAGTACACGTCCCGCACGTACCGCTTCTCCGTCGACAGTTGCTTCATGTACGCGGCGGCCTCGCCCTCGGTCATCCCGCCGTGTGTGACCGCGATGTCCCGCAGGGCCCGGTCGACGTCCTTCGCCATGCGGGAGGCGTCGCCACAGACGTAGAAGCGGGCGCCGTCCTGGAGCCAGTGCCACAGCTCGGGGCCGTGCTCACGCATACGGTCCTGGACGTAGACCTTGGCGCGCTGGTCACGGGAGAAGGCGGTGTCCAGCCGGCTGAGCACGCCCGACCCCTGCAGGGCCGTCAGCTCCTCCTGGTAGTAGAAGTCCGTCGCCCGGTGCTGCTCCCCGAAGAACAGCCAGTTGGGAGCCCGGTGGCCGAGGGCACGCCGTTCCTGGAGGAACCCGACGAAGGGGGCGACGCCGGTGCCGGGGCCGACCATGATCATGGGTGTCACCGGGTCGGCCGGCGGCCGGAAGTGCGGTGAGCGCTGCACGAAGACCGGTACTTCCAGTCCCGCCTCGCCGTCCGCGAGGAAGGGCGAGCAGACCCCACCGCGCGGGCGCCCGTGCAGGTTCTCGTACCGCACTACCGACACCGTCAGCGAGACGTGGTGCGGATCGACGAGCGGGCTCGACGAGATGGAGTACAGCCGGGGCTGGAGCCGTTTGAAGACGCCGGTCCATTCCTGTGCGGAGGCCCGTACGGCGAACTCGGTCACCACGTCGACGGCCTGCCGTCCCCACGACCACTGGGCCAGCCCGTCCTTGTTGTCCGGGCGCATCAGTTTCTTCAACTCCCGGTTGTCCCGCGTCCGTTCGGAGACGAAGCGGAGCAGGTCCGAGGTGATCCGGGTGACGTCGAGGTGCCGGTGCAGAGCCTCGGTGAAGGGGACTGCGCCGACTCCGTTGACCTCCACGGGAGTCGAGCCGTCCAGGCCGGTCACCGCCAGCCATTCCGCCACCAGACCACCGGAGTTGACCGGCCGCACGCCGAGCGCGTCGCCCGCCTCGTACGACAGACCCGTCCCGCTGGTGTCGAAGGTGAACCGGCGCACCTCCTTGCCCGCCCCGGGCAGGCTGAGCAGCCGGTTGCCGACCAGTCGGGCGGCGGCGGGCGCGGGCTTGGCGGAACGGGTGGGCGTGGGTGCGGAAGCGGGCGCGGACGCGGGCGCGGTGATCTGCGGGACGGTGGCGGGGGCGGTGCCGGTGAAGGCCTGCGGCTTCGTTCCCGGAGCCATGGGCTCACCGCCGCCCGCGTCCCTGTCCGTCTCCGTGCCGAGCGCCGTGATGACCTGTCCCAGCCAGGCGTCCGCCGACGGCTCGTAGTCCGGCTCGCAGTCCGTACGCGGGGCCAGGCGCACCGCGCCCAACTCGTCGAGCCGGGCGTCCAGTCGGCGGCCGTGTCCGCAGAAGTCGTCGTAGGAGGAGTCGCCGAAGGCCAGCACGGCGTAGCGCACACCGTCCAGGCGGGGGGCCTCCTGGTGGGACAGCGCGTCCCAGAACCCGGAGCCGTTGTCGGGCGCGTCGCCGTCCCCGAAGGTGCTGGTGATCAGCAACAGGTCCGCCCCGGTCGGCAGTCGCTCCGGTTCGGCCTCGTCCATCCCGACGAGCGTCGCCCGGTGTCCGGCGGCCCCGAGATGCTCGGCGGCCGCCACCGCGAACTCCTCGGCCGTCCCGGTCTGCGAGGCCCAGAGCACCACGACCTCACGCCCGGCGGGCCCGGCGGTGGCGGGTGCCGGGCTCGGGGCCGCCGAGCGCGAGTACATCCCGGCGAGCACCCCGTTCACCCACATCGCGTGCTCGGGGCTGAACGGAGCGTCCGCCGGCAGCACGGGCACCCCCCGCACCCCGGAGCCGAGCCCGGCGAGGAAGCCGGTGAGGTACTGACGCTCCTGGGCGGACAGGACGGGTGGGGGAGAGGGTTCGAGACCGAACGGGTTGGCAGCGGGGGTGACAGCTGTCGGCACGGTCACCGTCGCGGGCACGAGCGCCTCGGTGGGCCTGGTCTCGACCGGTGTCGGTACCGGAACCTCCACCGGCGCCGACACCCGTACCGGCGCCGCCACCTTCGCCAGCGACACCGCGCACACCTTCAACTCCGGCTGGAACGACAGCGGATCCACCGCGTCGCTCGTCACCGCGTTGATGCTCAGATACTCGCCGAACAGGTCGTTCCAGTGGAACGGCGCGAACACGCACCCGGGCATCACCCGGTCCGACACCACCGCCGGGAGCACGGCACGCCCCCGCCGCGACGCGACCTCCACGGAGTCCCCGTCCTGGACGCCCAGTTCACGCGCGTCCTGCGGATGCACCTCCACGAACGGCCCGGGGTTCAGCTTGTTGAGCTTGGCGACCCTGCCCGTCTTCGTCAGGGTGTGCCACTGGTGCTGCAACCGCCCGGTGTTGAGCACGAACGGATAGTCGTCGTCCGGCATCTCCGCGGCCGGCATGTGCGGCCGGGCATGGAACACGGCCCGCCCACTGGCGGTGGGGAAGACGAGCCCCCCGTCCGCCCCGGCATCGGCGTAGCGGATCGGATTCCGTGCAGGCCCGTCCTCCGAGGTCGCCGGCCACTGCACCGAGCCCGACCGCAGCCGCTCGTAGCTCACGCCCCGCAGGTCCCACCCGGTCTTCGGGTTCCACGCCCGCTTGATCTCCTCGAAGACCTGCTCGGCGCTGTCGTACGAGAACCCCTTCTCGAACCCCATCTCCCGTGCGACGGCCGCGATGATCCGCCAGTCGGCCATGGCCTCGCCCGGCGGATCGGCGGCGGGGGCCGCGAGCGTCAGATTCCGCTCGCTGTTGATGAGGACCCCCTCGGACTCGGTCCACAAGGCACCCGGCAGGACGACATCGGCGTACGCGTTGGTCTCCGTGTCGGCGAAGACGTCCTGCGTGACGACGAACTCGGCGGCCTCGAGACCCTCGATCACGGTCTTCCGGTTGGCGACCGAGGCGACCGGGTTGGTGCAGATGATCCAGCAGGCCTTGATCTCCCCGTCGGCCATCTTCTGGAACATCTCGACCGTGCCCTTGCCGACCCCGTCCTTGCGCAGGCTGTCCGGGGCCAGCTCCCACAGCTCTTCGACGAACGCCCGCTCCTCGTCCACGAGCACGGACCGCTGGCCGGGGAGCCCGGGCCCCATGTAGCCCATCTCGCGACCGCCCATGGCGTTGGGCTGACCGGTGAGCGAGAACGGGCCGCTGCCCGGACGGCAGATCGCGCCGGTCGCCAGATGCAGATTGACGAGCGCGTTGGTGTTCCAGGTGCCGTGCGTGGACTGGTTGAGCCCCATGGTCCAGCAGCTCGTCCACTCGGCGGCCTCGCCGATGAGCCGTGCGGCCTCGCGGATGTCGTCCGCCGGGATACCGGTGATCCCGGCGACCGTGTCCGGCGCGTACTCGGCGAGGAAGTCGGGCATCGCCTCCCAGCCCTCGGTGTGGGCGGCGATGAAGACCGGGTCCGTGTGCCCGTCCGTGTGCAGCAGATGGAGAAGCCCGTTGAGCAGGGCCAGGTCCGTGCCCGGACGTATCTGCAGGAACAGATCGGCCTTCTCGGCCGTCGCCGTGCGACGCGGGTCGACGACGATCAGCTTCGCGCCCGCCTTGACCCGGTCCATCATCCGCAGGAACAGGATCGGGTGGCAGTCCGCCATGTTCGAGCCGATGACGAGGAAGACGTCCGCCTTGTCGAGATCGTCGTACGAGCCGGGCGGCCCGTCGGCGCCCAGCGACAGCTTGTAGCCCGTGCCGGCGCTCGCCATGCACAGTCGGGAGTTCGACTCGATCTGGTTGGTGCGGATGAATCCCTTGGCGAGCTTGTTCGCCAGGTACTGGGCTTCGAGGCTCATCTGGCCGGAGACGTAGAACGCGAACGCGTCGGGTCCGTGCTCGTCGATGATCGCGCGCAGCCGCCGGGCGGTCTCGGCGATCGCGTCGGACACCTGCGCGGGGACCGGCTCGTCGCCCCGGTCGGCCCGTACGAGGGCGGTGCTGAGGCGGCCGGGCGCGGCCAGCATGTCGGCCGTGGTCGCGCCCTTGGTGCAGAGGCGGCCGAAGTTCGCCGGGTGGGACTTGTCGCCCGTCGCCCTCAGTACCGTGCGCCTGCCGTCGGGACCCATCCCGACGTCCAGGAGCATGCCGCAGCCGACACCGCAGTACGAGCACACGGTCCGCACCTGGGTCGTGGTGCTCTGCGGGCCCTGTGCGGCCACGGGCGGCCCCTCTCTGTCGGCGTCCGGGGTGTCCGGTCGGTCGTCCGGCCGGTCCACCGGTCGCTGTCCGGCACGGCGGCCGGTTGCCTGTCCGGCGCGGCGTCCGGTTGGTGTCTGGTACGGCGGCCGGTCGGCTTCCGCTCAGCTTCCGGGACACGGCCCGGCAGCTTCGATCGTACGAATTGCCCGTTACGCCTGTGTCACATGACCTGATCATGAGGCGTTACGCCCGCCACACACGGCCGCGCAAGGGGCTGTGAGGGCGTGTTCCGGCCGTTGTCGCGGAAGGAGGTGTCGCGGTCCGTGTCGCTGTTGGGCCGAACGGGTGACCATGCGTAAGAATTGGCTGATGCAGTCATTCAGTGCGAGCCAGGGGGAAGGCCGGTGAACAGGGTGAACAGCCACGATGTCACCGACGAACAGTGGGAGGGGCTCGCCCAGGTCGTGCCGTTGCGGGGCCGGGACGCCTGGCCGTCGGCGGTCGGCCACCGGACCATACCGGAAGCCGAGACCGAGGCCCGGCGCCGCTTCGTGGTGCTGCGCGTCAACGTCTTCGCGGACGCCCGTGACGTGGCAGAGACGCTGATGGCGGGCATTCCGGTGCTGCTGGACCTGTCGGGTGCGGAGACCGATACCGCCAAGCGCGTGCTGGATTTCAGCACGGGGGTTGTTTTCGGCCTCGCCAGCGGAATGCACCGGGTCGACCGGAACGTGTTCCTTCTCACGCCGCGCGGAACCGAGGTGCGTGGGCTGATGGAAGGCGCCGGGGTTCCCGGGATGTGACGCGGGGTGCCGGGTCCCTGGGGTGTGACGCGGGGCGTCGGGAGTGCGGAGAGGCGGCGCGGGGTGCCGCGGCTGAGCAGGGCGGCGCCCGCTGCGAAGCCCTGCCGCCTCGTGCGGAGCCGTTTGTGCCTTGAGTGGAGCCTGCCGTCTGGTCCGGGGCGCGCTCGCGTTCGTTTCAAGGTGCTCCCGATCGGTGCGTGGGCTGATGGAAGGCGCCGGGGTCCCCGGGTGAGACGCGGCCGTCGGGGCCGGGGGGCCGGGGGGCCGGGATCGGGGGGCGATGAGAGTGGCGCCCGCGGGCGCGCACTGCCCCCTGCGGAATCCTTTGGATCTCGCGCGGAGCCCTCCACGTCGTCCCGGGGCGCTCGCGGTCGGTCCTCGGCGCTCGCGATCAGTCCCTGGCGCTCCCCGTCTGTCCAGGGCGCTCCCGATCGGTGCGGGGCGCCCTCGCCCTGTCCAGGGCGCTCCCTCGATCGTAGGAAGATCGTCTGGGCGGAACGGTTCGCCTGACAGGTGGGCCCCTACTGTCCGCATATGACCGTGTCATCCCTGTCGCCGAAGCTGCCCGGCGCGGACGCCGGAGCGCGTCCGGAACGGCCGAGCGTCACCGAGCTGCGGCTCTCCGCCTTCGCCGGGCACCGGGGTGCCTTCCTCCCGCTGGGTCCGCTGACCCTCCTCGCGGGGCGCAGTGGCAGCGGCAAGACCACCGCGCTCCGGGCGTACGAGGCGCTGGCGAGACTCGGCGGCGGCGCCCACCTCGACGAGGCCTTCCCCGACCCGCGCGGCTGCGTCCCCGAACGGGCCCGCCCCGACGCCCAACGGCGGCGCGGCTTCCGCATCGGCTGCACGGCCGACGGTCCCGAAGGGCCCGTACACCTCGATGTCGCCGTGCAGGCCGAGCCCGAACTCCGCATCGTGGGCGAGCGGTTGACGTCCGGCGGACTCACCCTGCTGCAGACGGCGCTCGTCGACCCGGGCCGCCCCGTCGTCCAGGCCTCCTGGCACACGGCCGGCACGTCCCCGGTCACCCGTGGCCCACTGCCCGACGACCGCCTCGGCACCGCGCTGCTCCCGCTGCGGGTCGCCGGCAAGACGGACGGCCAGCGTCGGGTCCTCGCCGCCGCCGAGCAGATGGTGGTCGCCCTCCGCTCGGTCTACGCCTGCGATCCGCGCCCCGGCCGGATGCGCGCCGCCGTGCCGCTCGGCTCCGGACGGCTGCTCCGGGGCTGCGACAACCTCGCCGACGTGCTGTGGCGTACGCGGACGGAGTGCGGCCGACGCCACGCGCTGCTCGTCGGGGCCGTTCGCGACGGCTGTGCGGGACCGGTCCTCGATCTGGTGGCCGAGCCGCTGCGCGACGGCGCGGTACGGGCGGTGCTGGACCGGGGCGACGGGGTGCGGACGGCCCTGGGCCTGCTCGGGGACGGGGAGCTGAGGTATCTGGCGCTGGCCCTCGTGCTGTTCACCGGCCCCGGGGTGCTGGAGGTCGACCCGGTCGCGGAGGTGCCCGCGGCACTACAGACGCTCACGGTCCTCGCCGACGGCTTCGACCGGGCCCTCGACCCGAGGCAGGCCCTGGAACTGGTGAGGCTGGCGGCCCGGATGTGCGAGCGCGGCCACATCCGGCTGGTCGGCGCGGTGAGCGACGCCTCCTGGGTCGCCGGGGTGGCGGGGGCGACGGTGGTAGACCTGAACCGTGAAAGATCCTGAACCCGCGCGGGAGTCCGCGCGAGAACCCGTGCGCGAGCTCGACGTGGCGACCCTGCAGCGGCGGCTCGCCGAGTTCTCTGCCGCCCGCGACTGGCGGCGGTACCACACGCCGAAGAACCTGGTCTCCGCGCTGAGCGTGGAGGCGTCCGAACTCGTCGAGATCTTCCAGTGGTTGACGCCCGACGAGTCCGCACGCGTGATGGCGGACCCCGAGACCGCCCATCGCGTCACGGACGAAGTCGCCGACGTGCTCGCCTACTTGCTCCAGCTGTGCGAGGTGCTGGGCATCGACCCACTGTCAGCCCTGGATGCGAAGATCGACCGCAACGAACGGAGATTTCCGGCGCGCGAGAAGCCCTGACGGTGTTGGGCGGTGATCGCGTCACCCGATTCGTCACTCTCCGGAGTCACGGAGTTGTTCACAGTCGACTTGTTATCCACAGATTTCAGGCTTCCTCTGGCTTTCCGTCTCAGTGACCCTCACTGTGGGTAATGAACAGGCAGGAGTTCGGGCGGACGTGCGAGAGCGCGTCGGGACAGTCGGGGGCAGCGCATGGATGCGGTGCGGCTCATCTTGGCGAGCAGGCGTGCACTGGCGGGCAGCGTCGAGGGGCCTCAGCTCATGGCGGAGGCATGGCAGTCCTATGCCCTCGCCCAGGCGATCGGCAGCCGTCTCGCGGTCTCGGGACCCCCCGAACTGCGCGGCGAGGCACTGGGGTTGACCGAGTTGGCCGGCAGCGGCTGCGGCATACTCGGCGCCCCGATGCTCGGCGTGGGAGATTTACGCGCCGCCCAGCTCACCGAGTTGGGCGACGCCCACGAGTCGCTGCTGAGGCTCGGGGGCCTGCTGGGGGAGGTCGGTATAGCGCTCGTGGGGCTGGCGAGTGGGGCGGACGACGAGGCGACCTACTGGCAGTGCATGGAAGCGATCGACGCGGCGGACGAGGCCCGTGACCGCGTCCTGGAGATGCTGCGACGTCTGGCGGTGAGAGACCAGGTCCTGTCGGAGAGAGACGCGGCGGCGGGGTGAGCGATTCGGCTGCGGGGTGGGTGCGGTGCTGCCCGGTTTCACCGCCCCCTGAAAACCAGGGAGCACCCCTGGTTCTCAGGGGCGCGGGGAACTGCGCCACAAGCCCCCACCCGCCCCGCACCCGCCCCACAACCGCACAACCCTTCCTCACTTCCTCACTTCCTCACAGGGGGTCGAAGGGGCACAGCCCCGGGGAGCGGGACGGGTAGGGGCGGCGGGGGCGAGAAGAATTCCGGCGGCACCCGGGGAACATGGCGAACGCCCGGCCGCGAGAGAGGACCGGGCGCCGGGCTTCACGGCTCGGGCAGGGTCAGACCGTGTCGCTCTCCTCCGAGGCAGCGGCCCGCGGCACCGACAGATCCGCGTCGAGCTGGGACAGGTCCGCGTTCAGGGCAGCCATCAGCTCCTCCATCTGCTGGAGCAGACCCTTCGGCTGCGCAGGCACGGCTGCCTGCTCCGGCACGGCTTCCTGGGACATGTGACGGCCTCCTCGGCCCTCGCCCCCCGAGGGGGCACGTGTGCAGGCGTCCCGGCAGCGGCCGCCGGCGACGGGTGCCGGGCGGTCCGGCTCCCCCCGAGCAACGATCACCGTTCCCGCCGGTCACTGGCCCGAGCCCGCCCCATGCGCCGGATTGACGGAATTTCACCCGACCGTGGCCGCGCGGCACGGCCGGGACCAGTGCCGTCGACCGAGGGCCGAGCATGCAGGATGGAGCCATGGATCTTCGCATCTTCACCGAGCCCCAGCAGGGGGCGACCTACGACACCCTCCTCACCGTCGCCAAGGCCACCGAGGACCTCGGCTTCGACGCTTTCTTCCGCTCCGACCATTACCTCAGCATGGGCTCGGCGGACGGTCTGCCCGGCCCCACCGACGCCTGGATCACCCTGGCCGGACTCGCCCGCGAGACCAAGCGCATCCGCCTGGGCACCCTGATGACTGCAGGAACCTTCCGCCTGCCCGGCGTGCTCGCCATCCAGGTCGCCCAGATCGACCAGATGTCCGGCGGCCGTATCGAACTCGGTCTCGGTGCGGGCTGGTTCGAGGAAGAACACAAGGCCTACGGCATTCCCTTCCCCAAGGAGAAGTTCGGCCGTCTGGAGGAGCAACTGGCCATCGTCACCGGCCTGTGGGCCACCGAGGTCGGCAAGACGTTCTCGTACGACGGCACCCATTACCAGTTGACCGACTCGCCTGCCCTGCCCAAGCCGGCGCAGGCCAAGGTGCCGGTCCTCATCGGCGGCCACGGCGCGAGCCGCACCCCGAGGCTCGCCGCGCGGTACGCCGACGAGTTCAACATGCCGTTCGCCTCGGTCGAGGACAGCGAGCGCCAGTTCGGCCGGGTCCGCAAGGCCGCCGAGGAGGCCGGCCGCAAGGGCGACGACCTCGTGTACTCGAACGCCCTGGTCGTCTGCGTGGGCAAGGACGACGCCGAGGTCGCCCGCCGTGCCGCCACGATCGGCCGCGAGGTCGACGAGCTCAAGGCCAACGGCCTCGCCGGCTCCCCGGCCGAGGTCGTCGACAAGATCGCCCGCTACCAGGCCATCGGCTCCGAGCGCGTCTACCTGCAGATCCTCGACCTCGACGATCTGGACCACCTTGAGCTGATCTCCGCCCAGGTGCAGTCCCAGCTGTCGTAGCGGGGCCCCCGGCCCCGCGTCCCGCAAAGGGCGCGGGGCCGCGCCGGCCCGTGGCTGCTCCGCATGGGCGTGAGCAACCACGCACGGTCCGCCGCCGACCCACGGGGGCGGCTACCGGGCCCAGCCGAAGAGTTCCCACAGCCATGGGTTGCCCTCGAAGAGCGGGGACGGGCCGTGGCTCAGGCGATGTGCGGGTGGTCCTACGGTCGGGTGAGGGGGTGTCGGGACGAGGTTCCGGGGACAGCCGGACGCGCGTGGGGGCGCGCGGTGGCGTGCGGAAAAAGCCTGAGTGCGGTCCAAGCCTTCCCTGTACGTTGGGGGCGCGCGCCGAAACGGGACGATGCGCAGGTATCCGCAGTTCAGGCGCCTTCTCCTCGAACTCGCTCACCCGCACCAGACACCCACCACACCCACCACGAGGCACCCCACCGTGTTCCTGACGATCAGTACCACCGGTACCCCAGAGCGCCCCGCGACCGATCTCGGCTTCCTGCTGCACAAGCATCCCGACAAATCGCAGGCATTCTCCACCTCCTACGGCAATCCGTAGATACGTAGATTGAAACTGCCCTACGCTCTGGTCCATGGGAGAGACACAGAGGGCGCTACTCGCCGCACGGATCAGCATCGACACCGACGAATCGACTTCCATCACACGGCAGTTGGAGAAGCTCCACACGTGGGCTGAGGGGCTTGGGCACGCCGTAGCGGGAGTGGTGGAGGACCGGTCGGTGTCTGGCGCCGTAGACCTCCCTGAGCGCCCCTCTATGGGCCCGTGGCTCACCGAGGAAGGGCGGGAGAAGTGGGACGTGTTGGCGGTCGCTACGCAGGACCGTCTCAGCCGTGACGATCTCCACTTCATGGCGTTCGTCAAGAACGTTCTTGACTGGGGGAAGACCCTCGTTGTTCTCGATGATCCGTCGTTCGATATCTCTACCGAGACGGGACGGCTCATTGCCTACGCGAAAGCCACTCAGGCAGCAGGAGAGCTGAGGAAGATCAGGCAGCGCGTAGCCGACGCGCGCGACTACCTACGGCGTAACGGTCTGTTCGCTGGTGGTTTGACTCCCTTCGGCTACGTCTACGGGGATTCTGAGGACGGGAAACACTATGTCCTGGTGCCGGAAGCCGAGTACGCCAAGCTCTTGCAAGAGATCTCAGAGCGTGTACGTAGTGGAGTCTCCACCAATCAGATTGCCCGAGAGTTAAACGCCAAAGGGGTTCTGACGTGGCGTGACTACCTGAGGGAGCTGAGAGGGAAGGACCCAAGGCGCAGGAACGGCAAGGCTCTGACGGAACCCAAGGGAACCAACTGGAGTCCTCAGGTCGTTCAGCGCATTCTCAAGCATCCTGCGTGTGCCGGATTCCTCGCCTACAAGGGTGAGCCATACGAGGATGACCAGGGGAATTTGGTTATGGCTACCGAGTATCCGATTCTCACCAATTCCGAATGGCAAGCCACCGTTACGGCCATCAAGTCTCGTGGCGTATCGGATATCCGCCGAACAAATCAAGCATCCCTACTGACCGGTGTTGCGCGGTGCGGAACCTGCGGCGCACGGATGTTCTGTCACCGCTTGAAGAAGACGCTTGCCACAGGAGAAGTCAAGGTCTATCGGCATTACTCATGTGCGGCCCGCTCCAAGGGAATGCCCTGTGCCAATTCTGCGCGCATCCCAGAGGACTTGCTCAATGAAGTCTTTGAGGAAGCGCTGCTCAGCCGACTCGGGGAGCTTCCTGAGGTAGTGAAGATGACAGAGCCAGGGGAGGATCACACAGCGGAGCTTGAGCAGGTCAGAGCACGTCTGCTGCGTCTGGAAAAGGACTATGAGAACGGACGGTATGACGATGAGGACAAGGAAGAGTCGTACTGGCGTATGCATGGGAACCTGACCAGGAAGCAGAAGGAACTCAAAGCCAAGCCGGTACGCCCTGCGGTTACTCGATTCGTTCCTACGGGTCTTACGTGGGCTCAGAAGTGGGGAGGCATGAGGACCGAGGAACGACGGGATTACCTGACTGGCAGGGGTGTACAGGTGTACGTGTGGAAGAAAGCAATTCCCAATGTCGCGCACGGCGTTGTGGTCTCGCTCGGAGATCTCAAGCAACTTGCCCAAGCTGCGGGATTGGGCGCTGCCTCTGTCGAGGGATGGCAGGTGACCGGATGGAACGTACCGGCGCACTGGATCAACCCTGAACTGAGGGATTTTCCAGGGTTGACACTGGAGCCTGTACCCGAGTTCCTTAAGGAACTGAAAGCGGTATAAAAGAATGAGGCGTAAAGAAAAGGCTCCACTGGGTAGCGGGGCCTTTTTGTTTTCCTATTGGTTATAAATTCGACCACTCCCACCTTCAACGGTTCAATAACAATTGAAGGTGGTCCGGTCTCTGTCGTGCCTGAGGCTCCCTATGGGGGGCAGTAGCCCCATGGGGCTAGACCAGGGCTTTCCTCCATCCTTGACAGATCTTCATAGGGTATGTATCACGCGCAATGCGCGTATTGAGCCCCAAGTGGAAGCTATGAGGATTATTATAGGGAGTAGATCATTTCTCCTTAAGGGGGATAGGGGGCAGGGCTTCGGCATAGTCACATGACGTCCGGTTCGTGATCATGTGAGGCCGAGTAGGGCGAGCGGACGGTTGGGGTCGCGGGCGTTGGCGCGGAGTGCGGCGGCGATGTTGGTGGCGCCGGACAGCTTGAGGGCGCCGATGGCCAAGTTGCGCCAGGTCGCCATCGCGCGTGGTGCATTGCCGGTCCGCAGTTGGGAGGCGTCCTCGGCGAAAGTCGTGTCGCGGACGTGGTGCAGGGCCTCCACCTTCCAGTGGTCCCGGACCAGCTTGGCCAGCTGGGCAGGGGTGGACTGCTCAGTGGCCAGGCTGGTGACGGCGTAGACGGTTTTGACAGTGGTTCTGCCCGTCTTGCGGTCGGTGCGGCGGCGCTTGATCTGGAGCGCCTGGCTGGCTCCGGGGAACAGCAGGTTGTTCACGGTGACGACCTTGATCCGGCGGATCTCGGACCGTCCGTGACCGACGGCGCGCGTGCGGCCCTGGAGCGGGATGTCCTTCCAGGGAAGGGCTTTGAGCTGCTTGCGGAGCCTCTTCTGATTGCCCTTGACGATCACGATGTAGTGGGCTCGGCGCCCAAGGAGGTAGACGGCATGCTCGCGCTGGGTGTGCAGCGCGTCGCTGGTGACGACCACGCCGGCCAGGTCGGTGACCGTCTCCAGCAGCGGCTGGAAGCAGGTGATCTCGCCGGTCTTCTCACCTACGTCCAGCTGAGCCAGCACGAGGCTGGTGGTGTGGTCCAGCGCGGCCAGCAGATGGATCCTGCGGCCCTTGGCCCTCGCGGCGCCGCGCAGGCTCTTTCCGTCGACGGCAAGTCCTCGCAATGGGAATGCGGTAGGGGCGCGGCGGTCGGCGAGCCAGCAGCCCACGGCCCGGTCAAGTGCGTCACCGTCGATGCGGGCCAGCAGTCTGCGTACGGTCGTTTCCGCTGGCAGGTTCCGCTTCGGGCACAGTGGGTCCGGCCGCACGCCGAGGGGTTCGAGCAGCTGGGGAGGGGTGTCGACGATCCATTCGCCGACCGCCAGCAGGGAGTTCGCCCCGGCCAGCACCGCGCACGCGGTCAGCGCGAGCACGACGGTCAGGCCATGCCTCACCCCGCGCGGATCGCGCGGGTCGGGCACCTCGGCAAGACGTTGCAGAAGGCCGGGGACTTCCCCCGGCACCACCTCTGGATGCTCACTGAGCTGGTCAAGGGCAGGCGGGATCGGCGATGATGCGTCGGCAGGCACGGTCTTCCAGGCAGGTCACGGGGCGTCAAGAACTCCATGATCTTGGGAGTCCGTGCCTGTCCGGCTTGCCGGGAGCCGTCGAGCCGGCGGAGCGTCACCCGCCGGTGCTGCGCAACCGAACCGGTCCACGCCGGACCGTCGGTCTCATCGAGGACCATCGAGCGGCAGTTCCACACGTCGCCCGAGACCGATCTCTTCCGCCTCATCGTTCGTGACCATCGCGAACACTCCGCTCGGGATGCCCGGAACTCTGGCCACGCGGGACGCGACGGCCAGGAGATCCGCCTCGGCGGCCCCGGTGATGAAGAAGACGTACGCCTCGCCGTACTCCTCTCCTTCGTCATGCACTCCCGCTACCCCCTGTTCAGCCAGGAAGTCCTCGACCTGGTCGATCCAGGGGAAGACATAGGAACCCTCCGGAGTGCCCGGGGCCTCCCCAAGGGGCACATGGATCTCAACGACGATGTCCATGCAGGCATTGTCCCTGGCCAGGACCCGGCTGCATGCTCCGCTCCTGGAACACCGCGAGGCGCGGTAAATCAACACGAACCAGACGGGCATCTGACTACGCCGAAGCCCTGGGTCTCGAGGCGGCTCGGAAGAACGGCAAGGTTGGTGGTCGTCGTCCGGTCATGACTGAGGCTCTGACAGCTCAGGCTGTGGCGCTCAGGGGCAAGGGATTCACCATCCGGCAGATTCAGCCTCACCTCACCTACAAGACCGGGAGCGGAGAAACCCGTAACCCGTCCGTCGGTGCCATCTCTCAGGCTCTCCAGGCTCACGACGAGAGCCAGGGCTGAACGGCTCACAGGGCCTCACGAGACCCCTACCGACTGGTGGGGGTCCTCTGTCGTTCCGGGGTAATCCAGTACCGGCGCGGGCCCGCTGACACGCATACTCGGACACGTGTTCCTGACGATCTCCACCACCGGCAATGAGCAGCACCCGGCTACTGACCTGGGGTTCCTCCTCCATAAGCACCCTGACCGAGCGTTCTCAACCAACCTGTCCTACGGCAAGGCGCACGTCCTCTACCCCGAGGCCGGCGTCGAGCGGTGCACGGCCGCGCTGTTGCTCGAGGTGGACGCGGTGGCACTGGTCCGGCGCGGCAAGGGCAAGGGGCGTGGCGGGGCACCGGACGCCGCGCTCGCCCAGTACGTCAACGACCGCCCGTACGCGGCCTCCTCCCTCCTCGCCGTCGCGTTGAACGACGTCTTCTCCAGCGCCGTGCGCGGCCACTGCAAGGCCCGGCCCGAACTCCCGGGGCGGACCCGTCCGCTGCGCGTCGAGATACCGGCGCTGCCCGCACGCGGCGGGCCGGCCCTCGTCGCCAAGCTGTTCGAGCCGCTCGGCTGGACGGTCACGGCCGAGGAGGTGGCGCTGGACACCGAGTTCCCGGAGTGGGGCGCCTCCCGTTACGTACGGCTCGTCCTGGAGGCGGAGTCGCTGACCCTCGCCGAGGCACTGCGCCACCTGTATGTCCTGCTGCCGGTCCTCGACGACACCAAGCACTACTGGGTGTCCTCCGACGAGGTCGACAAGCTGCTGCGCGCGGGCGAGGGGTGGCTCCCGGCCCACCCCGAGCACAAGCTGATCACCAGCCGGTACCTCTCCCGCCGCTGGTCGCTGACCCGGCAGGCCATGGAGCGCCTGGAACTCGTACGGCTGGCCGAGGCCGACGACAGCGAGGTCGAGGCGATCGACAACGCCGTCGAGGAGGCCGCGGACGGGGAAGCCGAGGGCGAGGAGAGGCCGACGCCGCTCGCCGTGCAGCGACGGGACGCGATCATCGCCGCGCTGGAGGAGTCCGGCGCCGCGCGCGTCCTCGATCTCGGCTGCGGTCAGGGCCAGTTGGTCCAGGCGCTGCTCAAGGACGTCCGCTTCACCGAGATCGTCGGTACGGACGTGTCGATGCGCGCGCTCACCATCGCCTCCCGCCGCCTCAAGCTCGACCGTATGGGCGAGCGTCAGGCCTCCCGCGTCCAGCTCTTCCAGAGCTCCCTCGCCTATACCGACAAGCGGCTCAAGGGGTACGACGCCGCCGTGCTCTGCGAGGTCATCGAGCACCTCGACCTGCCGAGGCTGCCCGCCCTGGAGTACGCGGTGTTCGGCTCGGCCCGCCCGAGGACCGTCCTCGTGACCACCCCGAACGTCGAGTACAACGTCCGCTGGGAGAGCCTCCCCGCCGGCCATGTCCGCCACGGCGACCACCGCTTCGAGTGGACGCGGGAGGAGTTCCGTACCTGGGCGACCGCGGTGGCCGAACGGCACGGCTACGACGTCGGGTTCGTGCCCGTCGGGCCGGACGACCCGGAGGTGGGGCCGCCCACCCAGATGGCCGTGTTCAAGCAGCGCAACACCAACGAGAAGGAGGCGAAGGCGGCATGACCGAGACCCAGCTGAAGCAGGGGCGCGTCCTGCCCGTCACCGACCTCTCCCTCGTGGTGCTGATCGGCGCGTCCGGCTCGGGCAAGTCGACGTTCGCCCGACGGCACTTCAAGCCCACCGAGATCATCTCGTCCGACTTCTGCCGGGGCCTCGTCTCCGACGACGAGAACGACCAGGGCGCGACGAAGGACGCCTTCGACGTCCTGCACTACATCGCGGGCAAGCGCCTCGCGGCCGGCCGCCGTACGGTCGTCGACGCGACCAGCGTGCAGCAGGAGTCCCGCAAGCAGCTGATCGAGCTGGCGCGGAAACACGACGTGCTGCCGATCGCCATCGTGCTCGACGTGCCGGAGGAGGTGTGCGCCGAACGCAACGCGGCCCGCACCGACCGCGCCGACATGCCGCGCCGGGTGATCCAGCGCCACACCCGCGAACTCCGCCGTTCCCTGCGGCACCTGGAGCGCGAGGGCTTCCGCAAGGTGCACGTCCTGCGGGGCGTGGAGGACGCCGAGAACGCCACGGTCGTCACCGAGAAGCGCTTCAACGACCTCACCCACCTCACCGGCCCGTTCGACATCGTCGGTGACATCCACGGCTGCGCGAGCGAACTGGAGGCGCTGCTCGGCAAGCTGGGCTACGTCGACGGCACGCACCCTCAGGGCCGTACGGCCGTCTTCGTCGGCGACCTCGTCGACCGGGGCCCGGACAGCCCGGGCGTGCTGCGCCGCGTGATGTCGATGGTCGGCTCGGGCGACGCGCTCTGTGTGCCCGGCAACCACGAGAACAAGTACGGCCGTCACCTCAAGGGCCGCAACGTCCAGCACACCCACGGACTCGCCGAGACCATCGAGCAGATGGAGGGCGAGAGCGAGGAGTTCAAGAAGCAGGTACGGGAGTTCATCGACGGGCTCGTCAGCCACTACGTCCTCGACGGCGGCCGGCTGGTCGTCTGCCACGCCGGTCTGCCGGAGAAGTACCACGGCCGGACCTCCGGCCGGGTGCGCAGCCACGCGCTGTACGGCGACACCACCGGCGAGACCGACGAGTTCGGGCTGCCGGTGCGCTACCCGTGGGCGGAGGACTACCGGGGTCGCGCGGCCGTGGTCTACGGCCACACCCCGGTGCCCACCGCCACCTGGCTGAACAACACCATCTGCCTCGACACGGGCGCCGTCTTCGGCGGCAAGCTCACCGCGCTGCGCTGGCCGGAGCGCGAGCTGGTCGAGGTGCCCGCGGAGCGGGTCTGGTACGAGCCGGCGAAGCCGCTGGCCACGGAGGCCCCCGGCGGGCACGAGGGCCGGCCGCTGGACCTGGCGGACGTGCACGGCCGCCGGGTCGTCGAGACCCGGTACGCGGGCCGGGTGTCGGTCCGCGAGGAGAACGCGGCCGCCGCCCTGGAGGTCATGAGCCGCTTCGCGGTCGACCCGCGGCTGCTGCCGTACCTGCCGCCGACCATGGCCCCGACGGCCACCTCACACATCGAGGGCTATCTGGAGCACCCGGCCGAGGCGTTCGCGCAGTACAAGGAGGACGGCGTCGCGCGGGTCGTGTGCGAGGAGAAGCACATGGGGTCGCGGGCCGTCGCCCTGATCTGCCGTGACGCGGACGCGGCCCGTGAACGCTTCGGCGTGGACGGTCCCACGGGCTCCCTCTGCACCCGTACCGGCCGCCCGTTCTTCGACGACGAGGCCCGCACCGAACTGGTCCTCGGCCGGGTCCGCGAGGCCATGACGGCGGCCGGCCTGTGGGACGAACTGGAGACCGACTGGGTACTGCTGGACGCCGAGCTGATGCCGTGGTCGCTGAAGGCGTCCGGGCTGCTGCGCACCCAGTACGCGGCCGTCGGCGCCGCGTCCGGCGCGGTGTTCCCGGGCGCGCTGGCCGCCCTGGAAGGCGCGGTGGCACGTGGCGTGGACGTGAGCGAGCTGCTGGCCAAGCAGCGTGAGCGGGCCGCCGACGCGGCCGCGTTCACCGACGCGTACCGGCGCTACTGCTGGCCGACCGAGGGCCTGGACGGCGTCCGGCTCGCCCCTTTCCAGATCCTCGCCGTCCAGGGCCGCAGCCTCGCCGCCCTGCCGCACGACGAGCAGCTGGCCCTCATCGACCGGCTCGTCGAGTTCGACGTCAGCGGTCTGCTGCAGACGACCCGGCGCCTCTTCGTCGACACCGGCGACGAGGCCTCGGTGCGGGCCGGGATCGACTGGTGGCTGGAGATGACCGGCCGCGGCGGCGAGGGAATGGTCGTCAAGCCGGTCGAGGCCGTGGTAAGGAGCGGCCGGGGAAGGCTGGTCCAGCCGGGCATCAAGTGCCGGGGCCGGGAGTACCTGCGGATCATCTACGGGCCGGAGTACACCCGTCCCGAGAACCTCGACCGGCTGCGCGGCAGGTTCCTCAACCACAAGCGGTCGCTCGCCCTGCGCGAGTACGCCCTGGGCCTGGAGGCTCTGGACCGGCTCGCCGAGGGGGAGCCGCTGTGGCGGGTGCACGAGGCGGTGTTCGGGGTACTGGCACTGGAGTCGGAGCCGGTCGACCCTCGTCTGTGACACCCCCCGTCCTCGTCTGTGACACCCCCCGTCCGGGATGTGGGGCCCCCGTCCGGGACGTGACACCCCCACGTCCTTGACGGGTGGACCCGCGCCCGGGAGGCGACAATGCGGCTGATAATGTCGCAGCCAGGCGTGGCCGTGCACTGCGTTCGAATGGTTCCAGCGGTTCCGGCAGTGCTCGGGGGACAGTGATCGCAGCCAGTCGCAGGCGATCGCTGTCACCCGGGTCGGTCCCATCGGTCCCATTCGAAGGTATGTGGGGTTTCCCATGCGTCGCACCACCACGCGGTCCGTAACGCGGTCCGGGCGAGAGCGATCGGCACTCGACGCCGCGTACGACGAGTGCCGCCGCCTGGTCCGCACGACACGGCCCACCGAGTACGCCCTGATGCAGCTCATGCCCCCGGCGGTACGACCCGCCTGCTGGGCCCTGTACGCCGCCCTCGCCTCCGCCGACGACCTGGTCGACTCCACCGAGGGTACGCCGCAGGAGCGCGCCCGGCGGCTCCGGGAGTGGCGGGTCGCGCTGGAGGCCGACCTGGCGAGCGGCACCAGCGACGACCCGGTCCGGCGCGCGCTGACCGACGCGGTGTGGCACTGGGGACTCGACCTCGGTGATCTGCTGGGCGCCCTGGACGCGGTCCAGGGGGACGAGGGCCGTGAGGGTGTCGCGACCTGGCAGGAGTGGCGCGAGCGCGCCCACGCCCAGAACGTCAGCTGGCCCGAGCAGCTGATGCGGATGCTGGTCCGGTCCGGGCTGCCCGTACCGGTGCGGCTCCGCGACCTCCCGGGCTTCACCCGCTTCGTGGACGGGCTGTTCCTCACCGACATGCTTCGCGACCTCCCCGAGGACCTCGACGGCGGGCAGGTGTGGTTCCCCGCGGAGGTCCTCGACCGCTTCCAGGTCACCCCCGCCGAGCTGATCTCCCGCGAGTGGACCCCCGCGGTCCGGCAGCTGGTCGCGCACCTGGCCGATCAGGCCCGGGAATGGCTGGAGGCCTCCCGCCGGGCGCTGCGGAACACGCTGCCGCTGGGCCCCTCCATCGTGCTCGACAGCGCTGTCGAGCTGTTCGGCGCGGAGCTGGACGCGATCGTCCGGGCCGGATCGGCCGTCCTGCACCGCCCGGTTCGCGTCCCCCGGCACACCGAGTGGCGGATCCTCGGCCCGGCCCGGGCGCGGGCCGCCGTGGTGTGGCGGCTGACGCTGCCGCCCGGCGGGCAGGACACCCCGGCGAGGACGGCGGCCGTTTCCCGCGCGGGTGCCACGTCTCCCACCGACGGCACCACGGACGAGTCGGCCCTGCTCGCCGGTCCCGAGTCGCACGTCACGCGGATCGCCGAACCGCCGCTGCCGCCGCGCCCGCACCGCGACGGTGCCCGTCCGCCGGCCATAGCCGAGGCACATCTCCCGCAGCACGTGGCGATCGTCATGGACGGCAACGGACGCTGGGCCACCGGGCTCGGGCTGCCCCGCGACGAGGGCCATCGCGCCGGAGCGGTCGCCCTGCGGGACGTCGTCCAGGGTGCCCTGGAGATCGGGCTCGCCCATCTGACCGTCTACGCCTTCTCCACCGAGAACTGGAAGAGGTCGCCCGACGAGGTCTCCAAGCTCTTCGCGATCATGCGCTCCGAGCTGCTCGACGGTGAACTCCTCGACCACGACGTACGCCTGCGCTGGGTGGGTTCCCCCGACGGCCTCCCGGACGACGTGGTGGAGGTCCTCCGCGCCCAGGAGCACGCCACCCGCAACCGCACCGGCCTCACCTTCAACGTCTGTGTCAACTACGGCGGCCGCGCCGAACTCACCCGCGCGGGCGCGGCACTGGCCCGTGCCGCGCTGGCCGGCGAGGTCGACCCCGCCCGGGTCTCCGAGCAGCTCTTCGCCGCCCATCTGCCGCACCACGCCATGCCCGACGTCGACCTCCTGTGGCGCACCAGCGGCGAGATCCGCACCTCCAACTTCCTCCCCTGGCACGCCCACTACGCCGAACTCCACTTCACCGACCAGCCCTGGCCGGACGTGGACCGCCGCGACCTGTGGGAGGCGGTGGTCGCCTACACCCACCGCAAGCGCCGCAAGGGCGCAGCGGCGGCGCCCACGTCTGCCGACGGGGACAAGTAACCGGGCCGCTTCAGAGCTCGGGGGTGCGGCTTCGGCGGCGGCTGCGGGTGGTGCGTGGTTGCTCGCGCGGTTCCCCGCGCACCTTGGCGGCATGGGTCGCGCCCGGAGCTCTCAAGGGGGCGCGGGGAACTGCGCGACAAGCCCCCACTCACCGGCAGCCGAAGAACGCACCGACCGGGGGTCGAAGGGGCGCAGCCCCTGGTGGCGGCGCTCCCGCTCGCGAGCGAAGCCGAGAGTGGGGGAGAGACGGTAGGGGCGCCGGGGGCGGCCCCACGCGTCAGCCCACCAACCGCAACCGGACCCCCGCCACCCCCACCCGCACCGTCTGCCCCCACGTCAACTCCAGCGCGTCCCCTTCCATCCCGTCCCCGAAGACGATGAGCCGGTCCGACTCGACGGTGAGCCGGAGCCGGGCGGCCGCCGCCAACTGGCCGGCCACCAGTGACGTGCCCGTGGCCGGAGAGGGCCACGCCTCCCGCACGAACCACAGCAGCCGGGCCTCGTCCGGGCCGGGCAACGTCAGCTCACTCGCCCGTTCCTGCCACACCGACCGGATCCATCCGCTCGCCCCGGTCCCGGTCCCGACGAGCACCCCGGAGGACGCCTGGGGCTCGACGGCACCCCTGTCGCCGTCGAGCCCCAGGCGGTACCGGGCGGTCTGGTGCCCCGCCGCGCCGAGGTAGATCTCGTTGAGCGCCACCAGCCGCTGCGTGTCGTCGGCGACGGCCTCGACCATGGTCAACTCATCGGCCCGGGCGCCGTGCCGCAGCGAGGAGGAGAGCAACTTCCGGGCCTGGTCGGGCCGGTGGCGCACCAGTACCCCCGGATTGCGCCGGGGATCGGGGTTGATCCCGACCACCGGCTGCCCCGCGAGGTACTTCGCGACATTGGCCACCAGCCCGTCCTGCCCGACGACGACCACGACGTCCTCGGGAGCGAACAGGAACCGGTCCAGGTCACCCCGTTCGACCCGCGCCTGACGCCAGGTCAGCGGCACCGAGGACGTGACCTCGGCCAGCGCCCCGCGCTCCCGCCGGTGCCGCTCGGCCACGTCCTCGATGTCCCGCCCCCGGGACCGCAGGAAGAAGGCGGCCTGCCCGTGCGTACCGTGCCGGGCCACCAACTCCTCGTACTCGGTGGTGCGATGGACCAGCACCACCCGCGGCGCGAGACTCACGCCGAGCCCCCTTGGGTGCCCGTCCCGCCCAGCTTGGAGAGCAGCCCGGTCAGTACGTCGGGGGACACGGTCACGCTCTCGATGCGCGGCAGGTTCTCCGCGAGCCGTGTCCCGGTGAGCGCGTGCAGTGTCGACGCGTCCACCTCGGCGTGCACCCGCAGCCACGCCGCCTGGGCCTCGGCCCGTGCCGCACCCACGACCCGCGCGGCCCGAGCCTCCGCCTCGGACAGCTTGACCTGCCGCGCCGCCTCGGCCTCGGCCAGCTTCACGCTCCGCGTCGCCTCCGCGTCCGCGAGCCTGACGGTCCGTTCGGCCTCCGCCTCGGTCAGCCGTACCGTCCGGGCCGCCTCCGCGCCCGCCTTCACGGCGTCCGCCGCGGCCCTCTCCTCCGCCTCCCGCCGCGCGTTCGTCCCTCTCTGGTCGACCAACTGCTCCTCGCGCCGGGCGAGTTCGATCTGGCTGGCCAGCTCGTTCTCGGCGATGGCCCGCTCCCGCTCGACGGCCACGGCACGACGCTCGTACGTCGCCTTGTCCGCCTCCTGCTGGATCTGTTCCCGGGCCGGCGTGCGCAGTGCCCGCTCCACCTCGGGCTCGGGCCGCAGCGCCACCACGCGTACGGCCACGATCTCGATCCCGGTGGCCGGCAGCCGGGGCTCGGCCGCCAGCCCGCTCGCCACCCGCTCCCGGACCGCCGCGACCCCGTCGACCAGGGCCGACGCCAGTGTCGTACGGGCCAGGACGTCCAGCGCGTGCTGCTGGGCCGTCTCCGTCAGCAGAGTCGACAACTGCTCCAGGGGAGCGCCGCGCCAGACGCCGGTGTCGGGGTCGATGGAGAAGTCGAGGCGGGCGGCGGCGGTTGCCGGGTCGCTCACCCGGTACGTCACCGTCGCCTGTACCGCCACGTCCTGGAAGTCGGACGTGCGGGCGTGGAAGGTCATCGCCAGCTCCCGGTCGTCCACCGGGACTTCGGAGAGCGCTGCGCTCAGCGACCGGTACCAGAAGCTCAGCCCCGGGCCGTCGTGCACGAGCCGCCCGGAGCGGTGGTGGCGGATGTGCGCGGTGGGCGCGCCGCGCAGATGCCGCCAGCCGAGCCGTCTGGTGATGTCGGCCATGGAAGATCCCCCTCGCGACGACTGAGCGACACCAGTTAGTGTCACTTAGACGATAATCGAGTGGCCCGCTTATCGTCAAGAGGACGAGATGGAAGGATTCCGATTCGGCCGACCGGCGGGTGAACACGCGCCCGAATGGTCAGGATGAGGACATGGGATTCCATGTCGACTCCGAGGCCGGGCGGCTGCGCCGCGTCATCCTGCACCGGCCGGATCTTGAGCTCAAGAGGCTCACCCCCAGCAACAAGGACGCGCTGCTCTTCGACGACGTGCTGTGGGTGCGCCGGGCGCGCGCCGAGCACGACGGATTCGCCGACGTGCTGCGTGACCGGGGCGTCGCCGTCCACCTCTTCGGCGACCTCCTCACCGACGTCATGCGCATCCCGCAGGCCCGGGAGCTGGTCCTCGACCGGGTCTTCGACGAGAAGGAGTACGGTCCACTCGCCACGGACCACCTCAGGGCCGCCTTCGAGTCGCTGCCCCTGACGGAACTGGTCGAGGCCCTGATCGGCGGCATGACCAAGCGTGAGTTCCTCGACGCGCACATGGAGCCGGCCTCGGTCCGCTTCCATGTCATGGAGCTGGACGAATTCCTTCTCGACCCCCTCCCCAACCACCTCTTCACCCGTGACACCTCCGCCTGGATCTACGACGGGGTCTCCATCAACGCCATGCGCTGGCCCGCCCGTCAGCGCGAGACCGTCCACTTCGAGGCGATCTACCGGCACCATCCCCTCTTCCGCGACGAGGCGTTCCACGTCTGGTCGGAGGGGCAGGCCGACTATCCGTCCACCATCGAGGGCGGCGACGTCCTCGTCATCGGCAACGGCGCCGTCCTTATCGGAATGAGCGAGCGCACCACCCCGCAGGCCGTCGAGATGCTCGCCCACAAGCTCTTCGCCGCCGGTTCCGCGCAGACCATCGTGGCCCTCGACATGCCGAAGCGCCGGGCCTTCATGCACCTCGACACCGTCATGACCATGGTCGACGGCGACACCTTCACCCAGTACGCCGGCCTCGGCATGCTCCGCTCGTACACCATCGAGCCCGGCGTCGGGGAGAAGGAGCTCAAGGTCACCGACCATCCGCCGGAGCACATGCACCGTGCGATCGCCGCCGCGCTCGGCCTCGACGCCATCCGGGTGCTGACCGCCACGCAGGACGTCCACGCCGCCGAACGCGAGCAGTGGGACGACGGCTGCAACGTCCTCGCCGTCGAGCCGGGCGTCGTCGTCGCCTACGAACGCAACGCCACCACCAACACGCATCTGCGCAGGCAGGGTGTCGAGGTGATCGAGATCCCGGGGAGCGAGCTGGGCCGGGGGAGGGGCGGGCCGCGCTGTATGAGCTGTCCGGTGGAGAGATCCGCCGTGTAGCGGTGTGCCGTCGGCGGTGTGCCGTGCGGATCCAGGTCGCGCGGAGGTGCGCCGTATAGAAATGTGGAACATCGTATAGACTTCCAGTCTTCCTACGCTGTCCCTGCCCCGTCGACCCAGGAGCGCCCCCATGGCGACCGTTCCCCACGCCCTCGCCGGGCGCCACTTCCTCAAGGAGCTGGACTTCACCGCGGAGGAGTTCCGTGGGCTGATCGGGCTGGCCGTGGAGCTGAAGGCGGCCAAGAAGGCGGGTACGGAGACCCAGTACCTGCGGGGCAGGAACATCGCGCTCATCTTCGAGAAGACCTCGACGCGCACCCGCTGCGCGTTCGAGGTCGCCGCGGCCGACCAGGGGGCCCGGACGACGTACCTCGACCCGTCCGGCTCGCAGATGGGCCACAAGGAGTCCGTGCGGGACACCGCGCGGGTCCTCGGCCGGATGTTCGACGCGATCGAGTACCGCGGTGACAGCCAGGCGAACGTCGAGGAGCTCGCCGCGTACGCCGGAGTTCCGGTCTACAACGGCCTCACCGACGACTGGCACCCCACCCAGATGCTGGCCGACGTCATGACGATGACCGAGCACAGCGACAAGCCGCTCGACGACATGACCTTCGCCTACCTCGGCGACGCCCGCTTCAACATGGGCAACTCGTACCTGGTCACCGGAGCCCTGCTCGGCATGGACGTCCGTATCGTCGCCCCGCGGGCCTACTGGCCGGCCGAGGAGATCGTCGACCGCGCGCGCAAGCTCGCGGAGATCAGCGGGGCGCGGATCACGCTCACCGAGCACGTGCACGAGGGGGTCGAGGGCGCCGACTTCATCGCCACCGACGTCTGGGTGTCCATGGGAGAGCCCAAGGAGGTCTGGGACGAGCGCATAGGAGCACTCTGCCCGTACGCCGTGACCATGGACGTCCTGCGCGCCACCGGCAACCCCGACGTCAAGTTCCTCCACTGCCTCCCGGCCTTCCACGACCTCGGTACGAAGGTCGGCCGCGAGATCCACGAGCTGCACGGGCTGGACTCGCTGGAGGTGACGGACGAGGTGTTCGAGTCGTCGCACTCGGTCGTCTTCGACGAGGCGGAGAACCGGTTGCACACGATCAAGGCGGTTCTCGTGGCGACGCTGGGGTGATGCGCGGGTGAGAGTTCGGGGGGCGGGGGCGCGTCGGCGAGCGCGGGTCGTTCGTGGTCGATCGCGCGGTTCCCCGTGTCCCCCGGGGGCACCTACACGTGGCGGCGCTGTGGCGGGACAGTCGGGAGCCGGAACCACACCGCCTTGCCGGAGTCGGTGGGGCGGTGGCCGCAGGCGGAGCTGAGGGCGCGGATCAGGAGGAGGCCGCGGCCGTGCTCCTGCCAGGGGTCGGGGTCGATGTGGCCCGGGGTGGTGAGATCGCCCGGGGGTGCCGGATCCGGGTCGTGGACCTCCACCTTGCAGCCGGTCGGCACCAGCTCCACGACCAGCTCTATGGGTCCGTCCCCGGCCGCGTGCTCGATCGCGTTCGCGACCAGTTCCGCCGTGAGCAGCTCCGCCGTGTCACAGTCCGCCCCGTGCTCCAGCTCGGTCAGCGCCGTACGCACCAGTGCGCGGGCCATGGGCACGGCCGCGGCGGTGTGCGGCAGCGCGACGCGCCAGGAGGCGGGGGCGGAGGGTTCTTGCAAGGCGGCGGATCCGTTCATGGAGCAGGTCATGGGTCGTCCTGCTTTCAACGTGATGAATGGTACGGCGCGAACCGGTAAAACCGCTCGGCGGGCGCCGCGGGGACCTTCGGCCCCGTTGCCAGCCGGTCTACCCGGAGCAACGCTCCGCCTCGCCCGGGCGAGCCCGTCGTTACGGCCTTGTCGAACGTCCGTGACCGAGTCACGGACGGCCCGGATCACCACCGAAGGGGGCGGTGACGATACGCCGGTCGACCTATCGCGCACTCGTGACGGCAGTCATATATCGGTGATAACTTCGTGGGTGGGAAAGTGGCCGCAGCGCTGCGGCAGCCCCCGAGGAGGCCGCCCGTCATGAGTCCCTTCACCGGCTCCGCCGCCCGCACCTCCCACTGGCGGCATCTGCGGTGCGAGATCGCCGACGGTGTCGCCACCGTCACCCTCGCCCGCCCCGAGAAGCTCAACGCCCTCACCTTCGGCGCCTACGCCGACCTGCGCGACCTGCTCGCCGAACTCTCCCGGGAGAAGTCCGTACGGGCCCTGGTGCTGGCCGGCGACGGCCGTGGCTTCTGCTCCGGCGGCGACGTCGACGAGATCATCGGCGCCACCCTCGCCATGGACACCGCCCAGCTGCTCGACTTCAACCGGATGACCGGCCAGGTCGTACGGGCCGTACGCGAGTGCCCCTTCCCGGTGATCGCCGCCGTGCACGGCGTCGCCGCGGGCGCCGGCGCCGTCCTCGCCCTGGCCGCCGACTTCCGTGTGGCGGACCCCACGGCCCGCTTCTCCTTCCTCTTCACCCGCGTCGGCCTCTCCGGCGGCGACATGGGCGCCGCCTACCTCCTGCCCCGTGTCGTCGGCCTCGGCCACGCCACCCGTCTTCTGATGCTCGGCGAACCCGTCCGCGCCCCCGAGGCCGAACGCATCGGTCTCATCAGTCGGCTCACGGACGAGGGCGGCGCCGACGAGGCCGCGCAGACCCTGGCCCGCCACCTGGCCGAGGGACCGGCCCTGGCGTACGCCCAGACGAAGGCCCTGCTGACAGCGGAGCTGGACATGCCCCTGGCGGCCGCCGTGGAGCTGGACGCGGCGACCCAGGCCTTGCTGATGAACGGCGAGGACTACGCCGAATTCCACGCGGCGTTCACGGAAAAGCGCCCCCCGAAGTGGCAGGGCCGCTGATGCCGCCCTCACCTGCCATACCGCCCTCACCTGCCATACCGCCCTCACCTGCCATCCCGACCCCGGTGGCAGCCGACCCAGGGGCGCGGGGCAGCGCCGATATGCGGCTCCGCCGCGGGGCGCGACCGGCCACGACACACCCGCAGCCGTTCGCGAAGCCCGGCCACCCCCACCGCATCGCCGTCATCGGCGGCGGCCCCGGCGGCCTGTACGCCGCCGTCCTCCTCAAACGCCTCGATCCCACCCGCGAGATAACCGTCTGGGAACGCAACGCCCCCGACGACACCTTCGGCTTCGGAGTGGTCCTCTCCGACGAGACGCTGGGCGGCATAGAACATGCCGACCCACTGGTCTACGAGGCCCTGCAAGCACACTTCACCCGCTGGGACGACATCGACATCGTCCACCGGAACACCCGCCACACCTCCGGCGGCCACGGCTTCGCCGCACTGGGCCGCCGCCGCCTCCTGCAGATCCTGCACGACCGCTGCCGCGCACTCGGCGTCGAACTCCGTTTCGGCACGGAGGCCCCGTACCCCGCCTGGCTCTGCGAGACGTACGACCTGGTCATCGCGGCGGACGGTGTGCACAGCGCGACGCGGGAGGCGTACGCGGAGGTGTTCCGGCCGGCCGTCGAGACGCACCGCTGCCGCTACATCTGGCTCGCCGCCGACTTCGCCTTCGAGTCGTTCCGCTTCGAGATCGCCGAGACCGAGCACGGCGTGATGCAGCTGCACGGCTACCCGTTCTCGCCGGACGAGTCCACCGTCATCGTCGAGATGCGCGAGGAGGTGTGGCGGGCCGCCGGGCTGGACCGGGCGGACGAACGGGAGTCGGTCGAGCGGTGCGCGAAACTCTTCGCGGACGCGCTCGGCGGCCGGCCCCTGCGCTCCAACAACTCCACCTGGACGACCTTCCGCACGGTCGTCAACGAGCGCTGGTCGCACGGCAATCTGGTGCTGGTCGGCGACGCCGCGCACACCGCGCACTTCTCCATCGGTTCCGGCACGAAGCTGGCCGTCGAGGACGCGCTGGCGCTGGCCGCCTGTCTGGAGGAACAGCCCGACCTCACAAGGGCGTTGACGGCGTACGAGGAGGAACGGCGCCCCGTCGTCGCCTCGACCCAGCGTGCGGCGCGAGCCAGTCTGGAGTGGTTCGAGAACATCGGGCTCCATCTCGCGCAGCCCTCAAGGCAGTTCGCCTTCAACCTCCTCACCCGAAGCCGCCGCGTCACCCATGACAACCTCCGCCTCCGCGACCCGCACTTCACCGGCGCGGTGGAGCGCGAGTTCGGCTGCCCACCCGGAACGCCCCCGATGTTCACCCCGTTCCGGCTGCGCGGTCTGACCCTGCGCAACCGCGTCGTCGTGTCCCCGATGGACATGTACTCGGCGACCGACGGTGTCCCCGGTGACTTCCACCTCGTCCATCTGGGCTCCCGCGCCCTCGGCGGCGCCGGGCTCGTGATGACCGAGATGGTGTGCGTGAGCCCCGAGGGGCGCATCACCCCGGGCTGTGCCGGACTGTGGAACTCCCGGCAGGCCGACGCCTGGCGCCGCACGGTGAGGTTCGTGCACGAGCGGGCGCCGGGCACTGCCATCGGCGTCCAGCTGGGTCACTCCGGCCGCAAGGGCTCGACCAAGCTGATGTGGGAGGGCATCGACGAGCCCCTGGACGCGGACAACTGGGCCCTGGCGGCCGCGTCCCCCGTGCCGTACAAGACCGGCAGTCAGACCCCGCGCGAACTGTCCCGCGCCCGACTCACCGACATCCGCGAGCAGTTCACCTCGGCCGCGAGCCGAGCCGCCCGCAGCGGCTTCGACCTGCTCGAACTCCACTGCGCCCACGGCTACCTGCTCTCCGGCTTCCTCTCGCCGCTGACGAACCGCCGCACCGACAGTTACGGCGGCTCCCTCGACCACCGGCTCCGCTTCCCCCTCGAAGTCTTCGACGCCGTAAGGGCGGTGTGGCCGGAGGAACGGCCCATGACCGTCCGCGTCTCGGCGACGGACTGGGCCGACGGGGGCACCACGGCCGAGGACGCCGTAGAGATCGCCCGCGCCTTCGCCGCGCACGGGGCCGACGCGATCGACGTCTCGACCGGGCAGGTCGTCGCCGACGAACACCCCGCGTACGGCCGCTCGTACCAGACGCCGTTCGCGGACCGGATCCGGCACGAGGCGGGGGTGCCGGTGATCGCCGTCGGCGCCATCTCCTCCTGGGACGACGTCAACTCCCTCATCCTGGCGGGCCGCGCGGACCTGTGCGCCCTCGGCCGCCCCCACCTCTACGACCCCCACTGGACCCTTCACGCGGCAGCCGAACAGGGTTACACCGGCCCGGCCGTCACCTGGCCCGCCCCCTACCGAGCGGGCAGCCGCCGCCCCAACACGGGCCGCACGGACGCCCCGAAGCCCCGGCTGAGCCTGTCCTAGCCGTGGGCTACCGCGCGGCTCGCGGCGGCTTCGCTCACCGGCGCCGGGGTCGCCTCGGACTCCAGCACGTCCAGGTGCGACAGTGTGTGGACGGTCATCGGGATCCCTCCGTGGATACTCCGCCCTTCAGAGCGGAGAGGAAACAGACTCCTGCGGAGCAGGGCAGGGAAAGGCGATTCGCCGTCAGGGCGGATCGTCGTCCGCCACCCGATACCCGCAGAAACTCACGAACTGATGCGATAGTTTGTGAGCTGTGATCACTCACGTGAAGCGGGCGTTCAAGTACCGCTTCTATCCCGACGATGCGCAGGCAGCGGAGCTGTCGCGCACGTTCGGGTGCGTGCGCAAGGTCTACAACCTGGCCCTCGAAGCCCGGACCGCCGCGTGGTACCAACGCCGGGAGCGGGTCAACTACAACGCGACCTCGGCGATGCTCACCGCGTGGAAGAAGACCGAGGAACTCGCCTACCTCACCGAAGTGTCCTCGGTGCCGTTGCAGCAGTGCCTGCGGCATCTGCAGGGCGCGTTCACCCACTTCTTCGAGGGCCGGGCGAAGTACCCACGGTTCAAGTCGCGCAAGAAGTCCCGCCGTTCGGCGGAGTACACCAGCTCCGCGTTTCCGCTACCGCGACGGTGCCCTGACGCTCGCCAAGATGCGCGAGCCTCTCGCCATCGTGTGGTCGCGTCCGCTGCCTGAGGGTGCGGTCCCGTCCACGGTGACCGTGTCCCAGGACGCGGCCGGACGCTGGTTCGTCTCCCTGCTGTGCGATGACACGATCCCCCCGGCACCGGCCACCACGGCCGCGGTCGGCATCGACGCGGGCATCACCTCCCTGGTGACCCTGTCCACCGGGGAGAAGGTCACCAACCCTATGCCCGAACGCCGTGACCGGGCCCGGCTGGCGAAGGCGCAGCGGGAGCTGTCCCGCAAGGCCAAGGGCTCCGCGAACCGGGACAAGGCCCGGGTGAAAGTCGCCAAGGTCCATGCCCAGATCACCGACCGGCGCCGGGACCATCTGCACAAGCTGACCACTCGTCTCGTCCGTGAGAACCAAACGGTCGTGATCGAGGACCTCACCGTCCGCAACATGGTCAGGAACCACAAGCTGGCGCGTGCGGTCTCGGACGCGGCCTGGCGCGAGCTGCGGATGATGCTGGAGTACAAATGCGCCTGGTACGGGCGCGAACTCGTCGTGATCGACCGCTGGTTCCCCAGCTCCAAGCTGTGCGGGTCCTGTGGCACGGTCCGGGCGAAACTGGCGCTGAACGTCCGCGAGTGGACGTGCGGCTGCGGCACGGTGCATGACCGCGACGTGAACGCGGCGAAGAACATTCTCGCGGCCGGGCTGGCCGTGTCTGCCTGTGGAGACGGTGTAAGACCTCAACGGGAGTCCTCCCGGACGGGGCGGTCGTCGATGAAGCAGGAACCCCAGCGGGCGACCGCTGGAATCCCCCACCTTTAGGCGGGGGAGGAAGTCAAACGAGGCCCCGGTCCGCCAGCAGCGCGTACACGTACGCGGCCGACTCCTCGGGCGTCTGGTCCTGTGTGGGGAGCACGAGCGCGGGGTCGGCCGGCGGCTCGTACGGGTCGTCGACACCGGTCAGTCCCTTGAGTCGGCCCGCGGCCTGACGGGCGTACAGACCCTTGACGTCGCGCTCGCTGCACACCTCGACGGGGGTGGCGACATGCACCTCGAAGTACGGGGTTCCGCTCACGTCGTGGCGCTTGCGGACGGCCTCGCGGCTGTCGGCGTACGGCGCGATGACGGGGACGAGGGCCAGCACGCCGTTGCGGGCGAGGACCTCGGCGACCAGGCCGATGCGCTGCACGTTGGTGTTGCGGTCCTCGCGGGAGAAGCCGAGGCCGGCCGAGAGGAAGCGGCGGATCTCGTCACCGTCGAGAACCTCCACACGGTGTCCCTCGGACCGCAGCCGGCCGGCGAGGACACGGGCGATGGTGGTCTTGCCCGCGCTCGGCAGTCCGGTGAGCCAGACCGTGGCTCCCTGGGCCGTGGACGCCCTGGACGAGGTGGTCATGCGTGCGTTCCTTTCGCGGCGCCGGCGGCGATGCCGTGCCGTTGCTCGTGGAGGGAGGTGAAGAGGGACTCCCAGCGGTGATGGACGGAGTCCGGGCCGTAACTGGCGGCCGTCAGGACCGCGGCCACGCCCATGTCGGCACGCAGCACCTCGTCGGCCATCAGCCTGGCCATGGCGTCGGCGAGCGCGTCGGGGTCCTCGGGTGCGACCAGCAGCCCGTCCACGCCGTGGGTGAGCACGTCGGCGGGGCCGGTCGGGCAGTCGAAGCTCACCACGGGAAGGGCGTGGCTCATCGCCTCGATCATCACCATCGGCAGCCCCTCGAAGCGTGAACTGAGCACGTAGAAGGAGGCCTTGGCGAGTTCGTCGTCCAAGCGGTCGGTGTGTCCCATGAGGAAGACGTGATTGTAGAGATGGTGTTCTTCGATCAGATGGCGAAGCTCCGACTTCTTCTCACCGCTGCCGTAAATTCTCAACTGCCAGTCGGGGTAGGCCTCGACGAGCTTCGCCCAGGCCGGGATCAGCAGGTCGAAGCCCTTCTGCGGGAAGAGCCGGCCGGCCGCCACCGCGATCTTCGACCTCGGGTCGGCGGGGACCTGGTCGAGGGAGTGCACGGCGTTGGGGATGCGGACGACCCGGGTGCCGGGCAGGAGTTCCGCGTACTCGTCGCGATCACGCTCGGTGAGCACGGCGACGGTGGCGAAGTGCGGGTACGTCTCCCGGATGCGCTGCTGCACGTCCCGCTTGTGGGTGCCGAGGTTCATGTGTTCCTGGGCGACGCGGACCACACCGCCGGTGGCGTGCTCGGCGGCCAGGAAGTTCAGCGCGGGGCGGGTGGTGACCAGGACGCCGTCGGTCAGCGACCGCAGGTATGCGATGAGCCGGTCCTCGACGTACCGGTTGAAGTAGCGGTAGCCGAACTCGCCCTTCGGGACGTGCCGTGCGGGCGCCTCCAGCAGTTCGCCGCGCCTGCGGTCGCGCCAGCGGGCGACGAGGCCCGACGGCGGGGTGTGGGCGCCCTCGCGCATGTCCACGACGGTGGAGACGCTCACCCGGGGGTCGAGCGGGAACTGGATGTCGTCACGGCGGCGCAGCGCGCTGACGATCTCCACGGTCCAGCCCGCCGCCACGAGGGAGTTGGCCTGGTTCATCACCGTGCGGATGGTGCCGCCCCGGCCGTACGCGTGCAGCAGCAGATACCGGACGTGGGGGCGCTGGGGGAGTGGGCGGCGGTCGGTCATGCGGGGCCTCCCGTACGGCACTCCAGAGACAGGTTGTCCTTGATCGTGTAATAGGGGCGCACCCGGAGGTCTCCGGTGCGCTGCTCCGGATACACGAAGATCCTCTTCTTGCCGCGTACGTCGTCGAGGTGCTTCCCGGCGCGCAGTTCGACCTCGCCGTCGGTGAGGTGGATGTCCCACTCCTCGACGGGCGCCCGGTCGGAGGCGGCGAGGTCGTCGACGGGCAGCTCGCTCTCGAAGCGGTCGCCCTGGACGGCGGCGTCGTAGCGCAGTCGGCGGCCGGCGTGGGAGCGGCGGGTGAGGACCAGCCGCCAGGTGCCTTCCGTCGGTACCCCGTGGATGCGTCCGAGGAGTCTGATGCGGCCGTCGCGCGGCCAGACCTCGGCTATCTCGGCGTGCGGCCTCACTTGCCGTAGCCCCACGCCCGGCACATCGGCCGGAGGATCTCCGGGATGTCGTCCTCGGCGGGGAGCGCGCGCCCCGCCTGCACCTGACCGGTCCTGATCTTGTCGCGCCAGTCGCCGAGGCCCTTCACGACCTGGGCGTCGTCCTTCCTGCCGTAGTCGAGCATGGCCGGTTCGAAGGCGATGTCGAGGAAGTCGCAGAGCCGCCGCATCTCCTTCTCGGGTTCGGCGGTGATGTCCTCGTAGCGCACGGTGTGGCCCGTGAGCGCCTTGCGGGCCTTGTCGACGGCCTTCATGTAGCGCAGCGCGTCGGTGGCGGCCTCGTCGTAGGTGCGCTTGTCGGGGTCGCCCTCGTGCCACGACTGGGCGATGGAGACCGGGTGGCGCAGCAGGAAGACGAAGCGGGCGTCGGGCCAGCAGTCCCGGATGCGCTCGTACACGAAGGCGTTGCTCGGGGTCTTCTCGACGACGAAGTCCTTGCCCGACCTGACCAGTTCGCGGTGCATGACCCGGTCCCACAGCAGATGCTCCAGGTCACCGCGCTCCAGGTCGAGGGCGCTCATCGCCTTCTGCGACAACCTGCTGCCGTAGCCGACCTCCAGACGGCGTATGTGCAGCTCGTGCGGGGAGTACAGCCGCGGGTGCGCGTTCATCAGCATCCGCAGCAGGGTGGAGCCGGACCGCACGGGAGACATGATGAAGACCGGCTGCCTGAGCAACCGGTCCGTGGCGAGGTCCTCGGGAGCCGGACATCGGTACACCGCCGTGGGCTTCTTCACGGCCGGCTTCGGCGGCGTGGCCCTGGGAGCGGGGGGCGCCGCCGCGGGGGCCCTGCGTACTTGCAGACCCGTGGTGGCGGTGAGAGCACGGTTCAGGTTGCGCATGAGACTCATGCGTCAGGATGGTAAGTAAGGATTCTGAGAAGATTGAAGTAGAACCCTGAGGGTTCCCTTTGTGAAAGAAATTGTTACAGGGCTTTACGATTCGGTGGCGGCGAAGGCCGCCCCCGCGTCCCGCAGCCGCGCGTGCAGCGCCCGGAACACGGCCGCCGAGCGCACGCCCGGCCAGTCCGCCGGAAGCAGCGCGGCGGGCAGCCCGGGGTCGGCGTACGGCAGCTGGCGCCAGGAGTCCAGGGCCAGCAGGTAGTCGCGGTACGCCTCCTGGGGCGGGGTGTCCACGCGGTGCTCCCAGCCGTGGAGCACGGGCGCGTGCCGGTCGAGGAACGCCTCGTGCTGCTTGGCGATCCCGGCCAGGTCCCACCACCGCGCCACCGCCTCGGCGGTCGCCGCGAACCCGAGGTGCTCGCCCCGGAACAGGTCCACGTACGGGTCGAGCCGCAGCCGGGTCAGGGTGTGCCGGGTCTCCTCGTGGAGCCGGGCCGGCGCGATCCACACGCCGGGGGCTGCCGTGCCGAAGCCGAGTCCGGCCAGCCTGGAGCGCAGCACGTGGCGTTTCTGCCGCTCGGACTCCGGCACCGAGAACACGGCGAGGACCCAGCCCTCGTCCTGCTCGGGCGCCGTCGCGTAGATCCGCCGGTCGCCGTCCTCCAGGAGCTGCCGCGCGTCGCCCGACAGCTCGTACCCGGCCGCCCCCGCCGCCGTGCGGGCCGGCAGCAGCAGGCCGCGCCGTTTCAGCCGGGACACCGAGGAGCGGACGGAGGGCGCGTCGACACCGAGGGCGGCGAGCAGCCTGATCAGCTCGGAGACGGGCACGGGACCCGGCACCGAACGGCCGTACGCGCCGTAGAAGGTGACGATGAGCGAACGTGGTGCGTGCTGTTCGGACACGTTGATCATTTTAGGTCGTCTGCATCACTGCTGGTCACTTAGGGTGCGTAGCCGGAACCGCTGGAGTTTGCCGGTCGCCGTGCGCGGCAGCGCGTCCAGGAACACGATCTCGCGCGGACACTTGTACGGCGCCAGCTCCGACTTGAGGAACGCGCGCAGTGCGTCGCCGTCCCGTCCGGCCCCCGTCGCGACGACCACATAGGCGACGACGACCTGGCCGCGGGCCTCGTCGGGCCGCCCCACCACCGCCGTCTCCACCACGTCCGGATGGCGCAGCAGGGCCTCCTCGACCTCGGGGCCCGCGATGTTGTAACCGGCCGAGATGATCATGTCGTCGGCTCGCGCGACATAGCGGAAGTACCCGTCCGGCTCGCGGACGTACGTGTCACCCGTGACGTTCCAGCCACCCCGCACGTACTCCCGCTGACGCTCGTCCGCCAGATAGCGGCACCCCACCGGACCGCGTACGGCGAGCAGCCCCTGCTCCCCGTCGGGCACCGGCGCCCCGTCCGCGTCCTGCACGCGCGCGTGCCACCCCGGTACCGGCACCCCGGTCGTCCCCGGCCGTATGCCGTCGTCGGCCGCGGAGATGAAGATGTGCAGCAGTTCGGTCGCGCCGATGCCGTTGATGATCCGCAGTCCGGTCCGCTCGTGCCAGGCCCGCCAGGTGGCCTCGGGCAGGTTCTCGCCCGCCGACACACACCGCCGCAGCGACGAGACGTCGTACCCGTCCGACCCGTTCAGCTCCCCGAGCATCGCCCGGTAGGCCGTCGGCGCGGTGAACAGCACCGACACCCCGTGCTCGGCGACCGCGGGCAGCAGCTGCCCGGGGCCCGCCTGTTCGAGCAACAGGGCGCTGGCACCGGCCCGCATCGGGAAGACGACGAGGCCGCCGAGACCGAAGGTGAAACCGAGCGGGGGCGACCCGGCGAACACGTCGTCCGCCCGGGGCCGCAGCACATGCTTCGAGAAGGTGTCCGCGATCGCCAGGACATCCCGGTGGAAGTGCACACATCCCTTGGGCCGCCCGGTCGTACCGGAGGTGAACGCGATCAGCGCCACGTCGTCGGCCGCCGTGTCCACCGCCTCGTACGGGCCCCGGGCCACGTTCGCCGTCGGCGGGCCGGGCACGAGCGGGTCGTCGGGGCCGTCCCCGCCGAAGGTGGTGATCCGCAGCCCCGGCACGTCGGCCTTCGTGAGGTCGTCCACATGCCGGGTGTCGCACAGCGCGTGCGACACCCGCGCCAGCTCACAGATCGTCGCCAGCTCCTGCGGCCGCTGCTGGGCCAGCACGGTCACCGCGACCGCCCCCGCCTTGAGCACCGCCAGCCAGCACGCGGCCAGCCAGGGCGTGGTGGGCCCGCGCAGCAGGACCCGGTTGCCGGGCACCACGCCGAGGGCGGACGTCAGCGTGTGCGCGACCCGGTCGACCCGGACCCGCAGTTCGCCGTACGTCCAGACCTCCCCGGCGGGCGTACGGAAGACGGGCCGGCCGGGATCACCGCCGTCGAGCAGCTCGGCGGCGGCGTTGAGCCGGTCGGGGTAGCGCAGCTCGGGGAGCTCGAAGGACAGCTCCGCCCACTGGTCCGGCGGCGGGAGACGGTCACGCGCGAAGGTGTCGAGATGGGCGGTGACCCTGGATTTCATGACGTTCGCCCCCTGCTGTCGTCCCTGCCGAAGTGGACTCGCACGTGGTGGTGGGCTCGCATGCCGTGGGTGGCCTCGCACCAGCGAGCGTATCGCCTTGGTGACGGCAGTCAACAGTTCGCGATAGCCTCGGCAGTGGCCCCAAGGGGAGAAGGGATCGGCGATGACCGCATTCTCGCTCGAACCGGCACAACTCGCCCGGCGTGCCGAACTGCGCGCCCTGGCCGTCGAACGCCTGCGCCCCTTGGCGGACAAGGGTGAGCCGGGCCATGTCAACCGCCCCCTCGTCGCCGAGCTGGGCCGACTGGGGCTGCTCTCCCGGCTGTTCACCTCGGGCGCCCTCGACCTCTGTCTGATGCGCGAGGCACTGGCGTACGTCTGCACGGAGGCCGAGACGGCGCTGGCCCTCCAGGGTCTGGGCGCCCACCCGGTGCACGCCCACGGCACCGAGGCCCAACGCGCCCGCTGGCTCCCCCGGGTGAGCAGGGGCGAGGCGGTCGCGGCCTTCGCGCTCAGCGAGCCGGACGCGGGCTCGGACGCGGCGGCCCTGTCCCTGCGGGCGGAACCCGACGGCCCCGGCCGCTGGCGCCTGACCGGCGAGAAGTGCTGGATCTCCAACGCCCCCGAGGCCGACCTCTACACCGTCTTCGCCCGCACCACCCCTGGCGCGGGCGCCCGTGGTGTGACGGCGTTCCTGGTCCCGGCCGACCGCCCCGGCCTCACCGGCACCCCGCTCGACATGCTCTCCCCGCACCCCATCGGCGCCCTCGACTTCGCCGCCGTACCCGTCACGGCCGATGACGTCCTCGGCGTACCCGACCGGGGCTTCCGCGTCGCCATGGCCACGCTCAACCTCTTCCGCCCGAGCGTCGGAGCCTGCGCGGTCGGCATGGCGCAGGCCGCGCTCGACGCGACGCTCACGCACACCGCCCGACGGAACGCGTTCGGCGGCACGCTGCGGGACCTGCAGACGGTCGCCCACCAGGTCGCCGAGATGGCGATGCGCACGGAGGCGGCCCGGCTGATGGTCTACGCGGCGGCCGGGGCGTACGACTGCGGCGACCCGGACGTACCCCGGCGGGCCGCGATGGCGAAGCTGCTGGCCACGGAGACCGCGCAGTACGTCGTCGACGCGGCCGTCCAGCTGCACGGCGCGCGGGCGCTGCGGCGCGGCCATCTGCTCGAACACCTCTACCGGGAGGTGCGGGCGCCGCGCATCTACGAAGGGGCGAGCGAGGTCCAACGGGCCGTCATCGCAAAGGAGTTGTACGCGAGGGAGGCATCCGCGCGGGAGACGGGGGTGCGGGAGACGGGGGTGCGGGACTCCGCGGGAGAAGGGCGGCCGGCATGAGCACCGAGCGCGTGAACCCGGCCGGGTTGTCGCCGCCCACCGGCTTCTCCCACGCGGTGGTCGCCACCGGCAGCCGGGTCGTGTTCCTGGCGGGCCAGACCGCGCTCGACGCGGAAGGCAAGGTCGTGGGGGAGACGCTGGAGGAGCAGTTCGAGCGGGCGCTCGGCAATCTGCTGACCGCGCTGGAGGCTGCCGGCGGCACACCGGCCGACCTCGCCCGAGTCACCGTCTACGCCAAGGACGTCGCCGACTATCGCGTCCAGGCTCCCCTGCTCGGCCGGGTCTGGCGGAGGCTGGCGGGGCGGGACTATCCCGCGATGGCGGTCGTCGGCGTCGTACGGCTCTGGGACGAACGGGCCCTGGTGGAACTCGACGGCTTCGCGGTCCTGCCGTAGCCGTGGGGGAGGAGCGTCTCAGGCGGCGGTCGCCAGGTCGGCGAAGACCGGTCGGTGCGGGGCGATCACGCTGCCGTCGGGCAGCAGTTCACCGGTGTCGTCGAAGACGATGGCCCCGTTGCACAGCAGGTTCCAGCCCTGCTCGGGGTGGAAGGCGACGATGTGCGCGGCGTCGCGGTCCGTGCTGTCGATCGGGGGGCACAGGGGCTGGTGGGCACACATGGCGACCTCCACGTCTTTGTGAGTGCCGGCGGCGAGTCACCGCCTCGCACTACAGACCATGCCCGCGCCGGGAACCCGTGGCCACACGGTTTCGTGAGACGTGACAGCACCCGGACGTGCTGTGACAGGACGCGGACATAACCCAGGGCGCGCGGGGCGCACCCGGTAGTGAGGACGGCGGAACCGACGCGCCGACGGAGGGGTGATGATCACCGGCGCGCCCCGGCCGGGCCGGTACCTCTGGAGCCCCGTCCAAGGAGGTACCCCATGCCCTTGTCCCAGGCCTTCTCGCAGGTCCCCCGCGTTCTCGGCGCCGCCGCCGGTGCCGCGCTGCTGCTGTTCTCCGCCGCCCCGCCCGCCGGTGCCACGAGCGAGGCGTCCGAGACGCTGACCATCGACCCCACCGGGTACGTAGCCCCGGACGGCACCCTCACCCTGTCCGGCACGTACCGCTGTCTCGGCGCCGACGGCCCCGTCTTCGTCTCGTCCTCGCTCCAGCAGGGCGACAGCAGGGTCCGCAAGGGGGTCGGCGGGTCGTCGGCGGTCTGCGACGGCGCCGACCACACCTGGACCAACACGGACAGGGCGGAGCCGGGCCGTTACCGGCCCGGTCCGGCCCGGGTGGAGGCCACCGTCACCGAGCTGTCGGGCAGCGGTCTGCCGCTGCCCAGGTTCCACGCGGTGCGGCAGCAGGACATCACCCTCGTCGAGGGCTGAGCCGGCGGCCGGGCGCGGCCTGTGCACGGCGACGGCCCCGGCAACACGAAGGCGGCCCCGGTGTGGGTGGTTCACCGGAGCCGCCTTCCCCTTGCCAGGGGCCTGTTACTTGAGCAGGTGCACGCGCTGCGTCGTCAGGTCGTAGCGGGCGCCGACGATGGCGACCTCGCCGGCCTTCAGCTTGGCGGCGAGGTCGGAATCGGCCGCGAGCTTGGACCGGACCAGCCGGACGTTCGCGTCGATCGTCGCCGCGACCCGGGCGTCGCCGGTCACGCTGTGGTCGATGGCCGGGGCGATCTCGTCGGCGATGTACTGGATGCCGCTCGGCAGCTCCTCACCGCTCTCGTCCACCGCGACGGCGGCCTTCACGGCGCCGCAGGACTGGTGACCCAGCACCACGACCAAAGGGATGTCCAGTTCGAGGACGCCGTACTTGACGCTGCCGAGCACCGACTGGTCCAGCACCTCGCCCGCGCTGCGCGCGGTCATCAGGTCGCCGAGGCCCTGGTCGAAGACCAGCTCCGGGGGGACACGGGAGTCGATGCAGCCGAGGACGAAGGCGAAGGGGTGCTGAGCGGTCGTCAGGGTCTTGCGGAGGGTGGCGTCCTCGTCGGGGTGCCGCTGGTTGAAGGTCCGCCAGCGGCGGTTGCCCTTCGACAGCTCCGTCAGCGCCTCGTCCGCCGTGCTCGGCCGCTTGCGGGTGGCGGCGGAGGGCTTGGGGGTGGCGCGGGAGACGGGCTCGGCGTCGGCCGGGAAGGCGCCGACGGCGAGGCCGCCGCCGATGACGGCGGTGCCGGCGAGTGCGGCGCGCAGGAGTGAGCGCCGGCCGCGAGGCTTCACGTGGGATATCGGGGCGTCGGCGCTGGTGGCGGTCGCCTCGGCGTCCTCGCCTCTGTGGGGTGTTGCGTCTGGGTTCACGGGCAGGAACGTACGTCCGGTCTAAACGCTCAAACGTTCAAGTTGCGGAATCATGGACGAGCGTTGATCAAACATGGGCGACCCTTGAATCGTTCTTGGTCACTTCAGGGAAGGTTTTTGGCCAGCTCGTCTCTTGTTGTTCGCTTTAGGAGTCCTTGCAGAAAGATCGTGTTGTGGCACGGTGGAGATGTACGTGATCCCGTCTTCTGTGGGGTGTGAGCATGGCGCGGCGGAAGCCGTGGGAGATCAGCGACGAGTTGTGGGCGGTGATCGAGCCGCTGTTGCCGAAGCATGAGCGGCGGTTCCGGTACCCGGGGCGCAAGCGGATCGATGACCGCAAGACGCTCCAGGGAGTCCTGTTCGTCCTGTACACCGGTGTCCAGTGGGAGTTCCTGCCGCAGGAGTTGGGGTTCGGTTCAGGTCCCACCTGCTGGCGGCGGCTGGCCGAGTGGCAGGGGGCCGGAGTGTGGGAGGAACTGCAGCGGGTGCTGCTGGACCGGTTGCGGGCTGCGGACCGCCTGGACTTCTCCCGCGCCACGATCGACGCCTCGCACGTGCAGGCCAAGCGGGGGTGTGGCAGCCCAAAAGTCGGTCCGAGTCCGGTTGACCGCGGGCGGCCGGGCTCGAAGCATCACGTGCTGACCGACGCGCATGGCACCCCGCTGCGGGTGTCACTGACCGGCGGTCACCGCCACGATGTCACCCAGCTTCTGCCGCTGGTCGACGGGATGCCGCCGGTGCGGGGCAAGCGGGGCCGGCCCCGGCGCAAGCCCCGGACCCTGTATGCCGACCGCGGCTACGACTACGACGTCTACCGCCACCGGCTGCGTGAACGCGGCATCACACCGAAGATCGCCCGGCGCGGACAGCCGCACGGTTCTGGCCTGGGCAGGGTCAGGTGGGTTGCCGAGTCCGCCATCGCCTGGCTCCACGGCCCCCGCCGCTTACGGACCCGCTGGGAAGCCCGAGACGACATGCACGACGCCTTCCTCCAACTCGCCCACTGCATGATCCTCGCCCGCAAGAACCCAGCATTCTGAAAGGACTCCTTAGGGCGTGCAGATCATTAACTCGCGGCTTTCTGCTCGGTGGTTCGTTGGTCTGGCATGAGCGGGTTGAATGGGCAACGGGCCGTGCTGGCAGCCAAGTTCGAGGCGATTTTGCCGCACCTCGACGAGCGGCAGCGTCGCTTGTTGATAGGGGCGGAGGCCCAGTCCCTCGGCCACGGCGGGATCAGAGCGGTCGCCCGTGCCGCCGGTGTTCGCGAGGCCACTGTGTCTGTCGGAGTGCGGGAACTCGACTCCGGCCAGGCTCCGTTGGGACGTATCCGCCGGCCCGGCGCCGGCCGCAAACGCGTCGTCGACCGCAACCCTGCCGTTCGGGAGGCACTCCTTGCGCTGGTCGAGCCCGACGTCCGCGGAGATCCCATGTCGCCGCTGCGCTGGACCACCAAATCCACCCGCAAGCTCGCCGAGCAACTGACTCGGCAAGGCCACAGGATCTGTGCGGATACGGTGGGCGACCTCCTGCGCGAGGAGGGCTTCAGCCTGCAGAGCAACGCCAAGACCATGGAAGGCAAACAGCACCCCGACCGGGACGCACAGTTCCACTACCTCAACGAACAGGCCCGCGACCACCAGGACGGCGGAGCTCCAGTCATCAGCGTGGACACCAAGAAGAAGGAACTGGTCGGCCCGTTCAAGAACAACGGCCGTGAATGGGAGCCGAGAGGCGAGCCGGTGCGGGTCGACACCCACGACTTTCCCGACCGCGAGCTGGGCAGAGCGGTGCCCTACGGCATCTACGACGTCGCCGCGAACACCGGCTGGGTCAACGTGGGCACCGACCACGACACCGCCGCGTTCGCCGTCGAGTCGATCCGCCGCTGGTGGAACGGCGCCGGGAAAGCCGCCTATCCGACGGCCGGCCGACTGCTGATCACCGCCGATGCGGGCGGCTCCAACGGCTATCGCACCCGCACCTGGAAGACCGAACTCGCCCGGTTCGCCGTCGAGGCCGGCCTGACGATCACTGTCTGCCACCTGCCTCCGGGCACGTCGAAGTGGAACCGGATCGAGCACCGGCTGTTCTCCCACATCACCATGAACTGGCGCGGCAGGCCCCTGACCAGCCACGAAGTCATCGTCGAAAGCATCGCGGCGACCACCACTAAAACCGGCCTGACCGTGCATGCCGAACTCGACACCAACGCCTACCCCACCGGCATCCAGGTCAGCGACGACGACATCGCCGCCCTGCCGATCACCCGGCACCGCTTCCACGGCGACTGGAACTACACCCTGCACCCCCGGCACCCGCTGGACGCGACGCCGGACAACAGCACCTCAGACCAGGCCCCGGCGACCAGACCGCCCGGCCTCACGCAGCACGCGCTGCAGGACCCAGAACTGACCGGCATGACCCGCCAACAGCTCAGCGAACTCATCAACGCGCTCACTCCTGCGCTGGAGGTTCAACGCGAGCAAGTGCTCCGCACACGTCGCGGTCACGAGCGCCTGGTCGCCCCTGGCACTGGTGCCAAAGCCAAGCTCACCCCAGCCGACCGGATCCTGGCCACCGTGCTCCACCTGCGCAAACTCGCGACTATGGACCTCCTCGGGCAGCTCTTCGACGTCACCGCTCCGACCATCAGCCGCGCGAAACAGGAAGTCCGCCCACTCCTGGAAGCACACGGCCACCACATCAACGCCTCAACCGCACGCCTCCGCACACCAGCCGACGTCGCGACCTTCCTCGTTTCCGACCCCACTCGAAGCAAGGTCAAAAAGACGAGTTAATGATCTGCACGCCCTTAGGGGATGGGAGCGCTCTCTGTCCCCGTGTCCAGCCACGTTGTCAGCGCCCACCACCAGTGCAGCGTCGTCAGCGTCCCGGACGGGCCGTCGAGGGAGCCGTCGGTGAGCGAGGTACCGGTGAGGTGATGCAGTCGGCCGAGGCGGTAGCGGACGGTGTTGGGGTGGGTGAACAGCGCCGTCGCGGTCCGGTCGAGACGGCGGCCGCTGTCGAGGAACGCCAGTGCGGTGAGCGCGAGTTGGCGGTGGAAGTCGTCCGCCGGGTCCAGCCCGCCGAGGAACCGGGCGCTCAGTGCCGCGCCCAGCACGGTGTGGTCAGCCATCGCGATCTCCCCGGCCAGATCGGTCAGTTCGCGCACGCCGCGCAGCCCGCGTCGACTCCCGATCTCCAACCCCCGTACGCACAGCCGGTACAGCGGCCGGAGCCGCTCCGGCGTGGCGACCGGTGACGCGACGACGAGCGTCACGCCGTCCCGGCCCAGCTCTGACAGTTCGTCGTTCCGCGGCAGCCGCGGACACAGACCCACCGGACGGCCGTCCACCACCCCGAACACCCCGGGCAGCGCCGAGAGCCGGGCGGCCAGTGCGCGGGCGTGCGCCGCATCGCCGGGATCCGCCACCACACAGTGGTACCGGCCGTCCGTCCGTACGCCTTCCCGCGCCAGTTCCGCCCGGGAGGGTGCGGGTGTGTCGTCACCCTCGGTCAGCAGTCGCCGCAGCAGCCGCGCGCGGGCCTCGCCCGCCCCGCGCGGGGTCCCCGACTCGGCGGCACGGTAGCCGTTGACGACATGCCGCTCCAGGGCGTCGCCGTACTCCTTCAACCGCAGGACGACGGTGAGCAGCGCGGTGTCGGACACGCCGGCCGAGCGGCTGCGCTCGACGGTGATCTCGACGACCCGGGTGAGGGCGGCCTGGACGCCGCGCAGCACGGCGGTCATCGGGATGCCCTGGGCCGCGCGGTCGGCGCCGAGCAGCAGCGCGGCCGCGAAGTCGTGTTCCTCGACCCGGCCGAGCGTGGTGAGCCACGCCTCGGCGGCCCCGATCAGGGCGTTGACGTGGGAGAGGGTCTGCGCCTCGCCGAGCCGGGCCAGTTCGGGGGAGCGGCCGCGGGCCGCGCGGACCAACTCCTCGCACACGTCCGCGTCGGCGGCCATGGCCCGCAGGACACCGGTGACCGGTTCGCGCTCGTGGACGACCGTCATGCGCGCTTCTCCCGTCCCGTACCCACCGGTGACCTTCCGTCCCCGGCGCTGTCGCCGGGCCACAACGAAGTGGTGGATGTGTTGATCCCCGGCCACTACCCCATGGTTGTGACGACCTGGTTTCCTTGAAGGCTACCGACGGTAACAGCGCTGGTGTCGCAGGAACAGCCCCCGTCCCGCGCGTACTTCCTGTCCCTCCCCCCTCCGGAAGGTCCACGCCCGTGCCCATCTCCATGGAGAACTCCGCCTCCCCGGACGGGGTCAGCCGCCGCCGGGTCCTGACGACGACCGGTGGTGTGGTGGCCGGAGCCGCCCTCGCCGCGCAGGCGGCCCCGGCCTTCGCTGCCGGGTCGTCGAACGACGCGGACGCGATCGTCGTCGGCCACGGTCTCGCCGGTCTTGTCGCCACCGCCGAACTCGCCGCGGCCGGCCGCAAGGTGCTGCTGCTCGACCAGGAACCGGAAGCGAGCATCGGCGGCCAGGCCTTCTGGTCCTTCGGCGGACTGTTCCTCGTCGACTCCGCCGAACAGCGGCTGATGGGCATCAAGGACTCCCAGGAACTTGCCTGGCAGGACTGGCTGGGCACGGCCGGCTTCGACCGGGGCGTCAACGACCCCTCAGGACAGGACCACTGGGCCTACAAGTGGGCCGAGGCGTACGTGGACTTCGCCTCCGGGGAGAAGCGGTCCTGGCTCGCCGGCCTCGGCGTGCAGTGGTTCCCCATCGTCGGCTGGGCCGAGCGCGGCGGCGGCCTCGCGGACGGGCACGGCAACTCGGTGCCCCGCTTCCACGTCACCTGGGGAACCGGCCCGGCCGTGGTCGAGCCCTTCGAGAAGAAGGTGCGGGCGGCCGTCTCGGCCGGGAACGTCACCTTCAAGTTCCGCCACCGCGTCGACGGCCTGGTGACGACCAACGGCGCCGTCACCGGTGTACGCGGCGCGGTCCTGGAACCCAGCAGCGTCTCGCGCGGCAAGGCCAGCTCCCGCACCGTCGTCGGCGAGTTCGAACTGAAGGCCCCGGTGGTCGTCGTCACCTCCGGCGGCATCGGCGCGAACCACGACCTCGTCCGGGCGAACTGGCCCGCTCGTCTCGGCGCCGCACCCAAGACCATGATCACCGGCGTGCCCGCGCACGTGGACGGCCGCATGCTCGCGATCACCGAGAAGACGGGCGCCCGGATCGTCAACCCCGACCGTATGTGGCACTACACCGAGGGTCTGCGCAACTACGACCCGATCTGGCCCGGCCACGGCATCCGCATCCTGCCCGGCCCGTCCTCCATGTGGTTCTCCGCCACGGGCAAGCGCTTCAGCGCCCCCGACATCCCGGGCTACGACACCCTCCACACCCTGAAGACGATCACCGACACCGGGTACGACTACTCCTGGTTCGTGACCACGCAGAAGATCATCGCGAAGGAGTTCGCGCTCTCCGGCTCCGAGCAGAACCCGGACCTCACCGAGAAGAACATCTGGATGCTGCTCTCGCGCATCTGGCAGACCCCGGAGCCGATCGAGAAGTTCAAGAAGAACGGCGTGGACTTCGTCGTGGCCTCGTCCCTGTCCGAAATGGTCCGGGGCATGAACAAGCTGACGGGGGAGAACCTGATCGACCTCGCCGACCTGACGCGGCAGATCGAGGCCCGCGACCGCGAGATCGGCAACGAGTACTCCAAGGACGCCCAGGTCATGGGCATCCGCAACGCCCTCAAGTACCCCGGCGACTCGATCAGCCGCACGGCCTCCGCCCACAAGATCATGGACACGAGCGCCCACCCGCTGATCGCCGTGCGCCTGAACATCCTCACCCGCAAGTCCCTCGGCGGCCTCCAGACCGACCTCTCCGGCCGCGTCCTGAACGCCTCCGGCAACCCGGTCCCCGGCCTCTACGCGGCCGGCGAGGTCGCCGGCTTCGGCGGCGGCGGAGTCCATGGCTACCGCTCCCTGGAGGGCACCTTCCTCGGCGGCTGCCTCTTCTCGGGCCGCCAGTCGGGCAAGGCGGCGGCGGAGGCCACGGCCTGAACCGACGCGGGGTCCGGACGGCGGGCGCGTGTGCTGCGCCGCCCTCCGGTCCCCGCGTTCCCACGCACTGGACGCCTTCGCGTCCGTACGCCTTCGCGTCCAGTGCGCCTTCGCGTCCAGTGCGCCTTCGCGTCCAGTGCGCCTTCGCGTCCAGTGCGCCTTCGCGTCCAGTGCGCCTTCGCGTTCGTACGCCCTCACGTCCGGTGCGCGAAGACCACCAGGTTCTCCGTGTAGTCCATGACCTCGCGGTCGTAGTCGCCCGCACAGGTGATCAGCCGGACCTCGGGCCGGGACGCGTCGGCGTACACCCGCTCGTCGGGGAAGTCGTCCTTCTCGAACCTCTCCACGGCGTCGACCACGAAGTGCGCCCTGCTGCGGTCGGCGCGTACGACCTGGAAGACGTCCCCCTTCGCCAGTTCGCCGAGCCTCGCGAAGACGGCCGGTGAGGTCACCGTGTCGACGTGCCCGGCGATGATCGAGGTGCCCGTCTCCCCGGGGGCGGCCCCCTCGGCGTGCCAGCCGACGAGGTTCACGTCGTCGGCGGGCGGGGCCTCCAGCTGCCCCGAGCGGCCGACGGAGAGCGGAACGAACGGGGCGCTCACCCGGATCTTCGGAATGAGCAGGAGGACCGGCCGGTGGCGGGGATCCCGCTGTCGCCGCTCCACCGGAGGTTCGGCGGCGGAGGCGTCCTCGAAGGGGGAGCCGGGGACGGGGGCGGCCTGCGGGGCGTGCCGGGCGTTCGGCGTGCGGGAGGCGTCGGACGAGGAGTCCTCGCCGCCGAACAGGCTCACCGCCAGGATCATCAGGGCCACGGCGCACAGTGCGGTCAGATTGACGCGGGTGCCAGGCCGGGTGGGCACCGGATCGGTGCCGGGGGAAGAAGGGTGGGCTGCCATCGGACACCACCTCACCAGGTACGGCAGCTGAACGGACGGACAGGCGGAGGGCGGGCGGGGGACGCGCCGGAACGCCGGCCGGGCCGCCACACGACACACGGTGTGGCGGCGCGGCCGCAGCTATCGCGCCAGGTATCGCGCCCGGCATGGGATCAGACCACGCTTCCGGCGCTCTTCCTGCGACGCAGGGCGTACAGGCCCGTACCGGCCACCGCGAGGACGGCCATCCCGCCCGCGGTCACCGTCGGCGAGGCGAGGGCACCACCACCGGTGTGCACACCGCCGCGGGGCCTGTCGTGGTCGCCCTTCCAGGACCCCTCCTGCTCGTCCTTCCAGGAGCCCTTGTCCTGCTCGCCCTTCCACGACTCGTTGCCGTGGTCGCCCTTCCAGGCCTCCTTGTCCTGGTCGGCCTTGGTGGACTCGTCCTCCTTGTCGTAGCCTCCCGCCCCGGGCTTGGCTGCCCGCTCGGAGTTCCACTCCCCCTCGTTGTTCAGCGAGGTCAGCGCACCGCCACCCGTGTGAATCCCGCCGCGCGGTCCGTCGTGGCTGCTGTCCTTGTCGTGCTCCTTGCTGTAGCCATGGTCCTCGTGGTCCCACTTGTCACCGTCGGCGTAGGCGCCGGGTGCGGTGATGGCCAGGACTGCGGTGGCCGCCGCGGTAGCGAGAAGCATGCGAGCAGAACGCATCTGATGGTCCTTCCGCCGCAGCCGGGCAGCTGGTGCTTCGTCAGCTGACTTGACCCGGCTTCGACGTGATCCACCGTCAGCCGGATCACCCTCCTCCACCACTCGGGGCGCTCAGCCGGGTGAACCGGAGCAGAGCACGCGGGGACCGGCCCCCCGGCCGGTCGCCACACGGCGATGACCGGGCCGGGAGAGGACGCGGACCAGCGACGAGTCGTGGAGGAACGGGACCGGCGGACTGCCCCTGAGGTCGTGCACGACGTCCCACGCGGTGTGCACCGGCGGGCCGACGCCGATGAAGGTCCACGAGGCCGGACCCAGGGCGGGCGACCTGGGTGACCAGCGCCGTGAACGCCCACTCCCAGCCGCCCGGACCGCCCCGCTGCGCCAGGGGCGCCCGCCCCCGCCAGGCACGCGCCCCACCGCCCCCGGGGGCGCTGCCGACAGATTGCAACGGGTTGTCGGCACCGCCCGGGCGGCCTGTCTACTCCGCCCGCGCGGAGTCCCCGAAGGCCTCCAGGATGCGCTCCGCGGCCAGCGTGGCCGTCAGCTCGCCGTCCCTGACCTGTTGTTCGAGGCCGGGCGCGAGGGACCGGACGCCGGGGTGGGTGCGCAGCCGGTCGAGGAGTTCGTCCCGGACCATCGACCAGGTCCAGTCGACCTGCTGGTCACGGCGCTTGGCCGCGAGGCGGCCGGTGGAGTCGAGGAGGGTGCGGTGCTGCTCCAGGCGCTCCCAGACGGTGTCCAGTCCGGTCGACTCGCGGGCGCTGCAGCTCAACACCGGCGGCGTCCAGGCCGCGTCCGCCGGGTGCATCAGCCGCAGGGCGCCCGCCAGCTCACGGGCCGCCGTGCGGGCGTCGCGCTCGTGCGGGCCGTCCGCCTTGTTGACGGCGAGCACGTCGGCCAGCTCCAGGACGCCCTTCTTGATGCCCTGGAGCTGGTCGCCGGTGCGGGCGAGGGTGAGGAGGAGGAAGGAGTCGACCATGTCGGCCACGGTCGTCTCGGACTGGCCGACACCGACGGTCTCCACCAGCACCACGTCGTAGCCGGCCGCCTCCATCACCACGATCGACTCGCGGGTGGCCTTGGCGACCCCGCCGAGCGTGCCGGCCGTGGGGGAGGGCCGTACGAAGGCCGCCGGATCGACGGCCAGGCGCTCCATCCGGGTCTTGTCGCCGAGGATCGAGCCGCCCGTACGGCTCGACGACGGGTCCACCGCCAGCACCGCCACCCGGTGCCCGAGCGAGGTCAGCATGGTGCCGAACGCGTCGATGAACGTCGACTTGCCGACGCCCGGCACCCCGCTGACCCCGATCCGCCGAGCCCGGCCGCTGTGCGGCAGCAGCGCGGTCAGCAACTCCTGTGCCAGCGCCCGGTGTCGGGGCCGGGTGGACTCGACGAGGGTGATGGCGCGGGCGACCACCGCCCGCTTCCCGTCGAGGACGCCCTTGACATAGGTGTCGACATCGATCACAGGTCGTGCCCGAGGTCGTCCGACAGCCTCTGCACCAGGTCGTACGCCGCGTCCGGGATCACCGTTCCGGGCGGGAACACGGCGGCGGCGCCCATCTCCAGCAGTGTGGGCACGTCCTGCGGCGGGATCACCCCGCCGACCACGATCATGATGTCCTCGCGCCCCTCCCCGGCCAGCTGCTCCTTGAGCGCCGGTACGAGGGTGAGGTGACCGGCGGCCAGCGACGACACCCCGACGATGTGCACGTCCGCCTCGACGGCCTGCCGGGCCACCTCGGCGGGGGTCTGGAACAGCGGGCCGACGTCCACGTCGAAGCCGAGGTCGGCGAAGGCGGTCGCGATCACCTTCTGGCCGCGGTCGTGGCCGTCCTGGCCCATCTTGGCGACCAGGATGCGCGGTCGGCGGCCCTCGGCCTCGGCGAAGGAGTCCACCAGGCTCCGGGTGCGCTCCACGTTGGGGGACTCGCCTGCTTCGTTGCGGTACACGCCGGAGATCGTACGGATCTGGCTCGCGTGGCGGCCGTACACCTTCTCCAGGGCGTCGGAGATCTCACCGACCGTGGCCTTGGCACGGGCCGCGTCCACCGCCAGCTCCAGCAGGTTGCCCTCACCCCCGGCGGCCCGGGTGAGCGCGTCCAGCGAGGCCTGGCACGCCTGCTCGTCGCGCTCGGCGCGCAGCCGGCGCAGCTTCTCGATCTGCTGGGTGCGGACGGAGGAGTTGTCGACCTTGAGGACGTCGATCTGCTCGTCGGTCTCCACGCGGTACTTGTTGACGCCGATGACCGGCTGCCGCCCGGAGTCGATCCGGGCCTGGGTACGGGCCGCGGCCTCCTCGATGCGCAGCTTGGGGATGCCCGCGTCGATGGCCTTGGCCATGCCGCCGGCCGCCTCGACCTCCTGGATGTGCTGCCAGGCGCGGCGGGCGAGGTCGTACGTCAGCTTCTCGACGTAGGCGCTGCCGCCCCAGGGGTCGATGACCCGGGTCGTGCCGGACTCCTGCTGGATGAGGAGCTGGGTGTTGCGGGCGATGCGCGCCGAGAAGTCGGTGGGCAGGGCGAGGGCCTCGTCGAGGGCGTTGGTGTGCAGCGACTGGGTGTGGCCCTGCGTCGCCGCCATGGCCTCCACGCAGGTGCGGGTGACGTTGTTGAAGACGTCCTGCGCGGTCAGCGACCAGCCCGAGGTCTGTGAATGGGTGCGCAGGGAGAGGGACTTGGAGTTCTGCGGGTCGAACTGCCGCACCAGCTTCGCCCACAGCAGGCGGGCCGCGCGCAACTTGGCGACCTCCATGAAGAAGTTCATGCCGATCGCCCAGAAGAACGACAGCCGGGGCGCGAACGCGTCCACGTCAAGCCCCGCCTCACGGCCCGCGCGGATGTACTCCACGCCGTCCGCGAGCGTGTACGCCAGCTCCAGGTCGGCCGTCGCGCCCGCCTCCTGGATGTGGTAGCCGGAGATGGAGATGGAGTTGTAGCGGGGCATCCGCTGCGAGGTGAAGGCGAAGATGTCGGAGATGATCCGCATCGACGGCTTCGGCGGATAGATGTAGGTGTTGCGGACCATGAACTCCTTGAGGATGTCGTTCTGGATGGTCCCCGCCAGTTTCTCGGCAGGCACCCCCTGCTCCTCGGCCGCCACGATGTAGAGCGCCAGCACCGGCAGCACGGCGCCGTTCATCGTCATCGACACGGTCATCCGGTCCAGCGGGATGCCGTCGAAGAGCTGCCGCATGTCGAGGATCGAGTCGATCGCCACGCCCGCCATGCCGACGTCACCCGTGACACGTGGATGGTCGCTGTCGTAGCCCCGGTGGGTGGGCAGGTCGAAGGCGACCGACAGGCCCTTCTGACCGGCCGCCAGGTTGCGCCGGTAGAAGGCGTTCGACTCCTCCGCCGTGGAGAACCCCGCGTACTGCCGGATGGTCCACGGCTGGTTGACGTACATCGTCGGGTACGGGCCGCGCAGATACGGCGCCATGCCGGGGTAGGTGCCCAGGAAGTCCAGGCCCTCCAGGTCCTGCCCGGTGTACAGCGGCTTGACCGGGATGCCCTCCGGGGTCTCCCACAGCAGGTCGTCACCGCCGGCCGCCCTCTTGACCGCCGTACGCCAGTCGTCGGCGCCGCCGTCGACGGCCGGGGAACCCAGCTCGATCCCGGAGAAGTCGGGGACGGAGGGGACGGTCATCAGGACACTCCCATGCGGTCGAGGGTCGCGGACAGCACGGCCACGGCGTCGCAGCCCGCGAAGACGTACGCGTCGACATCGGTGTACGGCCCGGGGCGGCCGGCGAGGAACACGTGCGCGGCGCCGGCGGCCTTCAGCTCGGCCGCCACGGTCGCGGCCCGCTCCTCGTACAGGGCGTCGCTGGAGCACACGCACACCTCGGTGGCGCCGCTCTCCTCGAACGTGCCGTCGGTGACGGGTTCGATGCCGCCCGCCTGGAAGAGGTTGGCGGCGAAGGTCGTACGGGCGGTGTGGGCGGCGGCGGGGCCGAGGGCGGCCAGGTAGAGGCGGGGCCGGGAGCCCGTCGCGGCGAGGTGGGCGTCCGAGCGGGCGCGCAGCGCCTCGTACGCCTCGTCGCGGTGGACGCGGGGCAGACCGCCGGACGGCGGCTCGGGGGCGGGCTCGCGGACGACCGGCTTCTCGGACAGGTGCGGGAACTCGCTGACGCCCGTGACCGGTTCGCGCCGCTTGGCGAGCTTGCCGGCGCGGGCCGCCCAGGTGTCGGCGAGGTCCTGTCCGAGGCGGCCCGAACGCAGCGCGGCCGACTGGCCGCCCTGCCCCTCGATTCCCTGGAAGAACTCCCAGCCCGCGTGGGCGAGTTCGTCCGTGAGGCGTTCCACGTACCAGGAGCCGCCCGCCGGGTCGATCACCCGGGAGAGGTGGGACTCCTCGATGAGGATCGTGGAGGTGTTGCGGGCGATGCGCCGGGCGAACGCGTCCGGCAGCCCGAGCGTGTGGTCGAAGGGCAGCACGGTGACGGAGTCGGCGCCGCCCGCGCCCGCGGCCAGCGTGGCGATGGTCGTGCGCAGCATGTTCACCCACGGGTCGCGGCGCGTCATCATCACGGGCGAGGTCACCACGTGCTGTGTCTGCGCCCCGGCGGCGGGCACCCCGCACACCTCGGCCACCCGGGCCCAGAGCCGGCGCGCCGCCCGCAGCTTGGCGATCGTCAGGAACTGGTCCGCGGTCGCCGCGTACCGGAACTCCAGTTGCGCACAGGCCTGTTCCACGCTCAGCCCGGCCCCGGTCAGTTCCCGCAGATAGGCGACACCGGTCGCGAGCGAGGCGCCCAGCTCCTGTGCGGCCGAGCCGCCGGCCTCGTGGTAGGGCAGGGCGTCCACGGTCAGGGCCCGCAGCCCCGGATAGTCCTCGGCGCACAGCCGGGCGAGCCCGGCCACGGGGGCGAAGTCGTACGTCTGTCCGGTGCGGGCCTCGTGGCCGAGGGGATCCGCGCCCAGGTTGCCGCGCGCCGCCTCCTTGGCGACGCCCCGCTCTGCGTACAGCCGCAGCAACTCCCGTGCGGCGGGCTCGACCTCGGCGCCCGCGTCCAGGACGACCGGTGCGAGATCGAGGAGGACACCGGCGAGGACCCGGCCGAGCGAGGACACCGGGAGCCCGGCCCCGCCGAGCACCAGCCACAGGGAGGTGACGCCGTTCTCCAGGTCGGCGAGCACCGCGTCGCCGTCCGCCGCCGTGTGCCGCTGGCGGACGTCCCAGCCGCCGACGGTGTTGCCCGCGGCCCGGCCTCCTCGTACGAAGGGCGCGAAGCCGGGGAAACCCGGAGGGGGCGCGGTGTCGTGCGCGGTGTACAGAGGACGGGTGCGCAGCCCGTCCTCCAGCGCGGTGGACAGGGCTTCCTCGGCCTGAGCGCCCTCGACGTCCTTGCCCGACTTGCGCAGCACGCCCGAAACGAGGCGGTGCCACTGCTCGTGGGTTGCGTCAGGGAACTCGGCGGCCAGCTCAAGCCCGTCGTCAGGCAGGACCGTCATGCTCGGATGCTAGGCCAGAGGCGCAAAGGAGCAGCAGGGGGCACGGCTGTGACCTTGCCCTCTATACATCGACCTCGAATCCGAACGGGTCACCTGCCGGGGCTTGACTGAACGTGGTGGGGCCGTCCGCCGTACCTCGTGCCAAGCGGTTCGTGAGCCCCTACGGCACAGTCACCGGGCCGACCGAGGACAGGAGCGACCCCATGGCCGAGAAGTACTTCACCGTGTCCGGCATGAGCTGCGGCCACTGCGCCGCGAGCGTCACCGAGGAGGTCGTCGCGGTGCCCGGCGTCATCGAGGTCGATGTCGACGTACGGGCCGGCCTGGTGACCGTGCGCGGGGAGGCGGTCGACGACGCGGCCGTCCGCGCGGCGGTCGTCGAGGCGGGCTACGAGGTCGCGGAGGTCGTACGGCACGCCGCGGCCTGAACCGGGAAGCAGGAAGGAAAGGCACGGGAACATTGCCGGAACACGGCAATGAACCGGCCCCCCTGCCCGTGTGAGGATCTCGTCAAGCCGGAGACCGGCGGCGGGGTGAGAGGGGGCGGCGCGTATGGCCTGGTTCTTCGGACTCGGCATCACGGGGGTCGCGCTGCTCGCCCTGTCGCTGGTCTTCGACGGGGTGCTCGACGGCGCGTTCGACGGTGTTCTGGACGGCGCCCTGGACGGGTGGCTGTCGTTGCCGGTCGTCGCCGGATTCCTGGCGGCGACCGGCTTCGGCGGGGTCCTCGCGACCGAACTGCTCGACGCCGGCCCGGTGGTCGCCACCGGATGCGGTGCGGCCCTGGGGGCCGGTGCGGCCTGGCTGACGTACCGCTTCGGCCGTGCCCTGATGCGTGATCAGACGGCTGTCGCCCCGCGGGGTGACGACCTGGTGGGCACCGCGGGCCATGTGGTGACCGCCATTCCGGCAGACGGGTTCGGCGAGGTGCTGCTCCGGCTCGCCGGGCAGCCGGTGAAGTTCGCCGCGCGCAGCGGGGGGCCGGTCTCCCGGGGTACCGAGGTGTGGGTGGAGGCGGCTCCTTCGGCCACGTCGGTCGTCGTGCGCCCCGTGGACCGCTGAGCCGCCGCTCTCTCCTCTTCCGTGCCGTTCCGTTCCTTTCCTTTCCTATCTTCTCTTCGCGTAGGCGATTCGGGGGCATTTGCCATGAGTCCTGTCGTTCTCGCGGTGCTGGGAGTCGTCGTACTCCTGGTGCTGCTGGCTCTCGTCGTGGTCACCCGCTACAAGGTGGCGGGTCCCAGTGAGGCGTTCATCGTCACCGGCCGGCGCGGCAAGCAGGCCACCGATCCGGACACCGGGCGGGTGTTCACCGACAACAGCGGTCAGAAGGTCGTGGTCGGCGGCGGGGTGTTCGTCGTGCCGTTCGTGCAGCAGCGGTTCACCCTGGACCTGTCGTCACGTCACATCCCGGTGGCGGTGCGCGGCGCGGTCACCCTGCGCGGGATCAAGGCGAACCTCGAAGGCGTGGCCATCGTCAAGGTCGGCGGTACCGAGGACTCGATCCGGGCCGCCGCCCAGCGGTTCCTGATGCAGCAGGACGGCATCGTCGGCTTCACCCAGGAGGTGCTGTCGGGCGCGCTGCGGGCCATCGTCGGCCGGATGTCCGTGGAGGACGTCATCCGTGACCGGGCCGCGTTCGCCGGTCAGGTCGCCGAGGAGGCCGAGGCCAGCCTGTCGGGGCAGGGCCTCGTGCTGGACGCCTTCCAGATCCAGGACATCACCACCGAGGGCTCCTATCTGGAGGACCTCGGCCGTCCGGAGGCCGCGCGCGCCAAGCAGGAGGCCGACATCGCCGAGGCGGTGGCCCGGCGCGCCGCCGAGCAGGCCCGGCTGAAGGCGGAGGAGGAGATCGCGGTCGCCCAGCGGACCTTCGCCCTCAAGCAGGCCGAGATCAAGGCCGAGACGGATTCGGCCGCCGCCCAGGCGAACGCGGCCGGCCCGCTCGCCGAGGCGGCCCGTCAGCAGGACATCCTCGCCGAGCACGAGAAGGTCGCGGAGCGGCAGGCGGCGTTGAAGGACCGTCAGCTGGACACGGAGGTCCGCAAGCCCGCCGACGCCCAGCGGTACGCGGCCGAACAGGAGGCCGAGGCCCGGCGGGTGGCCCGGGTGAAGCAGGCCGAGGCCGAGCGGCTGGCCGAGATCGCGGGTGCCCAGGCGGAGGCCGAGCGGGCCCGGCTGACCGGTGAGGGCGAGAAGCAGCGGCGTACCGCGCTGGCCGAGGCCGAGGCCGTCGAGGGGCTCAGGCAGGGCGAGTCGGAGCGGGCGCGGCGGGCGGCGATCGCGGAGGCGGTGCGGCTGGAGGGCGAGGCGGAGGCGGCGGCGATCGGCGCGAAGGGCGCGGCCGAGGCCGAGGCGATGAGGCAGAAGGCCGACGCCTTCGGGCGGTACGGCGACGCGGCGGTCCTGCAGATGCTCGTCGAGGTGCTGCCCCAGGTCGTCGCCAAGGCGTCCGAACCGCTGTCCGCGGTGGAGAAGATGACCGTCATCTCGACCGACGGCGCCGCCCGCATCCCGCGCGCGGTCGCCGACAACGTCGCCCAGGGGATCGAACTCCTCGGCTCCACCACGGGCGTCGACCTCGCGGAACTCCTGAAGGGACTCTCGCGGGGCGGTGGCAGCGGTGCGACGGCGGGGGAGCGGTCGGGGGAGGGGTCGGGGGAGCGGTCCACGCGGCACGGTGACAACGGAAAGGTCGAGATCGGCGAGTGACAGGATGAGCCCGAGGTAAAGGGAAATGGGTAGCGCTTTACCTATTGTGTGATTTCACCTTTTCGGATTGCGCTAGAATCCTTTACCAAGCGCTGACGCTCTGGTGAGCGCTTATTTGCTCATTCGTTCGAGTGGTGGTCGGTGGTGTGGCCGACGGCGTGTTGGGGGGCGTGACATGGGTCGAGTAATCCGCGTGCGCGTCGTGAACGCCGCTCGCGACGCCGTACCCGATACCGGCCGCGCCGCGGGCCCGGGCGACCGCCGCGCCCGCTGACGCTCTCGCGGCCGTAGCAGAGTTCGTCGACTGTCCGATGCCCTCGGGCGGTCGACGTCCCGTCATGTCATGCGACCGAGCCCTGCGGGAAACCCGCGCGCCCGTACGACACCGACGGCCCCGCCCGACCGGTGTGCCGGGCTCCGCCGCCCGCATCCGCATCCGCGGTCGTAGCCGCACGGACCAGCGCACCCGCACCCGCCGGCGCACTCGAACCCGGACCCGCACCCGAACCCGCACCAGGCACAGACGCCGTCACCGCACTCGTCAACGGAGGACAGACGCCCGTGCACAACACCACCGCCATGCTCATCGAACTCGGGGCGATCATTCTCGCCCTGGGTCTGCTGGGCCGCCTCGCCGGACGGGTGGGCTTCTCACCCATACCCCTCTATCTACTTGCCGGGCTCGCCTTCGGCCAGGGCGGCATACTCCCCCTGCAGGCCAGCGAGGAGTTCGTCGCCACCGGCGCCGAGATCGGCGTCATACTCCTGCTGCTCCTGCTCGGCCTGGAGTACAGCGCCTCCGAACTCGTCACCAACCTCAAGACCCAGTACCCCTCCGGCGCGGTCGACTTCGTCCTCAACGCCGCCCCCGGCGCCGCGATGGCGCTGCTGCTCGGCTGGGGCCCGGTCGCCGCCGTCGCCCTCGCCGGTGTCACCTGGATCTCCTCCTCCGGCGTCATCGCCAAGGTCCTCGGCGACCTGCGCCGCCTCGGCAACCGCGAGACCCCGGTCGTGCTGGGCGTCCTGGTCCTCGAAGACCTCTCCATGGCCGTCTACCTGCCGATCCTCACCGCCCTCCTCGCCGGGGTGAGCCTGGCGGGCGGCGCCCTCACCCTCCTGATCGCCCTGGGCACCGTGGGCGCCGTCCTCTATGTCGCCCTGCGCCACGGCCGGCTGATCAGCCGTGCCGTGTCCTCCGACAACGCCGAGATGCTCCTCCTGGTCGTCCTCGGCCTCACTCTCGTCGTCGCCGGGGTCGCCCAGCACCTCCAGGTCTCGGCCGCCGTGGGCGCGTTCCTGGTCGGCATCGCGCTGTCCGGTGAGGTCGCCGAGGGTGCCAGCAGCATCCTCAGCCCGCTGCGGGACCTGTTCGCCGCGGTGTTCTTCGTCTTCTTCGGCCTGCACACCGACCCCGCCGACATTCCGCCCGTCCTCCTCCCGGCCCTCGCCCTGGCCGCCGTCACCACCCTCACGAAGATCGCCACCGGTTACTGGGCGGCCCGGCGGGCCGGGATCTCTGCCAAGGGCCGCTGGCGGGCGGGCGGAACGCTGGTCGCCCGGGGCGAGTTCTCCATCGTCATCGCGGGCCTCGCCGTCGGCGTCGAGCCCCGCGTCGGCCCTCTCGCGACGGCGTACGTCCTCATCCTGGTCGTCCTCGGCCCCCTCACCGCCCGCTGGACCGAGCCCCTCGCCACCCGGCTCACCCGCCGTGCTTCGGCCACGCCCCGACGGACACCGCCGGCGCGGCCCGACCTGAACCCCGAGCCCACCACCGAGGCCGTGCACGCGAAGGTCTGAGGAGGCTGTGCAGGGGCGCGACCGAGTCGGGGCGACGCGGCGCCGGGCGACCCCGGCCCACTTCGCGCGGCGCCACGGCCACCGGAACCCGATCGCCCTCGAACCGATCGCCCTCGAACCGAACGGGGAGGACATGAACGGTCAGTACGTGAACGGCAGAAGCGTGAACGACAGAGGAAGCGTGAACGGTGCGAGCGCAGCCGGCCGCAGCGCAGCCGGCCGGAGCGCAGACGGTCGGAGCACAGACGGCCGGAGCGCGGGCGTTCGGAACGCGGCCGGTGAGAGCACGGCCGGCGGGCACCCGGGCGAGGACTTCCTCGACGGATTCGAACAGGTTCTCGCGGACGCCGCACCCACCGGTCGTCGTCTGACGCGCGACGAGATCGAGTCGCGGCGGGCGCTCGGCGCACGGGCGGCGGAAGCCGGGCACGGCTGGCGGTCACTGGTCAGGGCGCACCTCGTGGCCGGCCGGGACAACTGGCCGCGGGCCGCCGACCCGGACAGCGTCCTCGCCGTCATCGAACAGGCCGTGGACGCCTTCGCCGACGGCTACGAGCGCGCCCAGCGGCTCGTGGTCCGCAAGGAGGAGGCCGCCCGCCGGGAGTTCATCGACGACCTCCTCCACGGCCGCGGCGACCCGGGTCAGCTCGCCGCCCGCTCCGAACGGTTCGGGCTGCGGCTGTCCCGCGCGCACGCGGTCGCCGTCGCCGAGGGGCCGGAGAAGTACGACGAGACCGACCCCGTACCCCGGCAGGTGGCGAGCGAACTCTTCGCCCGCTTCGAGAACCGCCGCATCCTGTTCACCACCAAGGACGGCCGGATGGTGTGCATCGCCCCCGGAGACCAGGACGACGTCCTCACCCACTTCGCCAAACGCTCCTACGCCGCCACCGGCCGGGCCCAGGTCGCCATCGGCCGCTCCCGGCCCGGCACGGTCGGCATCGGGCACAGCTACGAGGAGGCCCTCAACGCCCTGGACGTGGCCCAGCGCATGGGCCTGGAAGAGCCGCTGTTGCGCGCCGCCGACCTGCTGGTCTTTCCCGTACTGGCCCGGGACCGGCAGGCACTCGTCGACCTGGTGAGCAGCACGCTCGGCTCCCTGGAGCAGGCGCGCGGCGGGGCCCAGCCCCTGCTCGACACCCTCACCGCGTACTTCGACACCGGTTGCGTGGCCGCCTCGACCGCCCGGCGGCTCTCCCTCAGCGTGCGCGCCCTCACCTACCGGCTGGCCCGCGTCCACACCCTCACCGGCGCCGACCCGACCGACCCCACCGACCGCTACACCCTGCAGACCGCGGTCATCGGCGCCCGTCTCCTCGACTGGCCGACGAGACCCCTGAGTTCCACCGAGGCGTCTCCCTAGCCGCTCGCGGTCAGCCGGCGGCCCGCCACCCTCGCGGCCTCAGATGTCCCGGGAGGGACCAGCAGGCCGCGTGACGTGCTGCGGGTGTCGGCGGTGGGTGCGTGCCTCTCACCTCGGCCGGGTCATCAGACCGGGTCCCATCCGTCCGTGCCGGCCAGGTACTTCTCGGCGGTGTAGCTGGCCGCCTCGGAGTCGCTCATCTGCGGTGAGTTCGGGCCGAAGCCGGTTCCGTCGCCCCAGTTCCAGTACTCCTTGAACCGGGCCGACTGCCAGGGGTAGTCGGGGACCATGTTGGTCCAGGGTTGCGCGTCCTTGATGCCCGCGGCGATCTCGGTCTGCCGGACCACCGCCTGGGGGCTGACCTCCGGGGCGTTCTTCCACGGCCGGCCGAGGTGCATCGTGTCGTTCGGCACACCGGCGGTCGTGATCCTGCTTCTGATGATCAGGATGCCGTACTTCTTCCGGTAGTCGGTGTTGGGCGCCAGCACGGTGCCACCGGGCCATGGGAGCGCCTGGATCGAGGACCGGTCGATCACCGCGGTGGCGTTGCCGAAGATGAAGTCCACGTCGCCCCGGATGAAGCAGCCGACGAAGTACTGCCGGGCCTGGGTCGTGGGCGTCTCTCCCTTGACGAGCAGGGTGTCCTGATGGCTCATGATCGAGACGTTGCGGAAGACCTGCCGGTCCCCCATGGCCGCTACCGCGACGGCCTGCGTCTCGTACGGACTGATCTCGGGGTGCGCGGCGCGGTTGAACGTGTTGCTGATCGTGAGATTCCGGACGGTCAGGTTGGGGGGCCTGAAGGTGGCCACCGCGCTGCCCTGGGTGCCGTACTTCGCGCCGGTCGACGGGTTGATCATCCCGTTGCACCTGGAGTTGTGGATGATGACATCCCCGCGCTTGCCGCTGACGCTCTCGATCGTCAGCCAGCTCTTGCCCTTCGGGACGCTGATGACCTCGTGGTAGACGCCCGTGTCGATGACGATGGTGTTGTCGCCCGAGTTGGGAATGGCGTTGATCGCGTCCTGCACGGTCCAGTAGTCGCCGGTTCCGTCGGCCGCGACGAGCAACGTGGTTTCCGCCAAGAAGCCCCTGCCCCGGCTGTTCTTGTCCGAGTGGTGGGCCATCATGAGCACTCCCGCGAGCGCCGCCGCGGTCTCGTAGACGGCGCCGCCGATTTCGAGTTCGGGCGAGAGGGCGGCGCTGGCCACGAGGACCGCACCCAGAAGCGCAGCGCTCATCAGGGACCAGTTGTTGTGCTGCGCCATGTGTTGCGCGGTGACGATGTACGGCTGACCTTGGCCGAACGCCACCGCGGTCGCAGCCGCTTGGTTCCGGAACCGGGAGGCTTCGGCGAGTGCCACGATGATCTGAAGGATCGACCGCGCCCCGACAGGGGCTCTGATGAACTCACCGCTGTCCCACAGGTTCATCACGGAGGCGTGCAGGCTGGCGGGAGTGATCTCCATGCCGTCGCGGGTGGCGCCCTGCTGCGCCAGGTCGCTGTAGTTCGCCAGGCCTTCCCACCGACTGTTCGTGTTCCCGGCGATCTCCCTCCCGGTGCTGTCCCGGACGGGCCGACGGGCACCCGGCAGCGTTATGTCGCTCTCCAGGTGGTAGAAAGTGCGCCACGCCACGCTGCCGTCGGCGTTCTCGGTGCCCGACCGCCATCCCATGACGTAAGTGTCCGACCGGCGCATGAACACCCGGATCATCGCGGGCCTGTCCTCGGCGTGCAGGTCGACGGTGATGTACGAGTTCCGCCCCTCGCTGTCTGTGACGTAAACGGGGCGGCCCGTGGGGTCCCCGTTGCCGTCACTCGGCCTGACCCTGTGGCTGCTGATCGCCTGATTGATGCCGCGAATCATGTTGGCGTAGCCGGTCCTGGCGTCGGCGGCCTCACTGGTGATTCTCCAGGTGACGTCCGCGCCGTCCGCGGCGCTGGCGCGGCCGGCGCCGGCGACCACCGTGCCGCCCGCCAGCATGCTGCCGGCCGCCACAGCGATGGCAGTGGCGAGAAATGACCTTCGAGGGAGTTGCCCCTGCGTTTCGGTCGTCACTTGAGCTCCTTGTCGTTCCGAACCGAGCGCCCCATGAAATGGACTGCGCTGCGCGGCGGTTGCCGATCCTGACGCTGACCTTCATGCCGGTTCAGGCGCTCACGTACTACTGGCGAGCCCTGACAGGGCACTCCTGAGCGCGGTTCAGAGGCCCGCGGCGCAGGAGGGCGAGCCCTGTCGTGCGTCATGGAAAGAGGTTCGGCGCGGGGGCTGCCCCGAGGCCATGGGTACTTCTACGGGCCGGGCCCCCGCAGCGGGACCGGGTATTTCTACGGGGTTGTCCTACGGGGTGGGTCCCTGGTTCGCTGTCCACCAGGACGCGATCCGGGCGCGGGAACCGAAGGCGAGCTTGGCCAGGATGTTCTCGACGTGGCCGTGGACCGTGCGGGGTGACCGTCCGAGCGCGGAGGCGATCTGCCGGTTGCTCATGCCTTCGGCGATCAGCGCGGCCACTTCCCGCTCCCGGGGGGTCAGCGGACTCGGGGCGGGGACCGTGGCGGCTGCCGGGGCCGGGGCGGTCGGCTCGGCCTCGGCGCGCAGGGCGTAGGCGATGGCCTCGGCGGGGCCCCGGTGGCGCCCTCCCTGTACGAGGGCGTCCTCGTACGCTGCCGGGCCCAGGACCCGTACGATCTCCTCCTCGCACTCGGCGTGCTGGTCGACCATGTGCGGTCCGAACGTGGAGATGCTGGTGTCGATGTCCCGCCACAGGACACGCGCGGCACCCAGCAGCCGGCCCGCCCGCTGGTGGTCACCGCTCGCGGTGGTGACCCAGGCGAGCTGCTCCAGCATCAGTGCGACCCTGATGTAGTCGTTGAAGCCCTGCTCGTTCTCCAACGCGGCCCGGATCATGACCGCGGCCTCCGCCAGGTCGCGGCGCACCCAGGCGTCGTAGCCGAGCGTCCACTGCGCGTGCGCCCGGGCCAGCCGCTCGTCATGCGCCTCGGCGAGGGCGAGCGCCTGCCTGCAGGTTTCCGTGGTGCCCGGATCCCCGAGGTGGGCCTGGGCGGTGGCCATGAGAATCAGCGTGTAGACCGCCCCGATCTCCTCGTTCGTCCGCCGGTGGGCGACCACCGCTTCCTCCAGTAAGGACACGGCCTCCACCAGCCGGCCGCTGAACAACGCCAACGTGCCCCGCAGGTTCTGGACGTGGGCCGACACCACGCGGTCGGCCATCCGCTCGCCCAGCTCCGCGGCCTCGTCCAGCAACCGGTACGCCGCGGCGTGATCGTGCTGCAGCACCGCCACCCAGGCGGCGACCCACAACCCCCTGGCCCGGGCGGGGCTTGGTTCGGGTGCGGCGGTGAGCGCGTGGTCGAGCCAGCGGCGTCCCTCACCGAGGAATCCGCCCTCGCACCAGTGGAAGCGCAGCGCGGCGGCCAGTGCCAGCGTGGCTTGGGGGTCGCCACCCTGTGCCAGCGCCGAGCGCAGATTGGCATGTTCGGCACGCAGCAGGGTCAGGCTTTCCTGCTGGCCGGGGCCGTACCAGCCGTCGGCGAGGCGCTCGGCGAGGGCCAGGTAGAAATCGCGGTGCCGTCGCAGCGTCCGCTGCTCCTCACCGGACTCGGCGAGCCGCTCCCGCCCGTACTGGCGGATGGTCGCCAGCAGCCGGTAGCGCGGCAGTCCCTCGCGCCCGCAGGGCAGGACGACGGACTGCACGACGGACTGCACGACCAGCCGGTCGAGGAGGTCCAGCACCTCGTCGCGGCCGATGCCGTCGCCCGCACACACATCCTCGGCCGCGTCCAGGCAGAAGTCGTCCGCGAAGACCGACAGCCGGTTCCACAGCAGCCGCTCGGCGGGGGTGCACAGCTCGTGGCTCCAGTCGATCAGTGCGCGTAGCGTCCGCTGGTGCGGCCGGGCGACCCGGCAGCCGCTCGTGAGCAGTCCGAAGCGGTCCTCCAGCCGGTTCACCGCCTCGTCGACGGTCAGGGTCCGCAGCCGGGACGCGGTCAGCTCGATGGCCAGCGGCAGCCCGTCCAGGTCCTCACACAACCGGAGGACCTGGGCGCGGTTGCTTTCGGTCACCCGGAACTCCGGGCGCACGGCGATGGTCCGGTCCCGCAGCAGTTCCACCGCGTCGTCCGGCGTCAGCGGAGGGACGACGAAGACGTGCTCGCCGTGGATTCCCAGCGCGCGGCGGCTCGTCGTCAGAATGCGCATGCCGCAGGACGCCGACAGCAGCGCATGTGCCAACTCGGCGCAGGCGTCGATGAGGTGCTCGCAGTTGTCCAGCACGATCAGCGGACTGCGGTGGGTCAGAAAGGCGGCGAGCTGGTCGACGACCGGTCGTGTGCCCAGGTCCGGCACCCCGAGCGCGGCTGCCACGGTGTTCGCCGTCAGCGACGGGTCCCGCAGTGGCGCCAGATCCACCAGCCACACCCCGTCCGCGAAGTCGGTCGTCGACGCGGCGGCCACCTGCAGCGCCAGCCGTGTCTTGCCCACCCCGCCCGCACCGGTGAGCGTCAGCAGCCGCGTCGTCCCCAGACGGCGGCGTACTTCGGCGAGGTCCCGGTACCTGCCCACGAACGTGGTCAGGGCCGCGGGCAGATTCCCCACGGCTGTCGTCCGAATGGTCATGCGTTCCTTCTCGCCTTTCAACGACTCGCCCTCGTCCTGGAACATCGAGGAGCATCGAGGACGCTTTTCTGCGGTGGCAGCACGCTTCGTCGCGAGCGATCGAGGTCGCAGTCCTGTCGCCGTACGCCAGTTGCCGTGCCCCGTCTCCGCAGCCGGAACGAATATGTCGGCGGTGACAATTCCGGTGTGCGGTACTCGGAGTGGCGGATCGGACACACTCTCCTATATACCGCTGAACAGTATCCATTGGGTGGCGGGTCACCGGTGCCGGCTGTGACTGAGTTCTCATGACCACCTGGCAGTGGCCGACCTCGTACGGACGGTGGGACCCGTCGGCGCTCGGGCCGGGCCCCCAGGTTTCACGTGCGTGGGCAGGCAGGGGCGGGACGACAGTCGGGTGGCCGCCGTGCAGGGCCTCAAGCGAGGAGCGGACCCGAACGCCGGGCGAATGCGCCGACCGTTGGTCGAGGGTGAAGGCGCCCACCACCTCACCTGCCCACCACCTCACCCGCGCGCCCGCGGGTAGACGAGGCCGAATTCGGGAAGGCGGCCTCCGGGGTGGCGGATCCACGTCGCGGCTGACGGCAGCTGTGACGCGCGACCGTCCCCGGCTTCTTCTCCATGGCTTCGGCCGTCTCGGCCTGCGGACGGCCGGGCGCGCGGCGGAGCTGGAGCGACCGGCCCGGCCGACGGCGACAGCGCGCGCGGCGCGGCGGGTTACTCCGTCAACGTGCCCATCGCCCGGTCGAGCCACGGCCGGCGGGACAGACCCCTCACAGGCCACCCACCCCGTGGTGATGCCGAGTTCGGCGGCCATCGGCACCCTGCCGTCCCAGTGGCCGTCTCGGCGGTCGAGCGTGGCCCTGGTCTTCCCGGTGGACTTCGTGATCTCGAAGGGGCCGGTTCCCCTGCCATGGACTCCGACTCGCACGGCACCCACACCGTCACGACGGCCGCCGGGAACATGGACAGCAGGGTCACCGTCACCGGTCTGGCCGGCCGCGTATCCGGGCTGGCACCCGCCGCCCGCATCGCCGTCTACAAGGTGTGCTGGGCCGACGGCTGTCCCTACGTGGACGTCGTGGCGGCCGTCAACCAGGCCATGGCCGACGGTGTGGAGTCATCAACCACTCCATCGGCGGCTATGGCGTCCTCGGCGGCGTCCTCGAACTGGCCATGCCCAACGCGGCCGAGCCTTTCGGCTCCGGGTAGGTCAGCTCCGGGTAGGCATTCGACCCGGGAGTATTCTCCGAAGTCCTCCCGGCTCGACCCGGAACTCGACATGGAATGGAAGTCCTCCCGGCTCGACCCGGAATGCATCAAGGCGTTTCCACGGCGCACTCGGCCCAGATGGTCTTGCCGACCCGGGTCTGGCGGCTGCCCCAGCGCTCGGAGACCTGGGCGACGAGCAGCAGCCCGCGCCCGCCCTCGTCGAAGACGCGGGCCCGGCGCAGGTGCGGCGCGGTGCTGCTGCCGTCGGACACCTCGCAGATGAGCGCGGAGTCGTGGATCAGCCGCAGCTCGATGGGGGCGTCGCCGTAGCGGATGGCGTTGGTGACCAGCTCGCTGACGATCAGTTCGATGGTGAACACCGCCTCCGCCAGTCCCCAGGCGGCCACCTGTTCGCTCGCCATCCTGCGGGCCCTGGCCACGGCCGCGGGGTCCTTCGGCAGCTGCCAGGTGCGTACCTTTCCGGTGTCGAGAGCGGATGTCCGAGCCAGCATCAGAACGATGTCGTCGGCGGGACTGTCGGTCAACACGGTGCGCAGCACCTGGTCGCAGGTTTCCTCCAGTGGTGCGGCGGGGCCGCTCAACGCCTGGCGCAGCAAAGTGAGCCCCACCTCGATGTCACGGTCGGCGGCCTCGACCAGTCCGTCGGTGTAAAGGGCGAGCAGGGTGCCCTCCTCCAGCTCCACCTCGGCGGCTTCGAACGGCAGGCCACCGAGGCCGAGCGGCGGCCCGGCCGGCAGATCCATGAACCGTACGCTGCCGTCGGGAGTGACCAGGGCGGGTGGCGGGTGCCCGGCGCGGGCTATGGTGCAGCGGCGGGAAACAGGGTCGTACACGGCGTACAGGCAGGTGGCGCCGACCTCCACCGCCGCGTCCTCCGCCCGCTCGCGTATGTCCGGGCCCTCCTCCCGGTCGAGCCTGATGACGAGGTCGTCCAGCTGCGTGAGCAGTTCGTCGGGGGCGAGATCGATGTCCGCGAGGGTCCGGACGGCGGTCCGCAGGCGGCCCATGGTGGCGGATGCCCGGATGCCGTGGCCCACCACGTCGCCCACGACCAGCGCGACCCGAGCGCCGGACAGCGGGATCACGTCGAACCAGTCCCCGCCGACGTCCGTACCGGAACCGGTCGGCAGGTAGCGGTAGGCCACCTCGATCGCCGCCAGACCCGGCGGCCGCTCGGGAAGGAGGCTGCGCTGGAGCGCCAGTGCGGCCCGGCGTTCACGGGTGTAACGGCGGGCGTTGTCCACGCTCACAGCCGCTCTGGCGACGATCTCCTCGGCGAGCAGCAGGTCGTCCTCGCTGAAGGAATCCGCTGTCCGGTGTCGCAGGAAGTGCACCAGCCCCAGGGTCACCCCCCGGGCGCGCAGCGGCACCATCATCACCGAGTGGATCACGTATTCGGCCATGGACTCGGAGCGGGCGGGGGAGGACCTGATCCACTCCCGCAGCCCCGGATCTCCTGATATGTGCCGTGTGCCCCGACCGGTGACCAGCGTCCGCATCGGCTGTGTGCCCACGGGGTAGTGGGTCGTGTCGCCCGAGGCGATCACCGACTCCGGGCAGCCCTCCAGTACCGACCGCTGCGCCGTGCGGAGAACGGTGACCGGCTCACCCGGCGGTACAGGTCCCGGCTCGTCGCCCAGTACGACGGACTCCAGCAGGTCCACGGTGACGAAGTCCGCGAACTCGGTCACGGCCACTTCGGCCAGTTCCTCGGCCGTCCGGGTCACGTCCAGGGTGCTGCCGATGATGAGGCCGGCGTTGTTGAGGACCGCCAGGCGGCGGTGGGCCCAGTACTGCTCCGTGGTGTCGAACACGGTCGAAGACACCCCTCGAGTAGTGCCGGTCTCGTCCTTCAACGGCGAAACGAACATCGACCAGGCATGCGGCCGGACCTCACCCGGGGCTTGGCCGTGCTCCTCGTGGAACACCATTTCACCGGTGCGCAGGACCTGCCGCTGGAGGCGGTCGTATTCGTCGAAAGGCCAGGTGGGCTCGATCTCCCACAGGGTCAGGCCCCGCATCTCCTCCTCGGTCCTGCCCATCACCCGCGTCATGATCTCGTTGGCTGCCACGAACCGGGCCTCGCGGTCGTAGACCGCCACCGGCACCGGGAGTTGCGCGAGCGTGAGGTCCCACAAGGCCACCGCCCCAGGATCGGGCCGCCAGGCCACGTTCGCCGGTGCGGAAGCGGTCACGAGCCAGAGCCGCTCGGGGCCGGCGTCCGCCAAGGGCGTCCCCTGCAGCCGCACCACGACACGGTCTCCGCCTCGGTGCCGAAGCGCCACCTCGCTGGTCCACCGGTGCCCGGAGGCCAGATGGCGCCGCGCGGATCCGGGCAGGTCGGCGGCGAGCAGGTCGGCGGCGGGTCGGCCCACGATCTCGAGGGGTTCGTATCCGAGCAGCTGCTGAGCCCCGGTGCTCCACACCATGATCGCCCCGTCGGCGCCGATCAAGACCGCAAAGTCCTCCGGTACGCGTTCCTCCACGGTCCCTCCGGATGTGAGGTCCCTGCTTCATGGACTTCTCGTCCCGTTCAGTCTGACCAGAACGGGGTTCGGCAGCACCTGGGACCCCGTCGACATCCGGGCACCCTCTCCAGGATCCCGCCGCACCGACTCCCGCTCAACCGGGGCGGAAGGGATTTTTCGGGCCTTGCTCCGAGGTGTCGACGTCACGAGTGGCAGGGGTCTGCCGAGCGGATGGGCGGCATCGCCCGGGACAGGTGGCCACGTCGGCGGTGACCACGACACCCTCCCCGAACTCGCGCCCCTCAGGTCGGGAAGCAACGGCGCCTGCGGGAGCACGTGGCCGCTGACCTGTACGAATCCATCATGTCGATGTCGTCGCGCGGACGCGCGTCGCCAGGCACCCGCCGCGGACATGGGCCTCAGCCCTGAGCGAAGCTGACAGAAAGCGTGCTTGGGCTTGTGTCCGGTTCTGCGGTGTGCTCGTTGGACAGATCATGGGGAAGAGCCCGCCGTGGCTGGTGACGGACGACTTGTGGGTGCGGATCGAACCGCTTCTTCCGGTGCGGTCCCGGCGGGCACGGAATCCGGGACGGCTGCCGTGGGATGACCGGTTGTGCCTGCAAGGGACCCTCTTCGTTGGCACGCGGGCATCCAGTGGGAGCGGCTGCCGCAGGAACTCGGCTTCGGCTCCGGGATGACCTGCCGACGGCGGCTGCGGGACTGGAGCGAGGCCGGTGTGTGGGACAGACTGCACCAGGTGGTGCTGACCGAGCTGCATCAGGCCGGGAAGCTTGACTGGTCCCGGGCGGTGATCGACGGCTCGCACCGGCAGGCGCGTCGGGGCGCCCCGAAACCGGGCCGAGCCCGATCGACCGCGCCGGACCGGGCTCGAAACGGAGGAGGGAAGCGGGGCATGCCGGCGGGGTCAGTCTTGCGGCGGCTTCGGGACAAAGCCCGGAAGGCGGTCCTTGCGCCGCACGAGTACGAGTCCCCATGCTGAGGTTCCCCGCGATGCGGGGAACGGTGACAGCAGGTCAGACAGGTCTTTTGAGAGGACCCTGGCGATGCCTGCCCCGAGGAAGTACCCGCTGAAGTGGCATGAGTGTGCGGTGCGGAGGTACCGGACCGCTGAGCCGAAGCCCGCGATCCGTCGCATGGCCGAGGAACTCGGCGTGCATCACGAGGCTCTGTGAGGCTGGATCCGGCAGGCCGATGCCGATGCCGGTGAGCGGGACGGCCTGCTCACACCGTCGGCCCAGGATGTACACCTCTTGGTGACGGGGCGTGAGAGCAAGGCGATCAACCCGGAACTACTTCAACTCCTACGTCTGGAAGCCCGCCCTGGCCGGCTTCATCCGACGTTGGAGGAGAGCGCTCTGGACGGATCCCGCGTCTGGGAGACGTCTCGGGAGCACGGCTCACCTGCCTTGCGCCACTTCCACGCCTCCGAGCAGTTGGAGGCCGGCGAGTCGGTCGTCTCCCCGGCCCGGTGGCAAAGCCACTCGGACCCAGGGTTCACGCTCCGGAAGTACGCACTTCCTGCCCCGCGCGGGAGCACGCGGCAGCGCCGCCGTCGACGCGGTCTTCGCATAGCCGTGGCCCCCTTAGCCCCCGTGGCAACCGGGAACAACCCGGCCCGGCCCCAAAGTCCCAGAGAAGCCCCAGAGATGCCGTCGCACCCTCCTCTGACCCGCATCCATGCAGTTCAGGCAGGGTGCGGCGGCATCCGTCACTCAGATGTCCCGGAACTCCTATACGAAGTATCTGACCTGCGTAAACGAAGCGTTCAAAGATCATCTTGCGGTCGCTGCACAAGCCGAACAATGCAGGAGTCACGCGGCCCTCGTGTAGGCGCTTCGGACCGCGATGCGGATCTTGGAACCGGCTCCGACGATCCGGTGCACGTACTTACGTAGAGTAAGTAGCTGTTGTCGTTCCGATCTTGAGGGGTGGGTGTCGAACGGGAGTCTCGATCGGGTGATCGCAGCTGTTCGCGGGCATGAAGGCAGGGCCTCTCGGTAGCTCGGGGTTGCGAAGCCAACCGAGATCCAGGAGACCCTGTTGCCGCAGTTCTACGTGCTCACGCCGGTGGAGTTCAACTCGGCTGCACCGTCGTGTGATTGTGTCGCTCACCGGTTCAAAAACGCGGCCGATCACCCGGAACGTGTTCGGCGGTATCCCTCGGACATGACGGACGCGGAGTGGGCCGTGGTCCGGCCGCTGCTGCCGGTGCCCGGCTGGCTGCGTGGCCGGGGCGGGCAGCCGGAGGCGTACTGCCACCGGCAGATATTGGACGCGATCCGGTAGCTCGTCGACAACGGGATCAAGTGGCGGGCGATGCCGTTGACTTCCCGCCCTGGGACCGGGCATACGCGTTCTTCCCCCGCTGGCGCGACCACGCTCTGGTCAAGGAGTTCCACGACCGGCTGCGATCGAGGATCCGCGAGAGGGAGGGGCGCGATGCGGAGCCGACGGCCGGCGTGATCGACTCGCAGTCCGTCAGGGCGGACGCCGTCGTCGGCTTGGACAGCCGGGGCTTCGACGGCGGAAAGCTGGTCAACGGGCGCAAGCGGCATGTCGTGGTCGACACCCTTGGCTGCTGCTGGGGGTGATGGTCACCGCCGCGGACACCGGCGACCGCGCCGCCGCCCAGGTCCTGCTCGGGCAGGTCGCCGACGCGCACCACCGCCTCGCCCTCATCTGGGCCGACGGCGGCTACACCGGCCCCCTCGTCGAGTACTGCCTGACCACGCTCGCGCTGGTCCTGGCGATCGTCAAGCGCAGTGACGACATGCGCGGCTTCGTGGTCCTGCCCAAGCGGTGGATCGTCGAGCGCCTCTTCGCCCACCTGATGCGCACCCGCCGCCTGGCCCGCGACTACGAACGCCGCATCACCAGCGCCGAAGCGATGGTCTACTGGTCGATGATCCTGCTCATGACCCGCCGCCTCGCCCGGCCACACCCTGCGCGAGCGTGAACCGGCCCGCCTGCTGCTCTGCCAGCCAGCCCCGCGCGACCAGGCGTTTCGCCTTCGACCGCAGCGCCTCCACCTTCGCCGGCACCGCGTCCAGCCCGGACAACACGGCCAACTCCTGGCAGGTCAGCGGACCTTGATGGAGCCGGTCCCGGTCCGCGAGCGCGGTGAGGATGCGCTGACACTCCGACAGCACCGACCAGGCCAGCCCTCACGCCACACCGGAACCTGCGACCTCGCCCTCGCCGCCTGCCGGGACGTCGAGCCCGAGACCGGGCCGGAGACGACCTCCTCGACAGCGATGCTGCCGCCGTCCGGAGCCAGAACCGTGCCCACTCGCCTGCGGGCGATCGCCCACTCCTGCCATTCCTCCTCGGCCGCGGCCGGCTCGGCCTGGATGCGATCGGCTTCCTCACGCAACCTCTCGACACGACGACGAGCAGCGAGCTCGTGCTGTTCCAGCAGTCCGACCACCGACGGCATCCGCGACCTCCCGGGGAGCGACGACACGACACGCCACCACTCCCACCGAACCGCCGACGCTATGCCTGACCAGCGAAAACATCGCCCTCAGATTCGGAACGACAACAACTTCTGACGCCGCTGGGCTCGTTCGTACCGGCGTTGGCGAAGATGACGTCCAGGTGGCCGAAGCATCGGACGACTGCCGCCACCGCGCCGTCGAGCGCGGTGGTGTCCGTGATGTCGGCTTCGATCACCTCCACGCGCTTGGTGTCAAAGCCCGCCACGGTCTCGTGCAGCGGCTCCCGACGGCGGCCGAGGACCGCCACCGCACGCTTCCTCTTCGGGGAACGCGCGTGCGGTCGCCCGGCCGATGCCGGTGCCGGATCCCATGACCAGGATGACCTGGCCTTGGTAGGGGTAGGTGGTTCAGGCGATCACGACTGCAGCGACTCCTGGAGGGCCGCGGCGGCGGCCTTGAGTACTTCGGCTGCCACGGCGACACCCTCGACGGGGCCGAGTTCGGTGTCCTCGTGCTCGATGTTGACCATCATGTCCGGGTCGACCTCGTGCAGGGCGCGAAGGAACTCGGTCCAGTAGGCGACGTCATGGCCCTTGCCGAGGGCGACGAAGTCCCACGCGGATGCCTTGGGCCACTCGTTGGCCCACTCGTCGCCGCCGAGGTTGGTGCGAGGCTCCTCGGGCGACAGACGGCGGAAGCTGTTGTCGAGCACGCCGTGGAGTGCTGCGTGTTCGGGGTTGATGCGGACGTCCTTGGCGGCGGCGTGGAAGACGAGTTCGCCGAGGTGGCGGACGACCGCGACGGGGTCCATCTGCTGCCAGAACAGGTGCGAGGCGTCCAGTTCGACGCCCACGTGGGTCGCGCCGGTGAGGTCGATGAGTTTGTGCACGTCGGCGGAGTTGAACACGACGTTCTGCGGGTGCAGTTCGAGGGCGACCTTGACGTCGTGGTCACGGGCGAGCCGGTCGGTCTCGCGCCAGAAGTCGGCGACGATCTTCCACTGGTGGTCCAGCACGTCCAGGGCCGCGGAGTTCCATGCGTTGACGATCCAGTTCGGGCGGGTGGCGCCGGGCTCGCCGCCGGGCAGACCCGACATGGTCACGAGGCGGTGCTGTCCGAGCCGTTCGGCCAGGCGGATGGAGCGGCGGATGTCCTCGGCGTGCTTTTCACCGATGACCGGGTTCGGGTGGAGTGGGTTGCCGTTGGCGTTCAGGCCGGCGATGGAGACGCCGGTGCCCTCGAAGAGACCGAGGAAGTCGTCCCGGGCGGTGTCACTGACGAGGATGTCGTCGAACTTCGGTACATGCACGGCGGGCAGGAAGCCACCGGTGTTGATCTCTATGCCCGTCAGGCCCAGGTCGGCGATGACTTTGATCGCCTCCGGAAGCGGCCGGTCGTGCAGGATCGCGTTGTACAGTCCCAGCTTCATTTCGTGATTCCTCGGTCCTTCTCGATGATGACGGTGGTGCCGCTGACGAGGGCGGAGGAGCTCGTGCGAGCCCCGCGTATGCAGGGCTGTGCCTGGCGTATACGGCACGGGTGGTGGGCAGCCCTGCAGTGGCGGTTCTCCTGCCGGAGAGCTGAACGGAAGGGGGCAAGCCGAGCCGACCTCACTGGACGGTGACGGCCTGTCCTCCGGCGTCGGCGGAGGCGACGATCGCATCGATGACGCGCAGGTTGTGCAGCCCGTCGGCAAGGGTGGGGCAGGACGGCAGCCCGTTCAGACCTGCGATCTGCTCCAGGAAGGCCCGGGCCTGCCAGACGAAGAACTCGTGCTGGCCGTGACCCACGCTGGGAAAGTCCATGGGCAGACCACCGGCGATGTAGGGGTGGCCGGGGCCGACCACGATGCGCCGGTAGCCGTCCACAGGGGCGGAGGCCGCCGAGTCCACGATGGTGAACTCTGCGGGACGCGACAGTTCGAAGGTGGCCGCGCCGCCCTTCGTGAACACCTCGAAGCCGAGGGAGTTGGCCAGACCGCGGGCGATGCGCGAGACGGAGAAGGTGCCGACGGCGCCGGAGGCGAAGGTCGCGGTGAAGGTGGCTATGTCGTCGTTCTCGACGAGCTCGCGTTCCTGACTCACCTGTACGTCGGCCGAGTGGCCCACCGCGGTGCCCAGTGGCAGAGGTCGCTCGTGCACCTGGGTGGAGAGCACGGCGCCCTGAACGCTCTGCACCGGACCGCAGAAGTACTCGCCGAGATCGATGAGGTGGCTGCCGATGTCGGACAGTGCCCCGGAGCCGGGTCCGCCCCGGTAACGCCAGCTCATCGGTGCCTCGGGGTTGTGGCCGTAGTCGCACCAGTAGTGTCCGTTGAAGTGTTGTACCGGCCCGAGCGTGCCCTCCCGCACCTGCTGCCGGATGGCGTTGATGGCGGGGGAGCGGCGGAAGGTAAAGCCGGTGGCCGCCACCAGGCCGGTGCCCTCGGCCGCCGCCACCATGGCCTGCGCGTCTGCCACACTCGGCGCGAGCGGCTTCTCGCACAGCACGTGCTTGCCCGCCGCCAGCAGGGCTTCGACGATCTCGCGGTGCAGGTGGTTGGCGACCACGACGCTGACCGCGTCGATGTCGTCGGCCTCGACGATTGCCCGCCAGTCGGTCTCGGCCCGCTCGTAGCCGTAGCGGCGGGCGGCGTCCTGGGCGAAGGGCTCATGGGCGTCGGCGACAGCGACCAGGCGGATCCCGGGCAGCCCGTCGCCGTACAGCGTCGAGGCCTGTCTGTAGCCGTTGAGGTGGGCCCGGCCTGCCATTCCGGCCCCGATGACCGCCACCCCGATCGGTCGTGTGCTCATGGTGGTTCCTCTCCGGCGCGCCGTTGTGCCGTGACTAGGGGGATGGGGACCGAGCGTCGTGGGCGCGGGTTTCACCTTGGGATCTACCAGCCAAGACCTCGTTTAAAGCGCTTTAAGCACTGGTACTATCGGCGGCGTTACGGGCGTATGTCAAGCGGTGCCGTAAATCCACGGGAGACCGCGTGGGCGACTTTGGCCCGGCTGCCCCCGCAGGCCTGGACGGCGCGATACCGCGTCCCCCGATCGGAGGACGTCACCGCGTGCGTCCACCGTCCTGCCCCAGCCGCCGGTGCTGTGGCCGGCCCGTCGTTTCGAGGGCTGCAGGATCACCGGTGCAAACTCGGCGTCGTGTGCGGTGCTGGACGGCGACGGTGTCGACCGGGCCGTCGACGCCATGGTGGGCCTCGGTGATCGTGCGGTCGCCACGGCAGCTGGGGCGAGGTTGTCATCGCCGCCGACCGTCGCCGCGGATACCGGAGCGCCATGCGCCGCCACGGCCTCGTCTCGCTGATCGGGATCCTCCATGGTGCCACTGAGGAATCCGGCAGCGGGGCCGGGTCGGCATCCCGTCGGCGGACGGCGCTCTGTCGGCCGCCGTCGTGACGCTCCATGACCGGAGTGCTCTGGCCTCGCTGACTGCCTTCCGGCGGGCGGAGGAGAGGTTCCCGGCGCCGGTCCGTCGCGGGCTGCGGCGGCGCTCTTGTCCCCGCTGTGCTGCTTCATCTGACCGCGGTCGGCCAGAATGCCGAGGAGCAGGACCGGTCAGGCCGTCATCGCCGTGGTCGTACGCCTTGATCGGGGTGGTATCGCGTCCCGCGAGACATCTTTGCCTCCTCCCTCCTCCTGCGTGGAACCACATCGCAGCCGCGCTGATCGGGCGAACCGCTTGGTGCGTTCCGGCCACCGCCGGCCGCTGTCCGCGTGGGCGCCAAATGTGTGCCCTATGCAGCCTTTTGCGGTCAGTGGTGGCGCAGTGCGCATTCTTCCGCGAAAAGGCCCTTGACACGTTTCGGAAACACAAGCATGCTCTGGCCAGCACTTAAAGCGATTTAAAAGATCACGAATACGAATCCGCACTCACCAGTCCGTCCGGCGTTGCCGTGATCGCCGCAGCACCCTCCTGGCGAGCTCTTCCGTCGCTCGCCCACGCCTGTAAGCCCAATCACGCGAATACCCGGTACTGCGGACGTGCCCGGTCTTCCCCGCGCAATCGCGCGCCCCGGTTCGTACACGTCACCGTCGCACCACCACCCCGAGACATGCCTGGCCTCGCTCACACGCGCCTCGGCATCACTCAAAGGAGCACCCCGCACATGGATCACACCCAGTCCCGGCGACTGCTCGGTCGCCGTCCTGCCCGAAGAGCTCTGACCGCGGTGAGCCTGCTCGCCGTCATGGCGGTCGCCGCGACCGGATGCGCCAGTGGTAAGGCCTCGGGCGGCGATGGCGACCGGTCGTCTGCGCCTGCCGAGGGCGGATCGACGTCCGCCGCGAAGAACGGCAAGAACGCCATCTACGTCATAGGCGGCAAGCCCGACGACCCGTTCTGGTCCGCGGTCAAGCGGGGCGGCGAAGACGCGGCGAAGCTCGTGAAGTCCGGCGGCGGTTCTGTGACATTCCTCGGCCCCAAGACGTACGACAACCTCGGCCCGGACGCCGCCAAGCTGACGCTCACCGCGCTGTCGCAGAACCCGTCGGCGATCGTCGTACCGGACTGGGTGCCCGAGAACCAGGACGACGCGATCAAGCAGGCCGTGAAGCAGGGCGTGCCCGTCTTCATCTACAACGCGGGCGGTGTCGACGCGGCCGAGAAGACCGGGTCGCTCAAGTACATCGGATCGGACGACTACGAGGCCGGCAAGGCCGGTGGCGTCAAGTTCGCCGAAGAAGGCGCGAAGAACATCCTGTGCGTCAACACCGTGCCCGGCGCGGCGAATTCGGAGGCCCGCTGCGACGGCATCGCCGACGGTGCCAAGAGCAAGGGGGCCAAGTCCAAGCAACTGCCCCTGCCCTCCTCCAACTTCGGCAACCCCTCCGCGGTGACCCAGGCCATCAAGGGTGCCCTGCTGAAGGACGACACCATTGACGCCCTCGTGACGATCGGCGTCCAGGACGCGGACAGCGCGGCCGCCGCGATCGACCAGGCGAGCGCCGCCGACAAGGTGAAGCTGGGCACCTTCGACCTCTCGGACAGCCAGCTCAACCGGATCAAGGCCGGCAAGCAGCTGTTCGCCATCGACCAGCAGCCTTACCTACAGGGCTTCTACGCGGTGTCGATAGCCAACCAGTACCTGTCCTACGGCGTGATCCCGCCGCAGAACCCGCTGCTGACCGGCCCGCTCCTGGTCACCAAGGACAACGTCGCCGAGGCGATCGCGGGCACGAAGGCCGGCGTCCGCTAGTCGGCGGAGGACCGCTCCCGGCCCGAGTCGCTCATCCCTCGTTCACCGTCCCGCGTTTCCCGTTCCGCGTGGAGGTGCCGGGCCCGGCCCGGGCGCGGCACCTCTCGCAGGCGAACGACGCGCCGCACATCCGAGATCCACAAAGGTGGTACCAGACCGATGACAACCTCCCTCCCGAAGACGACGGCCGGCCCGGAGACCGCCGTCATACCGGCGAAGCAATCCGAGAGTCGGCTGGGGCAGCTGCGCCATCGCCCCGAGGCTGGAGCGCTCATCGGAACACTGAGTGTCTTCGTCTTCTTCGCGATCTTCGGCGGTGAGAAGTTCCTCGCCCAGGCGGGGGCAGCGAGCTGGCTGAACATCGCCGCAGAACTCGGCATCATCGCCATCCCCGTCGGGCTGCTGATGATCGCCGGCGAACTCGACGTGTCCGTGGGCTCGGTGCTCGCGGGCAGCTCGATGACGCTGGCCATCGTGTCCGGGCACTGGGGCGCGCCGATGATCGTCGGTATCGTGCTCGCACTCGCGCTGGGTCTGCTCACCGGCCTGCTCAACGGGATTCTCGTCACCAGGAGCAACGTCCCCTCCCTGGTCGTCACCCTGGCCACCCTGTTCGCGCTCTCCGGGCTCACCCTCGGCCTGTCCCGGTTCACGACCGGTACCACCAGCGTCGCCCTCGCCCCCGACCCCACCTCCAAGGCGATCTTCGGACAACTGATCGGCGGCCAGTTCGAGGTCGCGATCTTCTGGTGGATCGCCGTGGCGGTCGCCGTCACCGTGCTGCTGCAGGCCATGCCGTACGGCAACTGGATCTTCGCCATCGGCGGTGACAAGGAGAGCGCCCGCGCCAACGGCATCCCCGTCGCCCGCGTGAAGATCTCCCTGTACCTGGCCAGCGGATTCTGCGCCGCCCTCGTCGGCGTGATCCAGACCATCCTCTACAACGGCGCCCAGGTCGCCAACGGCCAGTCCTTCGTCTTCAACTCCATCATCGCCGTGGTCATCGGCGGCGTACTGCTCCAGGGCGGCTACGGCTCGGTCGTCGGCGTCGTACTGGGAACCCTCACCTTCGCCATCGTCAACCAAGGCATCTACTTCACCGGCTGGAACTCCGACTGGGCCGCCCTGATCCTCGGCGTCCTCATCCTTGCGGCGGTGCTGATGAACAACACGTTCCGCCGGCTCGCCCTGTCCCACAAGCCCCGCTCCGCGAAGAAGGCCTGACCATGACCACACCCCTTCTGCGACTGGAAGGCGTCAGCAAGTCCTTCCTCGGCACCCACGCGCTGCAGGACATCTCCCTGGAGGTGGACGCCGGAAAGGTGCTGTGCCTACTCGGCGACAACGGTGCCGGCAAGTCGACCCTCATCAAGATCCTCTCCGGGTTCCACAAGCCGACCACCGGCACCATCGAGGTCAACGGTGCCCCGGCCGTCTTCGACAGTCCGCGCGACGCCAGCGCCCAGGGCATCGCCACCGTCCACCAGTTCGGCGGTACGTTCCCGTTGATGGGCGTCGGCCGCTGCTTCTTCGTCGGGGCCGAACCCACCAAGGGCTGGGGCCCGTTCAAGTTGTTCGACAAGAAACTGGCGGGCGAGATCGCCGTCCGCGAGATGCAGTCCCTCGGCATCACCCGCGTCACCGACGGCGCCCGCCTGGTCGGCAGCCTCTCCGGCGGCGAGCGCCAGGCCCTGGCCATCGCCCGCGCCGTCTACTTCGGCGCCAACGTCCTCATCCTCGACGAACCCACCGCCGCCCTCGGTGTCAAGGAAGCCGCCCACGTCCTGCGCATCATCATGCAGGCCCGCGCCAAGGGCGTCGCCGTCATCCTCGTCACCCACAACGTGCGCCACGCCATGATGGTCGGCGACCACTTCGCCGTCCTCATCCGCGGCCAGAAGGCCGACGACTTCCGCAAGGGCGAACGGACCCGCGAGGAGATCACCGACCTCATGGCCGGCGGCGAGGCCATGGCCGACCTCGAGGCCGAACTCGCGGAGCTTCAGGCCGGCGCCTGAGCCCAGCGCTCCGGGCCCGACCACCCACTTCGGCCACCGACTTCGCGTCCCTCCCCCGCGAGCCGGAGGCCGAGATACGCGGCGCGACCGGAAACGGTACGCGCTGCCCCCAGCCCGTACCGGGTGGAGCTCACTCTCCGCCCGGTACGGGCGCGACTGCAGTCGACCCGGCGGGTCTGGGCACGGCAGGTGACGTCGTGCACGGGCAGACGGCCCGTGAGTAGGGATGCAGGGCGCCTGGCGAGTGCCGGGCGCCCTGGCATGAGCCATCCTTGGATGCGGGAGAAGAATGGGCGTATCGCACTCTGAGCGGGGGAGCGGCTGGGGTCGTCGCGACTCTGGTGGAGGTGAGACGGTGGGGAGACGGCGGAATCACCCACGACGCCGAACTGTCGAACCGCGTCGACACGTCCGGCGACTCACGGACGGCGCGTGCCGTTGTAGACGAACACGGCGTGATCGCCGAGTGGAAGGAGGGCGCTCGTCGCCTACTCGGCTATGCGTCTGCGAAGGGACGAAGAGATCTCCGCGGAGGCACTGCGTCGACTTCCGAGCCTGCCGAGGTGGAGCGGGAGGGTCCGGCTGCGGCACCACGACGGATACCAGGAAGTCCGGTACAGGTCGCCGGAGAGATCCGCAAGCAGGCTCCTTTGGCGAGGGCGACCTGTTGCTGGCCGAGGAGATCACCGCCCGGGCCGCGGTCTGCATCGACAGTCCTGCGGGTGTCGTCGATCTCATGGATACCGGCCGGTCCCCCGTTGGGACTGGGCGGGTTGCCGTTCGAGACCACCGAGATCACCCTTCCTGAGGGAAGCCTGCTCGCTCTCTATACCGATGGGGCTGGTCGACTCCCGGGAACAGGACCTCGACGAGGGAACCGCGCGCCTGTGCAGCGCCGTCGCCCGTCCCGCGTTGTACGGTCCGCGTCCTCTGGACGATCTTTGTCACGACGTGCTCGCCACCGTGCCACCCGAGCACCCAGCCGACGACATCGGCCAGGGCACGCAAGCTTGTCACCGCGCAGCTCGATGCGTGGAATGTGTCGGAGGCGTCCTTCGCCATTGAGCGTTTTCAGTACGGCCACTGATCGTGTGACGTCGATGGGTGCGCAGCGCACGAGGCTCCCATGCCGTTGGGGGAGGTGTTCGAAGTCTCAACCCACAGGTACAGGAGCCGCGTTGGTTCCGTATTCTGCCGCACTCGACCTGCCTCACGCCCTGGTCGAGTCGGTGACGATGCTCATCGTCACCCACGAGGGTGACCGCCGTTGCAAGCTCCCGCCGCACCAGCGTGCGCTGGTCAGGTTGGTGTACCTGCGCGCCGGCGGAGCGTGTCCCGATAGGGGTCTTGGCCTCGAAGACACCGTCACAGTTCTGACCGTTCCACCGTCCGGCGCTGACTATCGGTACGTCGTCGAACAGGAGCACCGTGATCACCCTCTGCATGCCTGCGGCCTTTCCTGCTGCCCACGCTGTCGAGGCCGCGGCCGAGCCGCGCGTGGTGGTGCTCGGCGTCGACACTCACAAGGACGCGCACGTCGCCGTCCTTGACCACCTTGGCGGACTGCTGAGCAGCGGGGAGTTCCCGGCCACCGCGGCCGGCTACGGCCAGCTTCTTGACTGGACACGTCAGTGCGGGACGGTGCTGCGGGCTGGGTTGGAGTGCACCGGCTCCTACGGTGCGGGACTGGCCCGCTACCTCGCGACCCAGCAGGTTTGCGGTGGTGGAGGTTAATCAGCCTGATCGATCCACCCGGCGTCGGCGCGGCAAGACCGACGCCGTCGACGCCGAGGCTGCCGCCCGGGCAGCGCTGTCCGGCATCGCACGGGCGCTACCGAAGAGCGGCGACGGGCAAGTGGAAGCGCTGCGGATGCTCCGGTTGGCGAAGAGGCATCCCTCGCCGCCCTGTGCGGCGTCAGTCCTGTTGAGAAGTCCTCAGGGAAGAGCCAGCGCCGTCGGCTCAACCGCGGCGGAGACAGGCAGGCCAACGCCGCGCTGCACCGCATCGTGGTCACCCGCCTACCATCTACCGGACGGAGTGGAGGCACACGCCCGGACGGCCCGCCTGGCCGCCGCACATGGCCGAGAACGGATTTCGGCCCGCATGCGGCGCGTGGGGGCGACGCCCTCGACGAACACACGTTGTGAAGGGCCCCGCGCGCACCTGTCGGCGGGCGGGACCTCTCAAGGGGTTCTGTGAGGCGGCTGGCGACGCCGCGTGCAGATTCGGGCTCTACGAGCTCCGGCTCTTCGGTGGTCAGGCGGTGGGCGGGACCGTGACGGCGGCGCCACCGGCCTGGGAGGACTCGACGACGGCCTTGATGATCTCCATCGTGCGCAGCGCGTCGGCGAACGTGGCGCAGGCAGGCAGCGGCGCGGCCACCCCCGCGACCTGGTCGAGGAAGGCGCGGGCCTGGTAGGTGAAGTTGTCGCCGTTGCTGGCGCCCACACCGGGCGCCTCCATCGGGACACCGCCCGCGAAGTACGGCATCTGCGGGCCGGCGATGATCTGCCGGGCGCCGCGCGTACGGGCGTCGGGCTGGGCGTCGTCGAAGAGGTACTCGGCGGGCCGGTGCTGGTCGAACGCGGCCCGGCCGCCGAGGCCCAGGACGTCGAAGAACAGCCCGTTGGGCAGGCCGAAGCCGGTGCGTGTCACCGAGAAGGTGCCCACGAGACCGGACTCGAAGCGGGCCGTGAACGACGCGGTGTCCTCGTTCTCGACCTCGCCGAACTCGTCGGAGACGGGAGCCGCGTTGTGGCCGACGACCGCGCCCAGCGGTAGCGGACGCTTGGGGATCTGCGTCGACAGCGCGGCACCGGAGACGGAGGCGATGGGCCCGGCCACGTACTCGGCGGCGTCGATGACGTGCGAGCCGACGTCACCCAGCGCGCCGGAACCCGGGCCGCCCTTGAAGCGCCAGCTCAGCGGGCCGTTCGGGTCGGTCGCGTAGTCGCACCAGTACCGGCCGCTGAACAGGGTCAGGTCACCCAGCTCACCGCGCCGCACATGGTCGCGGATCGCGGCGATACCGGGGGAGCGGCGGAAGGTGTAGCCCACGGCCGTCACGACCTCGGCGGAACGCTCCAACCCGGCCATCGCACGGGCGTCTTCCAGCGACCCGGCGAGCGGCTTCTCGCACAGCACGTGCTTGCCCGCCGCGACCAGGGCCTCCGCGATCGGCCGGTGCAGGGCGTTGCCCACGACGATGCTGACGGCGTCGATCGTCGGGTCCTCGACGACGGCCTCCCAGCTGGGGAGCGCCTTCTCGAACCCATAACGGCGGGCGGCGTCCTCGGCGAGTGCGACATTGGCGTCGGCTACCGCGGCCAGCCGCACCGGCGGCAGACCGGCGCCGAAGACCGTGTTGACATTGCGGTAACCGGCGGCGTGGCTGCGGCCGGCCATACCGGCACCGATCACGGCGACTGACAGAGGCTTGGCGGACGTGGTCATGGGGGTGCCTTTCGAAGAGCTCTGAGAACAGCGGGAGGGCCTGGTCAGGTGGCGTACTGTCCGCGGAAGTGGGACTCGATGGCTTCCATCGAGCGCCCCCGGGTCTCGGGAACGGTGCGCAGGTAAGGGAGGAAGGTGGCGGTGTTGATCGCGGCGAAGATCAGGAAGGTAAACCCGCCGATCGCGTCGATCAGCGGCGGGAACACCAGGAAGTTCGCCATCCAGGTGCCGAAGACGGCCGTACCCATCGCGAAGCCGCGCAGCCGGAGCGGGAAGATCTCCGAGAGCATCAGCCAGAACACGGTCGCGATGCACCCCTGCATGAACTCCCCGGGCGAGGGGGCCATGAAGGGCACTGCTCCGGAGATGACTCCGGTGTCGTAGCCGAAGAGGAGCCCACCGAAGGTCGCGATGACCGTGATGGTCCGCAGCCTCCGGTAGACCTTCGGCGAGGTGTCGCCCATGGCGGCGGTGCTCGGTGCGGGCGCCTGAGTCGCGTCGTCCCTGACGCCCATGGCCACCTCCTAGCGGTCGATGTGGGGGGACGGGATCAACTCAGGTGCTGGTGGGGAAGTTGAAGCCGGCGTTCACTTGCTGGGCGGGCTGGGGCCAGCGGGTGGTGACGACCTTGGGGCGGGTGTAGAAGCGGATGCCTTCGGGGCCGTGGATGGGGGAGTCGCCGATGAGGGAGTCCTTCCAGCCGCCGAAGGAGTAGTACGACATCGGCACGGGCACGGGGACGTTGATGCCGATCATGCCGACCTTGATGGTGCGCTGGAAGCGGCGGGCGGCCTCGCCGGAGGCGGTGAAGAGGGCGGTGCCGTTGCCGTAGGGGTTGGCGTTGATGAGGTCGATGGCCTGGTCGAGGGAGTCGGTGCGGATGACGGCGAGGACCGGGCCGAACAGCTCTTCCTTGTAGGCGTCCATGTCGGTGGTGACGTGGTCGAGGAGGGAGGGGCCGGTGAAGAAGCCGTCCTCGTGGCCGTCGATCTTGAGGCCGCGTCCGTCGACGACGACGGTGGCCCCTTGGGTGGCGGCGCCGCCGACCGCGTTCTCGACGCGTTCCTGGGCGGTCTTGGTGACGAGTGGGCCCATGTCGGTGCCGGGCTGGTCGCCGGGGCCGACCTTCACCTCGCGGGCCTTGCGCTGGAGGATCTCGACGAGCTCGTCGGCGGCGTCGCCGACGGCGACGGCGACGGAGACGGCCATACAGCGTTCGCCGGCGGAGCCGTAGGCGCCGGCGGTGATGTGGTTGGCGGCGAATTCGAGGTCGGCGTCGGGGAGGACGACGGCGTGGTTCTTGGCGCCGCCGAGGGCCTGGACGCGTTTGCCGTGGGCGGTCGCGGTCTCGTGGACGTACTTGGCGATGGGGGTGGAGCCGACGAAGGAGACGGCTTCGATGCCGGGGTGGGTGAGGATCGCGTCGACGGCCGGCTTGCCGCCGTGGACGACGTTGAAGACGCCGTCGGGGAGGCCGGCTTTCTGGTAGAGCTCGGCGACGAAGTTCGCCGCCGACGGGTCGCGCTCACTGGGCTTGAGGATGAAGGTGTTGCCGGTGGCGATGGCGATGGGGTGCATCCACAGGGGCACCATGGCGGGGAAGTTGAAGGGGGTGATGCCGGCGACGACGCCGAGGGGCTGGCGGAAGTTGTGCACGTCTACGCCGCGTGAGACCTGGTCGGAGAAGGAGCCCTTCAGCACGTCGCCGAGGCCGCAGGCGAACTCCACGACCTCGCGGCCGCGTGTGATCTCGCCGCGTGCGTCGTCGACGGTCTTGCCGTGCTCGGCGGAGATGATCCGGCCCAACTCCTCCTCGTGCTCGACGAGCAACTGGCGGAAGGCGAACATCACCTGGGTGCGCTGGCTGAGCGAGGACTCCGACCAGGTCTCGAACGCGGCGGAAGCAGCTGCGACGGCGGTGTCCACGTCGGCGGTGCCGCCCAGGACCACCTGTGCCTGCTCGGCACCGGTGGCCGGGTTGAACACCGGCTGGGTGTTGGCGGCGGAGCCCGGGGTGGGGCTGCCGTTGATCCAGTGCTGGATGGTAGTCACGGTGCGGGTTTCCTTTGCGGGGACGGGACTTACAGGTAGTGCCGCTGGGTGCGCTTGTGGGCGGCGTATGTCTCGTACGCGGTGCGGGTGGTGTCGAGGGCGGAGGTCTGGCTGACGGGGACGTCCCACCAGCCGTGGCCGGGTGGGTTGGGCCCGTAGAGGTCGGTCTCGACGTGCACGACCGTGGTGTGGGTGGCGGCTTTCGCCTTCTCCATCGCGGTGCGGAATTCGTCGACGGTGGTGGAGTGCAGGACGTCCGCGCCGAGGGAGGCGGCGTTGGCGGCGAGGTCGACGGGGAGGATGCCGCCGTCGAGGCGGCCCGAGTCCTCGTCGCGGAAGCGGTACTTGGTGCCGAAGCGCTGCGAGCCGAGGGACTCGGACAGGGCGCCGATGGAGGCGAAGCCGTGGTTCTGGACGAGGACGATGATGACCTTCAGTCCTTCGGAGACCATGGTGACGATCTCCTGGGCCATCATCAGATAGGAGCCGTCACCGACCAGGACGACGACCTCGCGCGAGGGGTCGGCCATCTTGGCGCCGACGCCGGCGGCGACTTCGTAGCCCATGCAGGAGTAGGCGTACTCGACGTGGTAGGCCTTCGGATCCCGAGCCCGCCACAGTTGTTGCAGGTCGCCGGGCATGGATCCGGCCGCGTTGATGACCACGTCGCGGTCGCCGAGGACGTCGTTGAGGGCGCCGAGGATCTGGGTCTGGGCGGGGAGTTCGCCGGTGTTGCGGTCCGGGGCGAAGCATTCCTCCTCGATCTCCCTTGTACGGGCGATCAGTTGGCGTGTCCGGTCGCGGTACCCCTGGTCCACCTCCCAGTCCGTCAGCGCGCCCGCGAGGGCCTGGATGCCGAGCCGGGCGTCCGCGACCAGGGGTTCGGCGGAGTGCTTCACCGCGTCCAGGCGGGCGACGTTGAGGTTGACGAAGGTGGCGTCGGGGTTGGCGAAGACGGTGTGGCTGGCGGTGGTGAAGTCGGAGTAGCGCGTGCCGATCCCGAGGATCACATCGGCCTCGCGTGCCAGCTCGTTCGCGGCATACGAACCGGTCGAGCCGATCCCGCCGACCGCGTACGGGTGGTCCCAGGCGACGGCGCCCTTGCCGGCGTGGGTGTCGGCGACGGGGATGCCGGTGGCTTCGGCGAAGGCCCGCAGCTGAGTCTCGGCACCGGAGTAGACGGTGCCGCCACCTGCGACGATCAGCGGCTTGCGGGCGCCTCGCAGCAGGGCGGCGGCGCGCTCGACTGCGGCCGGCTCCGGAACCGGGCGGCCCACATGCCACACCCGGCGCCGGAAGAACGAGACGGGCCAGTCGTACGCTTCGGCCTGCACGTCCTGCGGGAGGGCGAGGGTGACGGCGCCGGTCTCGACGGGGTCGGTCAGTACCCGCATCGCGGCGAGTGCGGCCGGGATCAGCTGCTCGGGACGCGAGATGCGGTCGAAGTACTTGGATACGGCGCGGAAGGTGTCGTTGACGGTGACGTCGCCGCCCCGGGTGTCCTCCAGCTGCTGGAGGACGGGGTCGGCGGCGCGGGTGGCGAACATGTCGGAGGGCAGCAGCAGCACCGGGATGCGGTTGGTGGTGGCGAGCGCCGCGCCAGTGATCATGTTGGTGGAGCCGGGGCCGGTGGAGGCGGTGCAGGCGAAGGTGGCGAGCCGGTCACGCATCTTGGCGTAGGCGACGGAGGCGTGGACCATGCCCTGTTCGTTGCGGGCGAGGTAGTAGGGCAGGTCGGCTTCGCCGGTCGTGGCTGCCTGCAACAGTGCCTGGCCGATGCCGGCGACGTTGCCGTGCCCGAAGATGCCCCACACACCGGGGATGAGGCGGTGTTCCTGGCCGTCGCGTTCGCTGTACTGGTGGGCCAGGAAGCGTACGAGCGCCTGGGCGGTGGTGAGTCGGATGGTGTTCATTGCTCGGTGGGCCCTTCGAAGGGAAGCCGGTCGTCGACGTCCTGGGACTCCCAGGTGGAACGCACCCAGCCGTGGGCGGGGTCGTCGCAGATCAGCCAGGCGCGGTCCTGCCCCGGACCGGCCATGACGTTGAGGTAGTACAGGTCGTATCCGGGGGCCGCGATCGACGGGCCGTGCCAGCCGTGCGGAATGAGGACGGCGTCGCCGGAGCGCACCTCGGCGAGCACCTCGATGGGCCGGTCGGTGGTGCCGTAGACCCGCTGGTAGCCGAAGCCGTTCCCGTCGCCGGAGACCTCGAAGTAGTAGATCTCCTCCAGCTCTGACTCGACCGGGTTGCCGGCCTCGTCGGTGCGTACCTCGTCGTGCTTGTGCGGCGGGTACGAGGACCAGTTCCCGCCGGGGGTGAGCACCTCGCACACCAGCAGCTGCTCGGCGTCGAACGTGCCGGGCAGGCAGTAGTTGTTGACCTGTCGCGAGCACGCCCCGGCACCCCGCAGCTCGACAGGGACGTCCTCCTTGCGCCCGTACCGAGCCGGTTGACCTCCCCGCTCGGTACGGGCGGAGGGCAGCGCGAACCGTCCACCGGACGCGCTGCTGATGAGAGCCTCCGACTCGCGCGAGAGATACGCGAAGTCGGTGGTGGAGGCGAACACGCCTGTCCGGCCGGCGAGTTCGAAGGCCTTGGTGTCCGTGGTGAGGGTGCAGGAGCCTGTCAGCGGCAGGACCAGGAACTCGGAATCTCCGGTGGACAGGGTGTGTGCCTCGCCCGGAGCCAGGGTCAGGATCCTGAGGCCGGAGTATTCCCAGCCCGCCGACTCCGGCGTGATCAGGAGGTCGTAGGGGCCGTCGGCCGATGTGCCCCTGGGCAGGTGGTACTTGCTCGTGTCGCTCACAGCAGGCTCACCGCCCGGTCCACCGCCCCGGCGACATCGCCGTCCGAGGGGTAGAGCAGGGAGCGGCCCACGACCAGACCCTGAGCGGTGGGCTGCTTCAGTGCCTTGCCCCAGGAGGCGAAGGCCGCGTCGGCGTCCTTGACCTCGCCGCCCAGCAGCAGCGCGGGCAGCGTGGAGGAGGCGAGCACGCGCTCCATGTCGTCGACGACCGGCAGCTTCAGCCAGGTGTAGGCGGTGCGGCGCCCCAGCCCGGAGGCGATGGTGATCGACTTGACGACAGCGTCGGTGGAGAGGTCGTTGCGGATCTTCCCGTCCTGCCAGAGGGAGAGGAACGGCTCGACCATGGCTATGAGCTGCCGGTCGTTCAGCTCGTCGACCGCGCGGGCGGTGTTCTCCAGGATCGACGGGGTGGCCGGGTCGTCGAGGGCGATGCGGGTGAGCATCTTGCCGCCGTCGAAGCCCATCGCCGCGATCGTCTCGGCGTCGTACCCGGTGAACCGGTCGTCGATCTCGAACACCGAACCCGCCAGCCCACCGCGGTTCATGGAACCGAAGACGCTCTTGCCGTCGAGGACGCCGAGCAGCAGCAGGTCCTCCAGGATGTCGGCGGTGGCCAGGACGCCGGTCACTCCGGGCCGTTCCAACGCCACGCACAGGCGGTCGAGCAGCTTGAAGCGGTCGGCCATGGCGGTCGGGTCGCCGCCTACGCCGTTGGCACCTCGCGCCGGATGGTCGGCGGCGATGATCATGGCTTTCCCGTGCTTGCCGAGCAGCGAGGTCGCCTGCACACGGCGGGCGGCGGCCGCCGCGATGGCACCGGGGTCGTTGACGCGGGCCCCCACGATCCGGCTCATATTGTCGGGCAGCATGGGGTCACACCTCTCGCTCATCGGATGCGAGGGCTGCCTCGCGGAGCTTGGCCGCGACCTCGGCCTCGGTGGGCATGGCGTCGGAGCAGGACAGCCGGCCCGCCACGATCGCCCCGGCGGCATTGGCGAAGGACACCGTGCGGCGCGTGTCCCAGCCGGACAGCAGCCCGTGGCACAGCGCGCCGCCGAAGGCGTCACCCGCGCCGAGACCGTTGACGACGTCGACGGGCACCGGCGGGATCTCGGCGGCCCGGCCGTCCCGGGTCATGGCCAGCACGCCCTTGGGGCCCTGCTTGACCACGGCGAGCTCGACCCCGGCGGCGAGCAGTGCCTTCGCGGCGGCGTACGGCTCGCGCTCCCCGGTCGCCACCTCGCACTCGTCGAGGTTGCCGACGGCGACGGTGGTGTGGCGCAGGGCCTCGGCGTAGTACGTACGGGCCTGGTCCGGGTCGTTCCAGAACATCGGCCGCCAGTCCAGGTCGAAGACCGTCGTGCCCGCCTTCGCCCGATGCGCCAGCGCCGCGAGGGTGGCCGAGCGGCTCGGCTCCTCGCTCAGCCCCGTCCCGGTCATCCAGAAGACACTGGCGTCGCGCACGGCGTCCAGGTCGAGCTCGTCGGGACGGATGTCCAGGTCAGGGGCCTTGGGCAGGCGGTAGAAGTACAGCGGGAAGTCGTCCGGCGGGAAGATCTCACAGAACGTCACCGGCGTCGGCGCGATGTCCGACGTCCCCACGAAGCCGGCGTCGACGCCGTATCCCTCCAGCGCCTGCCGGACGAAGTCCCCGAACGGGTCGCGGCCCGTCTTGGTGACGACGCTCGCGGTGTGCCCGTAACGGGCGGCGGCCACCGCGACGTTGGTGGGGCTGCCGCCGAGGTACTTGCCGAACGACGTGACCTCGGCCAGTCCCACACCGGTCTGAAGCGGATACACATCCACCCCCACACGGCCCATGGTCAGCACTTCGAACGGCATAACGGCAGCTCCCCTTCTTCCTTAAAGCGCTTTAAGCGACTGCAGCGAGAACGATGCCTTCCGACATATGTCATGTCAATAGGTTGTTAGGTCAATAGATGTCAGGACCAAGTGGCCAGGTACTCGTCGATCTTCTTCCGCATGAAGACGGACGACTCCTTCGCGCGGTCCTCCCAGGCGAAGACGCAGGACGTGAGAGTGCCGTCGAAGCCGTTCGCGCGCAGTTCGCGGAAGAGCTCGTCGAAGTCGACCTCGCCCTGACCCATGTCGAGGTGCTGGTGGACGCGTGCCGTCGTGCCGGGCGGGTTGAGGATGTAGCGGTTGCCCGAGGAGGCCGTGTGGTCGAGGACGTCGGCCAGATGAACATGGGTGAGCAGATCGCCCGCGTGCTTGATGATGCCGGGGGCGTCGTTGCCGATGTGGAAGGTGTGCGGGGCGCAGTAGAGGAAACTGACGCTGGGGTGGTTGATCCCGCGGATCAGGTTCACCGCGTCGTGGCCGTCCTCGATGAAGTCGTCCGGGTGCGGCTCCAGGGCGAGCTTGATGCCCTCCCGCTCGAAGAGCGGAAGGAGTTCGTCCATCGACTTCCAGAACTGGGCCTCGCTGCGGTCCGGGTCCTCGGGGCGCCCGTTGAACTCGGAGATCATGCTGTCCACACCGAGGTCCGAGCAGATCTGGATGGACCGCTTCCAGTATCGGACGGCGGCCTGCCGCGCGTCCTCGTCGGGGCCGGACCAGCGGAAGAGGGGCAGGAGGGAGGAGATCCCGACGCCCGCCGCGTCCAGCGCCTTGCGGAACTTCCCTACGGTGGCGTCGTCCACGCGCGGATGGCGGAAGAAGGGGATGAAGTCCTCTCGGGGGGAGAGCTCGATCCATTCGTAGCCCAACTCGGCGACCACTGCGGGCAGTTCGAGGAGCGGGACATTGCGGATCATGTATGGGTCGAGGGCGATCTTCACGACGGGGTGCCTTCCGGGGTGTCAGGGGAGGACGGTGGAGCGTCGGGGCCGGTTCACGCGGCCCCGTCCTTCGAGGTGGCCACGGGTGCGGTGAGGTCTCCTTCCTCGGGGAGTTCGTCGACGTCGACGCCGCGTACTTGGGCGAGTTCGTGTTTGAGGGCGGCGAGTTCGGTGCCGCCTGCCATGTGGTTGGTGAGTTCTTCGAGGCTGACCTGGTCGCGGGCGGCGGAGAGTTCGAGGGTGCCGAGGCGCAGGACGCTGAAGTGGTCGCCCACCATGTAGGCGTGGTGGGGGTTGTGCGTGATGAAGATGACGCCGAGGCCGCGGTCGCGGGCGGCGGCGATGTACTTCAGCACCACGCCGGACTGTTTGACGCCGAGGGCGGCGGTGGGCTCGTCGAGGATGAGGACGCGGGCGCCGAAGTAGACGGCGCGGGCGATGGCCACGCACTGGCGCTGGCCGCCGGAGAGGGTGCCGATGGGCTGGTCGAGGTCGTCCAGGACGATGCCCATGTTGCGCAGTTCGGTGTCCGCGGTCTCCTTCATCCGGGCGATGTCCAGACGCCGGACGGGCCAGGGGCCCTTGGTGAACTCCGAGCCGAGGAAGAAGTTGCGCCAGACCGGCATCAGCGGGACGGTCGCCAGATCCTGGTAGACGGTGGCGATGCCGGCGTCCAGGGCCTCGCGCGGGGTGGTGAAGCGCACCGGCTCGCCGTCGACGAGGACCTCGCCCTCGGTGTGCTGGTGCAGACCCGAGATGATCTTGATCAGCGTGGACTTGCCGGCGCCGTTGTCGCCCAGGACGCAGGTGACGCGGCCGGGGTGGACGCTGAGGTTCACGCTGTGCAGGGCGCGGACATTGCCGTAGGCCTTGCCGGTGCCGCGCAGTTCTACGACGGGGGTGTCGTTCTGGGATTCGGTGTCCGTGACGATAGCCGTGTTGGTGTTGGTCATGGGGTGGTTCACCTCCGGGTCGCTTGGCTGCGGACCCACAAGTTGACGAGGGCGGCGATCAGGAGCATCACGCCGAGGAAGGCCTTGAACCAGTCGGGGTTCCAGTTGGCGTAGACGATGCCCTGGGAGACCATGCCGAAGATGAAGGCACCGATCACCGGGCCCACGGCCGAGCCGTAACCGCCCGTCAGCAGGCAGCCGCCGATCACGGCGGCGATGATGTACAGGAACTCGTTGCCCACGCCCTCACCGGACTGGACCGTGTTGAACGAGAACAGCAGGTGCATCCCGACGAACCAGGCGCCCGCGCCGACGCCCATGAACAGGGCGATCTTCGTGAAGTTCACGGGCACGCCGACGGCCCGCGCACTGTCCTTGCTGCCGCCGACCGCGAAGATCCAGTTGCCGAACTTGGTGCGCAGCAGCAGCCAGGTGGCGATCGCCGCGAACGCCAGCCAGTAGAAGACCGTGACCTTGACATCGACGCCGCCGATGCCGACCTCGGAGGCGAAGACGTTCTTGGCCTGGTCGAAGCCGTCCATGTCGCTGATGGAGTCGCTGGCCACGTTGCCGGTGAAGATCTTCGTGACGGCGAGGTTGGAGCCCTGCAGGATCAGGAACGAGCCGAGGGTGACCAGGAAGCTGGGCAGCCCGGTCCTGATCAGCAGCCAGCCGTTGAACGCGCCGACGGCGAGGGACACGATCAGCGCGACGAAGACACCGGTCCACACGTTCACGGACAATTGGAAGCTGATGACCGCGGCGGTCAGCGCGGAGGTGGTGACCGCGACACCGGCGGACAGGTCGAACTCCCCGCCGATCATCAGCAGGGCCACCGGGATCGCCATGATGCCCATGACGGAGGCCTGGTAGAGCACCGTCGCCAGCGAACTGGCCTCACGGAACGAGGGGGCCACGGAGAAGAAGAACGCGTAGACGCCGATCGCGGCTATGAGCGCGCCGACCTCGGGGCGGGCCAGCAGCCTGCGCCCCAGCGAACGCTGTACGGTGCGGCCGTCCTTGTGGGCGGCCGGCGGAGCCGGCGACGAGGGGGAACTCGCCGCCGGTGCCGTTGCTTGGGTCATGATCAGATCACCGGGTGCCCTTCGCGGCGAACTTGGCGATCGTGTCGACGTTGTCCTTGTCGACGAAGGCCGGGCCGGTCAGCACCGGCTCCTCGCCACCGCCGCTGTAGTTTCCGTTGTTCTTGTAGAGCCAGAGCGAGTCCACGGCCAGGTAGCCCTGCAGGTAGGGCTGCTGGTCGACGGCGAACTCGATGTCGCCCGCCTTGATGGCGTCCGTGAGCTCCTTGTTCAGGTCGAACGTGGCGACCTTCGCCTTGCTGCCCGCGTCCGAGATCGACTCCACCGCCGTCAGCGCGAACGGGGCGCCGAGGGTGACGACCTGGTCGATCGAGGAGTCCTGCTTGAGCTTGGCCGAGATGGTCGACTTGGTCGCGGGCATGTCGTTGCCGTTGACGTAGAGGTTCTCGGTCTTGCCCTTGAAGGTCTTCTTCACGCCGGCGCAGCGGGCCTCCAGGCCTACGTGCCCCTGGACCTGGACGACGCAGAGCGCGTGCTTGGCGCCGGTCTCGTTGAGCTTGTTGCCGAAGGCCTGGCCGGAGACGGCCTCGTCCTGGCCGAAGAAGGAGAGCAGCCCCTGCTCCTTCCAGACGTCCATGCCGGAGTTGAAGCCGACGACGGGGATGCCGGCCTTCTGTGCCTTGGCGATGGCGTCCTTGAGGGCGTCGGGCTTGGCGAGGGTGACGGCGATGCCGTCGACCTTCTGGTCGATCGCGTTCTGGATCAGCGTCGCCTGGCCGCTTGCGCTCTCGTCGTTGGAGTAGATCAGCTCGACGTTGTCCTTGGCGGCGGCGGCCTGGGCGCCCTTGCGGATGATGTCCCAGAAGGTGTCGCCGGACGGCGCGTGGGTGACCATCGCGACCTTCATACGGGGCGTGTCGGCCTTGCCGGCCGCGGCGTCCGCCCCGCCCTCCTCGGCCTCCTTGCCGCCGGAGCTGCTGGAGCAGCCCGCGAGGACCAGGGTGGCCGCGGCGGCCGCGGCCACGACGGAGGCTGTTCTGCGAGAGCGGGGAAGGGAGGTTCGGTTCATGATTCGTGCACCTCACTGTGCAACTGGGAGGGTCGGTGGAACGGCGGCCGTGGGGATGGATGGTGGGTGTGGCGGCCTTGATGTCCTGAGCGAGCGCCTTGTGGGCGTCGTCGACCGAGCCGGAGAACACGATCCGCGCGGACCGCGCTTTCGAGCTGGCTTAGTCGGAACATCAGCACAATTTAAAACGCTTTAAGTTCTGGTACTATCGGATTGTTTCGCGAGCGTGTCAAGGGTGTTGTGCCAGCAGATTTCCGCAGGGGAGGCGCAAGTGGGCGACGGTGATCCCGTACGTCACCGGAATGGCGCGAACAAGCGTCCCCGGCTGGAGGACGTGGCCGCGCGGGTGGGCCTGTCCACCGCGTCGGTGTCTCTTGTGCTGCGTGGGGTGGCCGGTCCCAGTGAGCGGACGCGGCAACGTGTCCTCAGGGCGGCCGCAGACCTCGGCTATCAGGTGGACCGTACGGCCAGCGTGCTCGCGAGCCGGCGCAGCCGTCTGCTGGGCGTCATGATCGACATCTACAGCCCGTTCCACGCCGAGTTGGTCGACCATCTGCATGTGGCGGCCGAGGAGGTCGGCTATGACCTGGTGCTCAGCACCCTGACGCGCACCCGCGACGAGCACACGGCCGTCGAGACGCTGCTCGCCTACCGCAGCGAGGCCCTGATCCTCCTCGGCCCGACCGTCCCCACCGCGACCCTCGCCGCCCTCGACCGCAAGGCGCCGGTCATCGCCGTCGGCCGCCGGATCTCCGACGCGGCCCTGGACGTCGTGCGCACCGCTGACGACGACGGGGTCGGCCAGATCGTCGACCATCTCGTCGGGCTCGGCCATCGTGCGATCACCTATGTCGACGGTGGCAAGGGCGTGATCGCCACCGATCGGCGCCGGGGTTACCGCACCGCCATGCGCCGCCACGGCCTGGACGAACACATCAGCGTCCTGCGCGGCGACCACACCGAAGCGGCCGGCGAGCGCGCCGCGGGCCAGCTACTCGAAGCCGGCGATCTTCCCACCGCCGTCGTCGCCTTCAACGACCAGTGCGCCATCGGCGTCCTGGCCGCCCTGGCCCGCGCCGGGGTCGAGATCCCTGGCCGGGTGTCCGTGGTCGGCTACGACGACGACACCCACTCCCGGCTGAGCTGCTTCAATCTGACCACGGTCAGCCAGGGGGCCGAGGCGCAGGCGCGGCATGCGGTGACCGCGGCCGTCGAGCGCCTCGACCAGGACCGGACCGAACCCCGCGAGGTCGTCCTCACCCCGCGTCTCGTCCTCCGGGGGACGACGGCGAAGCCCGTCTGACGTATACGTCGTGCCAGGGCGTGCCCGAGCGGTTTGATGCAGATCAGCGGTTGGATCTTGTCGGCCGCTGTGGACACGGTTCGTGCCTGCGCCGCTGTAGGGCTGACCCGCAGGTCGAGCAGGATCTGGAACTTCGTGTGCCAGACGATGTCGGCCACGCAATACCACCTTTTCATTGTGAAAAGCCGTGAGAACTACGGTAGCGACGACTACTGACAACGAGGGATGGAGCAGGCACGGCAATGGTCGTAAATCGGCCGCCGCACCGGGCCGGGCATCCGCCGCGACCGTGCTGTCGGCTTCCCCGTCAGCGTCCTCGCGGTTTGTCGGGACACGAATATCGCAGCCGTGAAGCCAACGTCGGTGTCAGTGAACAGGCTTCGGGGGGAGCACTCGCTCAAGGAAGTCCAGTCGAACCTGGCGAGGCAGTTGGCTGTCCAAGCCGAGGGCTGTGCGGATGGAATCGGCGCTGACGTCACGTGGGATGTCCAGCCGACGCTCGGCATCTCCGATGATCTCGCCAATGATGTGGTGGGCGGCTTGTGGATGATGCCCGATAAGCCAGTCCAGCGTCTTCGCCACAGGTGTTGCGATGCCGTAGAAGGGCGAATCCGTACCGCCGGTGGCTCTGTGCACTTCCTGGCCGTAGGCGAACTCGTCGAGGATGGCGTGTCGGAGAGTGGCGGCCAGATCGTAGGGATCGATGATGCTGGCGGTGTCTGCGGCGACACTCCAAGCGAGTTCATCGGCGACCTCTTGAACGGAAGCCTGGGTGCGGTGGCGCAGGGCCCCGCGCTTGCGCCAGTCGGGCCGCTCCCACAGGACGCCGAAACCGCATTTAGGAGTGTCGTGCCCCTCATCTCCTAGGGGCACGACACTCCTACCGATCAGATGTCCCGGAAGAGACCAGCGAGTCCTGTGACCTGCCGCAATGGGTGGCTCCTGACTGCTGACCTGCGTTAATGTCCTTTCTGCTGTTTCACGCTCATGCCTGTTGATGCGGCCGGAAGTCCCAGAAAAGTCCCAGGAGACTCCCATCGCCCGCTGTCACTCTTTCGGCTCTATGCAGAGTGTGCGGGTGCGGTGTGGGCTGGTGTTCGTGCATCGGTGGTCGGCCCTGAACGAACGGCAACGCGTGCTTCTCGAACGGCTTGCGGCGGGAGAGGAGCCCAGAGCCTGGGCGCCGGGTGAATGGCGCTCGGCTTATGCCCTGCGTGATCGCGGGCTCCTGACTGTCAGCCGCGGTGGCGGTGACGTGCGTATGGAGGTCACCGAGGCTGGCCGGTTCTACCTTCGGCAGGGTCATCATCCAGACGACCCGGCGTTCGCGGACGTCGATGTTCACGGAGTGTCCGCCGAACCTGTGGCGCCGGTGAAAGGGGGAGGACGGCGCGAGACCACGAGTCGAAAGCGCACCTTGACGCCCTACAGTGAGCGGCCCGTCGCGCGCGCTCGACAGGCGAAGGCGCAGGAGTTGATCGAGCGACTGGTTACCGGGGGGCGTGTCTGTCTCGTCGACCCCGATGACGACGAAATCGCGGAGTGGCGGCGCGTGGTCAACTACGCGAAGCGACACGGCTTGGAGCCGCCGGGCAAGCGCATCGAGAAGGTGGGCCTCGGTTCACGTGGGTTGGAGATACACCTTGTGGAAGGCCCGCATCCCAATTCACGGAGCCAGCGGCTGAAAGACGACGCGTCGGTGGTCCCGGTACCCGCGCGACTGAGTTCCCTCCATCCTGCTGTGGTTGCGCTCAGGGACGACGAGGGGCAGTTGGTGATTCCGCCTGTGCTCCGTCGCCGGTCGCTCCTGATTCTGCAGGCACTGGCTGCCGAGGCGGTGCGGCGGGGCTACGAGATCAGGCGCGGCCGGTTGTCCTACTCGCGGCGTGAAGGCGGGGTGGACGTGGTCGTCGACGGCTTCGCGCACACGGTCACCGTCAGGCAGGAGTTCCCGCAGTCCACGAATCCCGAGCGCTCCGTGCGTCTCGTTGTCGAGCTTGACCACGGCCGTTTTGGCCAGTCAGGCCGGACGGGCCGATGGCGGGATCGGAAGGACCGGGTGCTTGAGGACGCCCTGGGCTTTATTCTCGGGGAGATCGAGGCGCGAGTGCTGGAGGACGCACAGCGCAGAGAAATCGAGGAGCGGGCCAAAGCGGAGCGTGCAGTTCGCTGGCGAGCGGCCGTGGAGGAGGCGAAGGCGCGAGCAGTTCAGGATCAACTCGCCGAGGTGCTTCGTGAAGAGGCCGACCGCTGGCGGGAGGCCGCTGTGCTCGGTGAGTACTGCACAGCGCTGGAACGTCGTCTCGGCGAGCTGGGCGGTGCCATGGACGAGTCGGCTCTGGACTCGGCCCGGCGTTGGTTGGAGTGGTCGTACGGCTACGCGCGGGAGATCGACCCCTTGCTCCGGCTTCCGGGAATGCCGAACACACGTGAACCGACGCCGGAGGAGCTCGAACCACACCTGAAGGGATGGAGCCCCTACAAGCCGGAACGACGGAACGGACGGTGACTCGGTAGTGAACAGCCTGCTGGCTCCGTCGGGCAGGTGTCTACGGAGGGGCGGAGACGCTTCGGGACGGGCCGACAGTGGGCAGCGCAGCTGTGCTGTCGACTTTCGGCCAAGTTGCGGTGAACGTGTGCGGACGTAGCCGGACGTCCACGGACTGACGCGAACACAGTGAGAACTACTGAGACTGAATGGGACTGGCCAGGTTCGATCCACGATGGGTTACCTGCTTTGTTCCGCGGGCCACACTGCCTCTATGACGAGCTTTCAGCAGCGGAAAGCAATAGGTGACGCGCATGAGCGGCACGTCGCCGAGCAACTCACCGAGCGAGGGTGGGAAGTCGACTTCTGGGGCCAAGGGCAGCTGAGCCGGGCGCTTCAATGGGCGCTCCGGAAGACCGACAGTTCCATTCGCTGGTTCCCGGATCTCATTGCGGCGAAGGCCAAAGACCTCGTACTGATCGACTGCAAGGGCGGCATGACCAGCAGGCGAACGGGCCGACATGCTGTCGAACGCGCCGCCGTGCTGGCGCACTTGCAGCTCGTTGCCTGGACGCAGCTCCCGATCTACTACGTGTTTGATGGCCTCGATGCGTGGTCGCCATACGACGTGCTTGTCGCGGGGCAGGAAGGGCCGCACAGCATTGCGGGATCGGGTGCCCCGTACTTTCTGATCTCTGCCCAGGGAGCCCGTCGCTTCGACGACCTGTTCGGCACGCCGGACGTCGCCCAGTTCGGTATCGCCTCGTAGTCCTGGTCGTTACTTGCTCGGCCGCCTTCAAGCCGAACAGGGAGCCGACACGAGCAACCCTGACTTTCGGCCCCGTACGCGCTGTCGACACCTCGAGTCATCGCCGGGCTCTCTTCAAGCCTCGCATCATCGCGTTGCGCATCCGAGGTATTGGGAAACTCTCGGTTGGGCCGGTGGCGGTGAACCCGCCAGTTCCAGGGGCGCCGACCCATTCCGCGGCGTCGGCGCCCCGGTTGAGGCGGGACTGGCTTCGAATAGGTCTTCTGGCCCCGGGGGGCGATCTCTGGGCCGGTTGCGAACGCGACTCGATTGGCCCCACTTGGGTGCGAGCCGTGTGCGGCCTCGCGGTGATGGGCTGTCAGGCCAGAACAGCGACTGCTCGCGGCGATTCAGGCAGACACCGCCCACCACATCGGGATCGTTAAAAGCGATCCGGGCGGCAACCTGACAGAGCCGACTCAACGGTCCCGTCGACCAACTCCCGCGCGACCAGGCGGCCCACGGCCGCGGCGAGCGTGACCGCCGAGTGCATCACTGCCAAGTAGAGGCCGGGGACCTCGGCGACCGGGCCGACGATCGGCTCACCGTCGGCCGGCATGGGGCGCACTCCGATTCGGGTGCTGAGCAGTTCGACGCTCCCGGCGCCATGGAAGGTGGACCGGACGGCGGCAAGGGTTCGTTCGGGCGAGTCCGCGGCGGCGATCAGTCGGTCCGGGGCGACCTGCCGAAGATCGAAGTCCTCGGTGTTGACCACGGTGCGGACCAGACCGGCCGGGGCGCTGAGCCGGAACAGCTGCGACGGCGACGGTTCGACCGGGACGCGCACACCGAGCGGTGCGCCCAGCGCGGCCGTGGCAACTCCGGCCGCCAGCACCACCGTCGCACCGGAGAGGGGTCCTGCTGTCGTATCGACCCCGGCGATCCGGCCCGCCGTGTCCCGGCGGACCGCGGTAACCGGCGTGTCCAGATGTACCCGGGCTCCATGGGTGCGAGCGGCCTCGACCAGCCGCTCGGTCACGCCCACCGAGTCAACAGCGCCGTCACCTGGCGCCCAGACAGCCCACTCCGGAGGCTGCCGAAGGGCGGGCTCGAGCGTCGCCACGGTGGCCGCATCCAGGATCGTCTGCCCGGGTCCGGCGTCCGGCGCACTGTCATGCCTGTTCCAGCTCAGCGAGCCGGACCAGGTCACTGGGAGTCCCGGCAACTCGGCCCCGAGCCGGTGGTACTCCGCCGTCGCGGTGGCCCGCAGCCCGGCGGCCGGAACTGTGAGCACGCCGGACGATCCGATCCAGGCGAACGAGTCCGCCGTCACGCCGGCGCCTGGCCGCCCGGCGTCGACCAACGTCACGTTGGCGCCCGCCCGGGCGGCGTGATAGGCCACCGATGCGCCGACAATGCCGGCGCCCACGACGACCAAGTCCCTGTTCACTGATGGGCTCAACACGTGCACGACCTCAGCGTCCGCCCGCGCGGCCTGGTGGGCCGACGCCCGCTGACCGAAGGCTGCCCGTAAACGAGATTCAGACGCGGGACACCAGTCACGCGCGTGCTGCAGACGTGCCAGAACCCCGTTCTCATCTACGCAGCCTCCAGTCGGTATCGGTAGGCGGAGACGTGCGACCGCGACTCGGCGGTGAACTCGGCACCCGTCCAGTCCGCGTGCCTGGTCTCCAGCTCGAATCCGGCCAGTTGCGCCATGAGGTCGAGTTCGGCCGGCCAGATGTAGCGGTGCGGGCCGCGCCCCAGCCGGGCCTGCCCGGTCTCGTCGAAGTGGAAGTGGTGCGATACGACGTGCTGGTTCAGAACGTCGTAGGTGTCCAGACCGATGTATCCGGGCTCAGAGCCCCAGACGACCGCCGCCTGCCCGGGTGGAAGCTTGCGCAGCTCGGGCACCCAGAGCTCGATGACGAACCGGCCGCCGGGTGTGAGGTGGCGGGCGGCGTTGCGGAAGCACTCGACCTGCTCAGCCTGGGTGAGGAGGTTGGAAATGGTGTTGTAGACGAGGTAGACCAGCGTGTACTTCCCGGGGGCCACTGAGGTCGCCATGTCACCGATGACCACGGGAATCGTCGCTTCGTCTGCCTTGGTGCGCAGTTGATCGACCATCGGCCGCGACAACTCGATGCCGGTGACCGGTACTCCTCGCTCAGCCAGCGGGACGGCCACCCGGCCGGTGCCGACAGCGAATTCGAGTGCTGCTCCGTCGCCTGCGAGTCCGGCGAGGCGATCCACGGTCGGCCCCAGGATCCCGGGCGCGAACATGCCCGTCCCGGGCGTGTCATAGTGCTGGGCGGCATCGACGTCCCAGAGAGATTCCTGCTGCATACCGCCAGCCTTCGCCGTCGGCCCGAGCGATGTCCAATGATTATCGGCCCCCCCTACCAAGCAGCCGCCTTGATCACGTCCACGGCGATGTCCTCGACCGACCGGCCGTCGGTCGGGATACGAACAGTGCCCGCCGGAGCCTTCTCGTCCAGTTCCCGTGCGTTCCGCAGGCTCCGCTCGATGTGGGCGGTGAGCTGCGAGCCGGTTTCGCGTTGGGCGAGGCGTTCCCGCACGGTCGTCTCCCCTGCCGTGAGTAGGACGCAGGTGGCTCGGACCTCGCCGCCGCCCATGGCCCGGCTGATCATCGGCGCTTCCAGGATGCTCACCGTGTTCGTGTAGACGAGGCGACGCTGGCCCAGAGCGGCGTAGTTCGACCAGACCGCCGCGGTGTTCCGTTCGGTGATGGCCGCGCGGTGAGGGTCGTCCTGTGGGGCCGGATGGATCTGGTCCATGTAGTCGCCCTCGATCAGACAGTGCGCCGTTCCCTTCCCCTGCAATGCCGCAGATACCTCCCATGCGACGGTCGTCTTGCCGACGCCCGCCCCACCACCGATGAGCAACAGTTCGTAAGCGGTCACGGCTCGTCAGCCTGGCAGAGTCCGGACTGTCACGTCGACCGGAAATACCCAGGGCCGGAATTCGGGCTTCGTGGAGAGGCGGTGGGAAAAATGACCGGCGCGGGCTGGTCGCACGTGCTCTCGTAAGGGGAACGAGACGTTCTCGAACCGAGGGGGCAGGTTGCCGGACCACGGATGTGTCTTCTGCGCGATCGCGCGAGGCCAGGCTGAGGCCAGCATCGTCTTCGAGGACGAATGGGTCCTCGCGTTCATGGACCTCCAACCCGTGACCCCGGGGCACTTGCTCGTCATCCCGAAGGCACATGCGGAGGGGCTGGAAGATTTGCAGGAGGACATCGGCGGGCGGGTCTGGACGGTGGCGCACCGGCTCGGACGCGCGCTGCGGCTGTCCGGCCTGCGGTGCGAGGGGGTCAATCTCTTCCTGGCCGATGGCGAGGCTGCCTTCCAGGAGGTCTTTCACGTCCACCTGCATGTCTTCCCCCGCTTCCAAGGGGATCCGTTCCGCATCGAGGCGGGCTGGCGGGTGCGCGAACGTCATCTGCTGGACGAGACGGCAGCGGCGGTCCGCAGCGGAATCACCGCCCTGGAGGACCCCGTTGCTGAGGCGGCGGGTGGAGTCGGGCCACCGGGCGTCCTGGAGCAGCCGTAAGGCGCCTCTCGCACAACCACCGCCATCCGCCGAAGACGGGAAGACCCACGATGAAACAGGACCCCGAAAACGGCCTCACAGCGGCGGGCCCGGACATGCCCGCAGCGACAGGCAGCCGGAGGATGGCCTGGTCGGCGATGCCGCGCGAGGTGACCGCAAGGATCGAGCGGTTGCTCGGCAGCCCGGTGGCTGAGGCGATCAGCCAGCCGGGCGGGTTTTCCGAGGGCTTGGCCGCACGCGTGCGCCTGGCGAACGGCAGACGTGTGTTCATCAAGGCGACGAGCGCGCTGAGGGCACCGGCGGTGGCGGACTTCCATCGCCGAGAGATCGCGGTGTCCGACCGGCTTCCCCAAGAGGTACCGGCCCCACGTTTGCTCGATGCGTACGACGACGGCACCTGGGTGGTGCTGGCCTTCGAGGAGATCCTTGGACGTCTGCCAGCTCAGCCGTGGCAGCGGGAGGAACTCGCCCGGGTACTCGCGGCGGTGACCGACATGGCGGAGATACTGACGCCGTCGCCCGTGAACGAGGCGCTCTTGGGCGAGCCGCGCCTTGGAGGATGGCTGGCGGTGGCGGACGATGCCGCAGTCAGGGGCAAGGTGGGAAAGCTGTCGTCGTGGGCGGCCCGTCACTTCGACGAACTCGCGGCGTTGGAGGAGAACGCTTCGCTGGATGGCTCCACCCTCCTGCACGGAGACCTGTACCCGTTCAACATCATGCTGACCGCGGACCGCGTCTTCGTCGTCGACTGGCCGCACGCCTGGATCGGTCCCCGCCACTGTGACGCGGTCACGTTGATGTCCAGTGCTTCCCTCAGCGGCGTGGATCCGCAGCCGATCGCCGAGCACCACCCGCTCACCCGCGATCTCGACCCCGTCCAGGTCAACGAAGTGCTGGCACTGCACGCCGGATTCCTCCTGCGAGCCGCCGCCATGGCCGGGCCGGCCGCCGATCCCCACCTGGTGACCATGATGGCCACGTTGGGGCTCGCTTCACTGCGCTGGCTACGACAGCGACGACGGCTGTGAAGTGGCTGGTGCCGGGCTGCCGACAGGCAAGGTCGCGACAAGAAACAGGTTGCAGTTGAAGATCGTGGCGCGGATGCTTCCGCCATGAAGATGCACGCCAACCAGCGGACGGTGTCGCCTGAAACGGTGCGCACGTTGGTCGATCAGCAGTTTCCTGAGTGGCGGAGCCTGCTGGTCAGGAGCATCGCTGCGCAGGGTACGGTTAACGCCCTCTTCCGCATCGGCGATCGGTTCGCAGCTCGATTCCCTCTTGAGGCCGCAGACGTCGAGCCGACCCGGCGCTGGCTGGAGTCCGAGGCGGAAGCGGCTCGCGAGCTGGCAGGTCGTACCCGTTTCCCCACGCCCGAGCCGGTCGCGCTCGGTGAACCCGGGGCAGGCTACCCACTTCCGTGGTCGGTGCAGACGTGGCTGCCCGGGGTCGTGGCCGACGATGAGGACCCCGGCGAATCGGTGGCGTTTGCCCACGACTTGGCCGATCTCATCGGCGACCTCCGCGCGATCGACACGCGTGGCCGCACGTTCGCCGGCACAGGTCGAGGAGGCGACCTGCAATCCCATGACGCGTGGATGGAGACCTGTTTCAGACACAGTGAGCAACTCCTGGATGTCCCTCGGCTTCGCCGTATCTGGGCAACTTTGCGTGATCTGCCGCGAGGTGCAGCTGAGGACGTCATGGCCCATTGCGATCTGATTCCTGGCAACGTGCTCGTGTCCGCCGGCCGTCTTGTGGGGATTCTCGACGTTGGCGGCTTCGGGCCGGCTGACCCTTCTCTGGATCTCGTGAGCGCGTGGCATTTGCTCGAGGCCGGGCCGCGGCAGGTGCTCCGCGATCACCTGGGTAGCGACGACCTTGAATGGGAGCGAGGCAAGGCGTGGGCTTTCGTTCAAGCGATGGGGTTGGTCTGGTACTACGTCGAAAGCAACCCGGTCATGAGTCGGATGGGTCACCGATCCTTGGAACGCATCCTGGCGGACAGTTCGCTTCGATCATCGACGTGACGACGATGCGCCGACAATGAGATGGATGTTGGTCAGGCAGCGGCCTCCATCACGGCCGGGGCGATCGGTGCCCGTGCTGATCGTCGTGTCGAGCTGCTACTTCGCCCAGTCGACGAGTGTGCCCGCGTAGGCAGAGTCTGCCCGGACGATGTCGATGCGATTTTCCGAGCTGTCACGCGTCGAGCCAACGCTCCGCGATTTCGAGCGTCCTTCGACGCACGCGGGCTATCCCCAGGACACTGTTGAACGCGGCGAAGGACGGCCACAGCAACAGGAAGACCGCGAGTTCCTCCGCCAGCAACGCGCTCCGCAGCGTGTGGCGTTCACACGGCCGACTGTCCACGTACGCGTCGATCAGCGCCTGAGGGGCCGTCATGCCGGCAGGTGTGGCGCGAACGCTGAGGAAGGCCAGATCGGAGGCGGGGCGGCCGATACCGGCTGCCTGCCAGTCGCAGAAGACGACTGAACCGGCTCCGCGGGAGTACACAAGGTTGTCCGTGTGGCAGTCGCCGTGGATGAAGACCGGCGGTACGGCATCCATCTGGTCCCCCAACTCGGCTCGATGAGCAAGGAGTTCGGGGAGCTGCGGGAGCGTGGGGGCCCAGAAGGCATTGATCTGCTCCAGGTCGGGGTCGGCGAGAGCCTCGCGCAGCGCGTCGGGGCGGGTCCACTCCGCCTTCGTAGGCAACGGCATGCTGTGCAGGCCGGCCAGTTCCCGGCCCAAGTCCGCCCACATCCGTGGCGTCCACGCGCCGGGCTCCTGAGCCTCGCCGGCCGCCTCAAGCAGCACAGCCACGCCGTCCTCGGTGTCCAGGTGGCCGAAGAGCCTTGGCGTGCGTACCGGCGCGAGCGGCGCGAGGTCCTGATAGAAGCGCAGCTCTCGCAGAGCGGCCGCGATCGCCTCCGCGCCCAGCATGGCAGGAGTGACCTTGAGGTACGCACCTTGGCCGTCGACCGTACACACGGCATGAACTCCGGCACCGGACCGGGACTCGAGTGGTGAAGGGGACGCACGGCGCTCCAGCCGCAAGGAGTCCAAAGCGGCTTTCGTGAAATCACTCGGCATTCGGGCGCCCGGACCTTGGGATCTGGTCACAGCGTCTGGAGCCCGCCTCGGGCCACGATGCGCTCACGGATACGCGCGGCCATGTCAACGAACTCCTCGGGCCGCATGGCCAACACACCGTTCTCTGTCATCAGCGCGTGGAACTGCTGCTGCTCATACGGCACGTCCGACGGCAGACCGGCGATGTGCCAGTGGAGATGCGCGTTGCCCTGCTGGCTCCCCAGCGAATAAAGATATGTCCGCTCGGCTCCCACGCAGTCTTCCACCGCCAAGGCGACCTCCCGAACGACCAGCATGAGCCGGACGTACGACTCTTGGTCGAGATCACGAACGACGTGCTCGACATGCCTCCTGGGCGCGACCAGGATCTTGCCGGACAGGGTCGGCCACCGGTCGAGGAACGCGACGTGATCGTCGTCCTCGAAGACTGTGTGATGCGCATAGTCGGGGTGCCCCGACACAAAGGCGCATACGAAACACGGCCCTCGACGTGCTCTGGCCTCGTACGCATCCATGTCCGACCTGTGCCGTTCTGTCGGCATGCGCAACCCCTATGCTTGACGTTTAAGGTCCGGCGTCGAACGCGGCTCGAACTTGACCAGCTTTTCGCAGTTCAGCGGACGTGAAGACGGCCTTCGTCTGATCCTGTGCTCCGTCACAGAGGCAGAGGAACCGATACGAAGGCCGTGGCCGTGAGTCTGGGGTATCAGGGCGTCCTGCGGGATGCGTTCACGGAAGTGTCATGCTTCCGGACGGAGTTGTACTCGTGCCTGACCGCTCGGGGCGATGCACTGTTCGAGTTGTGCGACGCGTTGTTGTGCACGGACGGGCCGGTGCGGACGCTGGCTTCGGGTGTCGTGCTACTGCACGCGCAGACGCCCTACCCGCTCCGGTAATTCGGTTGTGGAGGCCCGTCGAAGGTACGCCATGATGGGCGTGACCACACCGCCGAACCTCAGGAGACCCCGAATGCGCCGACTCCTCGGAACGATCCAGCGCCCCCACTGGCTCACGGTTCTTGAGGACTCGACCACGCATGCACACCCTGAACATCGGCATTCTGGCGCACGTCGACGCTGGTAAGACCAGCCTCACCGAGTGGCTCCTCTTCGGCGGCGGCACGATCGACCGGCTCGGCAGCGTCGACGCCGGCGACACCCGCACCGACGACGGGGAGATCGAGCGTCGGCGCGGCATCACGATCCGCTCAGCCGTTGCCGCCTTCACCTCCGGCGACGTCCAGATCAACATCATCGACACCCCCGGTCACTCCGACTTCGTCGCCGAGGTCGAGCGTGCCCTGGAGGTCCTCGACGGTGCGGTGCTGCTGCTCTCCGCCGTGGAGGGCGTCCAGGCCAGGACGCGGGTCCTGCTGAAGACCCTGCGGCGGCTCGCCCTGCCCACGCTCGTCTTCGTCAACAAGATCGACCGGGCGGGCGCCCGCGAGGAGGGCCTGCTCGACGACGTCCGGCGCCTGCTCACCCCGCACGTCGTACCGCTCACCGGAGTCGAGGACATCGGCACGCCGCAGGCCCGCGTCGTACCGCGTCCGCTCACCGCACCGGGGGTGGGCACTACGCTCGCCGAGGTCGACACCGGGATCCTCGCCGCGCTCGTGGACGGCCCCGCCCCGACCGAGCACGACCTGCGGGCCGCGCTCGCCGCGTACACCGCCGACGGGTCCATGCATCCGCTGTTCTTCGGCTGCGCGATGGACGGGCAGGGCGTCGCCGAACTCGTCGAGGGCATCGTCCGATTCGTGCCGGCGCCCACGCCCGAGCGGCGCGGCGCGGGCCGCGTGGGCCACGGCGCCACGGAGGCTCCCCGGGGCACCGTGTTCGCCGTACAGCCCGGCCCCGGCGGCGAACGGAGGGCCTATGTCCGGTTGTACGAGGGTGAGGTGACGAATCGTCAGCGACTGACCTTCCTGCGGCGCGAGGCCGACGGGCGTACGACGGAGGTGGCGGGCCGGGCGCTGGAGCTCACCGTGGTCGGGCAGCCCGGGGCGGTATCCCTCACCGCGGGGAACATCGCCGAGCTGCGCGGTGTCCCCGGCATCCGCGTCGGCGACCGGCTCGGGGAGATCACCGACAGGGCGCCTCAGTTCGCCGCACCGACACTGGAGACCCTGGTGCGGGCACGGCACCCCGCGAAGGCGGCGCCCCTGCGGTCGGCACTGCTCTCCCTGGCCGACCAGGACCCGCTGCTGCACGCCCGGCCCGCGGGCGCCGGCGCCACCGCGCTGCTCCTGTACGGCGAGGTGCAGAAGGAGGTCATCGCGGCGACGCTCGCCGAGGACTTCGGTATCGAGGCGGACTTCGAGCCGAGCCGTATGCGGTTCCTGGCACGCCCGGCGGGCACCGGAGAGGCGTACGAGGAGATGCCGTGGCTCGACCGGACGCACTACATGGCCACGATCGGCCTGCGCGTCGAGCCGGGCGTCCGCGGTTCGGGCACAGTCTTCGTGTACGAGACCGAACTCGGCGCCCTGCCCCGCGCCTTCCACCAGGCCATCGAAGACACGGTCCACGCGACGCTGCGCTCCGGCCCGCACCCCTGGGCGGTGACCGACTGCCGGGTCACACTCGTCCGGTCCGGCTTCTCCTCGCAGCACAGCACGGCGGCCGACTTCCGCGCGCTCACCCCGTACGTCCTGCTCCTGGCCCTGGAAAGGGCGGGCACGCGGGTGTACGAGCCGTACCACGCCTTCGAGGTCGAACTCCCCCTGGACGCGCTCGCGCCGGTGACGGCCCGGCTCGCCGCGTACGGAACGGAGTTCGGGGAGACGACGGGCGGCCGAACTGCGTGGCTGGTCACCGGCGAACTCCCGGCGCGCCACGTGCGGGACATGGAGCTGTGCCTGCCGGGGCTGACGCGCGGCGAGGGCGTGTGGTGGTCACGGCCGTCGGGGGACCGGCCGCTGCGGGCGGAGCGTTACTGACCTCGGCTCGTCAGGGTGAGTTGAAGGGGCAGGGGTATAGGTCCAAGATGCGCGACTTCGGGAGTCACCCGCGCTGGGTGGCGTGTGACGCTCGTGTCCCTTCCTCGATAGCTGCCGGACCAGACGTTCGCCGCCACGATGATCTGGTGTTCGCGCTCACATCGCTCGGCTTCCTTGTGCGAGCCGCATGCTCTCGTTGCACAGGCTGAAGACCGAACTTAGGTCTGCAGGCGTACCAGGCGTACGTCTCAAGCCCGTTACGTCCGGTCGTCGCGGTCCGTAGCGTCGAGGTCATGGACACCACCGGGACCCTCGACGAAGCCCTCCAGCGACTGCACGACTACGGCCCCGAACGGGGCGGTTGGCTGTCCAACCACGGTCCGATGGCGGTGGAGGCGCTGGTCCGCAACGGTCACGCGGCCACTGTGCACCGCTGGCTGGACTACTACCGCGACAAGCTGGAGGACCTGTCCCGCGGCACCGATCCGATCACCGAGGACGGATGGCAGGAGGCGTTGGGCGATCCCCGCCGGATCGGCGACTGGACGGAGCACTTCGTTCGCGAGACGGCCGACCGGCCGTGGCGCGACGTGCTGGTGCAGTGGTGGCCACGCCTGCTGCCGGGCATCGCCGCCGGTGCCACCCACCCGGTGATCCGGGTCGGCCATGCCGTCCGCACCCTCCTGGACGACGACCACGGCAAGGACGCGGGTGCCGGGTCGAGCGCCGACCCGCGTACCGCGGAACTGGCCCATGGTCTCGCCTACTGGGCGGCCCGCAGCCTGCCGACGCCCGGCGTCGCTGCGCCGGGCGGCACCGTCGGCCCGGGTAAGGCGCTGGACGGCATCCCGTTGATCGCGGACCAGGACGGGGGCTTCCGTGACGGCCTCGCGCAGCTGGCTGGAACGCCCGGCTGGACGGCGGCGACCGCCGCGCTCCGCCCGGCAGTGACGCCTGAGGAGTCCCGCGACGTGCTGGCCGAGCTCGTCCGGGCAGCCACCCACCGCTACGCCACCCACGGCCACCTCAGCCCGATCATGCTGGTGCACGCCGCCACCGCGCCCAACGCCGTGCTGCGCACCCTGCCCGCGCTGCCGCCCGCGCTGTGGGCCCCGAGTCTGAACGCCGCCTGGACGGCGAGCGCCGTGGTGACCGCCCTGTACTCACCGGCCACTCCCGCGCCGGCGTCCGAACTACCGAAGGCCCCCACCGGATCCGTAGCGGATGCCGCACAGGAAGTCTTCGCACGCGCGGCTGAGCACGGCGACGAGCATGTGGTGAAGTTCGCCGATACCGCGCTGGACGTCGCCGCCACCACTGGTAGCACCGGCGCGCTGGTGGCCGCAGCACGGGCCTGCGAACTGATTGGCCCGATTCCGTAGCGGAAGCCGGCAACTCCGCCGTGCTCGTGGAGATGGACCAGGGCCTGTCCGATCGGCGGGGAGTGAACACCGGACAGGCCCTGGCGTATTGGGGCGCGGCTGGGCGCGCGTGAGATGTCGGCTGGGGTGATCCTCTCGCCGTCCCTCAGTCTCGATGCAGCAGGACGGTGATGTCGGGGGGCAGCATGCCGGCTCTGTCCAGTGGTCCTGAGGCGAGCAGGGGGCTGGTGGCGTCGGGGAGCGGGATCGGCTGGTCGGAGAGGTTGACTGCGCACAGCAGGCCGTGGCCGCGTTCGAAGATGAGGGTGCCGGCCGGGCTGTCCAGCCAGCGGAATTCCTCGCTGCGCAGGCCGGAGTGGGTGCGGCGCAGGGACAGGGCGGAGCGGTACAGCTGGAGCATGGAGGTGCGGTCGGCCTGGTTGGCTTCGGCGGTGTAGGACTTCCAGTCGTCGGGCTGGGGAAGCCAGGGGGAGGCGGACACAAACGTGCCGAAGCCGAAGGGAGGGGTGTCGCCGGTCCAGGGGAGGGGGACGCGGCAGCCGTCGCGGCCACGGACGGTGTGGCCGGAGCGTTCCCAGGTGGGGTCCTGAAGCGCCGATTCGGGGAGGTCTTCGACCTCGTAGAGACCGAGTTCTTCGCCCTGGTAGATGTAGGCGCCTCCGGGCAGGGCCATCATCAGCAGTGCCGCCGCCCGGGCTCGGCGGGTGCCCAGGGCGAGGTCGGTGGGATGGTGGCCCTGGTCGCGCAGCGGGGTCGTGACGCCGGTGTGGGCGCGGCCGTAGCGGGTGACATGGCGGGTCTCGTCGTGGTTGGAGAGGACCCAGGTCGCGGGGGCGCCGACCTTCGCGAGGTCGGTGATCGTGCGGTCAATCACCTCCCTCAGCTCGTCCGCCTGGAGGGGGCATTTGAGGAAGTCGAAGTTGAAGGCGGTGTGGAGTTCGCCGGGGCGGAGGTAGTCGGGCAGGCGGCCGGGGCGGACGTGGGCCTCGGCGACGAAGACGCGAGGGTCGGGGTAGCTGTCGGCGACGGCACGCCAGCTGCGGAAGATGTCGTGGACGCCGTCGCGGTCCCAGTGCGGGTGGTTGTCTTCGTGGGCGATGACGGAGAACTCCGTCAGGCCGAGGTCGGGGAGGGCCGGGTCCTTGGCCATGCCGTGGGCAACGTCGATGCGGAAGCCGTCGACGCCCAAGTCGAACCAGAAGCGCAGGATCGACTCGAACTCCGCCCGGACCTCGCCGTTGTCCCAGTTGAGGTCGGGCTGTTCGGGGGCGAAGAGGTGGAGGTACCACTGGCCGTCCGGGGTGCGGGTCCAGGTGGGGCCGCCGAAGGCCGCGTGCCAGTCGTTCGGGGCCAGGGAGCCGTTCTCGCCCTTGCCGTCACGGAAGATGAACCGCTCCCTTTCCGGGGAGCCGGGTGCCGCCGCCAGTGCTTCCTTGAACCAGGCGTGTTGGTCGGAGGTGTGGTTGGGGACGATGTCCAGGATCACCCGCAGGCCCACTTCGTGGGCCTCGGCGATTAGTTTCCGGGCTTCGTCGAGGGTGCCGTAGGCGGGGTGGATGTCGCGGAAGTCGGAGACGTCGTAGCCGCCGTCGGCCAGCGGGGACGGGTACCAGGGGTTGATCCAGATCGCGTCGACACCGAGGTAGGCCAGGTACTGCAGGCGGGAGCGGAGACCGGCGATGTCGCCGGTTCCGTCGCCGTCGCCGTCCGCGAAACTGCGTATGTACACCTGGTAGATCACCGCAGTGCGCCACCAGGAGTCAGTCGCGGCGTTGTGCGTGGGGGTCGGGATACTCATGGTGGGTCGGTCCAGTCAGAGGGGTTCAGGGAGACGTTGCTCCCAGGGGGGCGGGTACGCGCTTCGGCTGCGCGACCGGCGTCGGTTTCACGCCTGGCTATCCCTTGGTCGCGCCTGCCGTGCCGCCTCGTACGAAGTGCCGTTGGAAGGCGAAGAAGACCAGGGCCACGGGGATGGTCATGAGCAGGGCCGCCGCGAGCTTGATCGGGTACAGGTTGCCTTCGCCGAGCTGGCCGGAGACGAGTGAGGCGACTCCGCTGGTGAGGGTGTTCAGTTCCGGACTCTGCCGGGACACGATGAAGTGCGGCAGTTCGTTCCAGGACCCCTGGAACGACAGGATGGTCAGGGTGATGAGGGCCGGCTTGGCCATTGGCAGCACGATGGACCAGAAGGTCCGGAAGGTGCTCGCGCCGTCGATGCGGGCCGCTTCCTCGACGCTGACGGGGATCGACTCGAAGAACTGCTTCATGATGAAGATCCCCGCGGCGTCCGCGAGAAGCGGGACGATCATGCCCGCGTAGGAGTCGTACAGCCCGAGCTGGTTGAGGACGAGGAATTTCGGGATGAGCAGGACGACGCTGGGCACGGCCATGACCGCGATGACGGCGGCGAACAGTGCGCCCCGGCCGCGGAAGCGCAGCCGGGCCAGCGCGTAGCCGGCGAGGGAGTCGAAGAACACCCGGCCCGCGGTGACGAAGAGCGCGACCACCACTGAGTTCGCGAACCAGCGCGGATAGTCCGCATCGGCGAGCCGGCTGAAAGCCTCCGTCGTGAAGTGCTGGGGCCACAGCGACAGCGGGTGGCTGGTGGCGTCCGCATCGGTCTTGAAGCTCGTCGCGAGCTGGATGAGGAACGGATAGATGTAGATCAGCGCGATGACGGCGAGGGCGGTGTAACCCAGAGCGCGTATGAGGGCACTGCCGCGGCGCGAGCGGTTGCCTGAGCGGCCGGTTGTGTGCTGCTCGACGGTGTGCGTCGTGGTGTCTGCGTCGGCGAGCTGGTGCTGTGGGCTCATCGCGTGCCTCTGTTGTGGACGTCGGCTGTGGTGGGCGCGGTCGCGTCGGTTCCCGGGGGTGCGGGGTGGGCCGTCGCGGCGGTGCGGGTCATCCGGCCGCCCCCGTGGTCGGGCCCGACCCGGAGCGGGCCGCCTTCGCCGCGCGCCGTGTGGCGGCCTTGGCGCGGGCCTCGTCCTTGTCGCGCAGGACGAACCGCTGCAACAGGGTCATCGCGACGATGATCGCGAAGAGGATGAAGGCGATGGCACTGCCCTGGCCCCACTCGTTGTCGGTGAACGAGGACTGGTACGACAGGAACGCGGGGGTCATCGTCGTCTTCGCCGGCTCGCCTCTGCTCATGACGTAGATCTGGTCGAAGACCTGCCAGGTGCCGATGAGTCCGAGGGTCAGGACGAGGAAGAGCGTCGGCTTGAGCATGGGCAGCGTCACGTGACGGAAGCGCTGCCAGCGCCCGGTGCCGTCGATCTCGGCGGCCTCCTCGACCTCGAGGGGGATGTCCTGGAGTGCGGCGAGGAACATGAGCATGAACGTGCCCGCCGTCGTCCACACCACCAAGGCGATGATCGCGGTCATGGCCACACTGGGGCCGGAGAACCACTCCCACAGGGACAGACCGCCGACGGTGGTGTCGGTGAGTGCGGAGGGTGGTGCGTCGGTGTTCACGCCGAGGCCACCGAGGGCGAGGTGGATGATGCCGCGCGGATCGGCGAACCAGGCCGGTCCGTCGACTCCGATCTTCTCCAGCAGGGAGTTGACGACGCCGCTGGAGGAGAAGATGAACAGGAAGACGACCGAGATCGCCACCGAACTCGTCACTGACGGGAAGTAGTACGCGGTGCGGAAGAACCCCTTGCCCTTCAGCCGCTTGCCGTTGACCAGGAGCGCCAGGCCCAGCGCGAGCACGGTCTGCAGCGGGACGACGAAGAGCACGTAGTAGCCGTTGTTGCGCAGGCTCATCATGAAGTCGCTCTGCGCCAGGCCCGATTCCGTGAGCAGGGGCGCGTAGTTGTCTCCGCCGACGAAGTCCACCCCTGACGAGAGGGGGCTGCCCTGGCCGTTCCAGTCGGACAGGCTCACCCACAGCGCCATGGCGATCGGCACGACCAGGAAGAGTCCGAGCACGATGAGGACGGGTGAGACGAACAGCCAGCCGGCGAGACCTTCCCGTCCTCGGATACCGCCGCGGGGGGCTCGGGTGTGGCGGCTTCCGCCGGCCTTGGTGCCGTCCGCGCCGGTGTCCTTGCCGCGCCCGCGCGGCGCGGACGACGGGGGGTGGGTCTTCGTAGTGCCTTCCGGGCGGGCCGGTGCCGGCCCGCTACCCGGGCCCTGTGCGGGCCCGGGGTTCGGTTCACTCATCGCAGATTCACTCTCGCTCTGTCCGTATCCTGCGTGCCCGGCTCACTGGCCTACGACGGCCTGCGCGTTCTTCTGCAGCCGCGCGAGGATGTCCTTCGGGTCGGTCTTGGGCAGGCCCTGCAGGCCGGTGTCGAAGTCGGTGAGCACCTGGTCGATCTTCGCGACGTTCACCGGGGCCTGGGCGTACGCGGCGCCGTCGATGTATGCCTTGTCCTGCGGGAACTTCGCGACGTAGTCGGCCTGGACGGACTGCCGCGACGGCATCACCCCGACCGCCTCGGCGAAGGTCATCTGGTTGTCCTTCGCGGTCATCGCCTTGACGAAGTCGAGGGCCGCCGCCTTGTTCTTGCTCTTCGCCGCGATGCCCCAGCACTGGGTGAAGGCGAGTGTGCCCTCGCCGGCGGGTCCGGCCGGCAGCGGGACGGCCTTGTACTTGACGTCCGGGTAGTCGTTCTTCATGGCGCCGGCGATCCAGTTGCCCTCGATCGTCATGGCGGCCTTCTGCTTGCCGAAGGCTTCGCCCGACCAGCCGGAGTCGAGCTGCTTGGGGTACTTGGCCGAGCCGTCGGCGAGCAGCGACTGCACGAACTCCAGGGCCTCAAGGTTCTCCGGGGAGTCCGCGGTGACCTTGGTGGCGTCCTTGTTCGTCACCCAGCCGCCGGCCTGGACCATGAAGGCACCGATGCGGTCGCGTGTGTCGCCGAGCGCGAGGCCGACCTGCTTGCCCGTGGTCAGCTTCTTCGCCACGGCCGCCAGTTCTTCCCAGGTGGTGGGAATGTCGGCGTCCGTCAGGCCGGCCTTCTTCCACGCCTTGGTGTTGATCTGCAGGGCGAGCGTGGAGAAGTCCTTGGGGGCGCAGTAGAGCTTGCCGTCGTAGGTGAAGGCTTGGCGCAGCGCGGGGTAGAAGTCGTCCTTCCCCTCGAAGCTGTCGCCGTACGGTTCGAGATTGCCGGCGCTCGCGTACGTCGCGAAGCGGCCGGCGTCGACGTAGAAGACGTCCGGCGGGGTGTTCGCGGCGAAGCCCTGGCCGAGCTGCTGGATGATGTCGGTGGCCTGGGTGACGGTCGCCTTGTTGCCGGACTTCGTCGCCCATGCGGTGGAGGCGTCCTTGACGGCCTTCGTCTCGGCGTCACCGCTGGAGGCGATGAGGACCTTGATCGAAGCGGGGCCGGACGACTCCTGACCGTCCCCTTCACCCGAGTCGTCGAACCCGCTGCCACCACAGGCCGACAGGCTGAGCGACAGCAGCGCGACGGCACCAACGGCCCAGCGGGTACGCGGATTTCTCATGATAAATCTCCTTGTGCGGGACCGGCCTGACGAGCCGGTGGTAGAGGGGTGCCGCGTCCCGTCGCCGCACTGTGGCCATGAGCGGGATCGCGGGTGTTCGCCGAACGGACTACGGAGCGGCTCGGCGGGGTGAGGGGGGTGTGGGTGCCGCTGAGCGGCTCAGCCGCTCGCCCGGACGACGAGCCGGGGCGGCAGCAGGATCGGGGAGGGCGGGACGGCCGGCGGCTTCGGAGTCGCCAGCAGTTCCTGAAGCATCCGCAGACAGGCGGCAGCGGCCTCGTCGTACGGCTGCGCCACGCTGCTCAGTCCGACGACCCCTGCGGTCGGGGAGTCGTCGAAGCCGACCACCGCGACATCGACACCGGGTCTCAGGCCCCGCGCGGTGATCTCCGTCCAGGCCCCGAGCGCCAGCGAGTCGCTCGCGCAGACGATCGCGGTCGGCGGGGTGAGCAGGTCGAGCATCGCCGCGGCAGCCTTGCGGCCGGTGTCGAGCCCGTCGGGGACGCCCACGTCGTAACCGGCTGGGGTGTCGAGCCCGGACACGGCCATAAGGGCGGACCAGCCGCTGCGCCGGTCGTCACCGACCTCTAAACCGTCCGGCCAGCCGAGGAAGGCGATCCGCTGATGGCCGGCCTCGATGAGGTGCCGGGTCGCGGCAACGGTCCCTTGCGCGCCGTCGACATCGACCCAGCCATGCCGCTCGGGGGCCTCGGGTTCAGCCCCCCAGGGCCGGCCGAAGGTCACGAACGGCACCCGGCGCTCGGTGAGCCATTGCGTCCGGCGGTCGCCGGCGTGGGTGGCGTGCAGAACGAAGGCGTCGAGGTCGTGATCGTCGAGGAGCTGTTCGTACAGCGTGCATTCGTGGTCGTCGTCGGTGGCCGTGAACACCACGATCCGGTAGCCGGCTTCCTGGGTTCGGGCGGTCAGCGACTGCAGGAAATGAGCGAGGACGGCACCGTTGACACCGTCACGCGGCGGCTCTATACGGGCGCCGATCAGACGTGAACGCCGGGTCCGCAGCGTCCGGGAAGCCTGGTTCGGGCGGTAGTTGAGTTCCTTGATGGCGGCCTGCACGCGGGCCAGCGTCTCCGGGCGCACCCGGTGCGGCGCGTTGATGACATTGGACACCGTCTGCATCGACACAGAGGCATGCCGCGCCACGCTCTCGAGTGTTACTCGCGCCATCGCGAAGCCACCTCCACAAGTTCACCGCGCCGCAGCGTATCGCCGTCGCGGTGCAGCATCGTCACCGTCATCGCACTTGGATTTGAACGTTAAATTTAGCGTTCTGATCGGTTACTGTGGCGATCCGCGCCCGGACTGTCAAGAGTCGGCGCGGTTACGAATCGCCTCACGACTCGCCCCACAATCCGCCCACGAGACACGAGGGCACCGGACGGAGCTTTCATGACTTCACCCCAGCGGCAGCCGCTCCTGCACGACCTCGCGGTCACCCTCGCCGCCCCGACCGTCGTGCTGTCCGAGCCGGACGGCAACCTCGACGCCGCCGCTCCCGGGGGCGGCGTGCAGGGGCTCTTCCACGCTGATGTGCGCGCGGTGAGTCTGCTGCGCGTGACGCTGCGCCCCCTAGGCGCCCCGTCCGGCGAGCACGCCGGGAAGGCGCCTGCGGCAGTCGGCGGCGAGGGCTGGCTGCCGGTCGTTGCGGTCATGAACGCTGCGGACGGACCCGGCCGCAGCCGTTTCGTCGGCCTGGCCCAGGCGCTCGGCGACGCCATTCCTGACCCGACCGTCCGGGTCGACCGGAAGCGCATCCTCAACCCCGGCCTGCTCACCGAACAGCTGACCGTCCGCTCCACCGCGACGGCGCCGGTGCATCTCGCCCTCCGGGTCGAAGTCGCTGGAGACCTCGTGACCCTGGAGCACGCGAAAGCCGGCCTCGCGCCCCGGTCTCCGCTTAAGCCGGCGGGCGAACTCTCGTCCAGCACCGGCGAGTTGAGGTGGGGCGACGGCGCGGTCGCCGTCGCCGTCAGCGCGCCCGGCGCGACCCCCGACGCCGAGCACTCCGCGCTGACCTGGGCCCTCACGGTCGCGCCCGGCGAGAGCGTCGACCTGCACCTGGCCGTCGAGATCACGGAGCCCGACGCGGTCGTGACGGCCGCCGATCCCCGGCCCACCTGGCAGCGTCCGGAGGTCACCGCCGACGACCGCCGGCTGCCCGCCCTCGTCGCGCAGAGCCTGGACGACCTCCACTCGCTCCGTATGGCCATGGCCGCGTCGCCCGGTGACGTCTTCCTCGCCGCGGGCGTCCCGTGGTTCTTCACGCTGTTCGGCCGGGACAGCCTGTGGGCCGCACGGATGCTCCTTCCGCTGGGCACCGATCTCGCACTGGGCACCCTGCGCACCCTGGCCGCCCAGCAGGGCACCCGCACCGATCCCGCATCGGAGGAGGAGCCGGGCAAGATCCTCCACGAGGTGCGGCGCGGAGTCTTCGACGACGGCATGGGCCTTGTCCTGCCGCCGGTCTACTACGGCACGGTCGACGCGACCCCCCTGTGGATCTGCCTGCTCCACGACGCCTGGCGCTGGGGCCTGCCCGCCGCCGACATCGAACCGCTGCTGCCCGCGCTCAAGGCCGCGCTCGGCTGGATCGACGCCGCGGCCCGGGCCGGTGACGGGTTCCTCTCCTACATCGATCACAGCGGCACCGGCCTGGCGAACCAGGGCTGGAAGGACTCCGGTGACGCCGCCCGGTTCGCCGACGGCCGCCTCGCCGAAGCTCCCCTGGCTCTCGCCGAAGTACAGGGCTACGCCTACGAGGCCGCCCTCGCCGGGGCGGCACTCCTCGACGCCTTCGGGCTGCCGGACGGCGAACGCTGGCGGACCTTCGCGGCCCACCTCGCCGCCCGGTTCCGCGCCCGGTTCTGGGTCTCCGACCAGCACGGTCCGTACCCGGCCATGGCACTCGACGGCTCGGGCCGCCCGGTCGACGCCGTCGCGAGCAACATGGGCCACCTCCTGGCCACCGGCATACTCAACGCCGACGAGAGTGCCGCCGTCGCCGCACGGCTCGCCGCCCCGGACATGTCCGACGCCTACGGGCTGCGCACCATGTCGTCCCAGTCAGGCGGATACGGCCCGCTGCGCTACCACTGCGGCACCGTCTGGCCGCACGACACCGCCATCGCCGTCACCGGCCTCGCCCGCAGCGGCCACCCCGAGGCCGCCGCCCGCCTCATCGAGGGCATCCTCGACGCAGCGCCGGCCTTCGACTACCGGCTGCCGGAACTGTGGGGCGGCGACGCCTGCCCGGACACCCCCGCACCCGTCCCCTACCCGGCCGCCTGCCGGCCACAAGCCTGGTCGGCGGCAGCGGCCATCGCCCTCATGACCGCACTGACCGGCCTGGAGCCCGACGTACCCGCAGGCCGTCTCCACATCCGGCCGACAGGCCCACTCCCCGTCGGCGCGCTCACCATCGCCGGGCTCACCGTCGCGGGGGAACGGCTCGACGTCACCATCAACTCCGGCGGCAGGGTCGAGTCGGTAACAGCACCTGCGGGACTGACCGTTGAGGAATCCGCGGCGTCGCGGGCCTGAGGATCGCCCCAGCCGGTGCCACGACCGGTCCAGCAAGGCCGGCGGCGACCCGGCAGCGGTCCTACCGCCGCATGAACGGCCGAGTTTGCTCAGCCTGAGCAGCGATCAGTTCAAGCAACTCGGGCTGAGCAACCGAAGGTTCCTCCCTGAGGGGTACCTTTGCCGCGCTCGCCGATGGCAGCACCACATTCAGAGCTCGCGCTCGCGAAACGTGAGAATGGCCGCCCAGTTGTTCGCCTGGTTGTCGGCATGAGGCCCTGGACGTAATTCCTCCGGCTGAGGGAAGCCGCTGAGCTGCAGGGCGGTCTCATCAACCTGGACCTGGCAGACCCGACGGAAGTACGGAGCGACGCGGCCGCCCATTTGGCCAGCAGGCTCTCGGATATCGCTGCTTACGACCTTCCGGAGATGAGGGAGGTATGCGACCAACTTGCGTGGTCGACAGCAACGCGTCTCTGCGCAGCCCATGTAAGCAAGGCTTGGGGCGCCTTTCTCGTCGCGGATATTTTCACCCGCTACCTGCGCTGCCGCCTCTTCCGCCAAGGAGTCGCCGATCATCTCGTGGGCCAGCCGTTACCCGCGTCGTTCACCGACGTGCTCCCTCTTCAGACGAGATTTGCGAACACTTTCTGGCCACCCACGTCGGTCCTCGGGGGCACCGCCGGACCTGGGATGCCGTACCCACTTACTTGGTCCGCCACCTACTTACTCACGCGCAACAGGCCGGGTGAGTCGGTGATTTGCTGTCCGAACCTGAGTTCTTGGTCCATGCAAGCCGGGAGCCGCCGAAGCTGCCCTGTCCCGCACCGCAGTGAGCCCGGATGTCCGGGAACTCGTGTCGTTCTATCGGAGCACTCCCGGGCTGCATGTTGCCGATGCTCAGACGCGCAGACAGTTGCTGGCGTTGAATGCGACGCGACAAGGACTCGTCGCATTCCGGGACGCTTTCTCGCGCCAACAGCCCTGGCGTCCCCGCTGGATTGTCTCTGTCGACGCCGCTCAAAGCGTAGACCGCCCCCCCCAAGGCACTGGAACCCGCCGTCGCCGTCCGTTCCATGGCTCCAGCAGTGGTCGACGGGCATCCCCTAGTCATGACCGAACGGGCCCACCCGACCTGGCTTCCTCTGTACTTGGCCTTGTGCCGGTCTAGGAGATCTGGCTGCTGCTGTGACGTGGTTGGTGTCCAACGCGGAGCCTTCATCACATCTGAGAACAGAGCAGGCGCTTAGAAGGCGCCTGGCGAGGATACGGTCGCTGTGCCTGTGACCTGCCCTTACGTGATGACCTGACCAGCCGTCAGCGAGTCTTCCGGCGTTTTTGGGAAGGACCCCGTCGGCCCCGGCCGAGGAGTTGATCGAGCGGCTGGTTGCCGAGGGGCGTGTCTGGGTGTGGGCTGCGCCGGCGTGCTCCCGAGGATGAGAGGTGAGCCCGCTGCGGTCCTCCGCGTCAGGAGGGCGACAGGAGGTCGACAAGACATCCGGCGAGACGATCAAGAAGGCGTCAGGGAACGGTTTGGGGCGTTCGCGCCGCCGTAGCGTCGTGAACGGTCCGGCTGCTCCGTGCTCCGGGCCGTATGTCTGTCCGAAGGAAACAGTGAGCACCATGACGACAACCACGCCCGGCGCCCCCACAACCGCTGCGGTCGACAGGCACATAGATGCCCGCGAGAAGGACATCATGCGCTTCCGCACCGTGTCCGGGCCCGATCTGACCACCCGCAACGACGCGTACCTCGCCTGGCAGCAGGATCGTGAACAGGCGGAGCTGTGGCCCTACTTCCGCCGCTACGACACCTCCCTCACCCCGCGCGCCACCGCCGTCTCGGATCGTGGCGTGGTCACACACGGCCCCAACTTCGGTGGCCAGGACTACCTTTCGCTCACCACGCACCCCGCGGTCCACGAGGCCGCCCACCAGGCGCTGCGCGACTACGGTCCGATCACCGCCGGGTCACCCGCCCTGGGCGGCGCGAACCCGCTGAGCAAGGCGCTGGAGGCGGGCCTCGCAGAGGCGCTGCGTACCGAGCACGTCATGCTCTTCCCCACCGGCTGGGCCGCCGGCTTCGGGACGATCCGCTCACTGATGCACCGCCGTGACCACATCCTGCTGGACAAGCTCTCGCACGACTCGCTGCGCCAGGGCGCCGCAGCCAGCGGGGCCACTGTCGAGTTCTTCCGGCACCTCGACAACGAAGCCGTCCGCCGACACCTCAGTGGCATCCGTGCAACCGACACGAAGAACGCCGTCCTGGTGGTGACGGAGGGCGTGTTCTCGATGGACTCCGACACCCCGCACCTGGCGGAACTGGTCGCGCTCTGCCGTGAGTTCGACGCCAAACTGCTGGTGGACGTTGCGCACGACTTCGGGGCGATGGGCGAAGGCGGTGGCGGCCAGCCCGAGGTGTACGGGGTGCTGGGTCAGGTGGACTTCGTCGTCGGCGCGTTCTCCAAGTCCTTCGCCACCACGGGCGGCTTCATGGCCACCAACTCGGCATCGGCGCGCGAGTTCGTCCGGATGTTCGGCGGACCACAGACCTTCTCCAGTGCGATCACCCCGGTGCAGACCGCGGTCGCGCTGGCCGCCCTCGATATCATCCGGTCGCCGGAGGGTGCCCGGCGACGGGAAGCCGTCATCCGCAACGCCGCCCGGCTGCGCGACGGCCTGACGGCCCGGGGGCTGGAGGTCATGGGTGACGTGGTCTGTCCCGTCGTCCCCGTACTCATCGGTCACACCGCCGCCGGACGGATCGCCTCCGGGCTCATCGCGAGGGCCGGGCTGATAGCCCACCTCGTCGAACAGCCCGCGGTCGCCTCCGACGCGGCCCGCTTCCGTATGCAGGTCATGGCGGAGCACGCCGACGCCGACATCGACGCCGCCGTCGACATCCTGGACACCTGCATCCGGCAGGCGCGCGAGGTTCTGGACACGACGCGCTGACGGTGCCGTTCCGGCGCTCGGCGACCTCCACCGAACAGGTGGGCCAGCCGCCGAGCGCCGGGGGCCGGACCCGGCGGTCAGCCCACGTGCACCCGCGGTCGCCGGGCCCGGTCCGGTTCGGCCTCGCGCAGGACCTCTCGGGTGACCGGGGCGACCTCGCCCTGGCCGAAGAGGAAGAAGCGCAGGAAGTTGGCGAAGGGGCTGCCCTCGGTCCACTCGAAGTAGATGTGCGGGAGGCAGCCGGTGGTGTCCCGGACGTGCAGGACGAGGGCGGCCAGCGCGTTGGGAACGGAGGACGACTGCAGGGTGAGGACGCGGTAGCGGCCGTGCAGGACCTCGCCCCGTACGGTCAGGTCCGCCTCGAACTCGGAGGGGTCCAGGACGGTGACCTCGACGAAGACGAAGTCCTCCTGGGCGGGGACGTCGTTGTCGTGGCGGATCTGCTCGATCTTCTCGCGGTACTCGGCGATGTCGCGGTTGTCGGGCTCGTTGGCGATGAACCGGATCCGGCGGCTGGCGATGTCCCGTACGAACCGCTGCGCCATGTCGTCCAAGGTCACGCTGGTGACGCGGAGTTCGAAGGCACGGGCGAGGCGCGAGAGGAGGGAGACGAGGATGATGCCGGCGATGAAGCAGGCGCCGATCTTCACGCCGTCCGGGCGTTCGATGACATTCGCGACGGTGACGTAGAGGAAGACCACCGAGATCACGGCGAAACCGATCGTCCAGTTGCGCTGGCCGGCCTTGCGGGCGGCGATGGTCACGGCGATCGCGGCGGAGCTGATGAGGACCAGGACGCCGGTGGCGTAGGCGCCGCCCTGTGCGTCGACGTCCGCGTCGAATATCCAGGTGACCAGGAACCCGATCAGGGTGAAGACGATGACCATCGGGCGGACGGCGCGGGCCCAGTGCGGGGCCATGCCGTACCGGGGCAGGTAGCGGGGCATCAGGTTGAGCAGCCCGGCCATGGCGGAGGCGCCGGCGAACCACAGGATGGCGATGGTGGACACGTCGTAGACCGTGCCGAAGGCGTTGCCCAGGTACTCGTGTGCCAGATACGCGAGCGCGCGTCCGTTGGCCTCGCCGCCCGACTCGAACTCCTTCTCCGGGATGAGCAGCGTGGTGATGAAGCTGGTTGCGATCAGGAACACGCTCATGATGAGCGCGGCCGTGGTCAGCAGCTTCTTCGTGCCGCGGATACGGCCCTTCGGGTTCTCCTCGGTGTCCTCGGGATCGCCCTCGACGTGCGGCATGACGGCGACACCGGTCTCGAAGCCGGACAGTCCGAGCGCCAGCTTCGGGAAGACCAGCAGCGCCACACCCACCATGGCGAAGACGTTTCCGTGCTCGGCGGTCAGGGCGGTGGACCAGTCGCTGATCACATGCCCCTCGGTGGCCACGTGCCAGAGCCCGGTCATCACGACCACGACGTTGAGCGCCAGATAGAGGCCCACCAGCGCCACGGCGACACCGATCGCCTCCAGGAAGCCCTTGAGGAACACCGCGCCGAGCAGGGCGACAAGGATCATGGTGATCAGCACCTGCTTGTCGTGCAGCGCATCGGCCAGATGAGGGTTCTCCACCAGGTGGGTGGAGGCGTCGGCGGCAGACAGGGTGATGGTGATCAGGAAGTCGGTGGCGGCGAAACCGAGCAGGGTCAGGACGAACAGCTTGCCCTTCCAGAAGGTCAGCAGCCGCTCCAGCATGGCGATCGAGCCCTCGCCGTGCGGGCTCTCCTCGGCGACCCGCCGGTACACCGGCAGAGCGCCCGCCAGGGTGACGACGACCAGCACGATCGTGGCCACGGGCGACAGCAGCCCCGCGGCGAGAGCCGCGATGCCCGGCTGGTATCCGAGTGTGGAGAAGTAGTCGACGCCGGTCAGGCACATCACCCGCCACCAGCGCTGGCCCTTGTGCACGGGCTCCGGCTTGGCGGGCCGCGGCGCCGCCTGCCGACCTTTGCCCATGTCTGACAGGCCCTCCAGCATCCAGGCGCGCAGACGACTGGGAGGAGGGTGTTCGGTGGTGGCCATCGGCGTACTCCTGATGTCCGGCTCGGCGTGCGGTTCCGGCCATCACACGGACGGCGGCACCAGCGTATGCAGAGAGTGACGCACAGGCCCACGGATGAGTCCGCCGAGGGCGTCAAGCTTCCGTTAAGAGGGGCGGTGTGACCATGGGAGGCACGCCAAGGTGACGACGTCCTGGCTTCGGGGAGCGGCCTGGGCCATTTGGGGGACGTTACGGGCCGCCGGTCAGGCGCGGACACCCAGCGTCATCGCGTACGCCCGTTTCACGGGCCCGGTCACCTTGCGCATGCCTTTCTGTTCGATCACCGACGCCTCTGTGCGTCGCTGAGGGGACAGGGAAGGGCGGGCGGGGACGGCGCGGCCGTATGGCCGGTCCTGTCTCTCCGCCCGCCCCTCCGGTCGGGTCAGCGCCGGCCGGGCCTGTGGCCGTGGTTCGACTTCTTCTTGCGACGGGCCCTCTTTTTCCGGGCGCGCTTCGACATGTGCATCAATTCCTTTTCCTATAGGGCGAGTTCAAGCAGCGCGGCCGACGAGCAGGTCGGCCAATCTGCTGAGACGCTTCACCGTGCGGTCCTCCACCGCGGCCGGTGCCGGGGCGACCCGCTCGCCACGGTCGTAGTAGGCGCCGTTGACGATCTCGACCGCCGGGTCGCACAGCCGGACCACGGATGCCGCTCCCTCGGCCGGCGTGACGCCCTCGTGGGAGTAGAGCCGGAGCAGCGCCGTGTCGCAGACGCCCGGGTGCACCGAGACCGCCGTGACGCGCGGGTCGGCCGCGAACACCGTGAGCGCGAGCTGGGACTGGGCGTACGCGGCGAGCCGGGAGTAGCGGCGGACGCGGTTCGGGTCGCTCCACTGGATGGACCCGGTGCGGTGCAGCGACGAGGAGACGTTGACGACTCGGCCGCCGGGGGAGCTGGTGAGTGCCGGTTCCAGCAGGCACGTCAGCAGGTAGTGGGCGAGGAAGTTGACCTGGAAGGCGATCTCGTTGCCGTCCGCGGTGACGGTGTGCCGCTCGGGCGCCGCCATGCCCGCGTTGTTGACGAGGACGTCGAGGTGCGGGTGGTCGAGGATGATGTGGTCGGCCAGGGTCTCGACCTCGTCGAGGTGGGTGAAGTCGGCTGCGTACGTGTGCAGTTGGGCGGCGTCGATACCCGCTGTGGCGACGAGCCGGTCGGCGGCGGCGCGCGCCTCCTCGGCGGTGCGGCCGTGCAGCAGCACGGTGGCGCCGCGCTCGGCGAGCTGCCGGGCCGTCTCCAGGCCGATGCCGGAGGTGGCACCGGTGACGAGGACGGTACGGCCGGAGCGAGGGGAGAGGGTGGCGTCAGACATGGTCCATCCAGGAGTGCGCGTACGGAGTCACGTACGGGTTCGGGTCCCCGTACGACTGGCGTACGGGCATGAGAAAGGGCGCCGGACAGGTGTCGCGGCGCCCCAGGGGCTACGGAAGTCGCGTCAGCGGACGGCGGACGCGGGCGTTTCCGGACAGCGGGGCACATGACGGGACGCCCGATGGGGCGGCCGGTCGATGAGGAGCCACTCGCTGTTCATGCTGTCGATGGAACCCGTGCGAGCCGTCCCGGACAAGCCCAGCTGGCCATCCCTTACGCGCCCCTGACGTGCGTGGACGGTTCCTTGACGGGGTCTTGCTCCTTACCCCGGTCCGGGCACCCGCGATATCAGCAGGTCGATGAGCTTGATGCCCAGGAAGGGGAGTATCGGCCCGCCGAGCCCGTACAGCATGAGGTTGCGGCGGAGCAGGTCGCCCGTGGCCGAGGGCAACGCTCGTGAGCCATGCGTCTCTAGGTGTCCGTCAGCCGTGTCTCCTCCAGGTCCAGGGAGCGTTGCAGCCGACGGCGGGTCGTGTCGCTGATGCGGTGGTCGTCGTACAGGCGCTGGAGTTCGGCCTCCTCGACCGTGATCAGGTCGCGGCGGAGCTGGCGGTAGGTGAGGTCGGCGGATTCCGTCGGCGCGCCGTCGCCGTCGACCTGGGTGAGGCGGTCGCGGGCTGCGTCGAGACGGGCCGTGAGCCCGCGGCGGAGGCGGTCGAGGACGACGTCCGGGACCGCCTCCAGCTCGGAGATCTCGTCCAGGCGGCCGAGACCCGCGTTCGCCAGGCTGCACCGGGCCTCGGCCTCCTCGCGTTCCGTGTGGTCGGGTTCGAGGGCGATGCCGGAGCGGCGTACGACCGGGGCGAGGGTGAAGCCCTGCACGACGAGGGTCACTACGACGACCGAGGTGGTCAGTACCAGGACGAGAGGGCGTTCCGTGAGCGCGGAGCCGTCGTCCGCCGCGACGGGGATGGACAGCGCGGCCGCCAGCGGGACCACGCCTCGGGTGCCCGCCCAGGTGAGCACCATCGGCACCCGCCAGTTCATGCGCTGGATGCCGCCCTTGCGCTGGACCACCGCGGACAGGGGGGCCAGCCACAGCATGCGCATGGCGATCAGCGTGGCGGCGACGGCGAGCGCGTACAGGGGCCAGGCTCTGTCGCCGTCTGACAGGGCCCGCACCTGGGCAGGCAGCGCGAGTCCGATGAGGCTGAACACCACGCTCTCCAGCAGGAAGACCACGGTTGCGTAGACCGCGTGCAACTGGAGGCGGATGCGGGCGTTGGTGAGACGGTCGCCGTGACCCCCCAGCACCACCCCGGCCACCACGACGGAGGTGACCCCCGACGCGTGTGCGGCCTCGGCCAGGACGTAGGCCGCGTACGGCGTGACCAGGGCGATCACCGTCTCCAGTACCGGGTCCTCGGTGCGCCGCCGGATCAGTGTCACCACGCCCGCGACCGCCGCGCCGATGACCATACCGCCGCCCGCCAGCAGCGCGAACTCACCCGCCGCCGCACCCCAGCCGCCCGCCGCCGATGCCACGGCGACACCGACCGCGACGCGGAACAGGACGAGGGAGGTCGCGTCGTTGAAGAGGCTCTCGGCCTGGACCAGCACCTGCACCTTCGGCGGCAGCGCGAGCCGTCTGCCCAGCGCGGTGACCGCCACCGGGTCGGTGCTGGCGAGCACCGCGCCCAGCACGAAGGCCATCTGCCACGACAGCGGACTCACCAGAGACGCCACCGCGCCGACCGCCGCGGCCGAGGCCAGCACCAGGCCGACGGACAGAATCCCGACCGGTTTCCAGACCGCGCGCAGCTCGCGCCACGACAGTTCCTCGGCGCTCGCGTACAGCAGCGGGGGCAGGACGACCAGGCCGATGATCTCGGGGTCGATCCCGATCTCGGGCGTGCCGGGCAGCAGGGCGACGGTGAGGCCGGCGACCACGAGGAGGGAGGGGGCCGGGATTCGCCACCGGCGGGCGAAGGTCGCCACCAGGGTGGCGAGTACGACGAGAGCCAGGACCGTTCCTACGCTGCGCATGCCGTCCCCTTGGCCAAGATGAGGAGACCTTGTGGCTCCCCGCCGACCAGACTTCCCGGCACACCTCCTTCACCCTATCGGGCCATCACCCGTCAAGGCGGTGTCAACGTCCTCGTGACCGGCGCCAAGGATGCGTCAAGGAACGCGCCGAGGACCTCGGACAAGCGCTTCGGTAGGGGCAGTAACCCCTTCCCCCCGGGGAGTTGATCGCCAGTGAGCGGAGCACGTCGGCTGCGATGAGTGACGTACGGACCAATACTAGTGAGGTACGGACCGGCAGAGGTGAGGTACCGGCGGGTGCGGGTGACGTACGCCCCGGACGCCTCAAGGTCTACCTCGGTGCCGCCCCGGGGGTGGGGAAGACCTATCGCATGCTCGACGAGGCGCGGCGCAGAGCGGCACGCGGCGCGGATGTCGTGGTGGGGTTCGTCGAGTGCCACGGGCGTCCCGGCACGGAGGGGATGCTCGACGGACTGGAAGTCGTCGAGCGGGCCTCGTGCGTCTACCGCGGCGGGGAGTTCGAGGAGATGGACCTCGCCGCGGTCCTCGCGCGCCGCCCGCAGGTCGCGATCGTCGACGAGTTCGCCCACAGCAACGTCCCCGGCGGCGGCCGCAACCCCAAGCGCTGGCAGGACATCGAGGAACTGCTCGCGGCGGGGATCGATGTCATCAGCGCCCTCAACATCCAGCATCTCGCATCCCTCAACGACGTCGTCGAGAAGATCACCAGAGTGCCGCAGCACGAGACGGTGCCCGACGAGGCCGTACGACGGGCCCATCAGGTGGAGCTGGTGGACATCCCGCCCGAAGGACTGCGTCGCAGGATGGCGCACGGCAACATCTACGCCCCCGAGAAGATCGACGCGGCCCTCGCCAACTACTTCCGCCCCGGGAACCTGACGGCGTTGCGACAGCTCGCCCTGCTCTGGGTCGCCGACCGCGTGGACGAGGCCCTTCAGTCGTACCGCTCCGAGCACGGCATCGGCGGGGTGTGGGAGACCCGGGAGCGAGTGGTCGTGGCCCTGACGGGCGGACCGGAGGGCGACACACTGATCCGCCGGGCCGCCCGGATCGCCGACAGGTCGGCCGGCGGTGATCTCCTCGCCGTCCACGTCACGCGCAGCGACGGCCTCGCCGCCGGCACCTCGCACGCCTCCCTGGCCCGGCAGCGGCGGCTGATCGAGGACCTCGGCGGCAGCTACCACTCCGTGGTCGGAGACGACGTCGCCGGCGCCTTGGTGGAGTTCGCGCGCGCCGAGAACGCCACCCAGCTCGTCCTCGGCACCAGCCGCCGTGGCCGTCTCGAACGCTTCGTCACCGGACGCGGCACCGGCGAGACGGTGGTCGAGCTCTCCGGCGACATCGACGTCCACAAGGTCACGCACGAGCGGGCGGGGCGCGGCACGCTGCTGCCCTCCCGGCGCCGGACCCTGTCGACCGTACGGCGCACAGCGGGCCCGGTCGCCGGACTGCTGCTGCCCGTTGCACTCACCTTCCTACTGGACCTGAACGTGGCCAGGGACAAGCTCAACCTCACCAGCGAGGCCCTGCTCTACCTGCTCACCGTGGTGGGGGTGGCCTGCATAGGCGGGGTCATGTCGGCGGTGATCGCGTCGCTGACGGCGTCGGTGCTGCTCAACTACTGGTTCATTCCGCCCGTCGGAGAGTTCACGCTCGACGATCCGAACGCGTTCGTCGCCCTGTCCGTCTTCGCGGTGGTGGCCGCCGTGGTCGCCGCCGTCGTGGACCGCTCGCTACGCCTGTCCCGGCGCTCCGCCCGCGCCACCGCCGAGGCGGAGACGATGTCCTCGCTCGCGGGCACCATCGTGCGGGGCGGCGCGACCATACCCGCACTGGTGGAACGTACCCGCGAGACCTTCGGCATGGCCTCGGCGGAACTGGCGGAGCTGATGGACGAGCCGCCCGGAGAGGACGGCATGACGGCCGTACCCGCCGGCCCCGGTGCCTTCCTGGTCCTGAGAGGCCGCACCCTCCCCTCCTCCGAGCGGCGGGTCCTGGCCGCCTTCGCCGCGCACGTGGGGTCGGCGGTCGAGCGGGCCCGGCTGGCCGAGGCCGCCGCCGAGGTCGAGCCGGTCAAGGCCGCCGACCGGATGCGTACGGCACTGCTGCGGGCCGTCGGCCACGACCTGCGCACCCCGCTGGCCGCCGGCTGGGCAGCCGTCACCTCGCTGCGCAGTCGCGACGTGGAGTTCTCGCCCGAGGACCGGAACGAACTCCTCGCCACCGCCGACGAGTCCATGGCCCGGCTGAACCGGCTGATCGAGAACCTCCTCGACCTCAGCCGCCTCCAGGCCGGCGCCCTCACCCTCGACCTGCGCGCCACCACCCTGGAAGAGGTACTCCCGGCCGCGCTCGCCGACACCCCCGAGGTCGAGGTGGCGGGCCTGGAGGAGGTTCCGGTGGTGCTGGCCGACCCGCCGCTGCTGGAGCGGGTGATCGCCAACCTGGTCGGCAACGCCGCCCGCCACAGTCCGGCGGGGCGCAAGGTACTGCTGACCGCGAGCGCCCACGCCGGCCGGGTGGAGGTCCGGGTCGTCGACCGGGGCCCCGGCCTTCCGCCGACCGACCGCGACCGACTCTTCGAGCCGTTCCAGCGCCTGGGCGACACCGACAACACGACGGGGCTCGGCCTGGGCCTGGCACTCTCGCGGGGCCTGGCGGAGGCCATGGACGGCACCCTCACCCCGGAGGACACTCCCGGCGGCGGTTTGACCATGGTGCTGTCCCTGCCCTTCGCCGAGCGGGCGGAGCATCCCAGTGGTACGCAGACCATAGGAGGCGGCGTATGAGCTCCGGAAGCGGCGTACGAGGGCATGGGCCCTCAGGCGCTGTGGCGAACGCAGGAGGAGACGGTGTGATGACCGGTTATCCGCTCCGGGACAGGCTCGCCCTGGCGGCGGGGCTCGTGGGACCGTTCCTGGTGGCACTCGCACTCGTGCCCTTCCGTACCGACCTGTCCCGCACCAACGCCGCGCTGATTCTCGTCGTGGCCGTCGTCGCAGTCGCCGCTCTCGGGAGCCGCGTGGCCGGCGTGCTCGCCGCGCTGTCGGCGACGGCCTGGTACGACTTCTTCCTCACCCGCCCGTACCAGACCTTCGACATCAACGCCTCCGGTGACATCGAGACGGCGGTGCTTCTGCTGATCGTCGGCCTGATCGTGTCCCAGCTCGCGGCCCGTGCCCGCCGCCTGGAAGTGATCACGGTGACGGACGCCGACCACCTCCGGCGCATCCACGAGACCGCCGCACTCGCCCAGTCGGCCAACTCCGCGGACACAGTGGTCGACCACGTCCGGGGCCAGCTGACCGAACTGCTCGGCCTGCGTGCCTGCCGCTTCGAGTACGGCACCCTCATGGGTCGGCCACCCCGCCTGGAGCAGGACGGGAACATCGCGGTCGGCCGCCGGCGCTGGGACGTCGACGCCGGCGGCTGGCCGGACGGCGAGATCGAACTGCGCACGTACGGCAACGGCCACTACCTCGGCCGTTTCATGCTCACGCCCGGTCAGGGTGCCGTCCCGCCGCTCCGGGCTCGCCTTGTCGCGGTCACCCTCGCCGACCAGACGGGCGCGGCCCTCGACACGGCGGGGCCGGTACAGGACGGCTGACACCGGAGGAGGCACACCGGCGGTACCAGCGAAACCGGCGGCACCGGAGCCGCATCCGGCGGACCGGCCGGGGACGAGCCCCGACCGGTCCGCCGAGCAGCACTTCGTGCGACGGGCTCAGTCCAGCCCGGAGACCTTGAACACCGTCAGAGCCGTCGCACGGTCGATCTGCTCGGACAACTGGTGCAGCGCTGTCGCCCCGCAGAGCAGCAGCCCGGCGTCGGCCGACTTGTGGGCGTCCTCGTGCAGGTGGCGCCACAGCTCAGGATTGCTCATCAGAACCTGGGGATCGATCTCGACCCGGCCGCCGAACTCGTCCCGCAGGAGGAGCCGTTGGGAGACGCCGTCCAGGCAGCGCACCGACACCAACCGGTCGGTGCGGACCCGCCGCTCGCGCAGCAGCGCGCGCGAGGACAGCCAGCCCTGGCCCGCAGTGACCCTGGGCGGGAAGAGGATCACGAACAGGAGCGCGGCGAGACCGGCCCACAGCCCGCACCGTACGGTCGTGAGGCTGCCGTCGCCCCAGTCGATCAGCAGGAGAAGAGCGAGAAGTACGGTCGAGCACTGGACCGCGCCGCGTAGTTCCCCGGCCCAGCGGCGGTCGTACGTCACTTCCGCGGCGGGCTGTGCGTGTGAGTGGACCGAGTCGTCCCGCGCGTCATGGCTGCGTCCCATAGGACCGACGGTAGGCATCCGGGAGGCCGGGATCCCGCCCTTTGACGCGACTCTGACGGGTGCCCTGCTCCTCCTTGACGCCCGCAGCGATGCGGGCCGAGGGTCGGGACATCACCGCGACGGAAGTCGTGCGGGTCACAGGGCCGTCAAGGCAGCGTCAAGGTTGGGGGCTTCGGCGCGAAGAAGGCGCAAGGAGCGGTCGCACACGGCGGGAATCGGACAGAGCCTGGGCACACCCGCGCATCGCCTCCCCGCGTGCGCGGGCCCTTCGTCCAAGGAGCACGCGTCCATGTCTGTCCTGACCATCGAGCCGGGCGAGGCCCCCGCCGCCGAGGAACCGCCCGATACCGGTGAACGGCACCGGCTGACCGCTGTCACCGGCCTGGCCGCTCTCTCGCTGGACGCGATGGCGTCGGTGGCGTACGGCCCCGAGGCGATCGTCCTGGTGCTGGCCGCCGCCGGCGCGCACGGGCTCGGGTTCACGCTGCCGGTGACGCTGGCGATCGCCGGGCTGCTCGCGGTGCTGGTCGCCTCGTACCGGCAGGTCATCGCGGCCTTCCCGGACGGCGGGGGTTCGTACGCCGTGGCGAAGACGCACCTCGGGGCGCGCACCAGCCTGGTGGCCGCCGCCTCCCTGGTCCTCGACTACGTACTCAATGTCGCCGTCGCCGTGACTGCGGGTGTCGCCGCCCTGACCTCGGCGTTTCCCTCCCTGTACGGCGACCGGCTGTTGCTGTGCCTCGTGGTCCTGGTGCTGATCACCGCGGTGAACCTGCGTGGGATCGTGGAGTCGGCGAAGGCGTTCATCGTGCCGACCGCCGTGTTCGTCGTCTCGATTCTGATCCTGATCGCGGTCGGGCTGTTCCGGTCGGCGCCCGTCAGTACGGCCACCGCGGCCGGGCATGCCTCCGTCCTCGCGGACAACGCCACCACCGTCGGGGCCCTGCTCCTGCTGAAAGCTTTCGCCTCGGGCTGTTCGGCGCTCACCGGTGTGGAGGCCCTCGCCAACGCCGTGCCGTCCTTCCGGGTGCCACGGGTCAAGCGGGCGCAGCGTGCGGAGGTGGCGCTGGGGGCCGTGCTCGGGGTGATGCTGATCGGGCTGTCGGTGCTGATCTCGCGCTTCCACCTCCAGCCGGTCGAGGGCGTCACCGTCCTGGCCCAGCTCGCGGACGCCTCGCTCGGGCACAACTGGGCTTTCTACGTCATCCAGTTCGCGACGATGATCCTGCTCGCCCTGTCCGCGAACACGTCCTTCGGCGGTCTCCCGGTGCTGCTGAAGCTCCTCGCCCGGGACAACTACCTGCCGCACGTCTTCGCACTGAAGGCCGACCGCCAGGTCCACCGCCACGGCGTACTGGCGCTGTCCCTGATCTCCGCCGCGCTGCTGGTCTTCTCCGGCGGTGACACCAACACTCTCGTGCCGCTGTTCGCCATCGGTGTCTTCGTCGGCTTCACGATCGCCCAGGTCGGCATGGTCCGGCACTGGCGCGAGGAGCGTGGGACGGGCTGGCGGGGCAAGGCGCTGCTGAACGGCTTCGGCGCCGTCCTGACGGGTGTGTCGGCCGTGGTCGTGACGGCGACGAAGTTCGAGGAGGGCGCCTGGCTGATCGTGATCGCCCTGCCGCTGCTGGTCGCCGCCTTCACGGCCGTGCACCGCGCCTACGGCCGGATCGGCGAGCGGCTGGGCCTGGGCCGGATCCCCGAGCCGCCGCACCGCGACCGTTCCGTGGTGATCGTGCCCGTGTCGAACCTGTCCCGGCTGACCTGCGAGGCCATCAACGCCGCCGCCTCCCTCGGCGACGAGGTGCGCGCGGTCACCGTCTGCCACTCCGACCCCGAGGACCGTGCCCACGCGGCCGCCCTGGCCCGCGACTGGGCCCGCTGGGACCCCGGCGTGCCGCTGATCCCGCTCACCTCCGAGCGCCGCTCCCTGGGCCGCCCGATCGCCGCCTACGTGGGCGAGACGGCCGCTGCCGAGCCCGGTGCCCGAGTGACCGTGCTGATCGCCGAGGTCGAGCCGGACCGGCTGTGGCAGCGGCTGCTGCAGAACCAGCGGGGCGCCGTGGTCGCCCACGCCGTGCGGAAGGACACGGACGCGGTGATCTGCCGACTGCGATTCCGTATCTGACCCCATCTGATCCCCGCCCCGATGGCCCGTACATCACGGTCCTGGCCGGCGGCGCGATCAGGCGCCCGGGGGGATTGGTTCCGGCAGATGGATCAGCCCGCCGTAAGAGTTCCGTCAAAGGCGCACGAACCTGCGTATGGGAGGCGTCAACGACAGCCGAATCCGGCCAGACAGGCGCTTTCCTCTAACAGTCCGCTCGATCCGAACCTCATCTAGGAGTTAGCGATGGCCGACCTGGCCTTCGTCGTCATCACGATCGCGGTGTTCGCGCTGGTGGCTCTCGCCGCCAAGGGGGTGACGAAGCTGTGACCGCCGAGAACGTTGTCGGCCTGATCGTGGCCGTCGCCCTCCTGGGTTATCTCGTCCTCGCCCTGATCTTCCCGGAGAGGTTCTGAGAACGCGATGGGTCCCGTACTTGCCGGCATGCTCCAGCTGCTCGCTCTGATAGCGGCACTGGCGCTCGCCTACGTCCCCCTCGGCGACTACATGGCCAAGGTCTACTCCTCCGACAAGCACTGGCGCGTCGAGAAGTGGATCTACAAGGGCATCGGCGCCAATCCGAACACCGAGATGCGCTGGCCCGCCTACCTGCGCGGTGTCCTCGCCTTCTCGGCCGTTTCGGTCCTCTTCCTCTACCTGCTCCAGCGGCTCCAGGGTGTCCTGCCGGGCTCGCTGGGCTTCTCCTCGATCGACCCGGACCAGGCGTTCAACACGGCCGTGTCCTTCGTGACGAACACCAACTGGCAGTCCTACTACGGCGAGCAGGCCATGGGCCACCTCGTCCAGACCGGTGGACTGGCGGTCCAGAACTTCGTCTCGGCGGCCGTCGGCATCGCCGTCGCGGTGGCCCTGGTACGAGGGTTCGCCCGTTCGCGTACCGGTGAGCTGGGCAACTTCTGGTCCGACCTGGTGCGCGGTGTCGTACGCATCCTGCTGCCGTTCTCCGTCGTCGTCGCGGTCGTGCTGGTCGCGTGCGGCGTGATCCAGAACTTCTCCGGCATTCACGAGGTCGGGCAGTTCATGGGCGGGTCCCAGCAGTGGAACGGGGGCGCGGTCGCCTCGCAGGAGGCCATCAAGGAGATCGGCACCAACGGCGGCGGCTACTTCAACGCCAACTCCGCGCACCCCTTCGAGAACCCGACGCCGTTCACCAACCTGTTCGAGATCTTCCTGCTGCTGGTGATCCCGTTCTCGCTGACCCGGACGTTCGGCCGGATGGTCGGCAGCCTGAAGCAGGGCTACGCGATCCTCGCCACCATGGCGACCATCTGGGTCGGCTTCGTCGCCCTGATGATGTGGACGGAGTTCGCCCACCACGGCCCGGCGTTCGACATCGCCGGCGGTGCGATGGAGGGCAAGGAGACCCGTATCGGGGTCGGCGCCTCGTCGATCTTCGCGGTGTCGACGACGCTGACCTCGACGGGGGCGGTGGACTCCTTCCACTCCTCGTTCACTGGGCTCGGCGGCGGGATCACGATCCTGGGCATGCAGTTGGGCGAGATCGCGCCCGGTGGTACCGGCTCCGGCCTCTACGGCATGCTGATCATGGCGGTCATCGCGGTGTTCATCGCCGGTCTTATGGTCGGCCGTACGCCCGAGTACCTGGGCAAGAAGATCGGCACCCGTGAGATCAAGTTCGCGGCCTGCTACATCCTGATCACCCCGGCGCTGGTGCTCGTCTTCACGGCAGCGGCGATGGCGTTGCCGACCCCGGGCAACTCGATGACCAACAGTGGTGCGCACGGCTTCTCCGAGATCCTGTACGCCTACACCTCCGCGTCGAACAACAACGGTTCGGCCTTCGCCGGGCTGAACGCGGACACCCAGTGGTTCAACACGACCCTGGGTCTCGCCATGGCCCTGGGCCGGTTCCTGCCGATGGTGTTCGTCCTCGCGCTGGCAGGTTCGCTGGCCGAGCAGCAGCCGGTGCCGGCGACCGCGGGCACCCTGCGGACCGAGAAGCCCCTGTTCACGGGTCTGCTGGTGGGCGCGATCCTCATCATCACCGGTCTGACCTACTTCCCGGCGCTCGCGCTGGGTCCGCTGGCCGAGGGGCTGGCGTCATGACCACCCGCACAGAGAAGCAAGAGGACTCGATGTCCACATCCACCCCTACCCGGGCGCCGCACAGCGATGTGCCGACCGGCCACAAGGACGAAGGACGCGTCGGTGCGGGTCTGTTCGACCCGAAGCTGCTGCTGAAGGCGCTGCCGGACGCGTGCCGCAAGCTGGATCCGCGGGTGATGGTCAAGTCCCCCGTGATGTTCGTGGTGCTGGTCGGGTCCGTGCTGACGACGGTGTTCTCCTTCAAGGATCCGGGCGACTGGTTCGGCTGGGCCATCAGCGTCTGGCTCTGGCTGACCGTGATCTTCGCCAACCTGGCGGAGGCGGTCGCAGAGGGGCGCGGCAAGGCCCAGGCGGACACACTCCGCAAGGCCAAGACCGACACGATCGCGCGGCGGCTGGCCTCGGACGGCAAATCCGAGGAGCAGGTGCCCGGGACCGAGCTCAGGATCGGCGACCTGGTCGTCTGTGAGGCCGGTGACATCATCCCCGGCGACGGTGATGTCGTCGAGGGCGTCGCGTCGGTGGACGAGTCGGCGATCACTGGTGAGTCGGCTCCCGTGATCCGCGAGTCGGGCGGCGACCGGTCGGCCGTGACCGGCGGTACGAAGGTGCTGTCCGACCGGATCGTCGTCAAGATCACGACGAAGCCCGGCGAGACCTTCATCGACCGCATGATCGCCCTGGTCGAGGGCGCGGCCCGGCAGAAGACGCCGAACGAGATCGCGCTGAACATCCTGCTGGCCTCGCTGACCATCGTGTTCCTGCTGGCGGTGGCGACCCTGCCGCCGTTCGCGGACTACGCGGGCACGCATCTGACGATGGTCGTGCTGGTGGCGCTGCTGGTCTGTCTCATCCCGACCACGATCGGCGCGCTCCTGTCGGCGATCGGCATCGCGGGCATGGACCGGCTGGTGCAGCGCAATGTGCTCGCCATGTCGGGGCGTGCCGTCGAGGCCGCCGGTGACGTCTCGACCCTGCTGCTGGACAAGACGGGCACCATCACGCTGGGCAACCGGCAGGCGTCGGAGTTCGTGCCGGTGAGCGGGACGACGGAGGCCCAGGTCGCGGACGCCGCCCAGCTGTCCTCGCTGGCCGACGAGACGCCCGAGGGCCGCTCCATCGTCGTCCTGGCGAAGGAGAAGTACGGGCTGCGCGAGCGCCAGCAGGGCGAGTTGGCCGGTGCCGAGTGGATCGCCTTCACCGCCCAGACCCGCATGTCGGGCGTGGACGTCGACGGGCGTAAGGTCCGCAAGGGCGCGGCCGGATCGGTCGTCGCCTGGGTGCGGGAGCAGGGCGGCGAGGTGTCCGAGGACGCCGGCGCGCTCACCGACCGGATCTCCGAGGCCGGAGGCACCCCGCTGCTCGTGGCCGTCGAGGACACCGACGGGGCACGGGTGTTGGGCGTCATCCACCTCAAGGACGTCGTCAAGGAGGGCATGCGGGAGCGGTTCGACGAACTGCGCCGCATGGGCATCAAGACGGTCATGATCACGGGCGACAACCCGCTGACCGCCAAGGCGATCGCCGAGGAGGCGGGCGTCGACGACTTCCTCGCGGAGGCGACTCCCGAGGACAAGATGGCCCTCATCAAGCGGGAGCAGGCGGGCGGCAAGCTGGTCGCGATGACGGGTGACGGTACGAACGACGCGCCGGCCCTCGCCCAGGCCGACGTGGGTGTGGCCATGAACACCGGAACCTCGGCAGCCAAGGAGGCCGGGAACATGGTGGACCTGGACTCCAACCCGACGAAGCTGATCGAGATCGTCGAGATCGGCAAGCAACTCCTCATCACCCGGGGCGCGTTGACGACGTTCTCCATCGCCAACGACGTCGCGAAGTACTTTGCGATCATCCCGGCGCTGTTCGCTGCCGTCTATCCGGGCCTGGACAAGCTCAACATCATGGGACTGTCCTCGCCCGACTCCGCGATCCTCTCCGCCGTCATCTTCAACGCGCTGATCATCATCGCGCTGGTGCCGCTCGCGCTGCGAGGCGTGCAGTACAAGCCGATGAGCGCCGACAAGATGCTCCGCCGCAACCTCACGATCTACGGCATCGGCGGCCTGATCGCCCCCTTCATCGGCATCAAGATCATCGACCTGCTCATCTCCCTCATCCCCGGAATCGGCTGATCCCATGAACAACTCGGTTACCAACACCGCCCGGTTGCTCTGGGCCGGCCTGCGCGCGCTCCTCGTGCTCACCGTGGTGACGGGCGTCATCTACCCCCTGGCCGTCACCGGTGTCGCCCAGGCCCTGTTCAACGACAAGGCGAACGGCTCGGAGATCAAGTCGGAGGGCAAGGTCGTCGGCTCGTCGCTCATCGGGCAGTCGTACAACCTGCCGTTGAAGAAGGGTGAGGAGACACCGGCTCCCGACCTGAAGTGGTTCCAGGGACGGCCGCAGAACGGCCTCGGCAGCAACAGCGTCAACACCCAGTACAAGCTGATCCTCTCCGGCGCGACCAACCGCTCCGGCGACAACAAGGACCTCATTGACTGGGTGACTGCCGCCAAGGCCGCCGTCATCAAGGACAACTCGGTGGGCGGCTACACGGTCAAGCCCGCCGACGTACCCGCCGACGCGGTCACGTCCTCCGGCTCCGGCCTCGACCCGGACATCTCCCCGGAGTACGCCGACCTCCAGGTCCACCGGATCGCCGAGCAGAACGGACTGACCGTCGCCCAGGTGCAGAAACTGGTCGACGACCACACCGACGGCCGCACCCTCGGCTTCATCGGCGAGCCGCGGGTCAACGTCCTCGAACTCAACATCGCGCTCAAGGAACTCGTGGCGAAGAGCTGATGGCCTTACGCGCACCACGCGGGAGTTGGCAGACCGGGCGACACTCCGATCCGTCAACTCCCGCAGCCATGAAGCTTGTTCCGCACGGCTCCGGCCCTCCGCACGACAGGAAAGGCGTACACCGATGACCCGGGTTCTGGTGGTGGAGGACGACCCTCAGCTCGTCCGGGCTCTGGTGATCAACCTGCAGGCCCGCCAGTACGGAGTGGACCCGGCGCCCGACGGCGCCACCGCGCTCCGCCTCGCCGCCGCTCGCCAGCCCGACGTGGTCCTCCTCGATCTGGGCCTGCCCGACATGGACGGCGTGGACGTCATCAAGGCTCTGCGCGGCTGGACCCGCGTACCGATCCTGGTCCTGTCCGCCCGCCGGGCCTCCGACGAGAAGGTGGCCGCTCTGGACGCGGGCGCCGACGACTACGTCACCAAGCCGTTCAGCATGGACGAACTGCTGGCCCGGCTCCGCGCGGCCGTCCGCCGCACCGAGTCGACACCGCTCGCCCCCGAAACCGTCCTGGTGACGACGGACGACTTCACCATCGACCTGCTTGCCAAGAAGGCCACCCGGGACGGACACGACATACGACTCACCCCGACCGAGTGGCACCTGCTGGAGATCCTGGTCACCAACCCCGGTCGGCTGGTCACGCAGAAGCACCTGCTCCAGGAGGTCTGGGGGGTCACACAGAGCAACAAGACCAACTATCTACGGGTCTACATGGCCCAACTGCGCCGCAAGCTTGAGTCGGACCCCTCTCACCCCCGCTATCTCATCACCGAGCCCGGCATGGGATACCGCTTCGAAGGCTGAAGCGGGCGCGGTCACCACGGACCGGCCCCGCACTTCACCGCCCCCCCGTACCCGTACTGGCACCCGCACCGGCCCCCGCCCGCAGAGACGAAGAGACGAGAAGATGGCACGCGGCAAGCTTCGGATTTACCTCGGTGCGGCACCGGGCGTCGGCAAGACCTACGCGATGCTGTCCGAGGCGCACCGTCGCGTCGAGCGGGGCACGGACTGCGTGGTCGCCTTCGTGGAGCACCACCACCGGCCGCGCACCGAGGTGATGCTGCACGGCCTGGAACAGATCCCGCGCAGGGAACTGGAGTACCGGGGAACCGTCTTCACCGAGATGGACGTGGACGCGGTGCTCGCCCGGAACCCCCGGGTGGCCCTCGTCGACGAGCTGCCCCACACCAACATCCCCGGCTCGCGCAACACCAAGCGCTGGCAGGACGTCGAGGAACTCCTCGCGGCCGGCATCGACGTGATCTCGACCGTCAACATCCAGCACCTGGAGTCGCTGGGCGACGTCGTCGAGTCCATCACCGGCATCCGGCAGCAGGAGACCGTACCGGACGAGGTCGTCCGACGGGCCGACCAGATCGAGCTGGTCGACATGTCCCCGGCGGCACTGCGCCGGCGTATGGCACACGGCAACATCTACAAGCCGGACAAGGTCGACGCGGCCCTGTCCAACTACTTCCGCCCGGGCAACCTGACCGCACTGCGCGAGCTGGCGCTGCTGTGGGTCGCCGACCGGGTGGACGAGTACCTGAACGAGTACCGCAGCGAGCACCAGGTGTCGAAGATCTGGGGCTCCCGCGAGCGGATCGTCGTCGGGCTGACCGGTGGGCCCGAGGGCCGCACGCTGATCCGGCGGGCCGCGCGGCTCGCGGAGAAGGGGGCCGGCGGCGAGGTCATGGCCGTCTACATCGCCCGCAGCGACGGCCTGACCTCCGCGTCACCGAAGGAACTGGCCGTCCAGCGCACCCTCGTGGAGGACCTGGGCGGCACCTTCCACCACGTCATCGGGGAGAACATATCGACGGCGCTCCTGGACTTCGCGCGCGGTGTGAACGCCACACAGATCGTCCTCGGGGTGTCGCGCCGCAGGGGCTGGCAGTACGTCTTCGGTCCGGGCGTCGGCGCGACGGTGGCCCGTGAGTCGGGGCCCGACCTCGACGTCCACCTGATCACACACGACGAGGCGGGCAAGGGGCGCGGACTGCCCGTGGCCCGCAGTGCGCGGCTCGGCCGGTCCCGGGTCATCTGGGGCTGGCTGGTAGGCGTGGCCGGACCGGCCCTCCTGACGCTGCTGCTCACCGGCGTCACGCCTTCGGTCGGCCTGGCCAACGACATGCTGCTGTTCCTGACCCTGACGGTGGCCGCGGCCCTGCTCGGCGGGCTCTACCCGGCCCTGGCCTCGGCGGTGGTGGGCTCCCTGCTGCTGAACTGGTTCTTCACCCCGCCCATCCACACCCTGACGATCGCCGACCCCAAGAACATCGTTGCCATCGCCATCTTCGTCGGCGTCGCCGTGTCGGTGGCCTCCGTGGTGGACCTCGCGGCCCGGCGCACGCATCAGGCGGCGCGGCTGCGCGCCGAGTCGGAGATCCTCTCCGTGCTGGCGGGCAGTGTGCTGCGCGGGGAGAACAGCCTGGAGTCGCTGCTGGAGCGGGTCCGGGAGACCTTCGGGATGGAGTCGGTCGCCCTGCTGGAGCGGGCCAGTGACGTCGATCCGTGGACCTGCGCGGGCAGCGTGGGCACGCGAACGGCGGTCGCACGGCCGGAGGACGCGGACGTCGACATGCCGGTCAGCGACCGGATGGCGCTGGCTCTTTCGGGGCGGGTGCTGCCGGCCGAGGACCAGCGGGTGCTCGCCGCGTTCGCCGCACAGGCCGCGGTGGTCCTGGATCGCCGGCGGCTCCAGTCCGAGGCCGACCAGTCGCGTGCGCTGGCCGAGGGCAACCGCATCCGTACGGCGCTGCTCGCCGCCGTCAGCCATGACCTCCGTACACCCCTGGCGGGCATAAAAGCCGCTGTCTCCTCGCTCAGATCCGATGACGTGGACTGGTCCGAGGAGGACCGGGCGGAGCTGCTCGAAGGCATAGAGGAGGGTGCGGACCGTCTCGACAATCTCGTGGGCAATCTGCTGGACATGTCCCGGCTGCAGACCGGCACGGTCACCACGCTGATCCGCGAGATCGACCTCGACGAGGTGGTGCCGATGGCACTGGGCGGCGTACCCGAGGACAGCGTCGAACTCGACATCCCCGAGACCCTGCCGATGGTCGCCGTCGACCCCGGGCTCCTTGAACGCTCGGTCGCCAACCTGGTCGAGAACGCGGTGAAGTACAGCCCTGCCGAGGAGCGGGTCCTGGTGTCGGCGTCTGCGATGGCCGATCGGGTGGAGATCCGGGTGGTGGACCGTGGCCCGGGTGTCCCGGACGATGCCAAGGACCGCATCTTCGAGCCGTTCCAGCGGTACGGGGATGCGCCGCGCGGAGCCGGGGTGGGCCTGGGTCTGGCGGTGGCGCGCGGCTTCGCGGAGGCGATGGGCGGCACCCTCGCCGCTGAGGACACCCCCGGCGGCGGCCTCACCATGGTCCTTTCCCTCCCGGCAGCGTCCGACGTTCACCCGGTCCGCCCCGAGCTTCCGGCTACCGCCACTTCCTGACACCCCCTGCTCCCGGGGTATTCCGGGAGCAGCCCTCGCTGAGCCAGGTCTCGCCGGCCTGCTCGACCACCTCGGTGGACAGGATCTGCGGCAGCTTCTGGTGGCCGGGTCGGCTGGCGCCTGTTCGCGCTGCGCCGAGGTGAACGAACCACGCGTGCGGGCTACGCCCGTCGGCATGGGGCGGCGAGGGTCACTTCCCGGCTGTGCCGGATTCCCCGCTGATGGATTCCTGGTAGACGTCCGCATAGGTGGGAGAGTCCTTGACCAGGTCGTCGCAGAACGCGGCGACGTCGTTGCCGACGAGTTCCAGGACCCCCTTGCCCGCGGCGACGCCCTCCTCGAAGAAGTCGACGATCCCGGGGAGCAGGGGCCCGTCAGGCAGGTCGATCGGTCCGATCTTGAACAGGTACTTCTGCATCTCCTTGTAGACGATCCGGTAGTCCTGCGGAAGTGCCTTGACCCGAGCCGTGTGTGCCCGCCACTGCTTCTTGCCCTCGATGATGTCCTGGATGCCCACGTCAGCCTCCCAGCCGGCTCAGTTTCCTTGCGACGTTCCTGTTCAACTGCTCGCGCCACCGGTCGCGATAGGTTCGCGCCCCTTCTCCACCGGCCAGCGCTGTGCAAAAGCCTCGGATGTCGTCGCCGAGCACCTCGTGGACGTTCTGCCCGTCCGCCGCTGTTTCTTCGAGCAGCCCCAGGGCGGCGTCGAGGATCGGCATCAGGCTGCGGCCGGTGAAGCTCCCATGGGGAAAGAGGTGGCCCTTGATCTGTTCCCACGCCGCCTGGTGGTCGTCCGGCAGGGCCTCGGCCCGGGCTTCGAACGCCTTCCATTCCCTGGTGAGATCGCTGCCTGTGATGGTCTCCCAGAAGTTCATCTCGCGCCCTCCTTGAGCTTGTCGATGCGTGCTGAGACGTACTGCCATTTCGCCCAGAACTTCGCGAGTTCCTCGCGTCCGGCTTCGTTGAGCGCGTAGAACTTGCGCGGCGGACCAACCCCGGACGGTCGTTTCGTCACCTGGACGAGTCCGTTCCTCTCCAGCCGCAGCAGGATCGTGTACACCGTCCCCTCGATGACGTCGGCGAAGCCGAGCTCGTTCAGCTGACGGGTGATGGCGTACCCGTAGGTCTCCTCGCTGCCGATGATTTCGAGCACGCACCCTTCGAGCGTGCCCTTCAGCATCTCCGTCAGGTCGTCCATCGCGGTTACTCCTCAGCGCTATCGGTACTGCGTGGTACCGAGTACCGCTATACCGTATCACCTAGTAGTGGAGGGTGGCAGTGTCTCCTTCGTGCAGGTGAGCGGCGGCGAAGCGGCTCAGGTCGTCGAGACCGGCATTCAGACACCCGTAGGGCAGGGCTGGGTGACGGTTCATGACGTATCACCTGCGCCGGGACCGGCAGCGTGCGACCGGACTCCAGTAAAACCCGCTCGCCCTCACCGTCATTGCGACCGCCTGCTTCGTCATCCGCTGCGGCTTCAAGCGCAACGGCTGGCTGTAGTCCACGGCCACGGGACCACCGGATCGCCGAAGCCTGTCACAATCCACGATGTCCTGAATTCAGGAATCCGTGTACTGTCGTGAGTGTGCTGACTGTTGCCTCCGACATCGAAGTCCTCGCCCGGTTCGGCCGCGCGCTCGCCGACCCGATCCGCTGCCGCATCCTGCTCGCCTTGCGCGAGGCTCCGGCCTACCCCGCCGACCTCGCCGACACGCTCGGCGTCTCCCGCACCCGGCTGTCCAACCACCTCGCCTGTCTGCGCGACTGCGGACTGGTCGCCACCGTGCCCGACGGCCGTCGTACCCGTTACGAGTTGGCCGACGAACGCCTCGGCCACGCGCTCGACAACCTGCGTACCGCCGTGGTGGCCGTCGAGACCGACCGCACCTGCGTGGACGCCGACGAGAAGGGGTGCTGCTGATGACGGCGATATCCCTCGGCCCCTCCCCGGCCCGGCGTGACGCGCTCGCCCGACGGATACGTCTGCTGGTGGCCGCGACCATCACGTACAACGTCATCGAGGCGGTCGCCGCCCTCACCGCCGGCACTCTGGCCTCCTCCACCGCCCTGATCGGCTTCGGCCTGGACTCCGTCATCGAGGTCTCCTCGGCCGCCGCGGTCGCTTGGCAGTTCTCCGCCCGCGAGCACGCCGTACGCGAAGCGCGCGAGAAGACGACCCTGCGCATCATCGCGGTGTCGTTCTTCGTGCTCGCCGCCTATGTGGCGATTGATGCCGTACGTTCACTGGCCAGCACCAGCGAGGCGGAACGCTCCCTCCCCGGCATCGCGCTCGCCGCGCTCTCCCTCGCGGTCATGCCGCTCCTGTCCGCAGCCCAACGCCGGGCCGGGCGCGAACTCGGCTCCGCCAGCGCGGTCGCCGACTCCAAACAGACCCTGCTGTGCACGTACCTCTCGGCCGTACTCCTGGTCGGCCTGATTCTCAACGCCACCCTCGGCTGGTCCTGGGCCGACCCCGCCGCCGCTCTCGTCATCGCGGCCATCGCAGTCAAAGAGGGCCGCGACGCCTGGCGCGGGGACGGGTGCTGTGCCATCCCGGTCACCGGTGCGGCCCAGGCCCAGGCCGAGGACGGGTGCGGGTGCCGGTCCGGCTGCACTTGCTGCTGACACGCAGCCCGTTCAGGGTGTCGCCACCGCCGTGAGCGTCCCCTGAAGCCGAATGCCGCGGTTGAAGCGACGCAACAGCAGCAGCGCGGTCGTGGCGAGGCCGGTGAGCAGGCCCAGCCAGATGCCGACGATCTCCCAGCCCGTGGCGAGGCCGGAGAGCGCGGCGGCGGCGTCGAGCATCGCTGTCATTTCGTCGCAGATGAGCCAGCGGGGGCGCAGAACGAGGGCGCGGGCCAGGCAGGCGCGTTGGAGCTGTCCGTTGCTGACCTCGTGCGGGTGTCTGGGCAGCAGGTCGGGGGTGAGGCCGAGGGTGATGGCGAGTTCGGGGACTACCGTCTCGGACCTCCCCGGTGGAGCGCCCGTGGCATCAGCCGCGTCCGCCGGAGAATCCATCACCCGGCAGTGCGGAAAGGGTTGACGGAGCTCTGGATCGGCGCAAAACACCTCGAGACCGCTGCGGGAGCGAGACGGCACTTTGCGCGAGATCCGGAACGGTTCAACCAGTCATTTGGTCCGAGCCGAGCGAGGGATCGGGCCCGAAGTCGTCCACCTCCATCGTGGCGTGTCCGCCTGGTGGGCTGGTGAGTCTGCCCTGGACACGGACGGGGATGCCGTCATCGTGGCAGCGGACGGCGGTGTGGTACGCGCTGTCGGGCAGGTCCATCCAGACGGTTCTGCTGCGTCGTTTGATCAGAGTCTGGACCCCTACCCGGCCGGTTTCATCGTCCGGATGGCGACTGAGATCGGTGACGATGCCGTAGATGAGGTGTTGGCTGGTGTAGATGCGGGTCTTCAACTGCGCGGACACCCGGTCGACGATGTCGATCGCCGCTTGGTTGAACTCCACCTGCGGAGGAGTCCCTGGTGGCGGCGAGGCCACCCGGGACCAGTTGAAAGAGACGTTGAGGGAGCCGACGGAGTCCGTGCTCACCACTTTGCTGAGAGCTTGGCACAGCTCATAAGAGACGCCCTCGCCGATCGAATCCGTGATCTCGCTGGGGGTGGGCTCCCGTTCAGTGCTCGCCATGTCTTCCAGTACTCCCAGGGCGCGGGACATCGTGGCAGTGACGCGTCGGTCGAAGAGCGTTTCCTCCACCCCGACCTCGATGTACTCCTGACCGGGGAAGTACACGTCCTCGGGGGAGCGCGCCTGGCTGATGATGGGGACGATGTACGACCCCCTACGGGTCTGCCCCAGCCGGACCTCCCGTGCCTGTTCCCGTGCCCGGGTGGGGAAGTTACGGAAGTGCCCCTGGCGTCGGATGGTGGCTGCGGCGGACGCTACACGCAGGCGCTTGGCGGAGATGAACAGTTCGTAGCCGGCCTCCAAGGGGATCGATCCGTCGCTGAGCGAGGGGTGGGATGCCTTGAGATCGGTCACGTCGTTGAAGACGGTGGCAACGGCGTCGTAAACGGTTCGCGTGTCCTGGGACTCGATGCGTGCCAGATCTGCCAGGAGGATCTGGGTTCGCTTGGCGAAGTCCGGGGCGCCTGGCTTCATGGGCACCAGGACAACCTCTTCGGATGGTCCGGGCAGACTCCACAGCTCCGCAACGGTGCCACCGGAAACCGGAGTCCAGCCAGTGACCTTGAGGTAGCTGCGGATCTCCTCAGGACCGAAGTCGGGCTCACTGTGCACCACCTCAGTCCACCTCCCGACCGCTGGCATTGGTCAGCCGACGCGCCGCGTCGAACATCGCGTTCATGGCCTTCACTGTGAGCGGCTGGTGTTCAGGGAGGCTGACTGCAGTGGTGACGCTGCCGTTGGCCTTCCCCTTGCCCTGTAACGAGGCCCAATAGCCATGACAGGCCAGGACGATCGACTCCGGCTGATGAGTCACCCAGCGGCCGATGTCCGGGGGAACTATCAATAAGGCGAGGTGGCCCGGGGCTGAGCGTTCCGGGTCGCGCAGCTTGTCGTACGTCTCGACGTCGAGGTCGAAGCTGTAGCCACCACGAACGATGCGCGGGCTCTGCGTGCACTTGAGCTGGATGTCGACCATCAGGCCGTGCGAGCGAAGGGTGACATCGACGCCGTCCTTGTCGACATTCCAGTCGCAGATCGTGTAACCGCCCTGAGTTGCAAGGACATGCACATAGGCGCGACTGACTTGTTCCTTCTGCCAACTCGACGCCTCTGCGGCCACTGGTCCCCCTCCCCTTGGCGTGATCGCGAGGATAAGCGGAGAGAGACTCCGGGGGAATAGGGCCTCATCTCTCACGTACGTCGGAGAGTCCCGTCCTCCGTGCCCGAGCCTGTCGACAACTCCGGTGCGCCCGCCCGTGAAGTGGGATCGAGTGGAACCCTGTCCTGGCGAGCTGACGGGGGTGGGCGCGGCCTACAGGCCGGTGACGGGTTGCCCGGTGAGTGCTTGGGCGATCTGCCAGAGCTGTCCACCGCGGGACGCCTTCACGAGGACGACATCGTCGGGGCGGAGGATGGAGGCCAGGTAGGCGGCGGCGGTGCCGTTGTCACCGACCATCGCGATGTCCGGGACGCCCGCTGCGCCCGCCGCGAGGGCGAGTTGCTTGGCGAGGGTATCGCCGACCGTCACGACGAGATCGACGCCGTTCTCGGCCGCCATGCGCCCGACCTCGCGGTGGGCCTCCACTGCTTCGTCGCCCAACTCCAGCATCTCTCCGAGTACGGCGACCCTCCGGCCGCCTGTGGCCTCGGTCGTGTCGCCGTCTGTCTCGGGCATCAGGACTCTCCGTTGTTCAAGGGCGCGAAGGCGATCGCGCGGCCGGTGTAGGAAGGGGACAGGCGGCTGAGGGGCAGGACTTCGTTGCGCGGCAGATCACACCATTTTCTTCGCGATCTCCAACAGTGCGGTGAACCAAGTCACTGTTCGCTGAGGTCCACCCCAGTCCAATCACGGCAACTGAGACCACGCACGGAGAAAGGCCCCCACCGCGAACGGGCCCAGGCACTGGCGGAGGATGCGAGATTCGAACTCGTGAGGGGTTGCCCACAACACGCTTTCCAAGTCTTCGCCTGGGGGTTCGGTAGGGAACGGGGGTGTTCTGACCTCGGGTGGAGGGAGTGGTGGGGAGGGCTTCGGACGGCGCTGGACGGGGGCGAATGAGACCAGAACTGAGACCAGGGTGCCCAGTGTTGTGCCTGGTCGGACGCTGTGTCTGGGCCCGTGCGACGTGCTGTTCAGGGGCCGGTGTCGCCCGGCTGACCGCGTGCCGGTGCCGGAGTCCGTGTATGTGGATTGTCCCCTCAGAGTGTCAGTGGTGCCCGGTAGGTTCTGCTGGGGCACGTAACCGCGAACGGGGAGACATTTCGATCATGTACGACGCCGAATTGATGGCCGTGGCCACTGGTGCGGCCGGCACGCTCGTCGCGGCCATAGCCACGTCGGGCGCCGAGGTGATGCGCCTGAAGGTCGCGCACTTCTTTCGTCTGGCCACCCCGGATCAACAGAGAGTTGCTGCTCAGGCAGTGGACGACACCGCTGCGCAGCTCACCTCGCCTTCTCTAGAAGCCCAGGCGCTCGCAGCGACCGCTTGGGCGCAGCTCATCGCCCGGTATCTTGCCGAGCACCGCGGCGCCATGAACGAGGTGGACGAACTCGCGGTGTCTTCCTCGCGGGTCTCGAAAGTCTGGAACCAGCACAACACCGGCACTGGAACGTTTATCGGTGGTGACGTCCAGGGTGGCGTGACCTTCAACTATGGCGGGGCGTCAGATGGTGGACGCTGAGCACCGTGAGCAGCACAACCACGGCTCCGGCACGTTTGTGGGCGGCGACGTGCACGGTGGCCTGTGGCAGGTCTTTCTCCCGCCCTACGGGAAGAAGACGTCCGGCAATCCGGCGCCGACGCAGCGACAGCACGAGCAGGACGACGAGGGTGAGAATGACTACGAGGGCGTTCTGGGGTCTCTGATCGGGACTGCATTGATTTCCGCTTGGGCTGGTCTGGTCGTCGTCTATGCGGTCATGGGCTGGCCTTGGACCGACCACGAACCGACTCCGGGCATCGCTGCCCGCATCGGCGGAGGGCTCGTTGCTTTCTACGCCTGCTTGGCCGCGGCAGCTGCCTCCTTCGCCCGTCTCGCTCAGATTTTCGAGCTCTGGTCGGAGCAATGTGCCATCACGGCTGTACAAAGCCGAGGTCGGTTGTTTGCCAGGCCCCCTGCGTCCATGTCCAGGGCAATGGCTGGCTTGACGGCAGCGGCAGCTGTTGCAGCCGAACTGCTTGCGTCTTTGTACGGCTGGTCCTCTTACGGGGGTGAAGTATCGCAACGCGCGCATCTGGCCCGCCTCAACGCGGCTGCCAACGCGGAGTCGGCTCGCGCCGCGACGAATAGGCCCAAGGCATAGTCGCTGTAAGCCACTGCCAGAACTCCTCCGCGCCGAGCCCGGCCGCTTCCCGACCACCTTGCGTCAACTGTCTTGCCCCCTGCGCGAATCACGCCCTGTTGCGTTTGGCACGAGGAGGAGTATTTAGTCGAGGCCGCCAAGCTCCGCAACGGCGGCTGGCGGGTCGCGTAGCTCCGGGCTCGGCTTCTGTTGCTACTGCCGTTGATCCCGCCGACGGTACATCCCTGCCTATGCCGATTTTGGTCTCGCGTGACCGGCGGGGCGCATCCAGATGCGGGTGCTGCTGCACGTCTGTACGCACGCCTACCTCGGTACGGGACCTGTAGCGGATGTCTCATGTATCCAATTATGAAAAGAAACTGACCACACATCACATCTGGCGCTAGCGTCACGGATGTCCCTGTGGGCCTAACAGCCCCATACCCTTGTAACCCAGGACGCTCGTGAAGATTAAGCGCGTATGTATCGAGAACTTCTGCTGCCTGCGCACGCTGGACGTCTCGTTCGATGCCATCACCTCCCTCATCGGCCCCACGGGCGTTGGCAAGTCCACCGTGTTGCGCGCCCTTGACTGGTTCTTCAACGGAGACAAGGGCGGAGGGCTCGGGGAAGAGGACGTTCACTCGGCGGCGGAGGGCAAGCGGATCCGAGTGGAAGTGGAGTTCGACGGGCTGACGGCCTCCGACCGCGTCGCGTTGGGCTACTACGCGCCTGACGGGGTGGAAACGATGCGGATCTGGCGTACGTGGGAGGACGGAGACGACCGGATCACCGCGAAGGCACTGGCGTACCCGCCGTTCGACGAAATCAGGCGGCAGGAGGGGAAACGCGAGAAGGGCAACGCGTACAAGGTGCTGCGGGAGGGTAACCCTGGGCTGGACCTGCCTGCCGCAAAGAGCTGGGACGACGCAGAGGCTGCCATGCGCGTCTGGGAGTCGAAGAACCGCGACCAACTCGCCGAAACGGACGTCGAGAGCACGCAGTTCTTCGGGTTCGCCGGACAAGGGCTGCTGGCCAAGCTGATCGACTTCGTGTTCATCTCCGCTGACCTGCGCGCATACGAGGAGGCGGACGACAGCAAGGCCACGGCGGTGGGCCGGATCCTTGAGCACGCGGTGGACCGCTCTGAGGCCGAGGCCCGGTTCACCGCGATCGAGGACGACGCGCAGACGGCTCGCGAGAAGGTGCACAAGGAGGTCTACGGGCCGATGCTCAAGAGGCTGTCCGGCTCGCTGTCCGACGAGGTCGCCAAATTCAGCACGGGGCGACACATCGTCGTGAAGCCTGTGGCGCAGACTCCGAAGCCGGCCAAGACAGCGTTCGCGGTCAGCATCAGGGACGGGGCAGCCATGACCTCGGTGCGTCGCCAGGGCCACGGCTTCCAACGAGCGCTGATCATCGCGGCGCTGAAGTACCTCGCGGAAACTCGCCGACCCGAGGACGGGACCCGATCGCTGTGCCTGGCCATCGAAGAGCCGGAGCTTTTCCAGCACCCGGCGCAGACAAGGGTCTTCGCTCAGGTTCTGCGCGGCCTTGTCGCTTCGGCGGCGGACCGAACTCAGGTGATGTACGCGACTCACAGTCCGGTATTCATCGACCCCCGCAACTACCAGCAGATCCGTCGGCTGGCCAGGGTAGGTGGTAGGGACCATCCCGACGTGAAGGTGCGGCAGCTCTCCGAACAGGATCTGGTGGAGTCCCTCAACGGTCGAGTGTCGGAGAAGTCCATCCGGCGTCATGCGACAACGCGCTACGTGAAGGACCTGGCAGAGGGACTGTTTGTCACGGCTGCTGTGCTCGTCGAAGGGGAGTCGGATGAGGCTGTCATCCTCGGGTTCGCCGAACAGCAGGGCCTAAGCCTCGGCGCGAACGGCATCAGCGTCATCAATGTAGAGGGCAAGGGCAACCTTGTCCTCGCCCACGCCATCCTGAGTGGGTTCGGTGTCAGGTGCTACGTCGTCTTTGACGGCGACACGGGCCCCAAGGCGATGGCGGGCAAGCCTGACAAAGTGCCTCTAGAGGGCGAGAAGAACATGAATATCCTTGGCTACCTGGGTGCTTCAGAGACCGCTCGGCCGGCCACCGCATGCGAGGCGACCCATGCGGTCTTCGAGGATGACTTGGAGTCGTATCTCGCCGAACACTGGCCAGCGTGGAATGAGCGTCGTAAGGAACTGGCCAAGCAGGGCGACGGCTACATCGCAGACTGTAAGCACGCACCGACCTACGCCGAGGCCGCTCGTACCGCCGGGGGAGAGCCGAAGCTCCTGTACGCGCTGTTGGAGAACGTGATGGCGCTGGCCAGTTAGCCCTGGGCTTGTGCTGAGCCCTCTCGCGACAGTTGGCGATCTCCGTCCTGTCGAGGACCCTCGTTGGCCGGTGACCTCGCTGCCGAGCGAGGCCACCGGCACCCTTGTTCGCACGTCAGGCGGTCTATTCGACTGCCAGTAGTGCTCCTTATCGTGTTGATATGGCAAATGGGGTGTGGCACACCGGATATGACATAGAGATCAATCTGTCCCTGCCTGACCTCGGTCACGAGGATCGACCGGATCTGCTCCGAGAGATCACCGCGAGCGTCGCTGACCGCGACTCGCAGCTGCTCGAATGTCTCGCGCATCATGACGGGCGCGAGTGTCTGTCGGAGTCCGGCGGAAAGTCTCCGTGGATGTTTATCCGCCGAGGCCGCGTTGGGGGCCGTCGGCCGCTTGTGGCGTCACATCTGCCGATTACGCACAAGGCGACCCCGGCGGAGAGCGCACAGCACAAGGCCACGAAGGAGCGGGTCGTCGAGACGGCTTCGCGCTCCGGTCTGGATGCAGATGCAGAGGTTGCCACGGCGAATCGACGGACGGTCTCCGATGCCCTCATCATCGGCCCTGGGGGTCTCCGCATTGGCTGGGAGATCCAGTACCACCACCTCAGCCCCAGCAGCGTTCATCGCCGGTCCGTCAACGCCGTACAGCACGAGATCACACCTCTGTGGGTGGCGAAGGACCGTACGGCCTCGCTGATCGACCGGGCGCCGTGGGCTCGCGTGGACGACATGCCGTGGAAGGAGATCGCCGATGGCAAGGAGATGGTGATCCGCGGTGGATATCGCTATCTCCAGGTCTGGAAGTGCGTGTCCAGCAGCGATCGTCACTGCCCCCTCTCCGGAGGAGCAGGCCACTGCGGTGGGACTCATGCCGAGTGGTTCCTCCCCGCTCTGTGCCTACCGGAGAAGAAGCCGGTCCATATCGAGGATCTCGTTCTCTCCAGCGCGACAGGGGAGAGTGTCCCCGTCTACGTGCCCAATCGGGGCAGTGGCCGGGCTGGCCGGCACATGTGGGTGCCGGCGGACGACTGCGAGTTATGGCGGGAGCTGGTCGGGGAGAAGACGCCCCTTCCCGTCGCGCCGGTGCAGGAGGAGGACGACCAGATCACCTTCGCCGACCAGGAGATCGACCGCGTGTGCCGCGCAGGCGAAGAGGGATGGTTCGTCAGCGACGCTCGGCCCATCCGTGATCTGGGACAGCCCACCGGCGGCTACACGCTGCCGCGAATGCCGCTGCAGCGATCTGTGAAACCGTCACTGATCACGTCTGTAGAGCGGGCCGCCGCCTCGGCCGCGCTGGGCTGTCCACCCTGGGAGCTGGGGCTGTGCACAGGCTGCGGCCAGATGATGCGCCGGCACGGACGCGATGCGGCCATGTACTGCGCGGTGTGCCGCGTCGAACTCAACGGCCCATAGCCGGGGCCTTTGCACTGTCTCGTGCGAACCGGGTAGGCCCTGAATCGGGCGTTCTCGAACCTACTCACCGTCGGGGCTGCCGCGTTGGCCGGAGCCAAAATTGACTGATGCTGGATAAACCCCAGACTCGGCAAGATTCTTCGAAGGTGAAAGCACCAGGCCAGGTGCTTGGTCACGCCTTTCCGACGAACGGTCGGAAAAAGCACAACTAGGCGAGGGCTACCATGACTTGACAGAATATCGCTGTCGGGAGTTGATCGCCGTGAAGACGTATCTGGTGGGTTCGCGCGCCAGCAATCTGGCCAAGGTGCAGGTTCGAGAATACCTGGCCCCACTTCGCGTGCAGTTTCCGGGCGTTACGTTCACACACCGAGTGATCCTTGAAGGCGGCGACAAGGACCGAAAGTCCCGCCTTTCCGCTGTCTCGGTGATCAGTGGCGGCAGCGCCTTCAGTTCTGAGCAGGAAGCGGCGCTGAGCAGGGGAGACGTGGACGTAGTCATCCATTCTCTGAAGGATCTGCCGACTGCGAACCCGCCTGGGCTGACTCTTCTGCCGCCCCCTGGTCGTGAGGATGTGCGGGATGCTTTGTGCGGTTCCACGCTGGCCGATCTCCGAAGGGGTGCTCGGGTAGGAACTGGTGCCCCGCGGAGAATTGCTCAGCTCCTAGCTGTCCGCCCAGATCTCGAAATCGTGCCGATCAGGGGTAATGTGCCGCCCCGCTTGAAGAAGATTGAGACGATGGGCCTTGATGCGGTTGTATTGGCGGCGGCAGGGCTTCGCCGCCTGGGTCTCGATGACGCAATTGGTGAACTGCTGCCCTTGCGCCAATTTCCACCCTCGCCTGGACAAGGTGCCCTCGGAGTTCAGGTCCGAGAAGACAGTCCTGAACTCCAGGAGATCCTCTCCAGTGTGGGAGACGCTGCCGTCGACGCCCACGTGCGGGCGGAGCGGGCCCTGCTCGCCGAACTGCACGGCGGGTGCAGCGTCCCCGTGGGCGCGTACGCGCAGACGCGGCCGGACGGCTCCCTGTCGCTCTTCGCCCAGGTCACTTCGTTGGACGGTACCCGGCGGGTCGAGGGTACCCTTTCCGGCCCGATGGGCGAGCCGGAGAAGCTCGGTGCGGCCCTGGCCGCTGAGCTGATCGACCAGGGCGCGCGGTCCATCCTTGACGTGATTCGGGGTGAGTCCGCGGTCAGTCGTTGAGGTGGCGGGCGATGTCCAGTGCTGCGTACGTGATGCTGGCTTCCGCGCCGGCCCGCTTGAGCATGGTGAAGAGTTCCACCAGCCGGCGCACGTCCCGCTTGCCGGTCGCGCTGTCTATATGCGAGAGCGTCGTGTACTCGCCCGAGACCGAGAACGGGAAGAGCGGCGCCAGCGTGCGCTTCCTCAGCTCGGTGAGGACGTCGGCGCTGAACATCGCCGGTTCGAGGAGGAGCATGTCCGCGCCGTCGCCGACGAGTTGGAGAGCGGTGTCGATGAACTGCTCGGGCTTGCCGGGGTTGATCTGGAACTCGCGGTCGGAGCCAGCCTGCGGGGTGGCGCCCATCGTGAGCCGGAAGCCGTCGTAGAGGCTGCTCCAGAAGATGACGTGCGGCATGATCGACACGCTCTCGTGGCCGGACGCGTTCAGCGCCTCACGGGCGCCTTTGGTGGTCCCGACGACCATGGAGGCAGGGCCCACAATGTCGGCTCCCGCCGCCGCGTGCGCGACGGCCTGTCGGGAGGTCACGTCGGTGGTGGCGGCGATGTCAGGGTGCCCGTGCCGGTCGGTGACGTAGCAGAAGCCGGTGTCGGTGTACGAGCAGAGGCAGGTCTCCGTTATGACGGCGATCTCGGGTTCCGCGTCCTTCGCCGCCCGCACCGCGCGGGCCATGAGGGCATCCGGTACGACGGAGAACTCCCCGGCGGCGTCGCGCTGGGTGGACTCGGCGAAGACTTTTACGGACCGGATGCCGAGTTGCCGGGCCTGGCGCATCGCGGCGGGAATCTGGCCGACCGTGAGGGTCGGCATGGGGCGGTCGGCCTCCTTCTCGGTGATCAGTAACACCAGGGACAGGTCGGCCGGGTCGAGCGGAGGGCCTTCGAGGAAGCGGCGAACAGCCGGACGACTGCGGAGCGGGCTCGTGGCTCCATGGGTTCGGGCGGGTGGCGCGATGACGCTCATCAGTCCCTCACTTTCGTCGGGTGGCGCATGGGCCCGCCGACAGGCACAGGGAGATATGCGGATTGGTGCCTGCCGACGGGGGTCTGTGTGGGGCGAGGCGCTCGGGCCTACGTCTGTCCCCGGCGCTTGATGTCCGCGAGCTTGGCTGCGGCGTCCTCCGCAACGTCCGTGCCGACCTGACGAGCGGCTGAGGGGAGCCCGTCGTCCTTGGCGACGCCGATACCGGCGCCTATCGCACCGATGAGGTCGAACAGCTCGTCGTCGTCTTGTTCCTGGGTAGCCAAGGCGTCTCTCTTCGCATGGTTGGTAGTGGCCCCGTCCCTGCCGCGACCTGTCCTTCTGAGGTCGGGGGAGCCTCCAGTTGGAACGGCAGGGACGGGGGACTGAAGGCCCGCCCAGGGCACGGCTGTCCCCTTAGGCGACGTAGGCGGGCGGTCTGTCGAGTGGCGCGCAGATGGGCCACTGGCCGATAGGGAGAGGCTCCGCGGGTGCGGAGCTGGGGGCGTCCTGTCGGCGGAAGGCCCGCTCGCTCATCGTGTAGTGGAGCTGTTCGAGCCTGAAGACGCACCACTGGCAGGCGGCGAGGGGGAAAGCCCTTCCGGCTACCGTGATTTCGCCGATCTCTGCGACGGGAACGCCGGTCTGCTCGCACCTGAAGCAGCTCCCGTCCTGCCAGTCGAAGCGGCCCCACAGCTCACGGGGTTTCAGTCCCACTCCGGCTCCTCCTCCGTGATGTGGGGGAGAGGGCTTCCGCCGACGACGGGCACGAAGCGCACCGGCCGGGCATGCCAGATGAACGTGTACGGCCCGGCCGAGAGAGGAAGCGTGAACTCCTCACCGTTCTTCAGCGCCTCGGCGGGCTCCCGCCATCCGTCGGACAGCCAGTCCCAGACGTAGCCGACCAGCGAGGCGTTGATGGCCGAGGCGATGACGCGCATCTGAATGCGGGCCCAGCGGATCGCGCGGTCCGGTGTGGGCATGGTCGCGATTGCGAGCTGTCTGCCGTCTTCCTGGCGCCACTCGCACCAGAACCCCGATTTGGGTACGACCGGCTCCGGTACGGCGATCGTGCACCACGTGCGGGTGCCGTCCTCGCTGGTGCCCCAGTCCTCGGCGAGGGCTTCGACGATCAGCATGCCGCGACCGCTTTCCTCGTCGTCGGTCGGGCGCTTCACCTGAGGCCGGCCCGGAGTTCCGTCGGCCACCTCGACACGGACCTCGCCCCGCCAGTACGAGACGGAGAAGGTGACGTTCTCCGTCTCGCCGTACCGGATGGCGTTGGTGACCAGCTCGCTGATGAGCAGGCCGGCGGTATCGATGCAGGAGCCGACCCCCCACAGCCGGAGATGGGCGGCACTGATCCGGCGTAGTTGCTGCACCCGCTGCGGCACGCGGGTGCAGGAGATGACGAAGCGAGCGGGCTGGTCCATGTCTCTCCCCGGACCGCGTACGTGCGGGACCCTTCCCTGAGGCGGAACAACATTGGCTATGCCGCCGGAAGCGCTCCGTAATCTCCCGCGCGTCGCCTCGGGAGCGGTTGCACTCTGCAAGGCAAGGGCCATCGCTGTCCTCCGCACGTCACGGGCAGGAAGGTTGCTCTCGGCACGGCACCTCGGGTGCGTTCGCCGGCTTCCCCTGGTTGCTCGGGTTTCGAGACGACCGTATGACGACTGCGTCTCAACTCCCAAGAAGATTGCGCGAGTTTGCAGCAAGTCGTTTGACGGCGATGAATGCCGCGCAGACTATCGAGGTGTCGCGCAAATCAGCGCAAGGCAGCGGACGGGAGAGCAGCCGTGAAGCTACGGTTCCTTGGTAAGAACTCCACCCCCGGAGACAGCCCCACCCTGTACGCCAGTGACCAGGACAGCTACGTCATCCAAGGCTGGAAGGTGTTCGCGAACGACTTGCTCATGCAACTCGACGTGCCCGAAGGCCAGACGGTGATCGAGGTACCGCCGGAACTGTTCGAGCACCTGGCGAAGGACGGACACGTGACCGGCGAGATCAAGAGCTTCACCGCCCCAATCATGCTCGTCACGGAACAGGACACGTGCATCCTGCAAGGCCCGGAGATGACCGATCCCGAGGCGCTGAGCCAGATGCGGATGCCCGACTATGAGACCTGCATCGAGGTCCCCAAGTCCTCGATCACGGCCCTACTGGAGGAGAACGGTGGACCTGATCACCCCAGCCCAGCGTGACGAGCTGTTCAACAGCTTCGAACGCGACGCCTTCCATCTGGAGCTGAGGGACGACTACGGTTCTCCCGTCGAGGACACGCCCTACGCGCGGTGGCAGCGGGGCGAGCCTGACGACTACGCGTGGCTCGACTCCTGGATGACGCTCATGAAGCGCGTCTCGGGTGAGGGGAAGACCGTCCGGCGGGTCCGTGTCGTCACGGAGCCGCACTCCCAGTACGTCGGCTGGGAGCACTCGTTGACCCACCTCAACCTGGAGGCCGGCGAGGACATCCGGTGGCTCCCACGGCACCGGTTGCCGGAGGGCATCACGTTCCCGGCTGACGGCAATGACTGGTGGCTGTACGACGACCGTCTCCTCGCCGTCGGCCATTTCGACCCGGAGGGCCGGGTGTTGGGGTCGGAGATTGTCGAGGACCCGGACATTGTGGCCGCGTGCGTCCGCGTGCGTGATCTGCTCTGGTCCGCCGCCATCCCACACGCCGAGTACAAGCCCTGACCTATCAGTGAATAACCAAGCTCAAGAGGCACGCGAGGCACTGGGTGCCCGGCTGCGCGGATTCCGGAAGGACGCGGGGTTCGCGAGCGGCCGGGCATTCGCCGTGGCCACGGGGTGGGCCGAGTCCAAGGTCTCCCGGCTGGAGAACGGCAAACAGAACCCCAGCGAAGACGACATCCGGGTCTGGTGCATCAAGACCCAACGGCAAGAGCACGTCGAGGACTTGATAGCCACGGTTCGCCACATCGACGAGCTGTGGCTTGAGTGGCGCCGGCAATTCCAGACGGGGGTGGAACAACGCCAGCGCAAGGCCCTGCCGGTCTACGCCAAGACCAAGGTCTTCCGCATCTGGCACCCCACGCTCGTGTGGGGGACGCTCCAGACGGCGGAGTACGCGGCTGAGACGTTCAGACAGGTTGTCGACTACTTCGAGATCCCCGACGACGCGGAAGCCGCCACCGCCAAGCGGCTCGAACGCCAGCAATACCTGTACCAGGGCAACCGGATCTTCAATGTCGTGCTCGGCGAACAGGCCCTCTACACCAACTTCGGCGGCCCAGACGTGATGAAGGGCCAGCTCGACCGTCTGCTGGCGGTGATGAGGCTTCCCCGGCTGAGCCTGGGCATCATCCCCCGATCCGCGCCCCTGGGCATCTGGCCCGGAAACTCCTTCTCGATGTTCGACGACAAGCTCGTCCTCGTCGAGACCTACTCGGCGGAGTTCTCCGTCACTCAGCCCCGCGAAATCGAGCTGTACACCAAGGCGTTCGCCCTCTTGAAGCAGTCAGCGGTCTACGGAACCGCAGTCCGAGACCTCATCCTCACAGCCATTCATGACTTCGATCAGATGCCGAACGACTAGGAGAACACCATGCAGCCCGCGACCCCGAACTGGCGTACCAGCTCCTACACAGGGACAGAGAACTGCGTTGAAGTGGCCGACAACGACCCAACGAAGGTGATGGTTCGGGACACCAAGGCGCGCGATCGGGGATTTTTGGCCGTCCAACGAGGCACCTGGACGGCGTTCGTCGGGTACGCCACGCGGGGATAGCGTTCCGAGTGGAGGGCCACATACGGGAAGGACGCTCCAGCCCGTGAACCGGCTGGAGCGCTCCTATCAGTACGCCCACCCACCGCCGACAGGGCCGGCGATGTCTGTTTCCGGAGCACGGCTCGTCACGAGGAGCCGCCCAGGAACGTATCCGCGGTCGGCGACGCCGCGGGGTTGCGTCCGCCTCTGACGTGACGGATGGAGAACGTTGTGGTTCCGGGGCGCTGGAGGTGTGACTTCCAGGAGAGGATTCAGTCGGCTGTCCCAGCACGGCAGCTTGGATGACGGGCCAGGCGCCTTGCCGCCACCAGGCGAACAGCCTGCGGCTGGCGATGACTGGTACGGCCAGCGACTCGACGAACTCCGGTCGGCCATAGACCTGCGCGGAGCGCTGAGCCGGGTCCAGCTTGTGCTGGTGGTTGACGACGAGTGCGCCTCCAGCCACAGGCTGGGACGGGCGGATCTGCGGCCACGTGCGAGGGTGCTTCTGCAGGGCGTTGACGAGGCTCTCGGACGCGGTGTCAACTACGCGAAGCGGCATGGTCTTGAGCTTCCCAGCAAGCGCATCGCGAAGCAGAGCGGGCTTCCTGGACGCTCGAAGATGGCGATGTCATGTCGCAGCGATGATGCTGTTCGAGCTGTCAGGCCGACGGGGTCGGCTGGAACTCTGCGTGCGGTGTCGCCCGCGCCCACACGGACTCGAAGGCCGACTCGCAGAGCTTTGCGACCTCAGGGTCTTCGGTGAGTTCCATCTCCATGTTCTCGCCTTTGCCGTCGAAGTGGTTGACGAGGACGAGGCTGGGGTCGAAGAGCCAGAAGTCGTTGCCCGGAAGAGCGAGGTCCGTGGCGTTGCGCCGGGAGAGCCAGCGCACGTCCTCGCCGGCGGCGATGTTGAGTCCGTCCGTTACGTCGTACTCGAAGCGGATGTACTCGCTGACGGGAGTCGACACGACGCGGGCCCGGCGGACCTCGACGCCTCGCGAGGATGCCTCCGTGACGAGGCTGAGCCAGTCACTCCAACGCGCGGCCGGGTCGAGTGCCGTACCGGCCTGCCAGTCGACGAAGGCCGGGTCCGACTTCATGTAGGCGTCACGCATCTCCAGATGGACGGCCGTCCGCCGGCAGTCGCGGAACAGTTCCTCAAACGTCGGGGTCCTCATCAGCTTTCTTCACCTCCAGGAAGAACTGCACCATGCGCCGGGGGATCTCCACCACCGACTCATGACCCGGGATGTCCATCTGCCCGAGACGCTCGACGTCCTCCACCTTCAGCCCCTGCACGAGGTAGCTGTCCTTCTCCTCGTCGAGGTAGATGGTGGGGGAGCCGCCACTGGGACTCTCCGGGTCCTTACCGAGCCTACGCAGGGCCATGATGTCCTCCTCGGACACCGGTAACGATCTCTGTGCCAGAGCTTGCCCGCCACTGTGCCGTGGAGCGAGGAACTTGCCGAAACTTGCCAGACGTACCGAAGTTGACCTTACGTAGCCAGGGTCGGGGTGACGAGCAGCGGGCCAACGACGGCACTCCGGGGGGCGGCCGGATCCGATCGCCGTCCCTCCTCCCTCAGCGCCCAGAGGAGGGGTATAGCCCCAAGCCGGGAGACCCTGGTCGACGCGCACGGACGCATGGGGCGTTTCACTTCGACGATTCACCAGTTCGCCGGAGGCAGACAGGGAAGATCCCGAAGGTACTGGTACTCCGCAGACGTGCATGTCAACGTGGATGACTGTCCGAAACCCCAGGTCAACGAAGGTCGTTGACCCATCCCCGAGCCAACGGAGGCGCTCCTGCACCCGCACCACCCCAGCGATCCTTCCCGTCCCGACTTGTCGGACCCGGTGTACTGGGTCACCCCGCGTCACCTCGCCGGTGATGACGGCTCGCTCGCCGAGCGGGTCGGCGACACCCTGGCCGACCTCGACTGGCGCATGTGGCCCACCTCGCGCCACACCTTGCTCTATGTGAGCCCGGACGAGCTGCGCGGCGCCGAGTGGATCCTCGCGGCCTATCCGTTCGAGCTGGGCGGCCTGCCCGTTGCATGGCAGTTGAATGCCCGTCCGCATGCCAACTCCGTGATGACGGAGTGGAACGCGTACTTCACCACCGGCGTCCCGTACGAGGCGCTCGCCGATCTCATCGTGGCGATCGACGTCCGCGAGGCGCCCGACACCGACTTCGAGGGGCCGGAGGCGGTCCTCAACGAGCTTGGCGCACAAGGGTGGATCCGCGACGTGGACCGGCCTCGCACCACTGCCACAGATCCTGGGCTCTCCTCCAGCGTGTCCCTGGAACCGGTGCCGCCGCTCATCCAGGACGCCGACCCGCGCCCGGACCTGGTGGGCTGGCAAGCGTGGGCGGAACCCGTTCTGGGCGCCCCGTACCTGTGGTGTGCCAGCTTCAGCGCCAGCGTTCCGAACGACGTGGTCGCCGCGTTTGCGTCATCGCTTGCCTCACCGGTCCCGGTGCCCCGCCGCACTGTGCCCGAGAACGCCGTGGGTCGGCTCACGGTCGTCTGCTGCGGCTGACGACCTCTGCCTCAGCGGAGTCGACTGCTCACCAAGGTCCAGGCTGCCTCCTGACCACCCTGCTCTACCAGTGCCCTCTGTCTCGGCAGAGGGCACCGGCATATGTGCTGAATCACCGCGTCTTGCGGGGCTGGCCGTCTCGGTTCGGGGCGGGCGAGACAGCGCGCCCACTGCCCTTGGCCGCAGCGAGGGTGCGGTCGGGCATCGTGTTGGCGTCAGCGGGCAGGTCGGCCAGGCGGCGCAGCCGCCACACCAGCACGTCGCTGATCGAGTCGGCGGTGCCCAGCTCCCGCCGTCCGGCAGCCTCGCCCAGCAGCGCGACCGGGTCGTGGCCGGCGATCTCGGTATCGGTGAGGGTGGCCGCCAGGGCGTGCCAGCCCGGCTCGGCCAGGATCTGTTCGGCCAGCTCCGGCACGGCCGCCCGCAGACGGGTGGCCTGCTTCTGGCACAGGGGCTGGGACAGACGCCGGCCTCGCTGGTACAGCACGCCCAACGGGACGTCGGCGGCGGCTTGGTAGGCGGTGCGCAGATGTTCGGCGGCCTGGCGGGCTGCGGCGGCCTGCTGGGCGTGGGCCTTCTTCGCATGCCAGTGGGCGGTGGCGGTGACGAGGAAGAACAGCATGTCGATGACCATCGCGGTGGTGGCGCCGTCCTCCCCGCGGCCGAGCGCGGGGCCGCTGTAGACGAGGTCGCGGGCGGCCTGGCGCAGGGCCCGGTCGTGTCCGCGTTCGGCCTGGATGTGGGAGCGGGTGGCCCGCTCGAACACGAAGGCCGCGTCGCGCAGTTCGGCGCGGGTGTGGGCGGCTGAGGTCTTGGCGAGCGCGTCCAGGACCTCCCCTGCGGCGGCGATGTGCGAGGCCACCTGGCTGTCCTCGCCATGATCGATGATCAGCAGCGCTTGCCATGCTGTGGTGGCGGCACTGCGTCGCGCGGCGGCCGGACCGGGCGACCGGGGGGACGGTGCGCTGTCGCTTCGGCTGGAGGCGTCGCCGTTGCCGGAGAAGCGTTTGCGGATGCGGGGCAGGGACAGGTCGGGGGAGAGCGTGGAGCCCGCGTAGAACACGGGCTCCTTCTCGCCGTTGCGGTTGTCCGGGAGGGCGACCTTGTAGCCGAGCAGGTCGCCGGAGGGTGCGGCGCGTTTGCGGATCAGCAGGCCGGCGGCGGCCAGCCGGTCGAAGAACTCCTCCTCGCTCATGGCTCCGGCCACTGCCCGCCGTACGGTCTCCCGCAGCTCCTCGCGAGCGGCCTGCTCTCTGCCCTCGCGTCGCGCCTTGTGGCGTTCGGCGCTGGTGGGGGGCTTGGCGGCGGTGCCGTCCCCGGGCGGGACACGGCGCAGCCCGTAGTCGACTTCGATGCGGCGGCATTCGGCCTGGGCGCGGCGGGCCTCGTTGTGCCGACGGGGTCGGCGGCCGTCGTCGCGGATGAGGGTGGCGATGATGTGGATGTGGTCGTCGGCATGGCGTACGGCTGCCCACCGGCAGGCTTGCTCGTCGCCGTCGGGGGCGATGCCGGTGGCGGCGACCATGCGGCGGGCGATGGCCGCCCAGTCCTCGTCGGACAGGATCGGGTCCTCGGGGGCAGCCCGCACCGACAGGTGCCACACGTGCTTCTCGGGGCGCTTGCTGGCGGGCAGGGCGTTGACGGGCTGGTCGAGCAGGTGCTCAAGCTGCTCGTAGGTGGCTTTCGGGTCGCGGCCGGGGTCAGGGGTGAGCGGGTCGAAGGCGGCCACCAGGTGCGGGTCGGTATGCACCTCGTCGGTGCCGGGGCCGTAGAGGTATTTGATGAGTCCGATCGTTTCGCTGCCGCGCTTGTGGATGCTGGGGATCACGCGATGCCACCGCCGTCCCGGTGGGCGAGCAGGGCATCGGCGGCGGCCTCCATACGGCGGGCGGCGCGCCGGACAGCCTCGGCCGAGGCATCCAGGTGGGGTGCGTCGGCGCCGGAGTTGAGAGCCTTGGCGACCTGGTTGAACAGGCCGTGGATGCGGCCCAGGTGCCGGCGGGCGGCGAACAGCTCGTCGATGACCTGCCGTTCGGTGGCGATCTCGGCGGCGGTGCGGTTCAGGTCGCGGGCGGCCTTGTCGACGGCGTAGGAGAGGAAGGCGGCGTTGGACATCTGGCAGTGGGCGGCGGCGTCGGTGAAGCGCTTGAACTCGGGATCGTTCATGCGGCAGCTGGGCTGGTGCACGCGCTTGCGCGACTTCGGCTGACGCGCGCGCTGACGTCTCTTCGAGAGGGACTCGGCCTGCCGGTTCCCTCCCTGCTGCGGTCCGCCCTCGGCCGCAGCCTGACGGTCCGGTGCCCCCTGGCGCCGGGCTGTTCCCGCCACCCCAGGGGCGGGAACTCCGGGAGCATTGCTCCCGGTACAACTTGCTGTGCCGTTGTCTGGGGCAGTGGTCGTCTCCTGCTGTGCAGTGGGGCGTTCGTGGTGCTGGTCGTGCACGCTCGGTTCTCCGTGTGGTCTGCGTGATGAGGGGTGGTCGTGCTGCTTGGCCAGGGCGGGCCGTCGTTTCGGGCGCGTGAGGGCGCGAACCGCGACCGGGGCTGGTCTCGGCCTGCCGCCGGAGATGGGTTCCGGGACCGTGGGGCGGCTGGGGACCCGGGGGCGGGGCCCTTGGGGACCGGTCCCCGAAGTGACGTGATCCACGGTCCCCACATCGTTCGGGGCCACGCTGCGACGTTCGTCGGGGACGGTCCCCCTGACGTGGCGTCAGGGGGACCGTCCCCGTTTCGGTGCCGCCCACGAGGCGGTCCCCAACGTGCCAGGGTCGGCTGCGGGGACCGGTCCCCGCAGTCGGGGACCGTCGTGGGGACCGGCCTCGTAGCGCCCTGAGCAGGGGTTTCCCGGAGCGATCCGGTGCTGTCACCGTCCACGCCGGCTCTTGCACCGTCCCGCGCGGGACGGTCCCCGATGGACCGTCAGCGGGACGGTCCCCCTGACGGTGTGTCACGGGGACCGTCCCGCTGAGCTGTGTGGGGATCGGGCCATCGGAGGCCGGGGTCTGTTGCGGGGACCGGTCCCCATCGAGGGTCCGAGGAAGGTCACGCAGCCTCACGCCGGGCGACTTCCGCAGCAGCGAGGTCCACGCGGGTCGGGTGAGGCGTGGCGCGAGGTGCGTTGGCCCGGGTACGGCCGTCGGGGCTGACACGTCGGGTGCGGCAGGGCTCGCCCTCGGCGGCGTGGCACCACTGGCATGCCACGCTGAGGGCGTCGGGGCGTCCTTCGGCGACGGCGGTCTCGCGTGCGGCTCGGGTCGGCCGGTAGCGGGCGAGCTCGGCGCGGGCGGTCGGTGGGATGCACGTGCCGATGGTGCGCAGGCGGGCTTCGAGGTCGGGGTGCGGGCCGCCGGTAGTGATCTGCCGGTGTGTCGAGGGCGCGGCCGTGCCGGCGGCGACCGCGTGGCGGGCGGCGAGCAGTTCGGCACGCCAGGCAGTCTCGTCGTCCGGGTCGGCGGACGGGGTGGGGTCGGTGTGTCGTCCCAGGCGGTCGCGACGATAGGCACGCCATTTGCGAGCGACGTCCACGGGCAGGATCGGGTACGGAGAGTCGAGGATGTGGGCTCGTATCGCCTCGCGGACATCCCAGCCGTGGGCGGTGACGAGGGGCACGTCGCTGAGTAGCTCGTGCCACTGGGCGATCTGGTCACGGGCCTCGCCGGAGTCGGTCCGGATGGTGCGGGGGTCGAGGCGGCCGATGTAGGCGAGGGCGGCGGCGACTTCGCGTCGTTCCAAGGGCGGGTTACTCCGTTCCTGTTGGTTCGTCGAGGGCGGCGAGCAGGGCGGCGGTGTGTGCCTCGGCGCGGGTCATGCCCGGCGCCGGGGCGGGGGTGCCGCCGGGCACGGCGTGCAGGTGCGTGCGTCCGGGGGCGGGGGTGCGTTCGCGGGCGATCCAGGCGCGCCAGTCGCCGGCCCACGCGGCGGCGACACGGGGCTCCCACGTTGCCCGGTACGAGCGCCACTTCTCATCGGCGGCGTGCAGGCCGTCTTCGCCGAGCCGGTCGAGATGGCCGTGTTGCTGCAGCCAGACCTGCGTGGCCTCGTCGACCTGCCATTGGGCAGCGGAGACGAGCGGGGCAGAGCTGCTGCTCTTACCGTTCACCTTTGGTTCTCTACTGTTCTGGGGGTCGGAATCCGTGCCCCCGACGGGCCGGAATCCGGTCCACCCGGGGGTCGGAATCCGTTCCCCGGGGTCGGATTCCGGTCCCCCTTCGAAGGGTGCGGCAGGGTCGGATTCCGGTCCTTCAAGGGTCGGAATCCGGTCCCCCGGGAGGGTCGGATCCTGGTCCCTTTCGGCCTGTTCGGCGAGGAACCGGGCGGCGGTCGGGAGGTGGTAATACGTCTCTCCCCGTGGCCCCTTGCGGCCAGTGAGCTGCACAAGCTCGCCGTCGGCGATCAGCCTGTCGAGAGCGTCCCGTACGGCCGTACGGGACGCATTCGCCCGCTTCATGAGGGTGGGGACCGAGGCGTACGCGACGCAGCCGAGGTCGAGGCACCTGTCGGCGATCAGGGTGAGGACCATGCGGGCGGTGCCCTTGCTGCGGCTGTGGTCCCACACCCATGTGCGGGCGTCGTGGCTCATCGAGTGGTGGCTCCTGGGGCGGTGAGGGGAGTGGCCGGCCCGCTGCGGGGCGGCGCAGAGAGGGTTCGCCGTGGCGTCCTGGCCTGGGGGCACAGGCGAGGGCCTCAAGCGGGTGCACGAGGGCTGCCTGGTCCCGGTTTCGGATACCGGGGTTGCTCGGGCGGGCGACCGGAATCAGCACTCCGGGCGCCTGAGCAAGACAGCCACACCCACCCCGGACAAGTCCAGCATTCCGCCGAGAAAGCAAACAGCTCACGGCGAACGTGTCGTTCAGGGGTCCATAAATCTTAAGCCCGGATCGCCGGTTGACAAAAAAGTAGAGGAAGGCGACAGGATGAATAGGGCAACTCGTAACGCATAGGCGGCCGTGTCGCGCTGGCCTGTCCACCAGGCAGGCCGACCGGAAGCACCGCTATTTCGTCAACGGCGGATCCCGTGCTATGTTCCGCAATTTTCTGACGGCAGAACAGAAAATCGGGGCAGCAAGGGCAGGGAACATAGCAGCGGATCGCCGGTTGGCCAAACCGGCGATTCTCCGGAGAGTTGTGGTGCCAGTCGAGGCTGATCCCGCCCATGGATCCATATACCGCTATCGGCCGGCGACTCCGCAATCCCGTCTGCCTTTCGCACCCGACCCGGCGAAAGCACAGGGCTCCCGCCCCCTGCCGAAGGAACAACGCTTGACGTCCCCGTCCCGCCGTACCACCGAAAAACTCACGGTCGACGAGTTCTGCGCCGACCTCCGCATCTCCCGCTCCACCTTCTACGACTGGCGCAAGAAGGGCAGGGGACCGCGCTGCATACGCATCCCCAACGGAGCCCTGCGCATTCGCCGCACTGACTACGAGAACTGGCTGACCGACCGCGAGGACCACGCGTGAGCAACCGGTCCTACAAGGTCCGCTTCTACGACACCGAGGTCTACAAGGGAAAGCGCAAGACCAGCTACACCGTCCGATGGTCCGTCAACGGCAACCGTCGCGGCCAGAGTTTCGCCACCAACGCGCTCGCCGAATCATTCCGCGCGATACTTCGCGTCGCCGCGAACAACGGCGAACCGTTCGACATGGAGACCGGCCTGCCGGTCTCCCAGGCCACGCCCGCTGCCGAGATCACCTGCTACGAATTCGCCCTCCAGTACGTCGACATGAAGTGGCCGCGCATCTCGGCGAACAACCGCAAGAACACCGCCAAGGCCCTCACCAAGGCCACCCTCGCCCTGCTCCGCACCGAACCCCCGGACCGCTTCGACCCGATCGACGTGCGCCGAGCCCTGCGCGAATACGCCTTCAACAAGCTGAGACGCGACGAGGCGCCGCCCGAGATCCGCACCATCCTGTCGTGGACAGCCCGCAACTCCCTGCCCATGACGGCCTGGGAGGACACCAAACGCGTCGACGCCGTCATGCACGCGCTCGACACACTTCTCGACGGCAGCCCGGCCGCCGCCAGCTCTGTCAAGCGTGAGCAGCGGATCCTCAACGTGGCGATGAAGTACGCCGTCCGCCAGAAGATCCTCATCGCCAACCCCCTCCCGAAGGGCAAGGAGGAAGGCGCCGCCCCCAAGACGGCCGAGGCCGTCGGCAAGCGATCACTGCTCAACCCCGGCCAGGTAGCCCGCCTCCTGGCCTGGATCGCCGATCGCCCCCGAACCGGCCACCGCCTGCACGCTTTCTTCGTCACCCTCTACTACGCCGGTCTGCGGCCGGAGGAAGCCATCGCCCTCCGCGTCAGCGCGGCCACGCTGCCCGCCCAGGGCTGGGGGGAACTGCTCGTCCACACCGCCGAGCCCGAGGTCGGCAGTCACTGGACCGACGACGGCCGGGTCCACGAGACACGCGACCTCAAGGGCCGCGCCGAGGGCGACACCCGCCCCGTCCCCGCCCACCCCGCACTCGTCGCCGTCCTCCGCGACCTGGTCAAGCAGGACGGCCTCCAGCCCGGCGACCTGCTCTTCCCCGGCGAGAAGGGCGGACTGTTGGCCGGATCGGTCTTCCGCCGAGCCTGGAACAAGGCCCGCAAGGCGGTCCTGCCGGAGCACGAATACGAGTCCCCCGTCGGCAAGCGTGTCTACGACCTGCGCCACACCTGCCTGACCACCTGGCTCAACAACGGCATCCCACCCGCCCAGGTCGCCGAGTGGGCCGGCAACAGCGTCCCCGTCCTGCTCGCCACCTATGCCCGCTGCATCACGGGCCAGCTCGCCGAGCTTCAGCAGCGCATCGAAGGACCCCAACGGCTGCCCACTGGGCGGCCCCCAAGCATGCCGGTTCCCAAGCCTGGTGCCTTGCCCGCGCCGCGTCGCCGGGCCTGATCCAGGGACGCGTAGACCTCCGCTCCGGCCCCTGTCGTTCAATCGGCGATATCGACTCCGTAGCCGCGTGCGAGGGCTTCGAGGCCGTGGTCGTAACCCTGGCCGATGGCACGCATGCGCCAGACCGGGCCCCTGCGGTAGATCTCCGCGAGCAGCATGGTGCGTTCGGTGGTGGCGGCGTCCAGGGTGGCGCGGGTGAGTGGCGCCCCACTGTCGCCGGGCGCGACGCCGATCTGGATCGCGCCCACCGTTCCGAAGGTGGCTGCGCCGTCGATGGCCGCAGCGACGACGACCTTGCGCGTCGCGGGTGGCAGGGACGCCAGGTTGAGGGTGATGGTCTGTTCGGCGGGGCCGCCGGTCAGCAGCCGTACCGTCCCGGCGGGGCTCTCGGGGGCTCCGTAGAAGATGAAGTCTTCGTCGAAGGTGACCTGTTCGTCCTCGTCGAGGAGGAAGGCGACGATGTCGATCTCGCAGTCGGTCTGCGGGGCCCAGCCAGCGGTGACATGCCACTCCGGCGCGGGCCTGCCGTGCGGCATGGGGAGATCGATGACGCCGCCTCTCGGCATCACGTGCGGCTCCCAGGGCCGGTGAGGAGCCGAAGCGCCTTGGTCCGCAGCGGTCGGAGCGATGAGCCAGTGGAGGTCGTGTACGGGAAGCCCAAGAGTGGCGATGCGACCCATACGCCGGTCACCCTCCCCTCCCGGTAGGAGCACGACGTCGGTGACACTGGCGGACAGGTTGACCGCCGCGGACCCGCCCAGCTCGACGACACGGGTACGGGCCGCCGCGGCATCGGCATGGACTCCACCCAGCACCAGCACACGACGCACCGCCAGCGGCTTGGCCAAGGTGCGGGCCGAGGGCTCCGGTTGGCGCGGAGCGGCTACGGACACACCGGGGGTGCCCGTGGGAAGGGCCGCTGGTTCCGGGACAGGCGTGGCAGAGCTTGTGGTGGACACCGGCTCCACGGGTCCGACGACCGGTTCTGCTTCCGGCTCAGCGACCGGGGCAACCATGACGGCCGTCGCCTCATGCGCTGCCCCCGGCCGCACGTCGGCCAGCAGCCGCAGGAAGGTGTGCTCGTCGATGACCGGCACGCCTTCGGCGAGAGCGCGTCGGGCCTTTGCCGAATCGGACGCCGGTTCGTTCGTGACCAGCACACTGGTGTGCCGGCTGACGGAGGACATCATGTTCAGTCCGGCGGCAACCGCCCGCCCGACCAGCTCCGCCCGGGCGTGGGCGGTCTCCCCGGTGATCGCGACCTTCATGCCCTGCTGGAGCGGCCCGCCGGGAACCAGCCGTCCCGGATTGCGGTAGGCGCAGGACGTCTTCGGCGGCTTCGGCGTGAACTGCGATTCCGCCCGGGGCGGGCAGGTCACCAGCGGCAGGGGCAGATCGAGCCGCGCCGCCTCGCGCAGGGACGCTCGCAGGATGCCGGCGAGCACCCGGGTGTCGTCCAGCGCATCGTGTGCACGCTGCTGTGGGACGCCGTAGTGGGCGGCGAGGGTGCCGAGCTTCATGTCGTCTGTCGGCGGATCCACCTGGCGATTCAGAGCCAGGGTGCACAGCCGCTGCGACACCGGCAGCCACATTCGCGCACGGGCGAACTCGTGGGCCAGGAAGTCGTAGTCGAACTGGGCGTTGTGGGCGACCAGAACCCGGTCCTGGAGCATCGCCCCGATCCGCCCGGCGACCTGGTCGAAGGTCGGCGCGCCCTGCAGCCGCTCGACGGTCAGCCCGTGGACGTGCACCGGCCCCGGATCGCACCCCGGATCGAGCAGTGTCGAGAACTCACCGGTCTGCTCACCGTCCGGACCGATCGTGATCACCGCGACGGACAGCACGCGGTCCCGCCGGGCCATGAGGCCCGAGGTCTCCACGTCGACCAGGGCCCAGTCGTAGGCGTAGTCGCCCGTGGCGGGCACGTCTAAGAAGGAGGAGGCGAGACTCATGGCGCCAAGGATGATCCGACATAAGAGCCTCCTTCAACCTGAATGCCGATTTGCCCTCCTCTGGAAGGCCGCGACGCGGCGGTCGTCTCGTGCCAACCGCAGAGAGACCGCACCGAAACTTCGGGAAGTTTTCGGGAAGAACACCCGCCAAGGACCGGATAAAACCGTCTCCAGCCGGACTGTCAGCGGCTACGACAGGGGCGCCGACCGCACCCGCGCAACCACTCCACGGGTCCTGGCAAACCGCGTCTGACCAGCAAAAACGCCCTCCCGGAGGGAGAGCGGAGAAAAGGCGCCCCCGGCAGGACTCGAACCTGCGGCCAAGCGCTTAGAAGACGCCTGCTCTGTTCCGGCACTTTCGCTCGTTCAGGTCGAGTGCTTGGTGGGCGGGCGTCAGCGATTTCGGGGTCAGCGTGGTGATTCGCTGACGGCAGACGTATTGAGCCCGGAAGGGACTGGAATTGCGCGGCGAAGCAAGTGAACCTAGAGCAGCTCACGGAAGATCGTCTGCGTGATCGGCGCAACATAGCACGGGATCGCCGGTTACCCAAACCGGCGATTCTCCGGACTATTGGAGAGGTTCGGTCGCCGTGCGATTCACATGCGGTGTCCGGACTGCTGTGCCTACCCGTGCCTCACCTCAAGGAGCTTTCCCATGGCCGCAGTTGTTGGTGCCCAACCGCTTCTTCTGACCGATCGGCAGTGCATTTCGATCCTGAACTGGGCCGCCGAACAGCCCCAGAACGGTCTCGTACTGCGGGCTTTCCTAGCGTCCATCGCTCTCGCGGCGCTGCAGCCGAAGGAAGCCCTGGTGCTGCGCGTCCGAGACCTGGAACTCACGGACGACGGCAGCGGTTGGCTCCTGATCCACCCTCAGGGACAAGAGCGCCGCGACACGGATTCGGAGCGCGCGGGCGCCGAACGGCGTGTTCCCGCCTGCCGGGAGTTGGTGGCGCTCCTGAAGGCGGAGATCACCCGGCGCGATCTCCGCCCCGATGACGCGATATTCGTTCTCGACAACGGGCGACCGCTGACCGCCCCGGTCTACCGGAAGATCTGGCAGCAAGCGCGGGCGGCGGTTCTGGAAGCGCATGAGGCCGACTCGTCGCTCGGCAGGAATATCTCCGCTCTGCGTGACGCGTGCATCGCGGCGTGGCTGAAGAACGGTAACCAGAGCGCGGCGCACATCATGTTGGTGGCCGAGTGCGCCGGAATGAAAGCTCCTCGCCTCGCCGAACGCTTCGCGCCCTGCCTTCGTAAGCCGACACGGGATGAAATCCCCTGGGACCGGCTCGAAGCTGCCCTCGCCCTTCCTGACCTGTCGAGTGAGCCGGCCCCGACCGCCGTGCGCCGTCCGTAGCGCTGTTCCGCGTTGCGGATTGTCTGCGATTCGCTTCCTGCCGCATGACAAGGCGACGGGTGGGCGGAATTGGATTTCCGCCCGCCCGGGCTCATTCCTCCCTACCTCGAGAGAACCACCGATGCCTGGACGATCTTCGCTTGCCGCTACCGCTTCCTCGGGCGCCGTATCCGCCGCCTTCCTGACCGTGAAGGACGCCGCCGACTATCTCGGCCTCTCACCCCACACGCTCTACGTCTGGCGCCACCGTCGTCAGGGACCCCCGAGCTTCCGTATGGGACCCCGCGGTCGCGTCATGTACCGGCTCGAAGGGCTCGACGCGTGGGTCCGCGAACAGGAACAGGCCGACTCCCGCTCTAACCCGGCTCTCAATCCGCTCAACACCCCTCTGCAGGAGCGGTCGATCCGCTTCCGCGGCGCCTGAAACCCCAAGCGCCGTAGAGCGTTGCCTCCATCCCCATCACCAAGGAGTTCCACCTGGCCGGCTACATAGAAGACCGATGGCTGAAGAAGCGCCCGAACCCGAAAACCGGCAAGCGCGACCGCACCGCCATGTACGGCAAGTGCACCCGCTATCGCGTCAAGGGCATCCCCGGCGTGAAGGACCGGTCCTTCGACGCCCTCCAGGACGCCAAGACCTGGCTCGCCCAGGCTCAGACCGACGCCCGCCGAGGCGAGTTCGTCGATCCCCGCGATGGGGCCATCTCCCTCAAGGACTACATCGCGACCCACTGGTGGCCCACCCAGAGCGGTGACCCGTCCACGATCGAGAGGATCGAGCAGAGGGTACGCCGGCACATCGTCCCCCACCTCGGGGCTCAGACGCTCAACGCCATCGGCACGGAAGTCCTGCGCCACTGGAAGAAGCGGCTGGAGAAGGACCTCGGCCCGACCTCGATCCGTCTGGTCTGGGCGACGCTCTCCAGTGTCCTCCAGGCGGCCGTCGAGGACCGTCGCCTCGGACGCAACCCGTGCCGCTCCAGCACGGTCGGCCCACCGGCCGCCACCCCCGGCAGGGTCGAGGCGTGGCCGCCCGAACGGGTGCTCGCGGTACGGGCGGCCATGCCGGACCGCTACCGGCTCCTCCTCGTGATCGGAGCAGGTCTTGGGCTCCGCCAAGGGGAGGCGCTCGGGCTCTCAGCGGATGACGTCGACTTCGAGAAGGAAGTCGTCCACGTCCGGCGGCAGGTCAAGATGGTGCGGACAAAGCTGTGTTTCGCGCTTCCCAAGGGGCGCAAGGTCAGGGACGTGCCGTTGCCGCCCAGCGTGGCCCGGGCCATCCGGCAGCACACGGAGCAGTTCGCGCCGGTGCCGGTCACGCTGCCCTGGGACGACCCGACTCCTGCCGAGACGCCGGTGGAAGCCAAACACCGGCGGCCGAGGACCTACAGCCTCCTGGTGACGGGACGCGAGCGTAAGGCCATCAACCGGAACTACTTCAACTCCTACGTGTGGAAGCCCGCTCTGGCTGCGGCGGGCGTGATCGCTCCGCTGGAGGAGGGCAGCGCCGACGGCGCTCGCGTGTGGGAGCCGTCCCGGGAGCACGGCTTCCACGCCCTGCGCCACTTCTTCGCCTCCGAGGAACTGGAGGCTGGCGAATCGGTCGTCTCCCTGGCACGCTGGCTGGGGCACTCCGATCCCGGGTTCACGCTGCGGAAGTACTCCCACTTCCTGCCCCGCGCCGGCGCACGGGGCACCGCCGCCATCGACGCGATCTTCGCGTAGCTGCGGCCGGTCGGCAGAGCCTGTGGAGCTTGGCCCGTAGCCCACCGCGGGCCCAAAGTCCCAGAGAAGTCCCAGAGATGCCGCCGCACCCCTCCCTGACCCGCTAAGCAGCAGGTCAGACGGGGTGCGGCGGCATCCGCACATCAAATGTCCCGGAAGATCTCGATCTGTGCCCCCACCGTGTTCAGGCGCTCCGCGAGGTCCTCGTAGCCGCGGTTGATGACGTAGACGTTGCGGAGGACGGACGTGCCGTCGGCGGCCATCATTGCCAGGAGGACGACGACGGCGGGGCGCAGGGCGGGCGGGCACATCATCTCGGCGGCGCGCCAGCGGGTGGGGCCCTCGACCAGGACGCGGTGGGGGTCCAGCAACTGGAGGCGTCCGCCGAGGCGGTTGAGGTCGGTCAGGTAGATCGCGCGGTTGTCGTAGACCCAGTCGTGGATGAGGGTCTGGCCCTGCGCGGCGGCGGCGATGGCCGCGAAGAACGGGACGTTGTCGATGTTGAGGCCGGGGAACGGCATGGGGTGGATCTTGTCGATCGGTGCCTGGAGCTTCGAGGGGTGGACGGTGAGGTCCACCAGGCGCGTACGGCCGTTGTCGGCGAAGTACTCCGGTGAGCGGTCGTGGTCGAGGCCCATCTCCTCCAGGACCGCCAGCTCGATCTCCAGGAACTCGATCGGCACCCGGCGCACGGTCAGTTCGGACTCGGTGACGACCGCGGCGGCCAGCAGGCTCATCGCCTCGACCGGGTCCTCGGAGGGCGAGTAGTCGACGTCCACGTCGAGGTGCGGCACGCCGTGCACGGTGAGCGTGGTGGTGCCGATGCCCTCCACCCGTACACCGAGTGCCTCCAGGAAGAAGCAGAGGTCCTGGACCATGTAGTTGGAGGAGGCGTTGCGGATGACGGTGACGCCGTCGTGGCGGGCGGCGGCGAGCAGTGCGTTCTCGGTCACCGTGTCGCCGCGCTCGGTCAGCACGATCGGCCGGCCGGGGGTGACGGACCGGTCCACCTCGGCGTGGTAGAGCCCCTCGGTGGCCGTGATGTCGAGGCCGAACCGGCGCAGCGCGATCATGTGCGGTTCGATGGTCCGTGTCCCGAGGTCGCAGCCGCCCGCGTACGGCAGCTTGAAGTGGTCCATGCGGTGCAGCAGCGGGCCGAGGAACATGATGATCGAGCGGGTGCGGCGGGCCGCCTCCGCGTCGATCGCGTCGAGGTTCAGTTCGGCCGGCGGCACGATCTCCAGGTCGACACCGCCGTTGATCCACCGGGTGCGTACGCCGATGGAGCCGAGCACCTCCAGAAGGCGGTACACCTCCTCGATGCGGGCCACCCGGCGCAGTACTGTGCGCCCCTTGTTCAACAAGGTGGCGCACAGCAGCGCGACACAGGCGTTCTTGCTGGTCTTCACGTCGATCGAGCCGGACAGTCGACGCCCGCCGACCACCCGCAGATGCATCGGACCCGCGTATCCCAGCGAGACGATCTCACTGTCCAGGGCTTCACCGATTCGGGCGATCATCTCAAGGCTGATGTTTTGATTACCGCGCTCGATTCGATTGACCGCGCTCTGACTCGTGCCGAGCGCCTCCGCCAACTGGGACTGTGTCCAGCCGCGGTGCTGCCTTGCGTCACGGATGAGCTTGCCGATGCGTTCGAGGTAGTCGTCTGCCATGGGGTCGAGGTTATCTCAGATATGAGATGGCACCTCTGGGGGGGTCCGTTGGGGTTGTGACGAGGGCCCGTTCAGGTGACGGGGCGTCAGCCGTGCGGGAGGACGCCGCCGTCGGCGGTGATCGGGCCGCCGGTGAGGCTCAGTGGCGCCTGGCCTTGCGTGTGCGGCGCCAGCCGAAGGGGCCGGGCAGGTCCATCGAGGTCGTACGGCGTCCCGTGCTGCTGTGGGTGTGCCGGGGGCCGTTGCGGCCACCGGTGGTGATGGACCAGGAACGCTTGTTGATGTTCAGTCGCACACCCGGCAGGATGCGGAAACTCTTGCGGAACGTGAGCGGCATGTGTGCCTCCTTCCCGATGCACACCGGGTACCCCTCCCGGCCGTTCGCATCCCTGTCACTTGTGGGCAACTGCGAGTTCGGTGAGGGGTGTTGGCGGTGAGTCGGGGCTGGGGGTCGGTCCGGGGCCGGGAGATTCCGGCGGTGGCGGTGGCGGTGACGGTGGCGGCGGCGGGGTGCAAGGGGCAAGGTCGGCCGGGTGGCCGGGTGGCCGGGTGGCCGGGTGGCCGGGTGGCCGGGTGGCCGGGTGGCCGGGTGGCCGGGGGTGGTCGGGTGGCCGGGTGGCCGGGGGTGGCCGGGGGTGGCCGGGGGTGGTCGGGTGGCCGGGGGTGGTCGGGTGGCCGGGTGGCCGGGTGGCCGGGTGGACGGGGGTGGTCGGGCTCCTGCCTGGATCGCGGGAGGCTCCGCCCGGGTCGCCGGAGGCTTCCGCGGATCGGGGAGGCTCTCGCCTGGGTCGGGGGAGCCCCGCCCGGCGCGGTCACCTGCCGCCCGTGCGGGTCACGCCCTGCCCGGACTGCTAGGTGCCGCCCATGTGGGTCACGCCCTGCCCGGACTGCTAGGTGCCGCCCATGTGGGGCACACCCCGCCCCGGACTGCTCGGTGCCGCCCGGATCCGTCCCGCCGGCTCCCGCCTGTTCGCGTCAGCGTGGCGGCAGTACGCAGAACTCGTGGCCGTCCGGGTCGGCCATCACCACCCAGTCGACCTCGCCCTGGCCGATGTCGATCCGCGTCGCGCCGAGGGAAAGGAGACGGTCGACCTCTGCCTGCTGATCGCCGTCGGAGGGCGGGGCGAGGTCGAAGTGCAGCCGGTACTTCCCGGCCTTCGGGGCCAGTGGCGGGCCGCCCCATGTGATCTTCGGACCGCCGTGCGGCGAGCGGATCGCGGTCTCCTCGTCCTGGTCCCAGACCAGCGGCCAGCCCAGCGCCCGGCTCCAGAAGTACCCGACCTCCTGCGAGCCGTCGCTCGCGAGCGCTCCGATGAATCCGCAGTCCGCGAGGAAGTTGTTGCCCGGCTCGATCACGCAGAACTCGTTGCCCTCGGGGTCGGCGAGAACGACATGCTCCTCGTCCGGGAGCTGGCCGATGTCGATGTGCCGGCCGCCTAGTTCGAGAACCCTCGCCACGACCCTCCGCTGGTCGTCGAGGGACTCGCTGGTCAGGTCGAAGTGCATCTGGTTCGCGACGGTCTTCTTCTCCTGGCTCGGCAGGAAACGGAGCCGGAACCCGGTGTCGTCGTTCGGTGCGAGCGCGATGCCGTCGTAGGGGTCGTCGACCGTCTCCCAGTCCAGGACGCCGGCCCAGAAGCGCGCGAGACCGACGGGGTCGTTCGCGTCGAAGGAGAGCGCGTGGAGGTGAGAAGTCATGCCCGGGGATCTCCGATCCGCTGACTCACGGCCGCGGAGGGGTTCATCCATCCGCGGACAGGGCCGGTCCGGCCGCGGACGGGGCTCGTCCCCCTGCCCATGAGGGCCACAATGCTAGGAAGCCCGGGAACCTCCGTGCAACGCAAATAAATCGGTGCAACGCAGAGAGAACAGCCCCGGCGCCGTGCCCGGTCGCCCGGCGATCGCCCGGAGATTGGCGCACGCCACATCGGGCCGGGCATGACCAGCCCGCGCCCATGTACTACTGTTATCTCGACATCGAGATATCTGCCGAGGCGCACTGCGGCCGCCCACCCCGGTAAGGGGTACCTAACTTAGCCTGACCTTAGCGGATCGGCCAAGAGGGCCTGGCGGCAGGATGCGGTGGTACGCGCACATGGAATGAAGGAGACTGTCGTGTCGGCGAACAGCTTCGACGCCCGCAGCACGCTGCAGGTGGGCGACGAGTCGTACGAGATCTTCCGGCTGGACAAGGTGGAGGGCTCGGCTCGCCTGCCCTACAGCCTCAAGGTCCTGCTGGAGAACCTGCTCCGCACGGAGGACGGCGCGAACATCACCGCCGACCACATCCGTGCCCTCGGCGGCTGGGACTCGCAGGCCCAGCCCAGCCAGGAGATCCAGTTCACGCCGGCCCGCGTGATCATGCAGGACTTCACCGGTGTGCCCTGTGTGGTGGACCTCGCCACCATGCGTGAGGCCGTGAAGGCGCTCGGCGGCGACCCGGCGAAGGTCAACCCGCTCTCCCCGGCCGAGATGGTCATCGACCACTCCGTCATCGCCGACAAGTTCGGCACCAACGAGGCCTTCGCGCAGAACGTCGAGCTGGAGTACGGCCGCAACAAGGAGCGCTACCAGTTCCTGCGCTGGGGCCAGACCGCGTTCGACGACTTCAAGGTCGTCCCGCCCGGCACCGGCATCGTCCACCAGGTGAACATCGAGCACCTCGCGCGGACCGTCATGGTCCGTAACGGCCAGGCGTACCCCGACACCCTCGTCGGCACCGACTCGCACACCACCATGGTCAACGGCCTCGGTGTGCTCGGCTGGGGCGTCGGCGGCATCGAGGCCGAGGCCGCGATGCTCGGCCAGCCGGTCTCCATGCTCATCCCGCGCGTCGTCGGCTTCAAGCTCACCGGTGAGCTGACGCCCGGCACCACCGCCACCGACCTCGTGCTGACCATCACCGAGATGCTCCGTAAGCACGGTGTCGTCGGCAAGTTCGTCGAGTTCTACGGCGAGGGCGTGGCCGCCACCTCGCTCGCCAACCGCGCCACCATCGGCAACATGTCGCCGGAGTTCGGCTCCACCGCGGCGATCTTCCCGATCGACGGCGAGACCATCAAGTACCTGAAGCTCACGGGCCGCAGCGAGCAGCAGCTCGCGCTCGTCGAGGCGTACGCCAAGGAGCAGGGCCTCTGGCTCGACCCGGCCGCCGAGCCCGACTTCTCCGAGAAGCTGGAGCTGGACCTCTCCACGGTCGTCCCCTCCATCGCCGGCCCGAAGCGCCCGCAGGACCGCATCGTCCTCGCGAACGCCGCCGAGCAGTTCAAGGTCGACGTCCGCAACTACGTCGACTCCGTGGACGAGGCCGGCCAGGAGTCCTTCCCGGCCTCCGACTCCCCGGCCGTCGCCCCGAACGGCGCCCCGTCCAACCCGGTCACCGTGACCGCCGCCGACGGCTCGACCTACGAGATCGACCACGGTGCGGTGACGGTCGCGGCCATCACCTCCTGCACCAACACCTCGAACCCGTACGTCATGGTCGCCGCCGCGCTCGTCGCGAAGAAGGCCGTGGAGAAGGGCCTGACCCGCAAGCCGTGGGTGAAGACCACCCTCGCCCCGGGCTCCAAGGTCGTCACCGACTACTTCGACAAGGCGGGCCTGACCCCGTACCTCGACAAGGTCGGCTTCAACCTCGTCGGCTACGGCTGCACCACCTGCATCGGCAACTCCGGCCCGCTGCCGGAGGAGGTCTCCAAGGCCGTCAACGACCACGACCTCGCGGTCACCTCGGTCCTCTCCGGCAACCGGAACTTCGAGGGCCGGATCAACCCCGACGTCAAGATGAACTACCTGGCCTCCCCGCCGCTGGTCGTCGCGTACGCCCTCGCGGGCTCCATGAAGGTGGACATCACGCGCGACGCGCTCGGTGTGGACCAGGAGGGCAAGCCGGTCTTCCTGGCCGACATCTGGCCCTCCGAGGCCGAGGTCAACGACGTCGTGGCGAACGCCATCGGCGAGGACATGTTCTCCAAGTCCTACTCCGACGTCTTCGCGGGCGACGCCCAGTGGCAGGCCCTGTCGATCCCCGAGGGCAACACCTTCGAGTGGGACCCGCAGTCGACGTACGTCCGCAAGCCCCCGTACTTCGAGGGCATGACGATGGAGACCACTCCGGTCTCGGACATCGCCGGCGCCCGCGTCCTCGCCAAGCTGGGCGACTCGGTCACCACCGACCACATCTCCCCGGCCGGTGCGATCAAGGCCGACACCCCCGGAGGCAAGTACCTCACGGAGCACGGTGTCGAGCGTCGTGACTTCAACAGCTACGGCTCGCGCCGAGGCAACCACGAGGTCATGATCCGCGGCACGTTCGCCAACATCCGCCTGCGCAACCAGATCGCGCCGGGCACCGAGGGCGGCTACACCCGCGACTTCACCGTCGAGGGCGCGCCCGTCGCCTTCATCTACGACGCCTCGCGCAACTACATCGAGCAGGGCATCCCGCTGGTCATCCTGGCCGGCAAGGAGTACGGCTCCGGCTCGTCCCGCGACTGGGCGGCCAAGGGCACGGCCCTCCTCGGCGTCAAGGCCGTCATCGCCGAGTCGTACGAGCGCATCCACCGCTCGAACCTCATCGGCATGGGCGTGCTGCCGCTCCAGTACCCGGAGGGCGTCACCGCCGAGTCCCTCGGCCTCACCGGCGAGGAGACCTTCTCCTTCACCGGTGTCGAGGAGCTGAACAACGGCACCACCCCGCGCACGGTCAAGGTCACCACCGACAGCGGCGTCGAGTTCGACGCGGTCGTCCGCATCGACACCCCCGGTGAGGCCGACTACTACCGCAACGGCGGCATCATGCAGTACGTGCTGCGCAGCCTGATCCGCAAGTAAGCGATCCGGTACGGCAGTCGGGCCGCACTCCCCGCTTCGGGGGGTGCGGCCCCTCGCGTGTGCACTCCCCCTACACCCAGCCCCGCTGCGCGGCCCGCACCCCCAGCTGGAACCGGCTCGCCGCGCCCAGCCGGTCCTGCAGCTCGCTCACCCGTCGCCGCAGGGTCCTGAGACTCACTCCCAGATGCCGGGCCACCGCCTCGTCCTTCATCCCCGCCGCCAGCAGCCGCGTCAACGTCCGCTCCCCCTCGGAGAGTTCGCCCTCACCGGCGCCCTGGCCGAGCGGTGTCGCCTGCTGCCAGGCCAGCTCGAAGAGCTGCTGCAGGGCCTCGGTCACCGCCGAGTGCCGGACGACCGCCGCGCAGTAGCCGCCCGCGTCGGACGAGGTCAGCGGCAGCATCGCCCGACGTCCGTCGACCAACAGCAACTTGACCGGCACCGAGGGCAACACCCGTGCCCGCTCGCCGAGTTCGACCATCTTCCAGGCATGGAAGAGGACGTCCGGATCCTCCAGGGCGGTCGCCGCGTAGACCGTGCGGTACACGATGCCGCGGCTGAGCAGATCGGACTGGAGGTCCAACTGTGGGGTACGGGGGGCGAGATAGGGAGGTGTGTCGAAGACGCACACCTCGTGCTCGGCGTGCGCGTACAGCTCTTCCAGGCGCGCCGCGTTGGCGCCCTCGCCGGAGACGACCTCGACCAGCCGCGACGGCTCCTCGCGCAGCAGCCCGGCCTCGTGCGCGGTGGCCATCTCCTCGGCGGTGGCGGCCAGCAGCTCGGACTCGGTCTCGCGCCGCCGGATCAGCGCGCGGATCGCCACGCGCGGGTCGACCGCGCGTAACCCGCCCATGGAGTCCGGCGGTTGCAGCAGACCCAGCGCGAGCAACCGGTTGCAGGAGTCGCGGACCCGGGCCGGCGCGGCGCCGGTCAGCAGCGCCCAGCCGGCCGCGCCGGCGTCGGGCTGGTGCAGGATCGACTGGTACACCAGCTCGTCGAAGGCGGAGACCCCCACCGCGGACCAGGGGCTCGCGGCGGGGGTCGGTCCTGCGGTGTCGTGCGCCGTGCCATGTGCTGTCTCGTGCGTTGCGACATGTGCCGTGTCGTGTGCTGCGACATGTGCCGTGTCGTGTGCCGTGTTCACCATGTCCCGGCACGGTAGACGAACTCTGTTAAGGCTGGGCAACAGGTGCCGGGCGGCGCCTGCTTCGGGTCGCGCCTACTTCAGGCCGAACGCCCGCAGCACGGTCTGGTCGATCCCGTTGCCGTCACGGTCGGCGGCCCGCACCCGCAGCGACACCGACTCGGCGCCCTTCGGCGGCTCGAACCGTGCCTTGCCGCTCTTGACCTTCACCTCCTGCCAGGACGTGCCGTCGTCGTAGGAGACCCAGGCCTCCAAGCTGCTCGCCTTCACACCGCCCAGCTGGTTCGCGAGCGGCAGGTCTACCTTCAGCTCCCGGCCGCTCTTGGCCCGGTTGAGGAGGTCGAGGCCCTTCGGCGCGATGCCGACGGTGAGCAGCGGCAGCGCCGTCCCGGTGTCGGTGTGCGCCGAGGCGAAGGTCCACTCGGTGTGCGTGCTCGTCGAGTACGTGGCCCAGGCCGCCCGGCGCCGCACGTCCAGCTCGAAGCGGTACGAGGCCTTCTCCGCCGCCACGTCGAAGGTGCCGTACCCGCCGAGCGTCGAGTCGCCAACCAGCTTTCCGTCCGCGTAGAGCCTGCCCTTCGCGGTGGTGTCGGTACCGTCGACGTATCCGTAGTGACCCGGCGTGGAGTCGCTCAACTCCGCCACGGAGAAGGTGAGCCGGTCGCCGGTGCGTTCGGAGAGACCGTACTCCTCGCTGGTTCCTGGACGGACGACCTGGCGCAGCCAGTTCTCGGTGGGTTCCGTGGCCGCCTCCCCGAAGGTCCGCAGCGGGCTCCACTGGCCCCTGAACGTGTTCCAGTTCGGATAGACGACGTGCCAGGTGCGGGTGTCGGGGTCGACGTAGTAGTACTCGTCGCGGTCCGTGCCCAGCCGCATGTACATGCTGTTCTCGATACCGAAGAGCTGCCAGGGGCGGTAGGTGTACAGGGCGTCCGCGCCGATCTCGCCGTCCGTGGCCCCGTGGTAACGGGCCTTCCGCTTCACCGTGTTGGAGCTGTCCATGCGGTACGTCTGGTCCGCGGAGATGGCGCCGCTCTGCGCGGCGAGCAGGTTGTAGACGTACGGACTGTCCGGCGTGCCGCTCAGCTTCAGTGTGACCTTCTCGCCGGTCCGCAGCAGACCGGTGAGCGCGGCACCCTCCTCGCCGGTGGCGATCATCAGCGGGACATTGGTGGCGCGGTCCACGGCCTCGATCCAGAAGCCGGGCGTCCTGCGGTACGCGATGAGGTAACCCGCACCGGCCTCGGTCGCGTTGTCCAGAGCGTTCTGTGCCCGTTCGGTGGGGCCGAGCGCGACCACCGCCACCTTGCCCTTGACGTCGAGCCCCGCGAAGTCGTCCTTGGTTCCGCCGCCCGCGTCCACCGCCCGGACCTTGTGGTCACCGCTGATCCGCAGCGGGAAGTCCTCGTACGTCTGGGAGTAGTAGAGCGAGGACAGCGGGGTCTTCCGCGGGCTGGTGACGCTCGCCGTCAACTCCTTGGCGTACAGACGGAACTTGGCGGAGAACTCCAGGGTGCCCTCGGTGACCTGCTCGGTCGGCGTCACATAGAGGTGGTCGGTCCAGAAGCCCTGGCTGTAGGTGAGCCCCCAGGCGTTGCCCGGCCCCTCGCGGTGCACGTTGGTGCTGAAGCCCTGGAACTCGGAGTCCTCCTTCGTCTCCGGCTTGATCTCCACCGCCTTGCGGGCGTCGAGGACGACCTCGGTGTCCTTGCCCACCTTGATCTCGGGGTTGGCGACGACCGAGGTGCCGACGGCCAGACCACCCGCGTCCCGGTCCGGGATCCAGGTGGAGACCGAGTAGGTGCCGGCCGGAACCTGCCAGGTCCAGCCGGTGCCGAGGAAGCCGTACTCGTCGGGGACGGCGCCGTTCAGCTCCATGAGCGTGTAGATCGACCCGCCGGTGGGCGGCCTGCCGTCACGGCCCAGGAGCGAGACCTTGAGGTCGTACGTCTTCGGGGCCTTCTCGAAGCCGACACCCGTGGTGACGTGGACACCGTCGGCGGTCGCTGTGATGTGGCCCGCGTACCTGCCCTCGCTCGCCGGCGCGGGGTCGACGCCGACCGGGACCGTGGCGGTGCCCCGCGCGGGCACGGTCAGCGTGCCGGCGCCCACGGTGAGGTCGGCGAGCGAGGAGGCGATCTTCAACTCCACCGCTTTGTCGGTGGTGTTGGTGTACGTGATGTCCTTGGTGGTGACCCCGGTGTCGCCGTCCTCGAACTTGCCGAAGCTCAGCGTCGGGGTCGCGAAGATGTTCTGCCCGACGGCCCGTACGGCGTCGACCCGCCCGTCGCCCTGCTCGAACACGGAGTCGTCGGTGTTCGTCCTCGCCGTGCTGGCCAGGGCTTCCTTGATCTGCCGGCCGGTCCAGTTGGGATGTGCCTGCGCGACCAGTGCCGCGGCGCCCGCGACATGCGGGGTCGCCATCGACGTACCGTTCGCCGTCGTGTAGTCGTCGTCGACCGGCGTACCCATGGTGGTGCCGGCGGCCCGGGCCGCCGTGATGCCCACGCCCGGCGCGGTGATCTCCGGCTTGACCGCGAAGTCACCGGGGCGCGGGCCGCGGCCGGAGAACGACGCCAGCCGGTCCGACTTGTCGACCGCGCCCACGGTGAGCGCCGAGTCGGCGATGCCCGGGGTGCCCACGGTCTGCTCGCCAGGACCCGCGTTGCCCGACGCGATGACGAAGAGGGTGCCGGTGGAGGCGGAGAGCTCGTCGACGGTCTCACTGAGCACGTCGGAGGGGCCCGTCGCCGTACCGCCCAGCGACATCGAGACGATCGGCGCGCCGGAGTTCGCCGCCCACTCCATGCCCGCGATGATCCACGAGGACTGGCCCTTGCCCGCATTGTTCAGCACCTTGCCGACCAGCAGCTCCGCGCCGGGCGCCACACCCTTGCGCCTGCCGTCCGAGGCCGCGCCGGAGCCGGCGATCGTGGACGCCACATGGGTGCCGTGTCCGTGACCGTCCTGCACCGCCTGGTCCGGGACGAAGGTCCGCGACTCGGCGATCCTGCCCGCGAGGTCCGGGTGCCCGGTGTCCACGCCCGTGTCCAGGACCGCGACCTTCACACCCTTGCCGTCGTGGCCCGACCGCCACACCTCGGGTGCGCCGATCTGCGGGACGCTGGTCTCCAGGGACACCTCCACCTGGGCGTCCAGCCAGATCTTGTCGATGCCCTCGCCGAGCCTTCGCGCGGCCTTCGTGGTGGATTCCGTGCCGAGCGCGGGGGCGATGTCCGCCCAGAACGCGGTCGACTTCTCGGCGCTCAGCGCCGCGCCGCCGATCCCGGGCAACGCGAGCGTGCGGCGGGCGCCTTCGGGCGTGGCACGGCCTTTCGCGTACGTCGCGATCAGGGGGGTCGAGCCGGTCTTCTCGTCGGTGTAGCCCTGCTTCGCCAGCCGGGTGACGTTGAAGAGGGCCGGGTCGAGGCGGCCCGCCCGCACCAGCGGGATGGCGTCCGCCGGCAGGACGCTGACCTCGCCGTCGCGTTCGCTCGACAGGAACGTGGCGGCCTCGCGGCCGGTACCGCGCCGCACGTCGACGGCGTACCTGCCGTCCGGGCCGGCGGTGAGCGAGACGGTGTCGCCGGTGATGAGGGTGACGGCCTGGGTCGTGGACGGTCTCGCGGCGCCGGTGTTCCCGCCGCCGGAGGCCGAGCCGCTGTCACTTTCGCTTCCGGGGCCGGCGGTCGCGGGCGTGATCGCCGCCGCGAGCAGACCTGCCGCTCCTGCCACGGCCCCGAGGGTGTGGAGTCTTCGCATGGGTTGTGCGTCCTCCCCTGAACGCTGACGAACGCTTCCGGCCTGGTGGGCGGAAGGCCAGTGATCAGCGTGGGCGGCGCGCCGGGAGAGGCTCAAGGGATTCCTGTGGCCGGTCCGTGCCAACGCCCGCTTCGGTCACGGCAGTTGGCGGCCGACCGGGCGACTCGCGCCGGATTCCGTCGCGGTGCCGTCCGCGCCCGCCGACCAGGTCGCACGGCTCCGGCTCAGCCGGAACACAGGGTTCCCTCAGGCGACCGGGACAGGATCAGGACATGGCTGGCACCTCCGCGACCCGAACCGGGCGAGTTCGTGTCCTCATCGTCGACGACGAACCCGGACTCACCGAACTGCTGTCCGTGGCCGTCACGGAGGCGGGCTGGCGCGCCTACCCGGCGGCCGACGGACACAGCGCGCTGCGGGTCGCGCGCGGCTGCGCCCCGCACGCCGTCGTCCTCGACGGGATGCTGCCCGACCTCGACGGCCTCCAGGTGCTGCGACGGCTGCGCTACGAGAACCCGAGGCTGCCCGTCCTCATGCTCACCGCCAGGGACGGGCTGGAACACCGTATCGACGGACTCGCGGCGGGCGCCGACGACTACGTGACCAAGCCGTTCTCCCTGGAGGAGGTCGTCCTGCGGCTGCGCGGCCTGCTGCGCCGGTCCGGCGTCGAGGAGACCAGGTCGTCGGACGACGGTGACCTCGTGCTCGGTGACCTCGTGTTCAGTACTCGGACGCGCGAGGTGCGCCGCGCCGGTACGCCGGTGCGGCTCACCGCCAAGGAGTTCGACCTGCTCGGCCTGCTGCTCGGCCACCCGCGCCAGGTGCTGAGCAAGGCCCAGATCCTGGACCACGTGTGGAGCAGCTCCTTCGACGGTGGCGGCAACCTGGTGGAGGTCTACATCTCCAGCCTCCGCCGAAAGATCGACAAGGGCAGGGCGCCGATGATCCACACGGTGCGCGGACTCGGATACGCGATCCGGGCGGGGGAGGACGGAAGATGACGACGCGTTCGCGGACCTATGAGAGCGGAACCCGGCGGGCCTTGGGGAGCGGAACCCGACGGGCACTGCGGAGCGTCGCCACGCGGGCCCTGCGGAGCGTCGCCACGCGGGCCCTGCCAAGCGGAATCCGGCGGCCCTTGCGGAGCCGTTCCCTCCGTACCCGCCTGCTTCTCTCCATCTCCGCCACGCTGGTCGCGGTGTGCGCCGCGATGACGCTGGCCACGGTCGTCGCGCAGCGTGCCTCGCTGCTCGGCGCCCTCGACGAGCGGGTCACCGACGCCGCCGAGCGCAGCCTGGGCGGGGTGGGCGTCGGCCCCCGCAACCACACCGACCTGACGTTCCTCAGGGAGCAGGGCCAGGCCGTCGGCACGCTCGCCGCGCGGCTCGACGGCGCCGGGAACATCACCTCCGCCGAGGTCGTCGACGCGAGCGGCGACCCGGAGACCCTCGGCGCCGAGCAGCGGGCCGCCCTCGACGGCATCGCGGCCGACGGCTCCACGCACACCCGGACCGTGCCTGGCCTCGGCACCTACCGGATCACCGCCCTCAGCGAGGACGGGCTGCACGTCCTGACGGGCCTGCCCATGGACGACGTCCAGGACATGATCGGCGGTCTGGTGGTGGTGGAGGCGCTGGTCGCGGGCGTCGGACTCACCGTGGCGGCCTGTGTCTGCGCGGTCGTCATCCGTCGCCAGCTGCGCCCCCTCGGCCGGGTCGCCGCCACCGCCGTCGAGGTCTCCCGCTCCCCGCTGGACCGGGGTGAGGTCACCGGCCTGACCCGGGTGCCCGACCGCGACACGGACCCCGGCAGCGAGGCAGGCCAGGTCGGCGCCGCCCTCAATCGCATGATCGACCACGTCGAGGCCTCCCTCGCCCAGCGGCAGCGCAGCGAGGAACGCATGCGCCGCTTCCTGGCCGACGCCAGCCACGAACTCCGTACGCCGCTGGCCTCCATCGCCGGGTACGCGGAGCTGATGAACCGGGGGACCGACCGGATCGAGCCGACGCTGGCGTGGCGGCGCGTATCGGCCGAGTCGGCCCGGATGACGGGCCTGGTCGAGGACCTGCTGCTCCTGGCCCGGCTGGACGACGGCCGCCCCCTGGAGTCCGCCGAGGTGGACCTCGCGGCCCTCGTGGCGGAGGCGGTGTGGGACGCGCGGGCGGCGGGCGAGGACCACAACTGGCAGCTCGCGCTGCTCCTGGACGCGCCGGCCCTGGTCACCGGCGACGAGGCGCGCCTGCACCAGGTGGTGGCCAACCTGTTGGCCAACGCCCGTGTGCACACACCCGTGGGCACGACGGTCACGGCATCCGTGGAGAGCACCGCCGACCTCTGTGTGATCCGCGTGCGCGACGACGGCCCCGGCATCCCGCCGGCCCTCCTCCCCGCCGTCTTCGAACGTTTCACCCGCGCCGACGCCTCCCGCGCCCGCGCCACCCCCCACGCGGGCGGCTCCGGCCTGGGCCTGGCCATCGTCGCCGCGATCGTCTCCGCCCACGGTGGCCGCCTCGACGTCACCAGCGAGCCGGGCCGCACCGAGTTCACCATCGAACTCCCCCCGACCGGCACCACGGAACTCCCGACCATCGACACGGTCTCGGCGCCCTCCGTCCCCTCCGCCCGGTCGGTGCCGTCGATCCCGTTGTGACCGCTCGGCTGGCCTGGCCCGATGGTGGGGGAGGAGAATTTCGGTCCGCTGTTGCGACGGCTGCTGGACCGCAGGGGCCTGGACCCGGCGGCCCTGCCCCGGCGCGCTTGCGTGCCCGAGCCCGAACTGGTGGCCGTGCTTCACGGTGAAGTGCCGAGCCCGCTCCTTCTGCGGCGGCTCGCGCCCGCCCTCGGCCTCCACACGGCGGACGTCTTCGCGATCGCGGGCGTCTGCATCCCCGACGACCTCGCCCCGCTGGACGCGACGGCCGGACGGCGGCTTCCCTCCCTGATCCGGGACGCCGTCCTCCTCCCGCCCGAGGGGAGGACCGCGCTACGCCGACTTGTGGCGTCCCTGCCCCGGCAGGGCCGCACACGACCCGTCCCGGAACCGCCTCGGCGCCAGCAGTATCCTCCGGGTCCCGGCGCCCTCCTCATGCGCATGATCCGGAACCGGAACCTCGGCCTGTCGGCCACCGCCCACATGTTCCTGGTGGTCACGGGCCGATACTGGTCCGCCGCCACCTACGGTCAAGTGGGCAGTGGCCTCAAGCCGTTGACCCCCGACCTCCTGGCGGACCACGCCGCTCTGCTCGACGTGCCCGCCGCCGATCTCGCCGCGCTGACCGGGATCCCCCTGCCCACCGCCTCCCCGAACCCGAACCCGAACCCGAACCCGAACCCGAACCCGAACCCGAACCCGACGCCCGACGTCACCGGAATCGCCGAACTCATCTGGGAGCTGCGCAGCCTCACCGCGGACCGGCTCCAGGAGGTCGGCGACGCGGCGGAAGCCATGCGGAAGCGGCTGCCGAGCGGGTGAGCCGGGCCGACGCGAGCAGGTGTCACGAACATCGCCCCACAGCATCTGGCGGTAGGGAGGCCGCAGGGCGAAGACTCGCACTCATGGATGCACCGATGCGGCGCACTGCCCCGCTCCCGTTCGTCGACGAGCAGACGATCCTCGTCGAGGCGCATGCCGGTGAGGTCTGGTGGGCCCTGGCCGAGGCGCTCGACTGGGCCTTCTCGCGCCCCGCCGTGGTCCGTTACGCCAAGCTCGTGGGCTGTGCCGACCACACGGCGGCCGGACCGCGCCCGCCCGTCGAGGGCACGACGACGTTCCCCGGCTTCCGGACGGCGACCGTGATCCCGGCCCGGGAACTGACCCTCCTGGGCCGCCACCGCTTCTCCTCGTACACCTGGACCTTCCGCCTCGACGAGGCGGAGCCGGGCCGTGTCCGCCTCCGCGCCGAAACCAGGGCCGCCTTCCCGGGCCCGGCCGGCGGCCTCTACCGGCTACTCGTCCTGGGCACCGGCACGCACGCGAGACTCACCCGCAGTCTGCTCACCACCGTCCGCCGGCAGGCCGAACGTCCCTGGAGAAAATCATCGGCATGACGACCCGTTTCCGCATCGACCGTATCCTCGGCGACCGTCCCTTCGCCGAGATCGGCGATCCCATCCTCGCCGTCCGCGACGAGGATCACCGCCTGCCGGCGGTGGCGGGCGCGTGCGGGGCGGTGGCGAGCATGCAGGAGTTCGGCCGTATCGCACCGGTCGGTGTCCACGCCACGATGACCTGCAACCGGCCTGGGTCTTTCGGACGGATCGGAAGGCCACCACCCTCGATGCCGACACCGAGACCGTGTACGTCACCTACGACGACGGCGAGCTCGGCGGGCTCGATCTAACATGACGGTACGGTGCGCCGGCGACAGCACCTGACGGTCGCGTCGCTACCCGTCGTGCCGACCGCGTCGACCGTGACCGGGCCCGGCCGGCTCCTGATCGGCACCACCGACGCGCGGCTCCTGGTGTGCACGGTCGGGTAGCTGTCCCTGCCCCGGCTCCCCGGCCCGGCTCGTTCGGCTTCAGGTTTCGCTCAGCTTCGACCCGCAGGGTCGTCCCGTACGGCGGTGCTTGCGGTGTACGAGCGTGTTCCGTCACAGCGGGGGCCGCACCCACCGGGGTGCGGCCCCCGCGCATCGGTACGCGTCAGCCGTTTACAAGCGCGGCGCTCCGCGCTAGCTTCCGAAGTAGGTGGGGTGGGAGCGCTCCCATATGGGTGTGGCGGACCGGAACCCGTCACCCCCCCCGGGCCCGCTCCCACCCGCACCATTCATCCGCACCCAGGCACCTTCCGCATCGGCACGCGCACGTTCCCCCACCTCCAAGCCGTACACGCAAGGAGCGTTTGTCATGCACGTGACAGATTTACGATTAAGGCTGCCCCGGCGCCACAGCGCACTCCTGCTCGTTCTGCTCGCCCTCGTGACCACGATCCCGGCGCTCGGCCTGGTCGTCGCGGCCGGCAGCGGCAAGGCGGAGGCGCACGGCACTCCGATGAAGCCCGGCAGCCGCACCTTCCTGTGCTGGCAGGACGGGCTGACCGACACCGGGGAGATCAAGCCGGTCAACCCGGCCTGTCGCTCCGCACACCAGGTGAGCGGGACGACCCCGTTCTACAACTGGTTCTCGGTGCTCCGCTCGGACGGCGCCGGCCGCACCCGAGGCTTCGTCCCGGACGGCCAGCTGTGCAGCGGCGGCAACACCAACTTCACCGGGTTCAACACCCCGAGCGCCGACTGGCCGTTGACGCATCTGACCTCAGGCGCGACCGTCGACTTCTCGTACAACGCGTGGGCGGCGCACCCGGGTTGGTTCTACGTCTACATCACCAAGGACGGCTTCGACCCGACGAAGACGCTCACCTGGAACGACTTGGAGGCGCAGCCGTTCCTGAGTGTCGACCACCCGCCGCTGAACGGCAGTCCGGGCACGGTCGAGGCCAACTACTCCTGGCGGGGCCAGCTCCCCGCGAACAAGTCGGGCCGCCACCTCGTCTACATGGTGTGGCAGCGCTCCGACAGCCAGGAGACCTTCTACTCCTGCTCCGACGTCGTCTTCGACGGCGGCAACGGTGAGGTGACCGGCATCAAGGAGCCCGGCAACCCCACCGAGCCGGTACCGGGCGAGTGCGCCGCGACTCGTCGTACGACGGGCAGCTGGACCGGCGGCTATCAGTCCGAGGTCGTCGTCACCAACACCGGCGACGTGCCGATGCTCGGCTGGATGGTCAACTGGACCCTGCCGACCGGGCAGAAGGTCGACAGCCTCTGGAGCGGCAGCGCGACCTACAGCGGACAGAACGTGATGGTGCACAACGCCAACTGGAACGGGGAGCTGGATCCCGGCGAAACCGCCACGTTCGGCTATGTGGTGCAGGGGTCGGGAGGTGATCCCGCGACGACACTGCCCTGCCGGGTGGGCTGAGGCGGTACCAGATACGCGGAACGGACCAGATCCGCGGAACGGACCAGATCCGCGGAACGGACCAGATCCGCGGAACGGGCCCGATCTGCAGAACCAGTGCGACTCGCAGCACCGGCCGGTCCGCACGACCAGCCCTGTGCGGGGGCCGGTGTTGAGCTCGGGGCGGACCGGGTGGGCAGGCGGTGCGTGCCCACCCGGTCCGCGAGCCGCGACCCGGTACGGGGGAGACCGGGCGCGGGGAAGTGCGGCTGAGGGGACCAAGTGACAGGACAACGTTGTCGAGTGGTCTGGACAAGACTCTATCGTTTCTGCGGGCAACCAAGTCAAGCCGGTCCGGGTCGAGTAGGTCACAGCACCCGTCCGCACCGAGGCACCCGGCGAGCCACGCCCCGGGTACCTGGCGAGCCACGCCCGGGGCACCCGGCGGTCATGGACCGCCGGGTGCCGGGTGCCGGGTACGGGTCTTCGTTCCGAGGTCAGGACAGCAGTTCCACCTCCGCGAGTGTCGCCGCGCCGTCGAGGACCAGTCGGTGGTGGTCGTACGCCTTCGGGACGGGGATCGAGAAGGCGCGGGTCTGGCGGTCCCAGGTGAAGGACTCACCGGAGCGCTTGTCCAGGGTCTGCCAGGTGGTGCCGTCGGTGGAGCCCTGGAGGGTCCAGCCGGTCGGGGCCCCGCTGCGGTCGGCGGACGTCAGCGTGTACTGAACCGCCCTGGTCCGGGCGGGAACCGGCAGGGGCAGCGTCTCCACGGACGCCTTCGTCGACGACGTGTCGTCGAAGAGTTCGCCGTCGCCCTCGATGGCGTCCGAGCGGGGTGCCGGCACCTTGCCGTTCTTCGTGATCGACACCGGGGCCGCGCTCTCGCCCGTGCCCCAACGGGACGGCTTCGGGCCCATGTCGAACGTCAGCACGCCGCCCTGGGAGATGACCGAGTGAGGCAGTGAGGTCGACGTCCATGCCTTGCCGTTGACCTTGAGGCCCTGCACGTACACGTTCCTCGCGCTGTTCTCCGGGGCCTCGACCACCAGGTCCCTGCCGTTCTCCAGATGGACGGTCGCCTTGGTGAACAGCGGGGAGCCGACGGCGTATTCGCCGCTGCCCATCACCAGCGGGTAGAAGCCGAGCGCGGAGAACAGGTACCAGGCGGACTGCTCGCCGTTGTCCTCGTCGCCGTGGTAGCCCTGGCCGATGGCGCTGCCGGCGTAGAGGCGGGAGAGCACCTCGCGGACCTTCTCCTGGGCCTTCCAGGGCTGACCGGCGGCGTCGTACATGTAGATCGCGTGGTGGGCGACCTGGTTGGAGTGGCCGTACATGCCCATGCGGACGTCACGGGCCTCGGTCATCTCGTGGATGACTCCGCCGTAGGAGCCGACGAAGTCGGGGGAGGCCGTCTCCGGGGTGGAGAAGTAGGTGTCCAGCTTCCCCGCCAGTCCGGCGCGACCGCCGTACAGGTTGGCCAGGCCCTTGCTGTCCTGCGGTGCGGTGAAGGCATAGCCCCAGCCGTTGGTCTCCGTGTAGTCGTGGCCCCATACGCGGGGGTCGTACTTCGCGGAGTCGAGCCGCCAGGCCCCGTCGCCGTCGCGGCCCTGGAAGAACCCGGCCTCCTTGTCGAACAACTGCACATAGTTCTGGGCCCTGTTGAGGAAGTAGGCGGACTCCTCCTCGTAGTGCTTCTCACCCGTCTTCCGGTACAGGGCCCGGCCCATCCGGGCGATGCCGTAGTCGTTGAGGTAGCCCTCCAGGGCCCAGGACAGGCCCTCGTGGGTGTCGGTGCCGGTATAGCCGAGGAAGGGCGAGGTGGCCATACCCTTGCGGCCGACGCCCGCTGAGGGCGGCACGACCGTGGCGTTCTTCAGGGCCGCCTCGTACGCCGACTTCGCGTCGAAGCCGACGCCCTTCACATACGCGTCCGCGAACGCCACGTCCGACGAGGTGCCGGTCATCAGGTCCGCGTAGCCGGGGGAGGACCAGCGGGAGGTCCAGCCGCCGTCCTTGTACTGCTGCACGAAACCGTCGACCATCGCACCCGCCTGATGGGGCGTCAGGAGCGAGTACGCGGGCCAGGTCGTCCGGTAGGTGTCCCAGAAGCCGTTGTTGACGTACACCTTGCCGTCGACGATCTTCGCGCCGGTGTGGGTCGGGGTGTCCTGGCCGGTCATGGGGGAGAAGGGCGAGGCGTACTTGTACGTCGAACCGACCTTCTCGAAGCCTGAGTTGGGGTACAGATACAGCCGGTAGAGGCTGGAGTACAGCGTGGTGAGCCGGTCGGGGGTCGCACCCTCGACCTCCACCTTCCCCAACAGGCGGTCCCACTGCGTTCGCGCCCGGTCCTTCACCGTCTCGAAGGACGTGCCGTCCGGGATCTCCTGGCGCAGGTTCTCCTTCGCCTGGCCGAGGCCGATGAGGGAGGTGGCCAGGCGGAGCGTCACCACTCGGTCCTCGCCCGCGTCGAAGCGGAGGTGGCCCTTCACACCGGTCGAGCCGCCGTCCGTGACCGGTGCGTCGAAGACCCCGTACACGAAGAGTCGGGTCGCGCCCGTCGAGAGCCCCGACTTCACATCCGAGAAGCCCGTGACGACCCCGGCGTCCTTGTCCAGGGTCAGGCCCGCCTGGTCCGTCACGTTGTCGAAGAGGACGCTCGCGTCGTCCCCGGGGTAGGTGAAGCGCAGCACCGCCGCGTGGTCGGTCGGTGCCATCTCGGCCTTGACGCCGTTCTCGAAGCGCACCCCGTAGTAGTACGGGCGGGCCGTCTCGTTCTCGTGCCGGAAGGGCAGCGCCCTTGCCGTGCGGCTCAGTTCGGGGGTGCCGGTGGCGGCGGAGGGCATCACCTGGAAGGTCTGCCGGTCGCCCATCCAGGGGCTCGGCTCATGACTAGCGCTGAGCGCCTGGACGGTCGGCAGGTTGTCCGCGTTGTTGGCCCGTGCGTAGTCGTACAGCCAGCTCAGCGAGCCCGCGTTGGTCACCGGCGTCCAGAAGTTGAAGCCATGGGGCACCGCCGTCGCGGGGAAATTGTTGCCGCGGGAGAAACCGCCGCTGGAATTCGTTCCCCTGGTGGTCACCGCGTAGTCGGAAAGATGCGTCTTCGGCCGCTCGGGCGCATGCACCCGCAGTGTCACGTCGTCGAGCCAGCCGCGGAACCTCGCCGGGCCCTTCGGGGAGTCGTAGGCCACCACGATCCGGTCCACGGTCCGGCCTGCGGCGACCGAGCCGATGCGTGAGACCACGTCGTTCCACTGGTTGACGTACAGCACCTTCGCCGCACCCTGTCCGCGCGGCGACAGCGGGAATCCATGGCTGTCCACCGCCCGCAGACCGCTGAGGGAGGTGCCGTCGGTGAAGACCAGGTCGACCGAGACGTTCGTGGCGGCGTAGTCCAGATCGCCGTCCGCCATCGACGGGAAGATCCGGTACGCCAGCTCGGTGTTCCGCTCGACGGCCACGTTCACGTCGAAGACCTTGTTGTACGAGTATGCCCGGCCGCCCGCCGTGTGCCGGCCCGCGTACCTGAGGGCCCGCTTGCCGGTGAAGCCCGCGCCGGCCTTCGCGGTCGCCGAGCCGCTCGGGCCCCGGTCGACCAGCGACAGCATCTCCTTCGGCGCGGGTGCCTGCCCGCCACCCGTGGAGAACTGCACATCGGCGAGCTGGGTGATCATCGAGGCGCCGTTGTTCCGGGTGATGTCGAGGCGGAGGTGCCGGTACTCGGCCGTCAGGTCGCCGGGAATGTCGTACGACTTCGTCCGGAACCGCCCCTCGAAGCTCTCGCCGGAGCGGGTGTCCAGGGTCCTCCACTCCTTGCCGTCGGTGGAGCCCTGGAGGGCCCAGTCCTTCGGGTCGCGGGTCTCGAAGTCGTTCGCCGAGGTCAGCGCGTAGGTCACCACCTTGGCCGGCCTGTCGAGGTCGAACTCGGCCCAGCCGGTGGGCTGGAAGGTGAGCCACTTGGTGCCGGACTCGCCGTCGACGAGGTTCTCCTTCACCTCCCCGCCGCTCGCGTTCTCGCCGCTGGCCCGGACGTCGGTGACGTGGTCGGTGATGTTGCCCGGGATGCCGGTGGTGTACCCGCCGTCGACACCGGAGGCCCGCGCGGAGCCGTCCGGTGCCGTGTCGACCGTGCTGAGCCAGTCCGGAGCCGGGTCGTCCGGTTCGAACGAGGAGCTGAACTCCCGCTCCCCGGCCGCCGGTCGGTCCGGTAACGCGACGGCCGCCCCCTGCGAGGCCACCACCAGAGCGAACGCGGCGGCGCCCAGCGCCGCCGTGGAACCCCGTCCGTGCCGCATCGGCGAGCACCCTCCCTACGTCCAGCAGACAGTTTTCGATCAAGAAATGATCGAAAGAGGACAACGTTGTCGACCGCTTAACGCAGGGACCAGTAGGGGTTGAAGTGACGAGTGATGTCAAGGGTGTTGAGTGCGCCATCCGGGTCGAATGGCGGGAATTTTCCGGTCAGGTGGCGCAGGGGCGCTCATATTTCCGAGAGGTCTCAACTCGGAAAAGACCGATGGTGAACCTTGCATTCGATCTTGCCCCTCTGGCGGGAAGTGGACTATACCTGTCGGCGTCCGCATAGTCGTCGCACAGCTGCGGGCAGGCGCTACCTGGGGGGAATTACCGGTGGTCGCGGACGTGTCCGCGCACCGACCGCCGTATTGGCCCTGTTGAATCCTCACGCACGACCCCAGTTTGAACCGACCGCGGTGCCGGGAGGATCCGGTTCACCGCCTGAGTCCTGGAGTGGAGGAGGCGAGGACTTGAGCGTGACTCCACCCATGCGCAAACGCGCGGGCTTCCTGCGGCAGTGGCTAGGCCACGTCGCAGCGGACCAGCCCGGCCCGGGTGAGGACGTTCGTTGCGCCGACGAGATCTGCGTTGGCCGCGAACCCGCATCTGACGCATTCGAACCTGGCTTGCGAAGCGCGGTTCTCCTTCGCGACGTGGCTGCAGGACAGGCAGGTGCGGGAGGTGTTGCGGGCGGTTACTTCGATCACGGTACGACTGGCGCTTTCAGCCTTGTTCGCCAAGATCGAAAGGAACTGTCCCCAACCCGCGTCGAGGATGCTGCGGTTCAGGCCCGCTTTGGCGGCGGCGCCGTTAGGGAGGAAGGAGCCGGGCGCTTCTGGGTCGGGCTTGGGCCTGGGCGTGCGGGTCATGCCCGCCGTGTTGAGCCGTTCGTGCGCGATCGCGTCGTGGTCCCGTACGAGGGCACGAGCGGTCTTGTGGTGGAAGTCGGCACGCTGTCGGCGGATCTTCGCGTGCAGCTTGGCCACGTGGCGGGCCGCGGCACGGTGGCACTTGGTGCGGTGCTTCGTCCGCCGGGGAAAGGTGGAGAGGTACTGCTGCGCTTCGGCCAGCTCCTCGGCCCCTTGGTCGAGGAACTTGGGGTTGGCGACGTGCCGGCCGCCGGAGGTGGTCAGGAAGTGCGTGGTGCCCATGTCGATGCCGACGACCGCGCCCGTGGCGGGCAGGGGCTCGGAGGGCACGTCATCACAGGAAAGGACGATGTACCAGCGGTTGCCCTCGCGCTTGACCGCGATCGTCTTCACTCGGCCCTTGACAGGCCGGTGCTGGTGTACCCGGACGTGCCCGACACCCTGCAACCGGACGCGGGTCTGCGGATCGTGCGGAGTGGAGTCCCAGCGGCAGCCATCACCGTCCTTCGGGAAGATGGCAGTGTCGAAGTGCCCGACCCCCTTGAACCGCGGGTACCCGGGCGTTCTGCCGCTCTTCACGCGCCGGAAGAATGCGGTGAACGCTTTGTCCAGGCGGCGCAGGGTGGCCTGCTGGGACGAGAACGACCAACGCCCCTGGCGCCCGGGGTCGAACGCTCGGATCGCCTTCAGTTGCGCCGACTGTTCCCCGTACTTGATGCTCGTCCTCGATGCGTGCCGGTAGGCGTCCCGGCGTTCCTGAAGCGCGCCGTTGTAGAGCGAGCAGTGATCCCGCAGCATCTCGCTCAGCGCGACCATCTGACGGACCGTGGGGCGCAGCAGGAACTTGTACGCGCGGATCATGAGCCCTCCCCCTTCTTCCGGGGGCGTTCCCACTGGCTGTCGATGTACCGCTGTACCGTCTCGGCGCTGATCGCGCCGACCGAGGCAGCGAAGTACGACGACGACCACAGCGTCGGAAGCTTCGAGCGAAGGTGCGGGAACTCCTCGCGCAGCACGCGGGAAGTGAACCCCTTGAGCTGGTTGGCGACATACGAGGCCGACGACTTCGGGTCGTGCTTGACGAACAGGTGGACGTGGTCAGGCATCACCTCGAGTGCCACGATCTCCCATTCCCGTTCGTCGGCCTTCTGCCGGATCAGCTCGTCCAGACGTGCCGCGACCCGTCCACCGAGAACCGGACGGCGGTACTTCGGGCACCACACCACATGCAGCCCGAGGTCGCACACACCGCCGGATAACCGGCGAATCTTCCTCCTCGCTACCACATCGTGAATATATAGGCGCTGTCTGTAGATGAACCTTCTGGTCCCTGGACCTCACGCGTACGTGTGAGGTAGCTGCCCCGGTTGACGCCAGGCCGCCCCGAAGGGGCCTTCGATTCCTCCACCGGCCAAAGCCGGTGGTCCCCTCGAAGGAGATCTGATGGGATCCACTACCGCTGAGAACAACGGCCCCGAGGGCGTCGGCAGCACCACCCCCGAAGGTGTCGGCCGCCGCGATCTGATCAAGCGTTCCGCCGCGCTCGGCCTGATCACCGTCCCGACGATGAGCTTCCTGTCCGCGTGCGCCAGCAGTGGCGGAGGCGGCGAGGAGAAAGCCGAGGCGGGCGAGAAAACGGCGAAGAACCCCCTGGGTGTCAACGAGGGCACGCGGATGGAGTTCGTCCTCTTCGACGGCGGCTTCGGCAAGGAGTACGCCGAGGACGCCGTGAAGATCTACGAGAAGAACTTCCCCAAGGCGAGCGTGAAGTTCTCCGCCACCCAGAAGATCCAGTCCACGCTCCAGCCCCGCTTCAACCAGGGCACGCCGCCGGACCTGATCGACAACTCGGGCGCCGAGCAGATGGACATGGGCGTCCTGGTCGGCAAGAAGCAGCTCGCCGACCTCACCCCGCTCCTCGACGCCCCGTCCTATGACGACCCGGACAAGAAGGTCCGCGACACCCTGCGCCCAGGGATCGTGGAGATGGGCCAGTTCGACGGCGACCCCGTCTGGATCATGTACTACGCCTACACGGTGTACGGCGTCTGGTACTCCCAAAAAGCCCTGGACTCGCTCGACGAGGAGTACCCCGAGACCTGGGACCAGATGCTCGCGGTCTGCGAGAAGGCCAAGAAGAAGGACATGGCGGGCTGGACGTACGCGGGCAAGTACCCGTACTACATCCCCTTCTCCCTCTACCCGATGATCGGCAAGGTGGGCGGTCGAGAGGTCCTCGACTCGATCGACAACCTGGAGCCGAACGCCTGGAAGCATCCGGCGGTCAAGGCCTGCTTCGATGCCTACTACGAGCTCTACGCGAAGGGCTACATCCTCCAGGGCACCCCCGGTCTGGACCACATCCAGTCGCAGACCGCCTGGGCCGAGGGCAAGGCGCTGTTCATCCCGAACGGCTCCTGGGTGGAGAACGAGTCCGCGAAGGTCATCCCGGCCGACTTCGATCTGGCCGTCTCCGCGCCCACCGGTATCGACAGCTCGGACAAGATGCCCTTCGGCACCATCTGGGCCTCCGGTGGCGAGCCCTTCATCGTCCCGGCCAAGGCGACGAACGGTGCGGGCGGCATGGAGCAGCTGCGCATCATGCTCAGCGAGGCGTCCTCCAAGAACTTCACCAGCAAGGTCAAGTCGCTGACCGCGTACAACGGCGGCACCGACGGCATCACCCTCACTCCCGGTCTTAAGTCCGGGGTTGCGGCCCTGGAACTGGCCGGCGACAACGTGGTGAACCCACGCATCCAGGACTGGTACGTGCAGTTGCAGAAGGAACAGATCGGTGTGGCGGGGCTCGGCGAGATGATGGCCGGCCGACTCACCCCGGCCGAGGCAATCAAGAAGATCCAGGGCTTTGCCGACGCGGCGGCCAAGGACTCGTCGATCAAGCACTACAAGCACCAGTGAGGAATCGTCATCAGGGCCTGTCCGTGGCGTACAGCCCGGACGGGCCCTGGCGGCTGGGTCCGCGCGCAGATCGGGGTCGGTGGTAATGCAGCACGGCAAGTACCGGTTCATCATGGGGTTTCTGGCAGTGCCCCTCGGGCTATACGCACTTTTCGTCGTCTGGCCGTTCATCCAGTCCATCTATTACTCGTTCACGGACTGGACCGGGCTGAGCCCCGAATTCAAGATGGTCGGTTTCGGAAATTACGAGCGGATGCTCGACGACGCGATCTTCTGGAAGTCCTTGCAGCACAGTCTTCTGTTTGCGCTGGTGCTGCCGGTTATCACGATCGGTCTCGCGTTGTTCTTCGCCTTCATGATCAATGTGGGGGGACGCCACCGGAGGGGCGGTCCGGTCGTCACAGGTGTTCGCGGCTCGTCCTTCTACAAGATCGTCTATTTCTTTCCGCAGGTGCTCTCGATCGCGATCGTGGCGTTGTTGTTCGCCTTCGCGTACAACCCCGACAGCGGCGCGATCAACTCGATCCTGCGCGGCATCGGGCTCGACAGCATCCAGCCGCTGTGGCTGGGCGACCCCGACCTCGCCCTGTGGGCGGTGATGGCGGTCCTCGTCTGGTCCACGGTCGGTTTCTTCGTGGTCCTCTTCTCGGCGGGCATGGCCTCCATCCCGACGGAGATGTACGAGGCCGCGCTGCTCGACGGGGCGAGCCGCGCCACCACCTTCTTCCGGATCACCCTGCCCTTGCTGTGGGACACAGTGCAGTCCGGCTGGATCTACGTGGGCATCCTCGCCCTCGGCGCGGAGTCGTTCGCGGTCGTGCAGATCATGACGACCGGGCCCGGAGGCCCGGACTACTCGACCACCGTCATGGTCCTCTACGTGTACCAGAAGGCGTTCCGCGACGGGCAGGCCGCCTACGCCACTACGATCGGCGTCGCCCTGCTCGTCGTCACGCTGGCCTTCGCCGCCGTCGTGATGCGGCTGGGCCGACGCGAGCGGCTGGAGTACTGAGCTGATGAAGACGACCGAGACCCCCGCCCCCGTACCGGCCGAGTCCGGTGCGCCCGTCGTCAAGGTCGACGGCACGGCCGGGCCGCGCCGCAGCGAGAAGAAGGAGGGCGTCACCCTCAACGTCTTCTCGCACGCGATCCTGATCATCTGGGCGATCATGGTCGTGATGCCGTTGCTGTGGGCGGTGATGACATCCTTCAAGGACGACCGCTCCATCTTCTCCTCACCCTGGTCGCTGCCGGACGAGCTGCACTTCGACAACTGGTCGCGAGCCTGGACCGAAGCCAACATGAGCGACTACTTCCTCAACACCATCCTGGTGGTGGGGGGGTCGCTCATCGGCACCCTGGTGTTCGGTTCGATGGCGGCGTACGTTCTGGCCCGCTTCGACTTCCCGGGCAACCGGTTCATCTACTTCCTGTTCATCGGCGGGATGAGCTTCCCGATCATGCTGGCGCTGGTGCCGCTGTTCTACGTCGTGAACAACATGGGCCTGCTGAACACGATCCACGGTCTGATCCTGGTCTACATCGCGTATTCGCTGCCCTTCACGGTGTTCTTCCTGACGGCGTTCTTCCGCACGCTGCCGACGTCGGTGGCGGAGGCGGCCTTCGTGGACGGCGCCTCCCACACGAGGACGTTCTTCCAGATCATGATGCCGATGGCCAAGCCGGGCCTGATCAGCGTCGGCATCTTCAACTTCCTCGGCCAGTGGAACCAGTACATGCTCCCTACGGTCCTCAACACCGACCCGGACAAGCGCGTCCTCACCCAGGGTTTGGTCCAGCTGGCCGTCAGCCAGGGATACAAGGGCGACTGGTCCGGACTTTTCGCCGGCCTGGTGATGGCGATGCTTCCAGTGCTGGCCGCGTACATCGTGTTCCAGCGGCAGGTCGTGCAGGGGCTGACCGCCGGAGCGCTGAAGTAGCGCGGTGGGGCCGACCGACACGGCCCCACCCCGGTCCCCCGAGTGACCCGTTCCGGGACCTCAAGTAGCCGCAGAGTGACATTTAGTGGTCATTCGGTGGTCTCAGTTTCCGTCAAGGACTTGACTGCGGTAACCCGTTCAGCGGAGCTTGGAGTTCACAACTTGTAAGTGACCCGGTTCCGCTGCTGTGACCTGGGTCACGGGCGGCGTGCGGGCCGCCCAGCCTGGGACGGGAGTGGATGAGTCGATGGAGACTCCGGGATCGCAGTCGTCGCTGCACCGAGCAAATCTCGAGCGCGTCGTACGGGCGGTGCGGCTGGCCGGGTCGCTCACTCAGGCGGAGATCGCCAGGACGACCGGCCTGTCCGCGGCCACGGTCTCCAACATCGTGCGCGAGCTGAAGGACGGTGGAACCGTCGAGGTCACGCCCACGTCGGCGGGCGGCCGCCGGGCGCGCGCGGTCTCGCTCAGCGGTGACGCCGGGATCGTGATCGGCGTGGACTTCGGGCACACGCATTTGCGCGTCGCGATAGGGAATCTCGCCCATCAGGTGCTCGCCGAGGAGGCCGAGCCGCTGGACGTGGACGCCTCCTCGACCCAGGGGTTCGACCGGGCGGAGCAGCTGGTCACCCGGTTGATCGAGGCCATCGGTGTGGATCCTACGAAGATCGCGGGTGTGGGTCTCGGCGTGCCGGGACCGATCGACGTGGAGTCGGGGTCGCTCGGCTCCACCGCCATTCTGCCGGGCTGGACCGGCACCAAGCCCGCCGCCGAGATGCGCGACCGCCTCGGTGTGACGGTGCACGTGGACAACGACGCCAACCTCGGCGCCCTCGGTGAGCTGGTCTGGGGCAGTGGCCGGGGGGTTCGGGACCTGGCGTACATCAAGGTGTCCAGTGGTGTTGGTGCCGGGCTGGTGATCGATGGCAAGATCTACAGGGGCCCGGGTGGCACGGCGGGAGAAATCGGGCATATTACTCTTGATGAATCCGGTCCTGTCTGCCGCTGCGGCAACCGCGGCTGCCTGGAGACCTTCGCGGCCGCGCGCTATGTGCTCCCGCTCCTCCAGTCCAGTCACGGCACCGACCTGACCATGGAAGGGGTCGTACGGTTGGCGAGGGACGGGGACCCGGGCTGCCGTCGGGTGATCGCCGACGTCGGCCGACACATCGGAAGTGGAGTCGCCAATCTCTGCAATCTGTTGAACCCGAGCCGTGTGGTCCTCGGTGGCGATCTCGCCGAGGCCGGGGAGCTGGTGCTCGGTCCCATAAGGGAGTCGGTCGGCCGGTACGCGATCCCGAGTGCCGCACGTCAACTCTCAGTGCTGCCAGGGGCACTTGGCGGCCGTGCCGAGGTCCTCGGGGCCCTGGCCCTGGCCCTCAGCGAGATGGGTGATTCGACCCTTTTGGACGGAACCCTCTCCGCAGCAACCCCTGCCTTCACTTAGAGAACGAAACACGCCGTTGCCAACCCGTTAAGGATTTACTTCTTGACGTCGCACGTGTGGCCGAGTTGACTTCCAGCCACCTCGGCCGCAGTGCTGCGGCCCGTGTCAGGGAGGCACAACCCAAATGAACGCAACGATGCGTAGAGTCGCGATCGGCGCCACCGCGATCTCGCTGGCGCTGTCCGTGGCCGCCTGTGGCAAGGCCGGCGACGACAAGGACTCGGACAGCGGCAGCGACAACGGCTCGGACAGCAAGTCGATCGGTCTGCTCCTGCCCGACTCGGTCACCGCGCGCTACGAGAAGTTCGACAAGCCTTACTTCGAGGCCAAGGTCAAGGAACTCTGCGACGACTGCGACGTCCAGTACGCGAACGCCGCGGCCGACCCGAACAAGCAGGCTCAGCAGATGAGCACCATGGTGACCAAGGGCGTCAAGGTCATCGTCGTCTCCGCCCAGGACTCCGCCGCCATCAAGTCCTCCATCCAGGCCGCGGTGGACAAGGGCGTCAAGGTCGTCGCCTACGACCGTCTCGCTCAGGGCCCGGTCTCGGCCTACGTCTCCTTCGACAACGTCAAGGTCGGCGAGCTGCAGGGCCAGGCGCTCCTCGACGCCCTCGGCGACAAGGCGACCCCCAAGGCCAAGGTCGTCATGATCAACGGCGACGACGCCGACCCGAACGCCGGTCAGTTCAAGGAGGGCGCGCACAAGGCCCTCGACGGCAAGGTCGACATCGCCTACGAGCAGTCCGGCCTCTGGAAGGACACCGTCGCCGCCGAGAAGATGTCCGCGGCGATCACCCAGCTGGGCGCCAAGAACATCGCGGGCGTCTACGCCGCCAACGACGGCATGGCCGGTGGCATCGCCAACACCCTCAAGGGTGCGAAGATCAGCAACATCCCGCTGACCGGTCAGGACGCAGAGCTTGCGGCCATCCAGCGGATCGTCGCCGGCACGCAGTCCTCCACGGTCTACAAGGCCTACAAGCCGGAGGCCGACACGGCCGCCGAGCTGGCGGTCAACCTGCTGGAGGGCAAGGACATCAAGTCCCTGGCCGACACCGAGGTGACCAGCGGCTCCGGCGACAAGGTCCAGGCGAAGCTGCTGACCCCGGTCTCGGTGACCAAGGAGAACATCAAGGACACGGTGGTGAAGGACGGCCTGTACACGGTCGCCGACATCTGCACCGCCGAGTACGCCAAGGCGTGCAAGTCCGCCGGTCTGGAGTAGTCACTCCGGCCCGCTGAGCCTGTCCGGCGCCCGCCCCACCTTCAGACCCCGCTTCCGGGGCGGGCGCCGGATGGAACCGTGACGCTCCGCTGGCGGTGCCGGGAGGGCCGTCGGTCGCCCTTCCCGTCGTCGTGGCTGGTCGCGCAGTTCCCCGCGCCCCTTCAGGGCACGGGTGGGCACGGCGGATCTACGCATGTTCCCCTGTAAGTCTTGTGCGTCACGCACATTTCCGCGCCCGGTTACCGGCGCGGCATCCCCGCCGGTCAGGCGGCGAAGGAGATGGTTCACGTGTCCGCTACGCCCGTGCTGGCGTTGCGCGGAGTCTCCAAGCGATTCGGTGCGGTGCAGGCACTCACCGACGTCGATCTGGAGGTCCACGCCGGAGAAGTGGTCGCCCTGGTGGGCGACAACGGCGCAGGAAAGTCCACCCTGGTCAAGACGATCGCGGGTGTCCACCCCATCGATGAGGGCGTCATCGAGTGGCAGGGCGACCCGGTCCGGATCAACAAGCCGCACGACGCCCAGGGACTCGGCGTCGCGACGGTCTACCAGGACCTCGCGCTCTGCGACAACCTCGACGTCGTGGGCAACCTCTACCTCGGGCGCGAGCTGCTGCACCGGGGTGTCATCGACGAGGTGTCGATGGAGAAGAACTCCCGCGAGCTGCTCTCCACGCTCTCTATCCGGATCCCCAGCGTCCGTATCCCGATCGCGAGCCTCTCCGGCGGTCAGCGCCAGGTCGTCGCCATCGCCCGTGCCCTCATCGGCGACCCCAAGCTCGTCATCCTCGACGAGCCCACCGCCGCCCTCGGTGTCGAGCAGACCGCGCAGGTTCTCGACCTGGTCGAGCGGCTGCGCGAGCGCAACCTCGCCGTCATCCTCATCAGCCACAACATGGCCGATGTGAAGGCGGTCGCGGACACCGTCGCCGTCCTGCGGCTGGGCCGGAACAACGGTTCCTTCTCCGTGAAGGACACCAGTCACGAAGAGATCATCGCCGCGATCACGGGTGCCACGGACAACGCCGTGACCCGTCGTGCGGGGCGGCGCACCACGGAGGCGGCAAAGTGAGCGACACGTCCAAGACCGTGAAGAGCGATTCCGCACCGGACACCGGGGCCGAGGGTCAGACCACGGTCGCCCCCGCCGACGACCCCACGGCCGCGCCGGTCAGCGTCGTCGACCCGCGTCTGCTGGTCCGCGAAGAGGGTCTCAAGGGCTACGTCACCGAGTTCAAGCGCAAGGTGAAGGGCGGCGAGCTGGGCTCGCTGCCGGTGGCCATCGGGCTGATCGTCATCTGGACGATCTTCCAGCTGCAGAACGACCTCTTCCTGAGCGCCGAGAACCTCTCGGACATCAGCTACTTCCTATCGGCCACCGGCATGCTCTCCATCGGCCTGGTGTTCGTGCTGCTGCTCGGCGAGATCGACCTGTCCGTGGGTTCGGTCAGTGGTCTGGCCTCCACCCTGTTCGCCGTGCTCGCGGTGAACCAGGGCATGAACTCCTGGTTGGCACTGCTCCTCGCGATCGTCACCGGTCTCGCCATCGGCGCGCTGCACGGCTGGTTCTTCGCCAGGGTCGGCGTACCCGCGTTCGTCGTCACCCTGGCCGGCTTCCTCGGCTGGAACGGCGTGATGCTGTGGATGCTGGGTGACAGCGGCACGATCAACATCCCGTCGGACACGGGTCCGGTCCATCTGCTCGGCAAGAGCTCCTTCTTCATGGACCAGGCCATCATCGGCGCGTACATCCTGGCCGGCCTCGCTGTGGCGCTCTCGCTCGTCGGCAACGTCAACGAGCAGCGCCGTCGTCGAGCCGCGGGTGTGCCGTTCCGGCCGACCAGCGAGATCGTGCTGCGTGTCGGCGCGCTCGCCGTCGTGTCCTTCGTCGCTGCCGCCGTGCTCAACGACGCGGCCGGTGTCTCCAACGCGCTGGTGATCTTCCTGGCGGCGCTGGTGATCGTGGACTTCGTGCTGCGTCGTACAACCTACGGCCGTCAGGTGTTCGCGGTCGGCGGCGGCATCGAGGCAGCCCGCCGTGCGGGTATCAATGTGCCGATGGTCCGGATCACCGTGTTCGCCATCTCCGGTGGGTTCGCGGCGATCGGCGGCATGTTCTTCGCCGGTCAGACCGCGAGCGCGACGCTGTCCGCCGGTGGTGGCAACGTCCTGATGCTCGCGATCGCCGCAGCCGTCATCGGTGGCACCAGCCTCTTCGGCGGGCGGGGATCGGTGTGGTCCGCGCTGCTGGGCATGCTGGTCATCCAGTCGATCACGACGGGCCTCAACCTGCTGAACATGAACACCTCGATCCAGTACATGATCACGGGTGCGGTGCTGCTGGGCGCGGTCGTCATCGACTCCGTCAGCCGTCGAAGCCAGAAGGCGGCGGGCCGCGCGTAGCGGTCCGGCCCGGCGCCCTTCAGGGCGCGCATGTGCCCGGTGCCTGACAGGCACCGGGCACTTCTCCTTGTTGTCGGACGTTTCGTACGGGTACGTCTGCGCAGGATGGTTTACGGCCGTTTGCGTGACGTAGGAGTCGACCGCCCGGCGGTCGGCCGTGTGCGCGGAAGATTAGACTTCGACGAGCCCGGTAACGCTCGAACAGCACTATCGCAAGGAGGCACGGGTGCCGCTGCTGACCCGCATCAGGGGACCGCGCGATCTGGACCGGCTCAGTCTGGAGCAACTGGACCAGCTGGCGGAGGAGATCCGGACCTTCCTCGTCGAGGCGGTGTCGAAGACCGGCGGTCACCTCGGCCCGAACCTCGGCGTGGTCGAGCTCACCATCGCCCTGCACCGGGTCTTCGACTCGCCCAAGGACAAGGTGCTCTGGGACACGGGCCACCAGTCCTATGTCCACAAGCTGCTCACCGGTCGTCAGGACTTCTCCCGGCTGAAGATGAAGGGCGGCCTCTCCGGCTACCCCTCGCAGGCCGAGTCCGAGCACGACGTCATCGAGAACAGCCACGCCTCCACGGTGCTGGGCTGGGCCGACGGCCTCGCCAAGGCCAACCAGGTGCTGAAACGCGACGACCACGTGGTCGCGGTCATCGGCGACGGCGCCCTCACCGGCGGTATGGCCTGGGAGGCGCTCAACAACATCGCCGACGCCAAGGACCGGCCCCTGGTCATCGTCGTCAACGACAACGAGCGCTCCTACGCGCCGACCATCGGCGGCCTCGCCAACCACCTGGCCACCCTGCGGACCACGGACGGCTACGAGCGGTTCCTGGCCCGCGGCAAGGACCTGCTGGAGCGGACACCCGTCGTCGGCAGGCCGCTCTACGAGACGCTGCACGGCGCCAAGAAGGGGCTGAAGGACTTCATCGCCCCGCAGGGCATGTTCGAGGACCTCGGGCTCAAGTACGTCGGGCCGATCGACGGGCACGACATCGAGGCCCTGGAGTCCGCGCTCGCCCGTGGCAAGCGGTTCGGCGGGCCGGTCATCGTGCACTGCCTCACCGAGAAGGGCCGCGGATACCAGCCCGCTCTCCAGGACGAGGCGGACCGCTTCCACGCCGTCGGCAAGATCCACCCGGACACGGGTCTGCCGATCGCCTCCTCCGGCGCCGACTGGACCTCCGTCTTCGGCGAGGAGATGGTGAAGCTCGGCAAGGAGCGCGAGGACATCGTCGCCATCACGGCGGCCATGCTCCAGCCCGTCGGCCTCGACAAGTTCGCCAAGGCCTTCCCCGAGCGCGTGTACGACGTCGGCATCGCCGAGCAGCACGGCGCGGTGTCCGCGGCGGGCCTCGCCACGGGCGGTGTGCATCCTGTCTTCGCGGTGTACGCCACCTTCCTCAACCGTGCCTTCGACCAGGTCCTGATGGATGTCGCCCTCCACAAGTGCGGTGTGACCTTCGTGCTGGACCGGGCCGGCGTCACCGGCACCGACGGGGCCTCGCACAACGGCATGTGGGACATGTCGATCCTCCAGGTCGTACCGGGTCTCAGGCTCGCCGCGCCCCGTGACGCCGACCAGGTCCGCGCCCAGCTGCGCGAGGCCGTCGAGGTCACGGACGCGCCGACCGTGGTGCGCTTCTCCAAGGGCGCCGTCGGCCCCGCCGTACCCGCCCTGCGCCGCGTCGGCGGCATGGACGTGCTGCGTGAGCCGGGCACCGACACCCCGGACGTGCTCCTCGTCTCCGTCGGCGCCCTCGCGCCGATGTGCCTGGAGATCGCGGACCTGCTCGACAAGCAGGGCATCACCACGACCGTCGTCGACCCTCGCTGGGTCAAGCCGGTCGACGAGCACATGGCACCGCTCGCCGACAAGCACCGCGTGGTCGTCACCGTCGAGGACAACTCCCGCGTCGGCGGGGTCGGCTCGGCCGTCGCCCAGGCGCTGCGTGACGCCGGTGTCGACATTCCGCTGCGTGACTTCGGCATCCCGCCGCGCTTCCTCGACCACGCCACCCGCGCCGAGGTCCTGGCCGAGATCGGGCTCACCGCGCCCGACATCGCCCGCCAGGTCACCGGGCTGGTCTCCAAGATCGACGGCCGGTTCGGCGAGACCGCCGCCGAGGTGGAGCCCGCGCGCGACTGACCTGTCCGACCGGGCTGTTCGGGCCGGTTTCACCATCCTTTACGGTGGTGAGACCGGCCCATTCGCGTGAAACCGCTCGCGCCGGGGCATACGGAACACGCCCCCTCTCGATCATGTCGAGGACGACAAGCGTGGGAGGTACGCCTGTGAGCAGCACACTCTTTCGGACGAAGAAGGTCGAGCAGTCCATCCTCGATACCGAGGAACCAGAACACGCGCTCAAGAAATCCTTGTCCGCGCTGGATCTGACGGTCTTCGGCGTCGGTGTCATCATCGGCACCGGCATCTTCGTCCTCACCGGCACGGTGGCCAAGAACAACGCCGGTCCCGCCGTGGCCCTCGCCTTCGTCGTGGCCGGCGTCGTCTGCGCGCTCGCCGCCCTCTGTTACGCGGAGTTCGCGTCCACGGTCCCGGTCGCCGGGTCCGCGTACACCTTCTCGTACGCCTCCCTCGGAGAGCTGCCCGCCTGGATCATCGGCTGGGACCTGGTCCTGGAGTTCGCGCTGGGGACGGCGGTGGTGGCCGTCGGCTGGTCCGGCTACATCCATTCGCTGCTGGCCAACGCGGGCTGGGAGCTGCCGGCGGCGCTCAGCACGAGAGACGGGGCCGACGGCTTCGGCTTCGACATCCTCGCCGCCGCGCTCGTCCTGATCCTCACCGCCATCCTCGTGATCGGCACCAAGCTCTCCGCGCGCGTCACCTCCGTCGTCGTCGCCATCAAGGTGACGGTCGTCCTGACCGTGATCATCGCGGGCGCCTTCTTCATCGAGGGCGCCAACTACGACCCGTTCGTCCCGAAGGCAGAGGCGGTGCCCGCGGGCGACAGCCTCCAATCACCGCTCATCCAGCTGATGTTCGGCTGGGCGCCCTCCAACTTCGGTGTGATGGGCATCTTCACGGCCGCCTCCGTCGTCTTCTTCGCGTTCATCGGCTTCGACGTCGTCGCCACGGCCGCGGAGGAGACGAAGAACCCGCAGCGGGACATGCCCCGGGGCATCATCGGCTCCCTCGTCATCTGCACCACGCTGTACGTGGCGGTGTCGATCGTCGTCACCGGCATGCAGCACTACACGAAGCTGTCGGTGACCGCGCCGCTCGCCGACGCCTTCAAGGCCACCGGGCACCCGTGGTTCGCGGGCTTCATCAGCTTCGGCGCCGCCGTCGGCCTGACGACCGTGTGCATGATCCTGCTGCTCGGCCAGACCCGGGTGTTCTTCGCGATGAGCCGCGACGGGCTGCTGCCGCGCTTCTTCTCCCGCGTCCATCCCCGGTTCAAGACCCCGCACCGGCCGACCATCCTGCTCGGTGTGGTCATCGCGATCCTCGCGGGCTTCACCCCGCTGAGCGAGCTGGCCGAGCTGGTGAACATCGGCACGCTGTTCGCCTTCGTGGTCGTCGCGATCGGCGTGATCATCCTCCGCCGGACCCGCCCCGACCTGCCCCGGGCGTTCCGCACCCCCTGGGTGCCGTTCATCCCGATCCTGTCGGTGTGCGCCTCGCTGTGGCTGATGCTCAACCTGCCCACGGAGACCTGGCTCCGCTTCGCCGGCTGGATGTTCCTCGGCTTCCTCGTCTACTTCGTCTACGGCCGCTCGCACAGCCGCCTCGGCCGTCAGGAGGAGACCGGGCCGGGTGGGGCCCTCAAGCCTCCGGGACGCGGCAGCGAGTAGCCGCCGCCCCGCGACCGACCCGCCCCTCCGGCCCCGCACGTCCCGCGTCCGCGGACTGCGGGGCCGGAGCGCGCACCAGGGGTGCACCTTTGCCCCGCAGGGTGGGTCGAGGATCCTTCAGGACGCGCCGCGAACCGTTCGGGGCCCGGCTACCTCGGCACCCAACTCGCCGACCCTGCGCCGCAGTTCGCGGTCGGCGGTGACCACCAGGCAGGGGCGGTCATGGGCCTCTGCGGCGACGAGTTCCACGATGCGGTCGTCGCCGCTGCGGGGGGCCGCCTCGACCCGCACGCCCGGTACCGGTGCCACGCCGCGGGCGGCGCCCTCGACGACCATCACGAGTTCGACGGGCTCGTCCCGGCCGGGGACCCCGTCCCGGGCGAGCCGGTCGCGCAGGCGTTCCGCGGCGCCGCGTCGATCGCGCCACCAGCCGTCGGGCACGGAGCCGATGACGTTGGCGGCGTCGACGATCACGAGCAGGGGGTCGTCCATGGGGCCAGGGTCGCATGCCGGGCGGCCTACACCATGTGAGTGAAACGTTCATCCTATGATGGGGGGTCGCTCGGCCGTCCGCGTTCCCGTGCGAGAAGGCGGCGCCGGGGTGCCGCGCCGAGCGTCATGGAAGGGGCAGGTCTCGTCATGCGGACCAGATCCGGGCGCGCCGCTGCACAGGGTGCGACGGCCGACACCTCGACGAACGGCGGGGGCGAGCGGCTCAGGGCCGAGGCCACCCTTGCCGGTTCCTGGCTCGTCCTCGGCAAGGACGGCAGGCTCACCGCGTACGCCCGCGCGCGGACGGGCCTGCTGCGCTGGACGCAGGAGAAGCCCGGCGGCCCGCGGTGGACCGGTCCGGAGCTCTTCCCCGTGTCCGGTCTGACCGACCTCCACATCGTGCAGGGCGCGAACACCTACGTGCACTTCCTCGGCCGCCGCGAGGTCGTGAAGGCCGACGGTCCGCCCGCCGTGGACGTCGTGCACGCCATCCAGTACCAGACGGGCCGGCCCGTCACCGAGTGGCGTTCGCTGGGCAATCCGCACAAGGACCGGGCGAAGGCCGCGCGCTTCGGGACACCGACCGGGGGAGTGAGCGCCGACGGCAGTGTCCACGTCCTCGCGCGCAACGCGGGCGGCGGCGTCATGCTGCGCCGTGAGCTGACCGGCGGCAAGTGGAGTCCGTGGACCGATCTCAAGGGCAGCGGGGTGCAGGACCCGGTGACCGTGGTCGCGTACTCCTCCGGGCGGGTCGAGGCGATGGCCGGCGGCCGGGACGTCATCATGCGCTGGACGCAGGAGAAGCCCGGCGGCGACTTCGGCCAGGCGCCCACCATCCCGCTCGCGGTGGCCCGCGGCAGTGCGGTGGGCCTGGAGACCGGGCCCGACCGGGCCACGTACTACTGGACCGACCCGGCGACCGGAGGCATCGTCGCCCATCGCCCCGGAGGCCGGGTGATCCCGCTGGGCGGGGCACCGGCCGAGGACCCGGTCGCCGTGCTGCGGGCGCCGCTCGACGGGCACGACTGCACGGTGCTGGCCCATCGCGACGTCGAGGGGCAGGTCGTGCTCGCTGCGTGCGGTACGGAGAACGAGCAGGCCGGGGTGTGGTGGTCGCCGACGGGCGAACGTTGCGTGGGGGCGCCGGCGTTGGCGCGGGACGCGTACGGGCGGGTGGTGCTCGGGGCGGTCGGGGCCGATGGCGCGCTGCGGACGGCCCGGCAGAACGATGAGGCCGGCTTGGCCCTGGCGCCGTTCGTACGTGTCTGACGGCGGGGGCTTTCGGGTGCGATCAGGCTCGTACGGACCGCCTGCGCGTCCGCTGCTTCAGGCGGCCTCGCGGGTGCGGGTGGTACGTGGCTGGTCGCCCGGTTCCCCGCGCCCCTGACAGTGGCGCGGGGCCGGTCTTGTCGTACGCGACCGGGAGCATGATCGTGTCCATGGCGGCGGGGGCGACGCCGTTCGTGCTGCGGGTGAAGTCGGACAGCGCGGTGAGGGAGTCGAGTGCGGAGCGGACTCCGCGTCTGCCGCCTCCTTGAGGACTCTCCGGGCGGACAGGAGCAGAGGGCCCCCGCCCGAAAGCGGAGGCCCTCCTGATACCCGTACGACCGTTACGCGGGGACCGAAGCCACCCCGGCCTCCAGGAACTTCTTGCCGTTCACCCGCTCACTGACGCCCTCACGGTCCAGGTACGGCGTGATGCCGCCCAGGTGGAAGGGCCAGCCGGCGCCGGTGATCAGGCAGAGGTCGATGTCCTGCGCCTCGGCGACGACACCCTCGTCGAGCATGAGCCCGATCTCCTGGGCGACGGCGTCGAGGACACGGGCCCGCACCTGCTCCTCGGACAGGACGACGTCGCCCTGCTTGAGCAGCGCGGCGACCTCGGGGTCCAGCTCCGGCTTGCCGGAGTCGTAGACGTAGAAGCCGCGCTTGCCGGCCTTGACGACCGCGGCGAGGTTCGGGGACACCGTGAAGCGGTCCGGGAAGGCCCGGTTGAGGGTCTCCGAGACATGCAGACCGATGGCCGGGCCGACCAGCTCCAGGAGCACCAGCGGCGACATCGGCAGACCCAGCGGCTCGACCGCCTTCTCGGCGACCTCGACCGGCGTGCCCTCGTCGATGACGTTCTGGATCTCGCCCATGAAGCGGGTGAGGATGCGGTTCACGACGAACGCCGGGGCGTCCTTCACCAGCACCGCGGTCTTCTTCAGCTTCTTGGCGACACCGAAGGCCGTGGCAAGGGAGGCGTCGTCGGTCGCCTCGCCCCGGACGATCTCCAGCAGCGGCAGGATCGCGACCGGGTTGAAGAAGTGGAAGCCGACGACCCGCTCGGGGTTCTTCAGCTTCGACGCCATCTCGGTCACCGACAGCGAGGAGGTGTTGGTGGCGAGGATCGCGTGCGCCGGGGCGACCGCCTCGACCTCCGCGAACACCTGCTGCTTGACGCCGATCTCCTCGAACACGGCCTCGATGATGAAGTCCGCGTCCGCGAAGCCCTCGGCCTTGTCCAGGACACCGGTGACCAGGGCCTTGAGGCGGTTGGCCTTGTCCTGGTTGATACGGCCCTTGAGCAGCAGCTTGTCGATCTCGGCGTGGACGTAGCCCACACCCTTGTCGACGCGCTCCTGGTCGATGTCGGTCAGTACGACCGGCACCTCCAGGCGGCGCAGGAAGAGCAGTGCGAGCTGGGAGGCCATCAGACCGGCGCCGACGACACCGACCTTGGTGACCGGACGGGCCAGCGACTTGTCCGGGGCGCCGGCGGGGCGCTTGCCGCGCTTCTGCACCAGGTTGAAGGCGTAGATGCCGGAGCGCAGCTCGCCACCCATGATCAGGTCGGCGAGGGCGACGTCCTCGGCGTCGAAGCCCTGCTGGAGGTCGCCGTTCTTCGCGGCCTCGATGATGTCCAGCGCGCGGTAGGCGGCCGGGGCCGCCCCGTGCACCTTGCTGTCCGCGATGAACCGGCCCTTGGCGACGGCCTGGTCCCAGGCCTCACCGCGGTCGATGACGGGACGCTCGACCGTGACGTCGCCCTTGAGGACGTTCGCCGTCCAGATCAGCGACTGCTCCAGGAAGTCGGCGCCCTCGAAGATCGCGTCCGCGATGCCGAGGTCGAAGACCTGCTGGCCCTTGAGCTGCTTGTTCTGGTTGAGGCTGTTCTCGATGATCACCGAGACGGCCTTGTCGGCGCCGATCAGGTTCGGCAGCAGCGCACAGCCGCCCCAGCCCGGGACCAGCCCGAGGAAGACCTCGGGGAGGGAGAACGCCGGGATGGCCTTGGAGACGGTCCGGTACGCGCAGTGCAGACCGACCTCGACGCCACCGCCCATCGCGGCACCGTTGTAGTACGCGAAGGTCGGGACGGCGAGCGCGGACAGCCGCTTGAAGACCTCGTGGCCGCCCTTGCCGATGGCGAGCGCGTCGTCGTGGTTCTTCAGCAGCTCGACGCCCTTGAGGTCGGCGCCGACCGCGAAGATGAACGGCTTGCCGGTGACACCGACACCGACGATCTCGCCGGCCGAGGCCTCCTTCTCGACCTGGTCGAGGGCGGTGCTCAGGTTCGCCAGCGACGCCGGGCCGAAGGTGGTCGGCTTGGTGTGGTCGAAACCGTTGTCCAGCGTGATGAGCGCGAAGCGCCCGGCGCCGAACGGCAGGTCGAGGTGGCGTACGTGCGCGGACGTCACGACCTCGTCGGGGAACAGCTCGGCCGCGCCCTTGAGGAGTTCGGTGGTGCTCACTTGTCGCCTCCGGCGTCCTTGTGGTGCGGGTTCTCCCAGATGACCGTCGCGCCCATGCCGAAGCCGACGCACATGGTGGTGAGGCCGTAGCGGACCTCGGGCTGCTCCTCGAACTGACGGGCCAGCTGCGTCATGAGACGCACACCCGAGGAGGCCAGCGGGTGACCGAAGGCGATGGCGCCGCCGTACTGGTTGACGCGCGCGTCGTCGTCGGCGATGCCGTAGTGCTCCAGGAAGGCCAGCACCTGCACGGCGAAGGCCTCGTTGATCTCGAAGAGGCCGATGTCGTCGATGGACAGGCCGGCCTGGGCGAGCGCCTTCTCCGTCGCCGGGATCGGGCCGTAGCCCATGACCTCCGGCTCGACACCCGCGAAGGAGTACGAGACGAGACGCATCTTGACCGGGAGGTTGTTCTCGCGGGCGAAGTCCTCGGAGGCGATGAGCGAGGCGGTCGCGCCGTCGTTCAGCCCGGCCGCGTTACCGGCGGTGACCCGCCCGTGCACCCGGAACGGGGTCTTCAGCCCGGTCAGGTTCTCCAGGGTCGTGCCGGGGCGCATCGGCTCGTCGGCGGTGACCAGGCCCCAGCCCGTCTCGCCGGCCTCGGCGTTGGTGCGGCGGACCGAGATCGGCACCAGGTCGGCCTGGATCTTGCCGTTGGCGTACGCCTTGGCGGCCTTCTCCTGCGAGCGCACGGCGTACTCGTCGGCGCGCTGCTTGGTGATCGTCGGGTACCGGTCGTGCAGGTTCTCGGCGGTCATGCCCATGAACAGGGCGGACTCGTCGACCAGCTTCTCGCTGACGAACCGGGGGTTCGGGTCGACACCCTCACCCATCGGGTGGCGGCCCATGTGCTCGACACCACCGGCGATGGCGATGTCGTACGCGCCGAAGGCGACGGAACCGGCGACCGAGGTGACGGCGGTCAGGGCGCCGGCGCACATGCGGTCGATGGAGTAACCGGGGACCGACTGCGGCAGACCGGCGAGGATGCCCGCGGTGCGGCCGATGGTGAGCCCCTGGTCACCGATCTGCGTGGTCGCGGCGATGGCGACCTCGTCGATCTTCGCGGGCTCCAGACCGGGGTTGCGGCGCAGCAGCTCCCGGATCGCCTTCACGACGAGGTCGTCGGCGCGGGTCTCGTGGTAGATGCCCTTCGGGCCCGCCTTGCCGAACGGGGTGCGGACGCCGTCGACGAAGACGACATCCTTGACGGTACGAGGCACGATGGCTCTCCTCCAGAGGTGCGGGACGGCACTGCTGCGATGCGCAACCGCTGAGCGGGCGCTCAGCCCCCATGCTACTTACGAGTAACAGTGCTGCACACCCCTGGGGAGGGGAGCGGCGAACGTCACATGGGTTCCACGGGTTACCGCCGGTTACGTGTAGCCATCCTAGGGGCGCGGGGAACCGCGCGACCAGCCACGACGCACCCGCGGCCCCGTACGGCGATCAGGGGGCGGGTGCGGTGGACCCCCGGGGAACCAGCACGGGCGTGGCCACCGGATGAGAAGCCCCGTCCCCGGCGATCACATCGAACAACGTCCGGGCCACATCCGCCCCGAACCCATGCACGTCATGACTCATCGCGGACAGGGTCGGCCGAGTGAGCCGGCAGAGCTGCGAATCGTCCCAGGCCAACAACGACACGTCCTCCGGCACCCGCACCCCCATCTCCGCGGCCACCGACAACCCCGCCACCGCCATGATGTCGTTGTCGTAGACGATCGCCGTGGGGCGGTCACCTCCCGCCCCGGTCAGCAGCGACCGCGTCGCCCGAGCCCCCGCCTCCCCGGAGAAGTCGGTCGCCACCTGCCGGGCCCCGGCCAGCCGCAGCTCCCGCGCCACCCGATCGAACGCCGCCGTCCGGATCGCCGTGTGCCCCAGCGCGGCCGCGCCCCCCACCCGCGCGATCCGCCGATGCCCGAGCGCCGCCAGATACCGCACCGCCTCCGTCACGGCGGTCATGTCGTCCGTCCACACGGACGTGAGCCCCCCGGTCAGCGACGGATGCCCGACGGCCACCACCGGCATCCCCAGCCGCCCCACCGCGGCCACTCTCGGATCGTCCGCGCGGAAATCGACGAGGATCGACCCACTGACCTGCCGCCCCCGCCACCACGCGTCCTGGAGCCCCACCTCCTCCTCCAGGTTCCGCACCAGCCGCAGCAGCAGCGAGCAGGACCGCTCGGTCAGCACGCTCTCCACCCCGGAGATGAACTCCATGTAGAAGGGTTCGAGCCCCAGCAGCCTCGCCGGCCGGCAGACCGCCAGCCCCACCACGTCCACCCGCTGACTCGACAGCGACCGCGCCGCCAGATTCGGCGCCCACCCCAGCTCGCGCGCCGCCGCGAAGATCCTCTCCCGCGTGGCGTCGGCCAGCCCCGGCTTCCGGTTGAACGCGAGCGACACCGCCCCCTTGGACACCCCGGCACGCGCGGCGACGTCCTTGATGGTCACGCGCGGGGCCGGGGGCGGGGGTGGGGTCGGTGAGGCACTCATCGCGCGGGCTCCACGCAGTACAGAGCCCGCCGTACGTCCTCCACGCCCGGCACGTCCTCCCACCCCCGCACCCCGATGGTCACCCGCTCACCCGGCAACAGCGTGACCAGCCCCGTGTCCGCCCGAGCCGCCGTCCCCAGCCGGTCCGCCTGGAGCAGCAGGTCCCGCACCAGCGTCCGAGCCGACACGGTCACCGAACCCGGACCCACCTCGACGTCGAACTCCGGCTGTGGATACGGCACTTCACGATCCGGCACCGGAAAGTACACCGCCCGCAGTCCATCCCCGTCGGCCACCAGGAACTCCTTCGCCTCCACGGGTTCCACCTCATGCGGCACCCGTACCCCGGCGACCGTACGCGCGGATGCGGACACGCTCACCGTCACCTCGGCGACGACCACCCCCTGAACGGACATCCGCCGCAACCGCACGCCCGCCGGGTCCCACGCCTTCCCCGCCTGATTGACGGCGGCCAACACCAGTCCCTCGTCCCGTACTTGCAGCGTCAGCAGCCGGTCCGCGTACAGCCGCCGCAGCTCGTGGTAGAGCGGCTTCTCCCTGCCGTCCCCGTCGATCGCCGCCCAGGAGGTCACCGGCCAGCAGTCGTTGAGCTGCCAGACGATCGTGCCCGCGCACACCGGCCAGTGCGATCGCCAGTGCTCGATCCCGGCGGCGATCGCCCGCGCCTGGTTGACCTGCGTCAGATAGTGCCAGCGGTCGAAGTCCCCCTCGGGCAGAGCGAAATGACGCGCGAGCCCCCGCGCCAGCTTCCCGTTCCCATCCTCCGCCTTCTGGTGGTGCAGCATGCCCGGCGAGTCCGGGGCGAGAACCTCACCCGGCAGCGCCCGCCGCAAGGTCGCGTACGCGGGCGGCGCCTGCCATCCGAACTCGGCGACGAAACGGGGCACGTTCGCCCGGTACTCCGCGTAGTCCTCCCGGTTCCACACCTCCCAGGAGTGGTGCGTGCCGTGCGCGGGGTCGTTCGGATGGCGTTCCCACGACCCCGACCAGGGACTGCCCGCCGTGTACGGCCGCGTCGGGTCCGACTCCGCGACGACACGCGGCAGCAGCCCCAGGTAGTACCCCTCACCCCACGACTCCCCGGCGAGCCGCTCCTCCCAGCCCCAGTCCCTGAACCCCCACAGGTTCTCGTTGTTGCCGTTCCACAGCACCAGCGACGGATGCGGCATCAGCCGTACGACGTTCTCCCGCGCCTCGGCCTCCACCTCGCCCCGCAGCGGCTGTTCCTCCGGGTAGGCCGCGCACGCGAACGGGAAGTCCTGCCAGACCAGCAGCCCCAGCTCGTCGCAGACGTCGTAGAAGTCCTCGCTCTCGTAGATCCCGCCGCCCCAGATCCGTACGAGGTCGACACCTGCCTCGGCCGCCCGCGTGAGCCGCGCGCGATACCGCCCGGGAGTGATCCGCGAGGGAAACACGTCGTCCGGGATCCAGTTCACCCCGCGCGCGAACAGCCGCTCACCGTTGACGACGAGGGTGAACCCGGTGCCGTGCTCATCGGCGCTCCGGTCCAGCTCCACGGACCGGAACCCGACCCGCCGCCGCCACAGATCGAGCACGTCGCCCTCGCTGTGCAGGGTCAACTCGACCTGGTACAAGGGCTGTTCGCCATAACCGCGCGGCCACCACAGCTCCACGCCCGGCACTTCCAGCCGTACGACCCCGCTCGTCCCCTCGACCTCCGCGACCGCGCCGACACCCCCCACCCGGGCCTCCAGCCGCAGCCCCGTCTCCCCGGCCGCCCGTTCCACGTCGACGAGCAGTTCCACGTGCCCGGTCGTGCCGTCGACGGTCACCAGCGGACGTACCCGGGCGATACGAGCCGTCGACCACCTCTCCAGCCGGACGGGTCGCCAGATCCCGGCCGTCACGAGCGTCGGCCCCCAGTCCCAGCCGAAGGAGCAGGCCATCTTGCGGATGTACTGGAAGGGTTCGGGATAGGCGTTGGGCCGGTCGCCGAGCCGTTCGCGCACGGCCTCGGCCTCGGCGTACGCGGAGGCGAAGCGCACGGACAGCCGGCCGCTCATGCCGGTGATGTCGAAACGGTACGAGCGGTGCATGTTCCGTACGGAGCCGAGGAGCCGGCCGTCGAGCCGGATCTCGGCGGCCGTGTCGAGCCCGTCGAAGACCAGATCGGTCCGGTCGTGCCCGTCGGCCGCGTCGACGCCCGGCAGGTCGACCTCGTACGTCCACTCCCGGCGCCCCACCCAGGCCACCTCGGCCTCGTTCCGCCCGAGAAAGGGGTTCGGGATCAGCCCCGCCGCCAGCAGGTCGGTGTGCACGCATCCGGGCACGACGGCGGCGAGCGGGCCTTGCTCGTGCCGCAGGATCCAGCCCTCGGTGAGCGGTGTGGCCTCCAGCATGCGCACTCCCTAAACCGGTCCAGTTCGAGTCACCGACAGCATGGCGAAATCTTTCGACAGCCTTGGCGGAATTGGGACTTTACCGGTTCAGTAAACGGCTGTCAGAGTGCCGAACCAGCCAACCCACTCGTGCTCGTCCGTCCCGAACGGAGCTGGTGCACATGAACCATCGGAAGACGCTCACCGGAACACTGCTGGCGGCCGCGCTGCTCGCGTCGGGCTGCACCGGCAGCGGAGGAAGTTCGAAAGGGGCCGACGCCGGAGCGGCTGACGATCCGTCAAAGGTCTCCGGGACCATCACGGTCCTCACCCACCGGACGGACATCGTGCAGGACGGCACGATGAAGAAGTACGCCGACGCGTTCAACAAGACCTATCCGAAGGTGAAGGTCAAGTTCGACGGGATCACCGACTACGAGGCCGAAGTCAAGATCCGTATGAACACGGAGAACTACGGCGACGTCCTCATGATCCCGGCCGTCATCCAGAAGAACGACTACCCCAAGTTCTTCGCTTCCCTGGGCACCCAGAAGGAGCTGAGCGAGAAGTACCGCTTCACCGGCTTCACCGCGGTCGACGGCAAGGTCTACGGCCAGAGCCCCATGGGCGCGACCCCCGGCTTCCTCTACAACAAGAGGATCTGGGCCGAGGCCGGCGTCACCGACTGGCCCACCACCCCGGCGGAGTTCCTCACCGCGCTGAAGGCCATCAAGTCCAGGACCGACGCCGTCCCGTACTACACCAACTTCGCCGCCCAGTGGCCGCTGACCCAGTGGACGTACATCAACGGCTCGGTCAGCTGCGACACCGGGGCCACCACCGCGCTCGCCGAGGGCAACCCCTGGGGCGAGGACGGCGAACTGCGCGTGGGCGACCGGCTGTTGTACGACATCGTGGACCAGGGCCTGATCGAGAAGGACCCGGCCACCACGAACTGGGAGAACTCCAAGCCCCGGTTGGCGAAGGGCGAGATCGCCACGGCGTGGCTCGGCAGCTGGGCGGTCACCCAGTTCCGGCAGGCGGCCGAGAAGGCCGGAGCCGACCCCGACGACATCGGCTTCATGCCGTTCCCCGCCCGGGTCGACGGCAAGGCCTGCGCGACCGCCAACCCCGACTACAACCAGGCCGTCAACATCCACTCCGAGCACAAGGAGGCGGCCCGCGCCTGGATCGACTGGTTCACCGACAAGTCGGGCTACGCGGCGGACAACCTCTCGATCTCGACACTCAAGGACGCCCCGCTGCCCGAGGTGCTCAAGCCGTACGAGGAGCAGGGCGTCGAACTGATCGAACTCGACGACACCGCGGGCGGCACGGTCAAGGACATCGACAGCGCCTCCGAGGTCGGAATCTACGGCCCCGCCTACCGCCAGGAGCTGATCGACCTCGCCCGCGGCGCCAAGGACGGTGACGTCGACGACTTCCTCGCCGACCTCGGCAAGCGCTGGACCGAGGCTCAGAAGACCGTGGGTTCCTGATGCCCCACACGCGTACGACGCACCCCTCGCACGCGGTGAAGAAGGTGGCGCGGCCCTCGACGGCCGCGCCGCCGGCCCCCACGCCCCGGCGCGCCCCACGCAAGGTGCGCCTGTGGCGGAAGCTCACCCCCTGGCTCTTCCTGGCCGCCCCGCTGGCCCTGCTGATCGCCTTCACGTACGCCCCGGTCGCCAACATGCTGGCGTACAGCTTCACCGACTGGGACGGTGTCAGCCCCGAACTGAGCTACATCGGCGCCGACAACTACGTCGAGATCTTCACGCGTCCCGAGCTGTTCCAGGTGTTCTTCGTCAGCGGCTACTACCTGGCCGCGTCGGCCGTGCAGATCGTGGTCGCCCTCTACTTCGCGACGGTCCTGAGCTTCAACATCCGCTTCCGGAACCTCTTCAAGGGCCTTCTCTTCTTCCCGTACCTGATCAACGGCGTCGCGATCGGCTTCGTCTTCCTCTACTTCTTCCAGGACGGCGGCACCCTCGACTCGGTCCTGGCGCTCTTCGGCCACGAGTCCGACCGCGCCTGGCTCTCCACCTCGACGTCCGCGAACGTCTCCCTCGCGAGCGTCTCCGTCTGGCGCTACATGGGCCTGAACTTCGTGCTCTTCCTCGGCGCGATCCAGTCGATCCCGGGGGAGCTGTACGAGGCCGCCGAACTCGACGGGGCCAACCGCTGGCACCAGTTCCGGTACATCATCGCGCCCGGTATCCGCCCGGTCCTGAGCCTGAGCGTGATCCTCTCGATCTCCGGTTCCCTGTCGGTCTTCGAGATCCCGTACATCATGACGGGCGGCGCCACCGGCACCGAGACCTTCGTGATCCAGACGGTCAAGCTCGCCTTCCAGTTCAACAAGACGGGCCTCGCGTCCGCCGCCGCGGTCGTCCTGCTGCTGATCATCCTGGCGGTGACGTGGCTGCAACGCCGACTGGTCCCCGACGACAGGGTGGACCTCGTATGACGACGGTGACGACCTCAGCCCCGGTGGCGCGCAGGCGAGCAGCCCGTACGCTCACCTATCTCTCCCTGGTCGGCGCTTCGGTCGTGGTCCTGCTGCCGCTCGTGGTGGTCCTGCTGACCTCGCTCAAGACGGAGCGGCAGATGGCGGACGACAGCGGCGCCCTCACGATGCCCGACAGCTTCCTGAACCTCGGGAACTACGCGACGGCCTTCCGCGACGGCGAGATGCTCACCGCCTTCGGCAACACGGCGTTCATCCTCTTCTTCGCCGTCTCCGGTACGGTCCTCATCGGCTCGATGGCGGCCTACGCGATCGACCGCTTCACCTTCCGCTTCCGGAAACTGGTCGTCGCCCTCTTCCTGGTCGCGACCCTCGTCCCCGGCGTCACCACCCAGGTCGCGACCTTCCAGATCGTCGACAGCTTCGGCATGTTCGACACCCTCTGGGCCCCGATCGCCCTCTACATGGGCACCGACATCGTCTCGATCTACATCTTCCTGCAGTTCGTGCGATCGATCCCGATCTCCCTGGACGAGTCGGCCCGCCTGGACGGCGCCAACGCCTTCACGATCTACCGGAAGATCATCTTCCCGCTCCTGAAACCCGCCATCGCCACGGTCGTCATCGTCAAGGGGATCACCGTCTACAACGACTTCTACATCCCCTTCCTCTACATGCCCTCCGACGACCTGGGCGTGATCTCCACGTCCTTGTTCCGCTTCAAGGGCCCCTTCGGCGCCCACTGGGAAACGATCTCGGCGGGAGCGGTGCTGGTGATCCTGCCGACGCTGATCGCCTTCCTGGCCCTGCAGAGGTTCATCTACAACGGCTTCATGCGGGGCGCGACGAAGTAACCGCCGGGTACGGCAGGCTTCTCAGGGGCGCGGGGAACTGCGCGATCAACCATGACGCACCCGTGCCCGCCCGGGCACGGACACCGCTACGGCGCTCAGGCCTCCTTGGCCTTGACCACCGCGGACATCGCCCCCACCAACACGGGGGTCACCAGTTCCACCTGCCATGCCCGCGCCCCGTACCCCGCCAGCGCCGTACTGACGGATTCCGCGTCCAGGGCCTTCGGCGGCTCCCAGCACAGCCGTCGAACCGTGTCCGGGGTGATCAGGTTCTCCTGGGGCATGTTGATCTGTTCGGCGAGCGCGCTCACCCCGGCCCGAGCCGCGGACAGGCGCGCGGCAGCCGCCGGATCCTTGTCGGCCCAGGCCTTCGGCGGGGGCGGCCCGGTCACGGGCTGCCCGTGCGCCGGCAGCGCCGAGTCCGGCAGCGCCCTCGCCCGGTCCACGGCGGCCTGCCACTGTTCCAGCTGCCGCCGCCCCATCCGATGCCCGTACCCGTTCAACGCGGCCAGCGCAGTCGCGTCGGCCGGCAGGGCCAGGGACGCCTCGACGATCGCCGCGTCGCTCAGCACCTTGCCCGGCGACACGTCCCGCCGCTGCGCGATCCGGTCCCGCGCCTCCCACATCTCCCGGACGACCGCCATCTGCCGCCGGCGCCGCACCTTGTGCATCCCGGACGTACGCCGCCAGGGATCCTTGCGGGGCTCGGCGGGCGGCGCGGAGGCGATCGCGTCGAACTCCTGCCGCGCCCACTCCAGCTTCCCCTGCCGGTCCAGCTCCTTCTCCAGGGCGTCCCGCAGGTCCACGAGGAGCTCCACGTCGAGCGCGGCGTACCGCAGCCACGGCTCGGGCAGCGGGCGCGTGGACCAGTCGACCGCGGAGTGGCCCTTCTCGAGGACGTAGCCGAGAACACCCTCGACCATCGCGCCGAGGCCGACTCGGGGGAACCCGGCGAGCCGGCCGGCCAGCTCGGTGTCGAAGATCCGGGTCGGGACCATGTCTATCTCGCGCAGACAGGGCAGATCCTGGGTCGCGGCGTGGAGCACCCACTCCACGCCGGAGAGCGCCTCGCCGAGGCCGGAGAGGTCGGGGCAGGCGACGGGGTCGATGAGCGCGGTGCCCGCGCCCTCGCGGCGCAGCTGCACCAGATAGGCCCGCTGGCCGTAGCGGTAGCCGGACGCGCGTTCGGCGTCCACGGCGACGGGGCCGGAGCCGGCGGCGAAGGCGGCGATCACCGCGGCGAGCGCGGACTCGTCGGCGATCACGGCCGGAATGCCGTCCCGCGGCTCCAGTAGAGGGATCGGCGCCCCCGCTTCAGAAGATCCGCCGTCGTCCGGAGGGGCGCCTCCGGTGGTTCGCAGGGTCCTGTCTGCTGCGGTCTCTTGGGCGTCGGTCACCTGTCAAGGGTATCTGTGTATGGACATGGCCCGCCGACGGAACGTTCCGCCGACGGGCCATCCAGGGGCGTAAACCAGTCACGTGTCACACGTGTCAGTGAATGTTCCCGGCGAACCGGGATAGGCCGGACATCAATGAACGATCCCGGCCTCTTCCTCTCTCGGTGTCCTTGGCGTCAGTGGATGATCCCGGTGCGCAGGGCCACCGCCACCATGCCGGCGCGGTCGCCGGTGCCGAGCTTGCGCGCGATTCGGGCCAAGTGGCTCTTGACCGTGAGCGCGGACAGGCCCATGGAGACGCCGATCGCCTTGTTCGACTGTCCCTCCGCGACCAGGCGCAGCACCTCGACCTCGCGGCCCGACAGCTCCCGGTAGCCGCCCGGGTGGCTCGGGGCTCCCGGGGGGCGGCGGTGCATACGGGCGGCGGAGCCGATGGGGGCGGCACCAGGGCGGGAGGGCAGCCCGATGTTGGTGCGGGTGCCGGTGACGACGTATCCCTTCACGCCGCCCGCGAGGGCGTTGCGTACGGCACCGATGTCGTCGGCGGCGGAGAGGGCGAGGCCGTTGGGCCACCCCGCCGCGCGGGTCTCGGAGAGGAGGGTCAGGCCGGAACCGTCCGGCAGGTGGACGTCTGCGACGCAGATGTCACGCGGGTTGCCGACACGGGGCCGGGCCTCGGCGATGGACGAGGCCTCGATGACATCGCGGACCCCGAGGGCCCACAGATGCCGGGTGACGGTGGACCTGACCCGTGGATCGGCGACCACCACCATCGCGGTCGGCTTGTTCGGACGGTAGGCGACCAGGCTTGCGGGCTGCTCGAGGAGAACGGACACCAGGCCTCCGGGGTACGGGACGGGGGCGGGCTCGCCGGCTCGTGGGGTCGAAGCCGGGACGAACCGTGCTTTCAAGGTCACAGAGGTCTTCGGCATCAAACCTCTGCTCCTTTAGAGAATGATCACGATTTAGTGAGTAACAATCCGTGCAATTCGGACACATCTTCGATCATTCGAAGACCGAACGGTGTCGCTTCACGTCGATACGAGGCCGAAAGTGGCCGTATCGACAAAGTGATGGTTTTGATCGGCGTGGCGACGCGCACGGAAAAGGACCGCACGCCCCACGGCGTACGGTCCTTGGTTCTGCGGGGTTCTCAGCGGGACTGCGGCCCCCGCCGCTGCGGCAGCGTCACCACCGCCGCGTCCCCGGGGTCGACCGACGGAGGCAGTCCCGCGATCTGGGCGAGCAGGTCGCACCACGCGGCGAGATGCGCGGCGGTGTCGGGTACGCCGCCCAGAACCTCGCGCGGGGTCCACGACGCCCGGATCTCGATCTGCGACGCGGCCGGCCGCGTCGCCAGCCCGCCGAAGTAGTGCGAACTCGCCCGCGTCACGGTCCCGCTGGGCTCGCCGTACGACAGTCCCCGGGACTGCAGCGCGCCGGTCAGCCACGACCAGCAGACCTCCGGCAGCAGGGGGTCCGCCGCCATCTCGGGCTCCAGCTCCGCCCGGACCAGGGTCACCAGCCGGAAGGTGCCCTGCCAGGCGTCGTGCCCCGCGGGGTCGTGCAGCAGGACGAGGCGGCCGTCGGCCAGGTCCTCGTCGCCCTCGACGACCGCGGCCTCCAGGGCGTACGCGTACGGGGCGAGCCGCTGGGGCGGTTTGGTCGACTCGATCTCGATCTCCGGCCGCAGCCGTGTGACCCTCAGCGCTTCGACGGCGGAGCGGAACGGCAACGGTGCCGTCTCCATCGCATCGCGCTCCCCCTCTTTCGCGTCGTCCATCCCGCCAGCGCCGTCCGACAGTCGTCCCTGAGCCGCAGCCATGCCGGAACATTAAGGGGAACCGGGCCTCGGCGCAGGGCAAGACACCCGTGCGCTGGGTCACTGTCGGATCGCGCTCAGCGAACGGAGGCCGCGCCGACGGCCGGAACCGGTGGCCGGAAATGCGAGGGTCCGGGTTGTCCACAGCCCGGACCCTCGCTGTCAAGCGGGCGTGCGAGACTTTGCTTCGTGAGTGCCAACGCCAGCCCCTCGGGCCACCAGCCGACCGCCACGTACAACTCCGCCTTCCTGAAGGCGTGCAGGCGTGAGCCCGTGCCGCACACACCGGTGTGGTTCATGCGACAGGCCGGGCGCTCGCTCCCCGAGTACCTGAAGGTGCGCGAGGGCATCGGGATGCTGGAGTCGTGCATGCGGCCCGAGCTGGTCACGGAGATCACGCTCCAGCCGGTGCGCAGGCACCACGTGGACGCGGCGATCTACTTCAGCGACATCGTCGTCCCGCTCAAGGCCATCGGTATCGACCTCGACATCAAGCCCGGCGTCGGCCCGGTCGTCGAGAAGCCGATCCGCAGCCGCGCCGACCTGGCCCAGCTCCGCGACCTGACCCCCGAGGACGTCTCCTACGTCACCGAGGCCATCAGGCTGCTCACCGCCGAGCTGGGCGAGACACCCCTCATCGGCTTCGCCGGCGCCCCCTTCACCCTCGCCAGCTACCTCGTCGAGGGCGGCCCGTCCCGCACGTACGAGAACGCCAAGGCGATGATGTACGGCGACCCCGAGCTGTGGGCCGACCTGCTCGACCGCCTCGCCGGGATCACGTCCGCGTTCCTCAAGGTGCAGATCGAGGCGGGCGCCTCCGCCGTCCAGCTCTTCGACTCCTGGGCCGGCGCCCTCTCCCCGGTGGACTACCGCCGCTCGGTGCTGCCCGCCTCCGCGAAGGTCTTCCGGGCCGTCGAGTCGTACGGCGTCCCGCGCATCCACTTCGGCGTCGGCACCGGCGAGCTGCTGGGCCTCATGGGCGAGGCCGGCGCTGACGTCGTCGGCGTCGACTGGCGTGTCCCGCTCGACGAGGCGGCCCGTCGCGTGGGCCCCGGCAAGGCGCTCCAGGGCAACCTTGACCCGACCGTCCTGTTCGCCGGCACGGAGGCCGTCGAGGCCAAGACCCGCGAGGTCCTCGACAGCGCCACCGGCCTGGAGGGCCACATCTTCAACCTCGGCCACGGCGTCATGCCCAGCACCGACCCGGACGCCCTGACCCGGCTCGTGGAGTACGTCCACACGCAGACCGTGCGCTAGGCAGAGTCGAGCCCCGGGTTCACCAGCCGGGCCGCGCCCGTCTGCCGAACAGCAGGCCGCGTGGCTCGGGTGGGGGTGGGGTGCCCGGGCGCAGGGGCCAGGCGAGGAGCATGCCGGCGACGAAGCCGACGAGGTGGGCCGCGTACGCCACCGTGCCGATGCCGGAGACGGACTCGCGGGACGAGTCGACGGCCTGGAGCACGAACCAGGAGCCCAGCACCAGCCAGGCGGGCAGTCTCAGGGGCAGGAAGACCAGGAACGGGACGAGGACCCAGACCCTGGCCTTCGGGTAGAGGACGAGATACGCGCCGAGGACCCCGGCGATCGCCCCGGACGCGCCGATCAGGGGGTCGCCGGAGTCGGCGTTGAGGACCGCGTAGCCGTACGACGCCGCGTAGCCGCAGGCCCCGTAGAACAGGGCGAACCGTATGTGGCCCAGCCGGTCCTCGATGTTGTTGCCGAAGATCAGCAGGAAGAGCATGTTGCCCAGCAGGTGCAGCCAGCCGCTGTGCAGGAACAGCGCGGTGAGCACGGACAGCGCGGGCGACTTGTCGTAGCCCGGCGGGCCCAGGGCACAGCCGCCCGACCGGGCGAGTTCGCCGGTGGGCACCAGCTGCGGCAGCTGATGACGGATCAGCTCCCGCGGTATCGCCGCGTACTGCTCCAGGAACGCCTGGGTGTGACACAGCCGGGCCGCCTCGCTGTCGCCCGGCACGGAACCGGCGAGACCCGGCATGAAGACGAAGACGAAGACGTTCGCCGCGATGAGGGCGTAGGTCACGTAGGGCGTGCGGCCCGCGGGGTTCACGTCATGGACGGGGATGACCACACCGGACTTGTGCCCTGGATACGGGGGCGGAATCAGCGCGCCCGGTGTCGGTGCGGGCCTCGGCGACGGAGTCGGTGAACGTGCGGGGCGGGTGGTGCGTATGACTCCTCAACCGCGGATCTACGTGAGGAACAGGCGATGAACGACCGAGTTGCCCCGGCGATGCACGCCACCCCCGATGGTGAGGCCGAGATTTCGCTGGTGGTGCGGCTGCCCTGGGAAGACGTGGCCGCGCTCGGCCAGGAGGCCGGGCGGTTGGCTGCGCGGATGCAGCGGCCGGTGACGCTGGACGAGGCGGTCAGTCATCGACTGAGGTCGGCTCGGCCGGCGGCCGCGCATGCGAAACCGGCGGCGGCGCCGACGACCGCGCCGGCCGCGGTGACGTCCTCCGCCTCCGTGTCCTCGTTGCCGGCCCGGCCGCCGGCGGAACAGGCTCGGCAGGCCATCGACCGGATAACCGGTACGTCGGCTGTCTGACGGCGGCTCGCCGTCGGGGGTGCTGTGCGGCGCCGACCGCGGGTGCGTCGTGGCTGGTCGCGCAGTTCCCCGCACCCCTTTGAACGCGGGGGCGCGGCCCCCGTCATGAGGCGCTCACCTCATGAGGCGCCCGACCTCACCGCCGCCACCGCCTTTCTCGCCGCCACCAGGATCGGGTCCCAGACCGGGGAGAAGGGCGGGGCGTAGCCGAGGTCCAGGGCGGTCATCTGTTCCACCGTCATGCCTGCGGTCAGGGCCACCGCCGCGATGTCGACGCGCTTTCCCGCGCCCTCCCGCCCGACGATCTGGACGCCGAGGAGACGGCCGGTGCGGCGTTCGGCGAGCATCTTGACCGTCATGAGGGCGGCGCCCGGGTAGTAGCCGGCGCGGCTGGTGGACTCGATGGTGACGGCGACGTACTGGAGGCCGGCGCGGTCGGCGTCCTTCTCCCGGAGGCCGGTGCGGGCGATCTCCAGGTCGCAGACCTTGCTGACGGCGGTGCCGACGACGCCGGGGAAGGTGGCGTAGCCGCCGCCGACGTTGGCGCCGATGATCTGACCGTGCTTGTTGGCGTGGGTGCCGAGCGGGATGTGGCGCAGGTGGCCGGAGACCAGGTCGAGAACCTCGACGCAGTCGCCGCCGGCCCAGATGTTCTCGTGGCCCCTCACCCGCAGGGCCAGGTCGGTCAGCAGGCCGCCGTGGTCGCCCAGGGGCAGCCCCGCCGCCTTCGCGAGTTCCGTCTCCGGGCGTACGCCGATGCCGAGGACCACCACGTCCGCCGGGTACTCGGCATCCTCCGTGGCCACCGCGCGGACCCGGCCGTCGTCGCCGGTGCGCACAGCGGTGACCTCGGCGTCGTCGACCATCGTGATGCCCAGGCCTTCCATGGCCTTGTGCACCAGACGGCCCATGTCCGGATCGAGGGTGGACATGGGCTCCCTGCCCCGGTTGACGACCGTGACCTCGTACCCCCGGTTGATGAGCGCCTCGGCCATCTCGACGCCGATGTAGCCCGCGCCGACGACCACGGCACGGCGGCCCTCCGTGGCGGTCAGGGTGTCCAGGAGGGCCTGGCCGTCGTCCAGGGTCTGCACGCCGTGCACACCGGGGGCGTCGACGCCGGGCAGGTCGGGGCGGATCGGGCGGGCGCCGGTCGCGATGACGAGCTTGTCGTACGAGGTCCAGGACTCGGTGCCCGAGTCGAGGTCCCGCGCGCGCACGCGGGCGCCCTCGACGTCGATCTCCACGACCTCCGTACGCATCCGCAGATCGATGTCGCGGGCCCGGTGCTCCTCGGGCGAGCGGGCGATGAGCCGGTCCCGTTCGGGGACGTCGCCGCCCACCCAGTAGGGGATGCCGCATGCCGAGAAGGAGGTGAAGTGGCCCCGCTCGAACGCCACGATCTCCAGCTCCCCGGCCCCCCGCAGCCGGCGTGCCTGCGACGCGGCGGACATGCCCGCCGCGTCGCCTCCGACGACCACCAGGCGTTCCCTCGAACGTTCCTCGATACGGCTCATGTTCATGGGAACACGCTACGGGGGCCCGGCATTTCGCTTCGTCGACGTCCGTCGGACCGGCTGTCAGTCCCGCTCCTCCTCCTCGTCCGGTGCGGCGGCCGGCGCCGAACCGGCGGTACCCGAACCGGCGGTACCCGAACCGGCGGTACCCGCAGCGGCCGTGGCCGCGGAGGGGCGGCGGGAGCGGACGAAGCGGGACCACAGGAACAGGAGGATCGCGGCGGCCACCGCGAAGGGGAGGATCGCGGCGAGGGCCATGCCCAGCCAGCGGAACACGGCGACGAACGCGTTCCAGCCGCCCGCCAGCGCGTCCACGAAGCCGGGGTCGTCGTCCTTGGCGGCCTTCTTCACCGCGGTCTCGGACAGGGACAGCGTGATGGTGGCGAGGCTCGTGCGGTCCTTCAGGGACTTCTGCTGGGCGAGCAGCGACTCCAGGTCCGCCTGACGGCTGCTCAGCTCGCCCTCCAGGGTGACGACGTCACTGAGCTTGGTCGCCCGGTCCATCAGCTCGCGGATACGGGCCACACTCGCCCGCTGCGTCTTGATCCGGCTCTCCACGTCGACGACCTGGTCGGTGACGTCCTCGGCCTTCGTCTTGCGCTCGATCAGCTTGCCGGTGCCCTCCAGTTCGGTGAGGACCTCGTCGTACTTCTCGGTGGGCACGCGCAGGACGACCCGGGTGCGTTCGCGGTCCTTGCCGTCACGGGTCGTGGACTCGTTCCCGATGAACCCGCCCGCGTTCTCCACGGTGGTGCGGGCCTCGTCCAGGGCCTTCGGCACGTCCTTGACCCGCACGGTCAGGGTGGCGGTGCGGATGATGTGGTTCGGCGCGATCTGGGTCGGAGCGTCGGCGGCCTTGCCCTTGTCCGTGTAACCGCCGTCGGCGCTCTCGCCGTCGAGCGCGCCCTGCCGCTCGGCCGCGTTCTCGTCGACCTTGCTCTGGGCGGCGTCGTCCGCCGCGCCGCTCATGGCGTCGGCCCCCCTGTCGGCGCTGCAGCCGGTGAGTGCCAGGGCGGCGGCGAGGAACAGGGCCGCCAGGGCCCCTGCGGGCCGCCGGGAACGTCGTACGTGTGTTTCGGCCATTGCGGCGTACCCCCCGAAGGTCGTGACAGGCGGGGCTTGCCCGCCTTGCTGATGCTCCTTCGACGCCGGAGGGGCCCGGAACGTTGGAGGGAACCGGTCCCGAAGCGGTCACGGTCGGGACTCGGTGAGGCCACGCACCCCCCGTGGGCCGATGGCGGACCCGCGGCATGACTGTCAGTGACATCTGAGAGGGTGGAGTCATGAGCGGATCACGGACGGACGTCGGGCGCGACGCCGGGCATGTCGTCGTCATCGGGGCCGGGATCGCGGGGCTGGCCGCCGCGCACAAGCTGCTGGACCGTGGCGCGAGAGTGACCGTCCTGGAGGCCTCGGACCGGGTCGGCGGCAAGCTGCTGCCCGGCGAGATCGCGGGCGCCCGCGTCGACCTCGGCGCCGAGTCGATGCTGGCCCGCCGCCCCGAGGCGGTCGCCCTCGCCCGCGAGGTGGGCCTCGCCGACCGGCTCCAGCCGCCCGCTTCCGCCTCCGCCTCCCTCTGGACCCGGGGCGCCCTGCGGCCCATGCCCAAGGGCCACGTGATGGGCGTGCCAGGCACCGCGTCCGCCCTCTCCGGGGTCCTGTCCGACGAGGGCCTGGCCCGCATCGAGCGCGACGCCGATCTGCCGCGCACCGAGGTCGGCGACGACGTGGCGGTGGGGGAGTACGTGGCGGCCCGCCTCGGCCGCGAGGTCGTCGACCGCCTGGTGGAACCCCTGCTCGGCGGTGTCTACGCGGGCGACGCGTACCGCATCTCGATGCGCTCGGCCGTCCCGCAGCTCTTCCGGGCCGCCCTGGCCCACACCTCCCTCACCGAGGCCGTCCGGGGCATCCAGGAGCGCGCTGCCGCCGCACAGCAGACCGGCCCGGTGTTCATGGGCATCGAGGGCGGGATCGGGCAACTGCCGCTCGCGGTAGCCGAGTCGGTGCGGGAGCGCGGCGCCGAGATCCGCACCCGGACACCTGTCACGGAGCTGCGCCGCGAGGCCTCCGGCGGCTGGCGTGTGGTCAGCGCAGGCACCGGTGGCGCTGGGGGCACCGGGGACCGTGTCCTGCACGCGGACGCCGTGGTCGTGGCCGCCCCCGCCCCGGTCGCCGCCGGCCTCCTCCGCGCCGAGGCCCCCGAGGCCGCCGCCGAACTGTCGGGCGTCGAGTACGCCTCGATGGCGCTGGTCACCCTCGCCTACCGCCGTGCCGACCTCACTCTCCCCGAGGGCAGCGGCTTCCTGGTGCCGCCGGTCGAGGGCCGCACCATCAAGGCATCCACCTTCTCCTCCCAGAAGTGGGGCTGGATCGCCGACGAGAACCCGGACCTGCTGGTCCTGCGCACCTCGGTCGGCCGGTACGGCGAGACGGCGATCCTGGACCACGACGACGCCCACCTCGTGGACGTGTCGAGGACCGACCTGCGCGAGGCCACGGGCCTGTCCGCCACGCCCCTCGAATCCCGCGTCACCCGCTGGGACGCCGGCCTGCCCCAGTACCCGGTCGGCCACCACGCGCGCGTGTCCCGGCTTCGCGAGCACCTCGGCAAGCTGCCGGGCCTCGCGGTCTGTGGCGCGGCGTACGACGGCGTCGGCATCCCGGCCTGCGTCGCGAGCGCCGCCGCCGCGGTCGACCAGATCCACGGCGACCTGCGCGCGGTGCGGGACCTCACCGCCAACCCGGTGCGGAGCCTGCACGGCGGAGCGGGAGAATAGGCACCATGAGCGACGTCGCCCCCACCACCGAGTCCGGCCGGATCCCGAACAAGGGCAAGCTGGCCAAGGACCTCAACGAGGTCATCCGCTACACGCTGTGGTCCGTCTTCCGGCTGAAGGACGTGCTGCCGGAGGACCGCGCCGGTTACGCCGACGAGGTCCAGGAGCTGTTCGACCAGCTCGCCGCGAAGGACGTGACCGTCCGCGGTACGTACGACGTGTCGGGCCTGCGCGCCGACGCCGACCTCATGATCTGGTGGCACGCCGAGACCGCCGACCAGCTCCAGGAGGCGTACAACCTCTTCCGCCGGACGAAGCTGGGCCGCGCGCTCACCCCGGTGTGGTCGAACATGGCGCTGCACCGCCCCGCCGAGTTCAACCGCTCGCACATCCCCGCGTTCCTCGCCGACGAGACGCCCCGCGACTACGTCAGCGTCTACCCCTTCGTGCGCTCCTACGACTGGTACCTGCTGCCCGACGAGGACCGCCGCCGTATGCTCGCCGACCACGGCAAGATGGCCCGCGGCTACCCGGACGTCCGCGCCAACACGGTCGCCTCGTTCTCGCTGGGCGACTACGAGTGGATGCTCGCCTTCGAGGCCGACGAGCTCTACCGCATCGTCGACCTCATGCGTCACCTGCGCGCCTCGGAGGCCCGTATGCACGTCCGCGAGGAGGTCCCGTTCTACACGGGCCGCAGGAAGTCGGTGGCGGAACTGGTGGCGGGCCTGGCATAAGGGCTCCGACAAGGGGCGCGGGGCCGTCACCTGTGCGGCTCCGCCGCGTGGGCGCGCTCAGCCGCTGACGGCCCGCAGTTCCTTCATCCCTTGACCCGCGGAGCGCTCGGCTCCGGTCGCGGCGCGCATGCCGCGCGCCGCTCCGGCAGCCGCCCCTCCAACAGGTACGCCTCCAGGTACCCGTTGACGCACTTGTTGGCCCCCCACCCGACCCCGTGGTTACCGGCATCCCGCTCGGTCACCAGCACCGACCCCCACAGCCGCCGGTGCAGTTCGATCGCCCCTTCGTACGGCGCGGCCGCATCCCGCTCGGCCGCGAGAATCAGTGTGGGCGGCAGCTCGCCGGGCCCGGTCCGCACGTCGAGCGGCTCCTGACGGGGCCCGCTCCAGTACGCGCACGGCAGGTTCGTCCACACGTTGTCCCACGTCTCGAAGGGCGCGGTCCGCGCGAGCCGCGTGTTGTCGCGGTCCCAGACCCGCCACTGTGTCGGCCACGGCCCGTCGTTGCACTCGACGGCCGTGTAGACGGCGCTCGCGTTCTCCTGCTCGACGGACGCCTCCGGGTACGGACCGGCGATCCGGACCAGCGGCTTCGGGTCGCCCTTCAGATACGCGGAGAGCGCCAGGGCACGCTGCGGCCAGTGGTCGTCGTAGTAGGCGGCCTGCAGGAACGCGCCCTGCAGCTGTCCCGGCCCCACCTTGCCCCCGGCGGGTCGGGTGGCCAGCCGCGCGGCCGCCCGCTCGTAACTGCGCAGCACCTTCTGAGGGGTGTCACCCAGCCCGTACACCTTGTGGTGCCTGGCGGCCCAGGCCCGGAAGTCCGCCCAGCGTCCTTCGAACGCGGCCGACTGGTCGAGGTTGTTGCGGTACCAGATCTGTTCGGGGTCCGGGTTCACCGCCGAGTCGAAGACCATCCGGCGTACGTGCGAGGGGAACAGCGACGCGTACAGGGCTCCGAAGTACGTCCCGTACGACGACCCCATGAACGTCAGCCGCGGCTCGCCGAGCGCGGCACGCAGTACGTCGAGGTCACGGGCGTTGTTGCGGGAGTGGTAGTGCCGCAGGGCGCTCCCGTTGCGCTGCGCACACCCCCGCGCGATCGTCCTGGCCCGCGCGATCCGCTCCTTCTTGTACGCCTCCGAAGGGTGCGTCGGTGCCGGTGAGGGCCCCCGGTGCAGCCGTTTCGGGTCCTGGCAGGACAGCGGCGCCGACCGGCCGACCCCACGCGGGGCGTACCCGATGAGGTCGTAGGCGGCGGCGACCCGCTTCCAGCCAGGGAGGTGGCCGACGAGCGGGAAGAACATCCCGGAGGCTCCGGGGCCGCCCGGATTGAACACGAGCGCCCCTTGCCAGGGGACCTTCTGTCCTCTGGCGTTCTCCCCCTTGGCCCCGACCCGGCTGACGGTCAGTGAGATCTGACTGCCGTCGGGCCGCGCGTAGTCGAGCGGCACCTTGACCGTCCCGCACCGCACCCCGTCCGGCAGCCCCTCCACCACCGGGCACTTCCCGAACCGGATGCCTTCGGCGGCGGCCCGCTCCGCCGCGACGGCTACCTGCTGCTCCTCCGTCCAACCCATGTCACTCTTGGCCGGCACGGCGCCGAGAGCACTCAGCAACACCGCCCCGACGGTCCCGTAGAGAACGGCAGCTCGCATGGAGAGTCCCTCCGAAGCACGACAGCGACAAAGGGATGTTTGGTGCGAAAGAGGGTGAATGTAAAGCACCGTTCGACGGTGTCGCCGCTGCTTTCGGGGGCGCGGGGAGCCGTGCGATCGGCCATGGACAGTCCGCGGTCCGCAATTCACAAGGCCCGCCCGTGGCGCTACCGCTGCTCGAACGCCGCCCGCATCTCAGGAGACTCCACCGCCCCCACCCCCCAGACAGCCACGGAGACCAGGTCCGCGAAGTCACCCCCGCCCCGCCCCGCCACCCCTCTCAACACCCTCACCCCTTCCGGCGATGCCCACCGCGCACCCGGCGGCCCCTCGATCCGGGCGATGACCAGACAGCTCAAGGTCAGCACCAAAGGCAACGCGAACCACAACGCGACCAGCACGCGCTGCTCCGCGAACCCCTGCGAGGGCAGCATCAACGCCAGCGCCCCCAGTCCGCACACGCCCAGCGCCGCGCCCCGTACCTGCGTGACCGCGTCGTCCACCCGTGTTCGTGCGGCGTCCGGTACGGCCAGCCCCGCCGCGACGAGCCGGTCGGAGAGGCGCCGTACGGACTCCGCGGCCGCGACGGTCCGCCGTACGGGCGCTATCCGGGACTGTCCGCCGGGGCCTATCGCGCCTATGACGGAGCGCTCCATCTCGTCCCGCCCGTCCGGGTCCACGACGGTCGCCCAGCCGGTGTGGGCGAGGAGGAGCCGGCGTCGGCGGGCCATGGAGACGAGGGTGAGGTCGGCGACGCGCGCCGGCCCGCCGGACAGGAACGCCGCCTCGTACAGCGTGAGCCGGTGGCAGTGGTGGACGTGGTCCGCGCGGACGTCGGTGACGGCGGCCGCCGCACGCAACGAGGTCAGGCACAGTCGGGCACAGGACACGCCGGCGGCGGCCCAGGCCAGGAGGAGGAAGAGCACCCAGAGCATGGCGTGTTTCTATGCGCCCGCCCGGTCCGGCGGTGTGCGATGTCCGTAATCCGGAGGGAAGGTTCCCGGTCTCTTCCGTTTGATCGCCGTTGCGGCCCGCAATTGCCAGGTCCCGCGAGCGGGGGACGGCCGGCTTGTAGGGTCGGGCCAGGGGGTGATCATGTCGGATCGCGGCTGGGACGACGACGCCGATTACCACGACGCGGTCCGGCGGGCCGATCGGGCGACCCGGTTCGGCTGGGTGGCGATCGGCGGCACGGCAGGGGCGCTCGGGTGTGCGCTGATCGCCGCGGCCGTCGTCTGTGCGGCCGTGGTCGTCGCGTGCCTGTACATCGTGGTGGCGGGGCACTACTGAGCGACGTTCCGGGCGATGCCTCACCGGGAGGCGGGCCGGGCGGCTCCCGGCAGTCTCCGGACCGTCTCCCGGTCGTCCCCCAGGGCGCTTCTGATGGCTCTTGGTCGGAGATCCATCCGGCCGATCGGCGCGCGCGAGGTGACTCGTGAGGCGCCGGCTGCCTCACCGGACTCGTCCGTGACCGCTCACGAACGGCTTCAAGAGCCGTCAGAAACGGTCTAGCCGTCGTCCGCCGGACCGTTGGCGGCCGGCGGCAGGGTGAAGCGCGGTGCGGACGTCGCGGGGCGCGGGGTGGTCGGTGAGGGGGACGGGGTCACCGGGACCGGGGAGCCGGGGTCGGCCAACGGACCGGGCGGGGCCGGGGAGTTGGTGAGCGGCGGGGCGCTCGCGGAGACGGTGTCACGGGCGATCGCGTCGTAGTCGACGAGCCCGGTGGCCTCCAGGACCTTGATGTGGTCGAGGACGGTGGTGTTGGCGTCGTCGGCGAGGTCGCGGACCAGCGAGTTGCGGGTGGTGGCGCGGACCTGGGCGACGACGGAGAAGACCTTGCCGTGCGCCAGGCGCAGGATGTTGGCGAACTCGCGGTCGTAACTCTCGCCCTGCGCCGCGGTCAGGGTGTCCAGCCACGCCTTCTGCTGGTCGTTCGGCTGATTGGGCAGGGGCAGAGCGAGGCGCGCGGCGACGTTGCGGACGCGGGCGTCGAGGTAGGTGTGCCCCTCGATGAGATGCGCACCGGCGGTCCGCACGGCCGCGGTGGTGCCCTTCGTCTCGGCCTGCTGCCCGGCGGGCAGCTCCCACAGCCCCGCCAGCCTGACCTTGGTGACGAACTCCCGGTCCAGGGCGGACAGCGGACCGTACTGCGTCGTCACGGTGGATGCGTTGAGCACGCTGACGCCGGTGCCCGAGCGGTCCGCGTACGACCAGATCGGGAAGATCAGCGCGATGAGCGTCGCCGTCAGTCCGGCGACGATGAGTCCTGTGCCACTGAAGGGTCCCCCTCTGCCGTTCGTGGTTCGCATGGTGCCTCCCTCGCGGCACCGCACGCTAATGCGCAACGGGTGCTGATCGGCCTACGGACCGGTATGTTACTGCCCGGTCTACGCCAACTGCCGTATGCGGAGGAACGGTTGAGGAGGGGACAAAGCGCGTCGGATGGGGTACGCGGAGCGGTGGGTGAATCACATCAAAACGTGCCTTAATGACGGCAAACCCGTGTGTGGGGCACGGGTTTGTTAGTCGCAGCACATCCGGGGGCGAACACCCCGACTCAGCGGCGCAGCAGCACCCTGCGGGTGGCGCGGGCCAGCCGGGCCGTCGGGCGCCCGGAGAGCGGGGCGGGACCCGAGCGCTCCAGCCACCACCGGCGCAGCTCGCGCAGGACGTCCCCGTCGTCGGGACGGCCCGTGAGGAGCACGTGCTCGGCGAAGGAGAGGGCGTCACGCCGGTAGCCGTCGGTCATCGGGTGGCCCTGCGCGTACGCGACGAAGGCCGGCCGGTACGACGAGCCGAGGATCTCCGGGAGCTCCGGCGCCACCTTCGCCACGACGTCCGCCCGCTTCGCCGCGAGGGCACGCGCCTGGACGCCCAGCCGCACCCGGTCGAACCCCTCGGGCACCGGGGTCCCCGCGACCAGCGCGGACAGCAGCGCGGCCTGCCCGAGCCCGAGCCGCTGGCGGGCGGCGGGCTCGACGGCTCCGACGGGCGTCGGCCCGGCGGAGCGGGCCTTCTTCCCGGGGCTGTGCACCTCGGCCTTCTCCAGCACCCCCCGGATCGCCGTCAGCTCCCGCTCCAGCTCGCCCGGCTCGGGGAAGTTGTCGTCGCGCTCCAGGAGGACGCCCGGCGGGGTCACACGGGAGGTGAGGTCGGCGAGGACGTCGAGGACCTGCTGGGGGACGGGGTGGGCGTGGCTGTCGTGCCAGACGCCGTCCCGCTCGAAGCCGCCCGCGACATGGACGTACGCGATGGCCTCGACCGGCAGCTCGTCGAGTGCCTTCGCGGGGTCCTCACCCCGGTTGACGTGGTTGGTGTGCAGGTTCGCCACGTCGACGAGGAGCCGGACGCCGGTGCGGTCGACGAGGTCGTAGAGGAACTGCCCCTCGGTCATGTCCTCGCCCGGCCAGTTGATGAGCGCGGCGATGTTCTCCAGCGCGAGCGGCACGGGCAGCGCCTCCTGGGCGATGCGGACGTTCTCGCACAGCACGTCCAGGGCGTCCCGGGTGCGCGGCACCGGCAGCAGGTGCCCGGCCTCCAGCTGCGGCGACGCGGTGAGGGCGCCCCCCGCCCGGACGAACGCGATGTGCTCCGTGACGAGGGGGGCGCCCAGGGCCTCCGCGCGCTCGGCGAGGGAGCGCAGGCGCTGCTCGTCGGGGCGGTCGGCGCCGCCGAGGCCGAGGGAGACACCGTGCGGCACCACCGTGACGCCACGCTCGCGCAGCCGCAGCAGCGACTCGGCGATGTGGCCGGGACAGACGTTCTCGGCGACGACCTCGACCCAGTCGACACCACCCGCCGACCCGGCCATGCGCTCGACGGCGTCGGCGATCTCCGGCCGCCAGCCGATCCCCGTCCCCAACTGTGCGATCTGCTCCATCGTCCCCTCCTCGGTCACGTCGGCCACGGCTGCACCAGCGACTGCGTCTCGTCGTGCCACGTCTCCCTGCGCGGACCCGTGTTCCGGCGTGACGGAGTCATGGCCCCGGGATACGGGTCCGAACCCCGTGGAGGGGACCTTCAGAGCAACATTTGAGCTTTCTACTGGACCGCCGGCTCGCCCTGATCCTTGTTGATCTCCTCCGGGTCCGGACGGCCGGTGGGGACCTGGTTGGACGGGAACGGCGACGGGGTCGACTTCAGGTCCGGGTTGGTGGACGGCACCGCGGGGGGCGCGGCGGGCGGCACCTGACCGGGGGCGGGCGGCGGCGGGCCGGACGGGCTGGCGGTACCGCTGACCGAGTTGTTGGCGATGGTCGCGAAGTCGACCTCCCCGGTGCCCTCCAGGATCGTGATGTGGTCCAACACGGTCTGGTTGGCGTCGGAGGCCAACTGGCGGATCAGCGTGTTGCGGGTGGAGTTCCGCACCGAGGCGATCGCCGGGAAGATCTTGCCGTGAGCGGTCCGCAGCAGGTTCGCCCAGACCTTGTTGTACTCGGCCTCGGTCTTCGCGGCGGTCATCTGGTCCAGGAAGCCCTGCTGCTCCGCCGTCGGCTGGTTCGGCAGCTCGACGCCCAGCTTCGCCGCGATGACCCGGGACCGCTTGTCGAGGTCGGCGTGGCCCACGATCAGGTGGTCGGCGGCCTCTCTGACGGACTTGCTGCCGCTGCGCTCCAGAGCCTGCTGCCCGGCAGGCAGCTCCCACAGACCCGCCAGCCGCACACGGATGAGCAGGTCGCGGTCGCCGGGGGTGAGCGGCCCCCACTGCGTGGTCACCGTGTCACCGGTGAGCGCGGCCGCGGCCGTGGCGTTGCGGTTGGGGTACGAGTAGAAGATGGGGTAGGCGACCGCGGTGAGCGTGCCGGCGATCGCCAGGGCGACGAGGACAGAGCCCTTGGAGCGTCGCAAATGAGCCTCCCGGAGGAAACCAACTGATCGTTGGGGACTGACTGTTGCTTGGGGGTGCGGAGATGACCGCGGTGTGTCGGGTCCGGCCCGCCGCTCGCAGGCGGAGCCGGGGCCGCGTCAGATCGTGCCGTTGGCGATCGCGTCGAAGTCGACCTGTCCGGTCTTCTCCAGCATCGTGATGTGGTCGAGCACGGTCTGGTTGGTGTCCGAGGCCAGCTGGCGCACCAGGGTGTTCTCGGTCTGGTTCCGGATCGTCCCGATGGCCGGGAAGATCTTGCCGTGGGCGGAGCGCAGCAGGTTGGCCCACACACGGTCGAACTGGTCGTCCGTCGCGTTGTCCATCTGCTGGAGGAATCCCTGCTGCTGCTCGTTCGGGACGTTCGGCAGCTCCATGCCCAGCTGGGAGGCCACGGCCCGCACCCGCTCGTCGAGGTCCTTGTGGCCCACGATGAGGTGGTCGGCCGCCTCCTTCACCTGAGGGCTCTTCGACCGCGCCATTGCCTTCTCGGCGGCGGGCAGCTCCCAGAGCCCCGCCAGCCGCACGCGCATGATCAGATCCCGGTCGGAGGCCGTCAGCGGCCCCCACTGGGTGTTCACCGAGCCGGCGGCCATATTGGCCTGGGCGGTGCCCGAGCGGTCGGCGTAGGACCATACGGGGAACGCCAGTGCGCCGACGGTGACGACGAGGGCAAGGCTGGCGATGAGCGAGCCGTTGAGACGCCGCAAAGTGATCCTCCCGGATGATGCCAACTGGTCGTTGGGGCAGTTACTTGGCCAGTGCCGGAAGATACGTGCGGGGCGGCGGAGTTGTTCAACGAGCTTTGAACCGGCTGAGTACATCCGGTTCGGACGGACGTTCAGGCGGACACGATTCAACGCGGCCCGGGCGGGAACCGTTCGGCGGGGGTCAGCCGCGCAGCGCCCGATGGTCCGCGACCACCGTGCTGGAGCCCGGGGCGACCTCCGTGAAGCCCGCGTCACGCACGAGGGGGAGGCCGGCGCTGGTGAGGGCCTGCCAGTGGGCGGGGGCGGCGGTGCGGACGGCGAGCGGGAAGCCCGCGTCCCGCCAGACGGCGCGGGCCGGGTCGTCGAGGTCCCACCACGCGAGCTGCGCGCCGTGACCGGCCTGGACCATCGCCTTGCCCGCCGACATGTCGACCTCGGGGTTCATCCAGAGCACCGGGGCGGCGGGGTCGGGACCGGACGGCGGTTCCGGGTCGTCGAGATCCGTGCCGGAGACCTGGAGGCGGGCCAGGTCCTTGGGCCAGCCGTCGAGGGGGACCGGCGGGAAGACGCGTACCTCGGCCGACTTGCCCGCCACGGTGATCCCCGGCAGCGCCTCGGCCCGCCGCCACTCCGCGCCGCGTGCCCGCCGGACCACCTTGCGGATCCGGGCGTCCTGCCAGCTCCGCATCGCCTCGGCCCATTCCCCGTCGCCCAGCGACCGCGCGTCGCTCAGCATCACCAGCACCGCCCGCGCCGCCGTCTCCAGCGCGTCCGTACGCGCCGGGGGAGCGCCCCGCTCGATGCGCGCGACCAGGGGCAGCACGAACTGCGGCGCCTCGTCACGCGAGGTCCGCTCGTCCCGGAAGGGGCTGTCCTGGGCGGGCATGGGGGCCGGAGTGGGGACGGGGGCCTGGGCGGGGGTCGGGTCGCTCGTGGTCACCCGCCCAGTCTGCCAGGCGGAAGGTGACCTCCCCGGACCCGTACTCGCCCGCTTGTACGAGGATGGGGGCATGGAACGTGAGTTACTGCTGAGGCTGGAGGGAGTCGGCCGCCGTTACGGCTTCCGTGGCGCGTGGGTGCTGCGCGGCGTCGACCTGGAGATCGCCCCCGGCGCGCTGATCCGGGTCGAGGGCGCGAACGGCACCGGCAAGTCGACGCTTCTGCGCGTCCTCGCCGGGCTCGACGCCCCCACGGAGGGCCGGGTGACGGGGCGCCCGCGCACGGCGTACGTCCCCGAACGCTTCCCCGCCGCGCTGCCGTTCACCGCCGCCGAATACCTCACCCATCTCGGCGCCGTCCACGGCCTGGACCGCCCGGCCGCCGCCCGCGCCGCCGCCGAGTGGCTGGAGCGCTTCGGGGCCGCCGAGTACGCCCGTACGCCGATGGCGGAGCTCTCCAAGGGCAGCAGCCAGAAGGTCGCCGTGGCCCAGGCACTGCTCGCCGAACCGGAGTTGATCGTCCTCGACGAGGCGTGGACCGGCCTGGACGCCGACGCCCGCGACGAGTTGGAGCGCGTGGTGGTCGAGCGGACCGCCGCCGGGGCCGCCGTGGTGTTCGTCGACCATGACCCGCGGCGGCTGGCGGGGATGCCGGACGCGACGTACACGGTGGTCGGGGGAGCGCTCGAACTCCTTGCGGGGAGGGGGAGTTCGGGGGAGGGTGACTCCTCGGACTTCCCGGCCTCCGTCGTCGTCGAGGGGCGTGGTCCGGGGCCGGGTGCTCAAGTTCCCGACCGCATGAGGAAGTTGGTGGATGCCGTGGAGGAAATGACCTCCGGCGCACACCGGTTCACCGTTCCGCAGGCGGAATCCGACGAACTGCTCAGGGCGATGCTGGGCGCCCGACCGCCCTGGCACGTGGTGAGCGTGATTCCGGCACCCGCGGCGCTGCGCGAACCGGAACCGGAGATGGAACCAGAACCGGCGAAGGAACCGGAGTCGGAAAGGGAACTGGAAGTGGAGAACTCCTGATGAACGCCCTCCTCCGCTACCAGGCGGCCCTTCTCGTCCGCTCCCAGCGCTGGCTGCCGCCCGTCATCCTGTACGCGGCGTTCCTCGCCATCGGAGTGCAGCGCGGGCAGCCGGTGCTCGACTCGCTCGGCTACACGGCCGCCGCGCTGCTGCCCGTGTCCGCCTGGCTGATGCGGATCTGTGTCACCAACGAGCCGCCCGCCGCCCGCAGTTGTACGGGAGCGGCGACCGGACCGGGCCGGGCGCACCTGGCCTGTGTCCTGGTCGCGTTCGCGGCGGCGGCGCTGCTCGGGACGGCGGCCACGGTCCTCGTCACGATCATCAGCGCCCCCACGAGCACGGACCACCAGACCCGTGTCGAGGTGCTCCCGGCGGGCGGCGCGGGCCTCCTGGCCGCCCTCGTCTGCGCCCTCCTCGGCACGGCCGTCGGCGCGCTCACCAACTGGCCGCTGCTGCGCTCGCCGGGCCGGGCCGTCCCCGCCCTCCTGCTCGGCGCGCTGCTGGCCCTGGTGGTGGCCGGGTCCCCGGCCCGGGCGGCGGTCACCGCCCTGGTCGACGGCTCGCAGCGCGCGACGATCCCGGTCCCCGTCCTGCCACTGCTCGCGGCCGGGCTCCTCACGGCCGCCGCCACCGCCGTGGCCTGCGCCCTGACGACCCGCCGCTCAGCCTGAACAGGCGGTCCGCTCGGCCTCCCGCCACTCGCACACCGGGCACAGGGTGATCCCCTTGTGGGACTCCGGGTACTCGGTGGGCTTCTGGCACAGGACGCACTCGGCGAAGGGCGGGCTGTGGCGCGGGCCTGAGGCCGGGCCCCGGCCGGTTCCGCGGTCGTCGGTTCGGTGCCGTAGCGGTCGCTCATGTCTCCAGCGTAGAGCGACCGCGCGGGGCCGGCTCAGGGCGCCGCGTCCGCCATCGCCGCGGTCGCTGTCGCCGCCGCTGCCGTCGTCGCCGTCGTCCCGACCAGCTCCGACACCTTCACGAACCGGAAGCCGCGCTCCCGAAGCGCCGGCACGATCTTCCGTACGGCCCGCTCTGTGACCGGCGCGGCACTCCGGGTGCAGTGCATGACCACGACGGACCCCGGCCGCACCCCCTCCAGCACCTCCCGCACCACCTCGTCCGGGTCCGTCGCGAACGCGTCCCCGCTCACCACGTCCCACTGCACGGCCGTCACGCCGGACGCGCTGAGCTGCCGCAGCGCGCGGCTGTCGTAGCAGCCGCCGGGGAACCGGAAATACGGCATCGGATCCGTCACTCCCGCGGCTCGGAACACCCGATAGGCCCGCTCCAGATCCGCCCGCATGCGCCCTGGCGCCATGGTCGGCAGGCCGTGGCAGTTCTCGGTGAAGGCGTGATGGCTGTACGAGTGGTTCGCCACCTCGAACAGAGGGTCCCGCCCGATGGACCGCGCCTGGATCGGGTACTCCTCGACCCACCGCCCCGTCATGAACACCGTGGCCGGAACCTTCAGCTGCCGCAGGGCGGCGATCAGCTCCGGATTGTCGAACCGTTCGCCTGCGGCGGCCCGCTCCCCCTGATCCGCGGCCATGTCCGCGTCGAAGGTGAGCGCCACGGTCTTGTCGGCGCGGGTCCGCAGGCCGTGCTCGAACACCGGGGTCAGCCCGGCCGGTCCCGGCGCGAGCGTGGGCGGTCGGGACGACGACAATGCCGAGGGGCTGGCGGTGGCGTTCACGATGCGCGTCGAGGCATGCGGGGTGCCACAGGCGGCGAGAGCGGCGCCGAGTGCGCAGAGCGCGGAGATTCTTCGTACAGGACTGATCACCGCACGAAAGTACGGCGGTGGGGTCAGCGGGTAGTCGGTTTAGCTGCCGGATCACAGGGAGTCCGGCACGAAGTCACCCGCCTGGGTGATGAAGGGGGTCCAGGCGGCGGGGGAGAGGGACAGCTCCGGGCCGGCGGGGTGCTTGGAGTCGCGGACGTGGATGGTGGAGGGGAGGGTGGCGACTTCTACGCAGTCGTCGCCCTGGGCGCTGCTCTACGTCGACTTTCGCCAGGCGAGCGCGATCTCGACGCAGCTGTCGCCCTGCGTGCCGCTGTAGCTGCTCTTGAAGCAGGCGAGTTCGGACCTGCTCATTTCGCTCCTCGCATTCGCACCGACAGGCTCTCCGAGTCGGCTGGGCCGAGGGCCTGCGAGCGCAGTGTCGCATTCCGCTGGTTGAGCAAACGGGCCTCTTTCCCGTCGGAGATCAGCCGCCCGCTCTGCTGCCCCTCGGAGTGGGCGAGCCGACGTCCGTCCGACAGCTCGACGAGTTGCACAGGGCCGTCGAAACACGCGTGGTGCTTGCTGCTCAGAGCGTGATCTGAACCCCGACATTCCGGAGCCGCATCTGCTCCAGCAGGTGGTCCGGCATCGCGCGCGTTACCTTCTGCCCGCCCAACTCCCGCCGGATGACGGCCTCCTCGATCGTGAAGCAGAACGAGGTGTTGGGGCGCTCGCGGAGCAGCCGCTGCCGATCCATGCGAGTGTCACCTGGGCTTCGAGTTGCTCGTCGGCCAGTGGCGGAATGCTCTCCCCGAACACGGCCCGCACATACGGCTCCGACTGCAGCAACCCCGGCACCGGCCGGCACTCGACGTGCTCAGACTGACCGCCTGACCCTCCAGCCGCGCCCAATTCCGGAACCACGAGCCAACCCCGGCTGCCGCGACAGATGCTTCGCCGCTCTCAGCAGCGCCCCCGTGTCCCCCAACACCCGATCCGTCCGCTCCACGAACACCTCGTCCGCCGTCCGCCTCCCCAGCTCGATCGAGGCGACCGTGTGCACGCTGAACCGCACCAGCGGCGCGAACGGCTCCCTCGTGTGTCCGTGATGCTCCCGCAGCGCCTGCACGTACGCCCCGAACGTCTTCAGAGTGTCGGACGGGCCGGGTTCCCAGCCGACGCTCATGCTCGGCCACCTCCGGGTGGGTCGGATCTCCCCACGATCAACTCACCCAGAGTCGCGAACGGTTACGCGTACTGTCCATCGAACACGCATGTACGGCGACGTGCCGTACATGCGTGTTCCCCTCTTTCCGCTCGGCTCAGGTCACGTACGTCGCCACGGCCCCGTCACCGCGAAGGTCGTGCCCGGGGTGTAGCAGTTCACGTACATCGTGTCGCCGTCGGGGGAGAAGGTGACGCCTGCGAACTCGCCCCACTCGGGATCGGTGGGGGTGCCGATGTTCTGGGCGTTGCGGGCCATGGCGTAGACGTCGCCGCGCCGCGTGACGCCGTAGACGTGTTGGGTGCCGTTGCCGTCCTCGCAGACCATGAGGCCGCCGGAGGGGGCCAGGCAGATGTTGTCGGGGGACTCGCCGGGGAGTTGGAGGTCGGTGTCGGGGCCGAAGGCGATCACCAGGGTGAGGGTGCGGTGGTCGGGGTCGTAGCGCCAGATCTGGCCGTAGTGGTCGGCGGCCGAGCCGTCCGCGCTGCGGGCGAAGGAGGAGACGAAGTAGACGCTGCGGCCGCCCCAGTAGCAGCCTTCCAGCTTCTGCGCGTGGGTGATGCCCTTGGGGCCGAAGTCCTGGTGGCGGATGGCGGTTTGGGCGGCCAGGGGGTCGGGGACGTCGACCCATTCGATCCCCTCGAAGTGGGCTCCGGGGTCCTGGATGGGAGAGAGGTCGGGTACGCCGGGGACCCGCATCGCCTGGAGCCGGCCGCCCGCGCGCAGTGAACCCAGGCCGCCCTTCGGCCTGTTGGGGAGGAAGCGGTAGAAGAGGCCGAAGGGGCGCTCGAAGGCGTCCTCCGTCTCGTAGACCACTCCGCGTTTCGGGTCGACGGCGATCGCCTCGTGCTGGAAACGGCCCATCGCGGTGAGGGGTACGGCCCCCGATCGGCGCGGGTCGGCCGCGTCGACCTCGAAGATGAAGCCGTGGTCCTTGGTGTAGCCGTTGGTGCCGGCCTTGTCCTCGTTCTCCTCGCAGGTCAGCCAGGTACCCCAAGGGGTGGGTCCACCCGCGCAGTTGACCGCGGTGCCGGCGATGGCGACGCGTTCCGCGAGGACCTTGCCGCGGGCGTCGAGGGTCAACGACGTACAGCCGCCCTTGCCCGTCGGGTCATAGGTGAGGCCCTCGATCGTGGGGACCGGGATGCGGCCGTTGTGGCGGTTCTCGTGGTTGCGGACGAGGTGGACGCGTCCGTGTCTGCCGGGGAAGGCGGACATACCGTCGTGGTTGCTGGGGACCTGGCCCTCGCCGGAGCGGAGGGGGTCGCCCTCGCGGGAGAGGACCCGGTAGCGGAAACCTTTCGGCAGGTCGAGCAGGCCGTTCGGGTCGGGGATCAGGGGGCCGTAGCCGGAGTGGCCGAGATCGCTCTGCGCGGCGGCCGAGCCCGCGAAGAGTTCGGACAGGGCTCCGGTGAACGCGATGCCTGCGATACCTGCGCCCAGGGCGCCGGAGCGGGCGAGGGCCTGACGGCGGGTCACTGACACGGGAATACCTTCCTGTTGGCGGACAGGATGTGACCCGCCTGTGTGTATCACGCGGTCACGGCCACGTGAACCACGCGAGGAGGGGGAGGCGGAGGAGTCGTCCCGGTGTCACTCGGTCGGAGGGGGCGGGAACGGTGGGGGCGGGGGAGACGGGTGGGGCCGTGGAGGGGGGTCCGGTGGGGGGCCTGCCTGGGCTCGTTCCAGGAAGCGGAGCAGCTCCACCGGGAAGGGGAGCACGAGGGTGGAGTTCTTCTCGGCGGCGACCGCCACCACCGTCTGCAGCAGGCGGAGTTGGAGGGCGGCGGGCTGCTCGGACATCTGCTGGGCGGCCTCCGCGAGCTTCTTGGATGCCTGCAGCTCCGCGTCCGCGTTGATGATGCGGGCCCGGCGTTCGCGGTCGGCCTCGGCCTGGCGGGCCATGGAGCGTTTCATGGTGTCGGGGAGGGAGACGTCCTTGATCTCCACGCGGTCGATGGTGACGCCCCACTCCACGGCCGGGCTGTCGATCATCAGCTCCAGTCCCTGGTTGAGCTTCTCGCGGTTGGAGAGGAGGTCGTCGAGGTCGCTCTTGCCGATGATCGAGCGCAGGGAGGTCTGGGCCATCTGGGAGACGGCGAAGCGGTAGTCCTCGACCTGGATGACCGCGTTGGCCGCGTCGACGACCTTGAAGTAGACCACCGCGTCGACACGTACGGTGACGTTGTCGCGGGTGATGCCCTCCTGGGCCGGGACGGGCATAGTCACGATCTGCATGTTGACCTTGCGGATGTGGTCGATGCAGGGGACGACCATGGTGAAGCCGGGGGTTCTGGGCCCGCCGCGCAGGCGGCCCAGGCGGAAGACCACGCCTCGTTCGTACTGCTTGACGACCCGGGCCGCGGCCGCGACGTACACGACGGCCGCTGAGCCGACCGCTGCGGCGGCTATGAGCAGCTCTTCTACCATGACGACCCCCTTGAGTCGTCCCGTATTCGTGCGAATACCACGATATGCCGGGGGTGGGGGCTCGGTCGACTGCCGTGGGGGAGAGTGCGGAGCCGGAGCCGGAGCCGGGGCTGGGCGGGGCGGGTGGGCACTCGGTGCCGGGGCTGGGCGGGAGTGGGAGGCGCTTGCCGACGCTGACAGGGTGCCGCTGCGCCCACCCTCCCCCACTCTCGGCTTCGCTCGAGCGGGAGGTGCCCCCACCGCCCCAGCGGCACGATTGCCCGCAGTGGGGGCAGGCAGCTGGGACGGCTCGGGCGCTGGTGCCGGGGACGGGGCCCCAGGGAGGGGCCCCAGGGAGGGGCCCCAGGGAGGGGCCCCAGGGAGGGGCCCCAGGGAGGGGCCCCAGGGAGGAGGCCGCAGGTCAGGGCGTGCCCGACCGTACCTTTTCCGGTTCCGGGACCGTCATCCGCACCGGTTCCGTGCCCGTCGTGCTGTGGCGGGACGCCCAGTTCTCGAGCGCGGTGCGGCAGGCGTGGTCGAGGTGGTGGAGGCCGGTGAGGTGCAGTTCCACCGGGCGGTCCTGGGGGAGGGACTCCAGGTTGTCGAGGATCTTCGGCAGGCGGAGGAAGGTCGCGTTGCCGGAGAGGTAGGCCTGGACGGGGCCGGCGCCCTTGTCGATGACCTCCAGCTTGATGTGCGAGGCCTCCCAGGCGGTCTTGGCCACGGAGAGGGCCAGACCGATCAGTACGCCCTCGAACATGTTCACCGCGACGATCGCCACCGCCGTGGCCACCAGGATCAGCGCCTCGCCCCGGTGGGTGCGCCAGAGGGAGACGACCGCGCGGAACGGGATCAGCTTCCAGCCCGCGTGGACGAGGATGCCGGCCAGGGCGGGGAGCGGGATCAGGGCCAGGGCGCCCGGCAGCAGGGCCGCGAAGAGCAGCAGCCAGACGCCGTGCAGGACCCGGGACGCCTTCGTCCTCGCACCGGCCTGGAGGTTGGCCGAGCTGCGGACGATCACCGCGGTCATCGGCAGCGCGCCCAGCAGCCCGCACACGGTGTTGCCGGCGCCCTGGGCCATCAGTTCCTTGTCGTACTCGGTGCGCGGACCGTCGTGCATACGGTCCACGGCCGCCGCGCTGAACAGGCTCTCGGCGGAGGCGATGAGCGTGAAGGCGAGGATCGTGCCGAGGATCGCCACGTCCGCCAGCGCGCCGAATGCGTCCAGGCCGGGGGGCTGGATCGCGTCCAGCAGGCCCTTCACCTCGACGTTCGCCACCGGGAGGCTGAAGGCCAGGGTGGCGAGCGTGGCCAGGAGGACCGCGGCGAGTGCGCCGGGGACCAGCTGGGCCTTCTTCGGCAGACGCTTCCACAGCACCAGCACGGCGATGGTGCCCGCGCCGATCGCCAGCGAGGCGAGTGCGGCCGTGCTGCCCATGGCGTCGGCGAAGGCGCCGGGCAGGCCCGCGATCTTGTCGATGCCGGAGGCGGGGGCCTTCAGGCCGGCCGCCGCGTACAGCTGGCCCGCGATGATCACGAGGCCGATGCCGGCGAGCATGCCCTCGACGACGGAGACGGAGATCGCGCGGAACCAGCGGCCCAGCTTCAGCGCGCCCATGGCGAGCTGGAGCAGGCCGGCGGCGAGCACGATCACGCCGAGGGCGGGCAGCCCGAACTGGCGTACCGCCTCGAAGACCAGCACGGTCAGACCGGCCGCCGGGCCGGAGACCTGCAGGCTGCTGCCGGGCATCAGACCGGCGACGAGACCGCCCACGATGCCTGTGACCAGGCCGAGTTCGGCCGGTACACCGGAGGCGACGGCGACGCCCACGCACAGGGGGAGGGCGACCAGGAACACGACGAGCGAGGCGCCGAAGTCCTGTCGCAGGTGGGGGAACCTGGATATGAGGGGGGACTTGGAGAGCATGGAGGTCCTGGGGTTCTTGTCGGTCGTCTCGGACACCTGGCCGCCGCTCACAGGGTCTCGAACTTGTCGGTGTCCGCGCGGTGTTCGCGCACGGAGCCGGTGTGGACCTCGTAGTACCAGCCGCGCAGCCGCAGTCGGCCGTCCGCGAGGCGCTTCTCCACGCAGGGGTAGGAGCGCAGCCGCAGGAGCTGGCTGAGGACGTGGTTCTGCACACCGTCGGCGACGGTCGGGTCCTCGACCGCCCCTTCGGGGCGCGGAGTGGCGTGGGTCAGCCAGTCGCGTACGGCCGGTACGGCGTTCAGGTCGTCGCCGCGGACCAGGGCGCCGACGGCGCCGCAGTGCGAGTGTCCGCAGACCACGATGTCGGTGACGCCGAGAACCTCCACGGCGTACTCGATGGTGGCCGTCTCACCGGTGGGGCGGTCAGAGGCGTACGGGGGGACGATGTTGCCGGCGGTGCGCAGCTCGAAGAGCTCGCCGGGGCGGGCGCCCGTGATCAGGGCCGGGACGACCCGTGAGTCCGAGCAGGTGATGAACAGGACCTCGGGGGACTGGCCTTCGGCCAGCCTGGCGAACTCCTCAGGGCGCTGTCCGAACGTCCGGGCGTTGTCGATGAGGGGCTGCATGATGTGGTGACTCCTCCTGGCGCGCCTCGATGGCGCGTCGGGCTTGCACGACAGGTGTGGGGGGAGACAGGCTCCGCGGCTCAGCAGCGGAAGACCTGCAGAACGGCCGGGGTGTGGGCCGTGAGGGATCTCGACGCCCGGTGGTGCCGGGTCGGGGGCCGTTCGGGTTCGCTCGCGGCCGTCGGGTTCTCCCCCGGCGACGGACGCGCGGGCGCCCCGGTGACGGTGTGCGTGTGTGTGCGATGCCGGTCGCGTGTGCGGAGAGGACCGGTCGGGTCCTGCGAGGGTGCGCACGTGCGGTGGGTGACGGCCTTGTCACGCACCGGCTTCGCCGTGAGGGTGTTTCCGGGCTCGGCCTTGGCCTTGACCTGACCGGGCGTGTGCGCGGCTGCGAAGGATGCCGTGGGAGCGAAGAACGTGAGGGCGAGCAGGACGGCGGCTAGGGCCGAAAGGGCGGTCCGGGTCGTCGTACCTCGCAATATGAGCCTCCTCACTGGCAGTTCCCGGTGTCTCCCACGCGTCGGCAGTTACCCGACTTGGTCAACCGATGGTCAACCACTGGTCAAGAAACACGTTAACCCTGCAAAGTTGTTTGCAGGGTTAACTTAACGTTGCGAGCTGAAGAGAGCCTGAAAGGCGAGGGTGGGTTGGCCGGAATCACCCCTTGACCTGGGGGAGTTGTCCTGAGCCCGCCCACGGCCGGAGCCTGTGGGGTCAGTGCTCCACGAGTCGCCTCGCGTCGCGCGCGAGGGCGGTGAGGCGGGAGATGGCCCGGAAGTACTTCTTGCGGTAGCCGCCGTTCAGCATCTCCTCGCTGAACAGCCGGTCGAAGGGCAGCCCCGAGGCGAGCACGGGCACCTCGCGGTCGTACAGCCGGTCGGCGAGCACCACGAGCCGCAGGGCCGTGGACTGGTCCGGGATCGGCCGGACGTCCGTCAGACAGACCGCCTTCAGGTCGTCCGTGAGCGCGCCGTACCGGCTGGGGTGGACGCGCGCGAGGTGGTCCAGCAGATGCGGGAAGTCGTCGAGCGAGGCGCCCTCGGTGGCGTACGCCGCCTTGGTGACCTCCTCCTCGGAGTACGGCGCCGGGGCCTCGGGCAGACCGCGGTGGCGGTAGTCCTCGCCATCGATGCGCAGGGAGCGGAAATGGGCCGACAGACCCTGGATCTCGCGCAGGAAGTCGACCGACGCGAATCGGCCCTCACCGAGCTTGCCCGGCAGGGTGTTCGAGGTGGCGGCCAGGGCCACGCCCGCGTCGACGAGCTTGCCGAGCAGGGTCGACACGAGGACGGTGTCGCCCGGGTCGTCCAGTTCGAACTCGTCGATGCACAGCAGGCGGTGTCCGGAAAGCGTCTGGACCGTCTTCTGGAAACCGAGGGCGCCGACCAGGTTCGTCAGCTCCACGAAGGTGCCGAAGGCCTTGAGCGAGGGCTCGGCCGGGGTGGCGTGCCAGAGGGAGGCGAGGAGGTGGGTCTTGCCGACGCCGTAGCCGCCGTCCAGGTAGACACCACGGGGGCCGGCGGGCACCTTGGGGGCCTTCGCCCTGCCGAAGCCGAGGAAGCCGCGCCTGCCGGCGCCGGTCGCGTGCGCCCCGCCGAGGCCCGACGCGAAGCCGCTCAGGACGCGGACGGCCTCGGTCTGGCTGGGCTGGTTCGGGTCCGGGATGTACGAATCGAAGCGGACCGAGTCGAAGCGGGGTGGCGGCACCATCTCGGCGACGAGCCGGTCCGCGGGGACGTGTGGCTCGCGGGTGCACAGGGACGAGGGAGCCGCTTCGGGTATCGGGCCGATTCCGGACACGGTGGCTGAGGACGACGACACGGTTACCGAGTCTAAGGGTCGTGCCACACTGCTCGACATGCGACGCCTGCTCCCTGTGACCGAAGAGACAGCGGCCCGGACGCCGGAAGTGACCGGTGGTGCGAAGGTGACCGAGGTGCGAACGCCGGGTGGGGGTGAGGGTCCGGCGGGGGCCCGGACGCCGGGCGGGATCGGGATCGGGACGTCGGGTGCGGCCGGGGCCCGGAGGCCGGGTGCGGCCGAGGTCCGGACGTCGGGTGCGGCCGGGGGGTCGGACTTCGTCGACCGGGAGTGGAGTCTCGGTGAGCTGGCCGTGGCGTACGCCTATCCCGAGCCTGCGCCCGGTGGGCGGGAGCCGTGGCTGCGGGCCAACATGGTGTCCACCCTCGACGGCGCCGCCCAGCACGGCGGACGTTCGCAGCCGATCTCCAGCGACGCCGACATGCGGATCTTCGGCACGCTGCGGGGGCTCGCGGACGCGGTGATCGTCGGCGCGGAAACGGTGCGACAGGAGGGGTACCGCCCGGCACGCGCGCGGGAGGCGTTCGCGCAGGCGCGTCGGGCGGCCGGACAGACGCCCGCCCCGGCGGTCGCGGTGGTGAGCGCCAGTCTGGATCTCGACTTCTCGCTGCCGCTGTTCAGCTCGCCGTCGGTCCCCACCATCCTGCTGACCGGTGCCGCCGCGGCCCCCGACCGGGTCGCCACCGCCGAGAAGGCCGGTGTCCGGGTGGTGGTCGCCGGGGACGGCATGGGCGTGGACCCCGCGCGAGCCGTACGGGCCCTCGCCGGCCTGGGGCTGACCCGGCTGCTGACCGAGGGCGGACCCCGGCTCCTGGGCCAGCTGATCGCCGCCGACGTCCTGGACGAGCTGTGTCTGACCGTGTCGCCGATGCTCACGGCGGGGGACGCCCAGCGGATCGCCGGGGGCCCCTCGGTACCGGTGCCCAAGCGGTTCGCGTTGGCGTCGCTGCTGGAGGAGGCCGGGTTCCTGTTCGGTCGTTACCGTCGTACGTGAAGGCGGGACCGTCGTACGTGAAAGCGGACGGAATATACCGTTCCGTTTAGCTTTCGCCGGGCACACTAGAACCCTGAGGATCGAGGGCCCGTGGGGCCCTCCGAGGAGAAGGGCGCCTGTGGTGTCGTTCACGAGCGTATTGATGATCGAGAAGGCTCTGACGTCCGCGGACGTGGAGTTCGTCACGACCCTGCACGGCGACGAGCAGGCCTCCTTCCATGTGTTGCTCCAGCCGCGGGGCAATCAGGCCGACCGGTTGCTGCGGGCCATCGACGACCTCGCCCTCGGTGAGCTGGACGAGGCGACGCGGGAGGGCGAGACGCCGGAGGGGGAGCTGGCGCTCGACGCCGGGGAGCAGGCTCTCGAGGTGTCGTTGCAGGCGTTGCGGGGGGCGGGGAGTTCGGCGGAGGGGCGGCTGATCGAGGATCATCCGCTGGACGCGCTGAAGTCCCTGGTGGAGGAGGTCGGGGCGGACGAGGTGCTGGTGCTGACCGATCCGCACTATGTGGAGGAGTTCTTTCATCGGGACTGGGCGTCCCGGGCCCGGCACAAGGTGGGGGTGCCGGTGCTGAAGCTGTTCTCGCACAGTCGGGTCTAGGCCGGGGCGCCGTAGGCGGAGTCGTGCTCTTCGGCTGCCGGTTCGTCGTGGCTGGTCGCGCGGTTCCCCGTGCCCCTTTGGGGCGCGGCCCCGGGCCGGCGTTTTTAGGGGACCACCAGCGCAGGCAATAGGCTGGGGGCGTTCATCGGCTTCGTACGTCACTTGGAGAACACGCATGGCACCCGGCCTTCCCAGCGCCATGGAGCGACCGCACTTCATCGGGATCGGTGGGGCCGGGATGTCGGGGATCGCGAAGATTCTCGCCCAGCGCGGTGCCCAGGTGGCCGGCAGCGATGCCAAGGAGTCGGAGACGGCGGAGGCGTTGCGGGCGCTCGGGGCGACCGTGCACATCGGGCATGCCGCCGGGCACCTCGCGGACGACGCGACGTCCGTGGTCGTGTCGTCGGCCATCCGGGCCGACAACCCGGAGCTGGCCCGCGCCGCCGAGCTGGGAATTCCCGTCGTCCACCGGTCCGACGCGCTCGCCCGGCTGATGGACGGGCTGCGGCCGATCGCGGTGGCCGGGACGCACGGCAAGACCACCACGACGTCCATGCTGGCGGTGTCGCTGGGGGAGCTGGGACTCAAGCCGTCGTACGCCATCGGCGGCGACCTCGACGTACCCGGCTCCAACGCGTCGCACGGGGACGGGGAGATCTTCGTCGCCGAGGCGGACGAGAGCGACCGGAGCTTCCACAAGTACGCGCCCGAGGTGGCGATCGTCCTCAACGTGGAGCTGGACCACCACGCCAACTACGCCTCCATGGACGAGATCTACGAGTCCTTCGAGACGTTCGCGGGCCGGATCGTGCCCGGCGGCAAGCTGGTGATCTCGGCCGACCACGAGGGCGCGCGGGAGCTGACCTCCCGGCTGTCCGGGGTGCGTGTGGTGACGTACGGCGAGCGCGAGGACGCCGACGTGCGGGTGCTGTCGGTCGTGGCGCAGGGGCTGAAGAGCGAGGTCACGGTGGTGCTGGACGGGCAGGAGCTCGTCTTCACGGTGTCCGTGCCCGGTCGGCACTACGCGCACAACGCCGTGGCCGCGCTGGCGGCGGGCGTCGAGCTCGGGGTGCCGGCGGCGGAGCTGGCGCCCGCGCTGGCCGCGTACACCGGGGTGAAGCGGCGACTGCAGCTGAAGGGCGAGGCGGGAGGCGTCCAGGTGATCGACTCCTACGCGCACCACCCGACCGAGATGACCGCCGACCTGGAGGCCATGCGGGCCGCGGCCGGGGACGCGCGGATCCTGGTGGTCTTCCAGCCGCACCTGTTCTCCCGCACCCAGGAGCTGGGCACCGAGATGGGGCAGTCCCTGGCGCTGGCGGACGGGTCGGTCGTCCTCGACATCTACCCGGCCCGTGAGGACCCGATCCCGGGCGTGACCAGCGAGCTGATCATCGAGGCGGCGCGGAGCGCGGGCGCGGAGGTCACGGCCCTGCACGACAAGGCGGAGGTGCCCGACGCCATCGCGGGAATGGCGAAGCCGGGTGATCTCGTTCTCACCATGGGCGCGGGTGACGTGACGGACCTGGGCCCGAAGATCCTGGACCGTCTTTCTGATTGAGGGGCTGAGGCTCATGTCGTACGACGTCGAGAAGCCGGACGAGCAGTGGCGTGCGGAGCTGACACCGGCCGAGTACGCCGTGCTGCGACAGGCCGGTACGGAGCCCGCGTTCGTCGGTGAGTACACCGACACCAAGACCAAGGGCGTCTACTCCTGTCGCGCATGCGGCGCCGAACTCTTCACCTCCGAGACGAAGTTCGAGTCGCACTGCGGATGGCCCTCCTTCTTCGACCCGAAGGACAGCGACGCGGTGGAGCTGCTCTCCGACCGGTCGCACGGCATGGTGCGCACCGAGGTGCGATGCTCCCGGTGCGGCTCGCACCTCGGGCACGTCTTCGAGGGCGAGGGGTACGCCACCCCGACCGACCAGCGGTACTGCATCAACAGCATCTCTCTGACGCTGACCGCCGACGAGAGCTGACACCGGCCGGATCCGGAGCGCCGGTCCCGGAGCGCCTGATCCGGAGCGCTGGTTCGGGCCGGTTCCGGGCCGGAACCGCAGGACTGGCTCCGGGCCGGTCCCCGTCGCGGTCCCTTCACCTGTCGTCGCCCGTCCGGCCGCTGCCGGGGTTGACCATGTGGCTATTGTGTGAAGGATGTTGACGGGGATCGAACGGAAGACGACGAGGTCGAGTACCCGGCCGGTCATCGGCGCGAAGTCTGCCGGACCGGGCCCGTGGGTCTGATGTGAACGGACTGGTCTACTTCATGGCGGCCGCCGTCGTGTGGACCGGCTTCGCGGTCCAACTGCCCGGCCTGTGGCACGGCCGGCGTGATCCGCTGAAGCGCGTGGTCTGCGCCGTGGTCTTCCTCGCCGGCCTCTGCTTCGCCCTCGGCGCCCCGCCCACCGTCGGCTTCGTCAACCACACCGTCGGCGTGCCCAACGCCGCCGCGTGCGTCACCTACGGGGCAATGAACGCCTTCTCCGCCGCGTCCTTCGTCCTGATCGTCCACTGGCGCGGCGCCGACGACCCCGCCCGGCTGCGGCGGGTCTCCCGCAGGTGGCTGCTCGTCTACACCGTGGTCATCGTGGTGCAGACCGCGCTCTTCGTCGCCGGTGACGCGCCCGTCGAGCGACGCGCGGACTTCGACACCTACTACGCCGCCACACCGTTCCTCCGCGAGATGATCGTCCTCTATCTCGTGGCCCACATGGCGGCGGCCTTCACCACCACGATCCAGTGCTGGCGATGGACACTGCAGATCAGCGGCTGGACGCGGCGGGTCCTGGCCGTCCTCGCCGTCGGGTGGCTGTGCATCAGCGCGTACGGCGTCGTCAAGATGATCGCCGTCGTCGGCCGGTGGGGCGGGCAGCACTGGGATCCGCTGAGTACCCGGCTGGCCCCCATGCTGGTCACCGTCGGCGCGGTTCTCGCCTCGGTCGGCCATGTCCTGCCGCTGCTCGGGCCGCGCATCGACAGCTTCCTCGCCTTCCTGCGGCTCGGGCCCCTCTTCCGACTCGTGGGTTCCAGGAACAACGGCCGCAACAGACACAACGTCCTGCTGTCCTGGCGCTCCCTCGGCGACGTCGAGCTGCGCCTGACCAGCCGTACGACGGCCATCCGGGACGGCCTGAAGGATGTGTCCGTCCACTTCGACGAGGCCGTCCGGGAGCGCGCCTACCATCAGGCGCTCTCCCTCGGTTCCACCACCGGCGAGGCCGAGGCCATCGGGGACGCGGCCATGGTGGCCGTCGCCGCGCTGTCCGGCACGGGCGACCGTGCCGGAGGGCTGGATCCGGCGGTCCTGGACGGTGTCGCCCTCGACGCCCTCGTCGGATTCACCGCTGGGTACCCGGGACCCGCGGCCGACGAGCAGAGCCTGGACACCGGCCAGCCCTCCCTGATCCGGATGTCGCGGGCCGTACGCGAGGGTGTCGTGGTGGGGGCGGTCCTCGCGGAGCGCGCGAAGAGCGGACAGGCGTCGTGAACGCGTCACAGTACGAGGCCCGGGCCGGGTGGCCCCACCCGGTGGCGACGAGTGAGGCCCTGTACCCGCTTCCTGTCAGCTTGTCGCCCGTACCGCGTCGACGATCACCGACGCGACCTCCTTGGGGCGGGAGACCGCCACGGCGTGCGAGGCGCCCTCGATCTCGACGACGGTGGCCCCGGCACGCTTGGCGCCGAAGCGCTGGACGTCGGGGTTGATGGCTTCGTCGGCGTCGGCGACGACGGCCCAGGAGCGCTTGGTCTGCCAGGCGGCGGTCGCGGTCTCCTCGGTGAACACCGCGGCGGCCAGGGGGCGTTGGGAGACGGCGAGGATCCTGGTGACCTCGGCCGGGACGTCGGCGGCGAAGATGTCCGGGAAGGCGTCCGGCTTGATCGTGACCTCCACGCCGGGGTCCGCGCCCTCGACGGGGTACGTCCACTCGTCGAGGTTGGCGACGAGCGGGGCCAGCGGGAAGCGGCCCTGCAACTCGCCCAGGCTCTCGCCCTGTTCGGGGACGTACGCGGCCACGTAGACCAGGCCGACGACGTTCTCGGCGGCGCCCGCCACGGTGATGACCGCGCCACCGTAGGAGTGGCCGACGAGGACGACCGGGCCGTCGATCTGGGCCGCCGCCGAGGCGACGTACGCGGCGTCGGAGGCCAGGCCGCGCAGGGGGTTCGGCAGCGCCCGGACGGGGATGTCCTGGCTCCGCAGTTCCTCGATGACACCGGACCAGCTGGACGCGTCGGCGAAGGCGCCGTGCACGAGCAGGGCGGTGGGGGTGGGGGACATGGTGAGTTCTCCTTCTCGGTGCCGGGTGACCCGGCGGCTGTGGGTCCTTCGGGAGCCGGGTCGCTCAGCTGCCGTGCAGGGCGGTGCGCAGGGTCCCCGCGGCGAGGGTGATCGCGGCCTCGGCGGCATGCGTCCCGCGCAGGGCGTTGAGCATGACGAAGTCGTGGATGACGCCCTGGAAGCGCACGGCGGTGACCGGTACGCCGGCCTCGCGCAGCTTGTTGGCGTACGCCTCGCCCTCGTCGCGCAGGACGTCGGCCTCGCCGGTGATGACCAGGGCCGGCGGCAGGCCCGTGAGCTGCCCGACGCTCGCCCGCAGCGGGGACGCGGTGATCTGGGCGCGCTCGGCCTCGTCGGTCGTGTACTGGTCCCAGAACCACTGCATGCCGTCGCGGCGCAGGAAGTAGCCGGTGGCGAACTGCCGGTAGGAGCCGGTGTCGAAGCTCGCGTCCGTCACCGGGTAGAACAGCACCTGCTGGACCAGCGGGACGTCACCGCGCTGCTTGGCCATCAGGGTCAGTGCGGCGGTCATGTTGCCGCCGACCGAGTCACCGGCGACGGCCAGCCGGGCACCGTCCAGGTCCTTGGTGGCGCCCTGCTCGACGATCCACTTCGCGACCGCGTAGTTCTGCTCGATGGCTACCGGGTAGCGGGCCTCGGGGGAGAGGTCGTACTCGGGGAAGACCACGGCGGCGTTCGCGCCGACGGCCAGTTCGCGCACGAGTCGGTCGTGGGTGTGCGCGTTGCCGAACACCCAGCCCGCGCCGTGGATGTAGAGAACCACCGGCAGGACGCCCTCGGCGCCGGCGGGCCGTACGATCCGCGCCCGGACACTGCCCGTCGGACCGCCCGAGACGGTGACCCACTCCTCGTCGATCTCCGGCTTCTCGATCTCGCCGGACTGCACCTCGTCGACCGCCTTCCGCCCTTCCGCGGGCGGCAGTTCGAAGAGGAAGGGCGGGTTGGCGGTGGCTTCCGCGAACGCGGCGGCCGCCGGTTCCAGGACCGGCCGGGTCGGCTCGAAGGTGTCGGACATGTGGATCTCCCGATGGTGGTGCGACGTGGTGCGGTGCGAGGCGCGTGATACGTGGTGCAGCCACGTGATACGCGGTGTGTTGGGCGAGATTGCGTGGTGTGTCGAGTGAGATGCGCGGTGTGTCGAGTTGAGCGAGATGCGCGTTGGGCCGCGCGAAATGCGTGGTGTGCCGTGCGCGACACACGCCGTGCTCTGCGGCGCTCAGCGCTTCGGCCAGCACGCTAGAACCGGAAGGCCGTGGGGAATTGCCCACCAGCGCACCGAAACCGGTCCGAGAGCGCACTGCCTCGGGGAACGCCGGTGCCAGTGCGCTGTGAGGACGAGTGCGGTGCGCTGCCGGAACACGGAGACGGCTTCGCTCCGCCTGGCTTCGAGAGCGATGCCGGTTCCGAAGAGGGGATCTCCGAAGTTGTCCACGATGCCGCTCGGAGGGCTTGTTCCCGGGGCCACCGACGCCGCCGCCGACCCTGTCGTCCGCAACGCGAGGATCCACACCGGCGACCCGCGTCGCCCGGCGGCCGAGGCGCTCGCCGTGCGCGCCGGTGTCGTCGGGGCCGTCGGCGACGACAAGGACGTGGCACCCCACATCGGACCCGCCAGCACAGTCGTGGACGCCCATGGCCGCGCGTGCCGTCCCCGGTCTCGGTGTGCGCGGGTGGCCGGGCGGTGCGGGCGGGTCCCGCGCTACCGGCCCCGAGGCCGCGCGCCCCGTCCGCCCGCCGTGTCCCGTCCCGCAGTGTCCCGTCCCGCCGTGTCCCGCCATTCGCTCGGTGACATGCCGTACGCCGCCCGGAACACCCGGCTGAAGTGGGTCGCGCTCAGAAAGCCCCAGCGGCCGGCGACCGAGGCGATGGTGCGGCGGTTGCGGACACCGAGCACCAGGTCGCGTCGGCACTCCTCCAGCCGGCGGCGCTGGATCCAGCGGCCCACGGTCGTGCCCTCGTCCTGGAAGAGCTTGTGCAGGTAGCGCACCGAGATGTGATGGGCCCTCGCGATCGCCTCGGGTGACAGGTCAGCGTCGGCCAGGTGCTCGTCGACGAACCGCAGGACACGCGCCACCAGCGGGGACCGGCTGCCCGGTGTGCCCGACGTGCCCGGTGTGTCATACGTGCCCGGTGTGTCCGTCACGGTCCGCCCCAACTGCTCCGTGGCGAGGGTGGCCAGCAGGTTCACGGCGTTCCGGGCGAGCATCTCGCCGACCAGGGGCTCGGCGGAGACGGCCGTGTCGGCCAGCTCGGCCAGGAACGGCGACACCAGCGTCCCCAGCCGGGAGGACCGGGCGACCGGGGTCGCGAGGATGCGCCGGACGTCGTCGTCCTCCAGCCCCAGCTCCTCGCGCGGGACGAGGAAGACCTTCAGCCGGGAACGCTCGGGGAAGTCCGGTAACGGCGGGTGGTTCGCGTCGTAGAAGCAGATGTCCCCGGGCCGGAGGGAGACATCCGGTATCCGCTCGGCAGGCGCGAGGCCTGTCCCGCGCACCCCCACGAGCACGTACGCGCCGCCGATCCGCGCGGTCAGCCGGTACGCATCCACCGCGGGCCACCCGTCGCCGGGCAGCTCCGCGGCTGTCCCGCCGAGGCCGAGGCCGACGTCGAGGCCCACGTCGAGGACGGAGATGCGGAGCCCCGCTGCCCCGACGGTGCTGGTGTTCAACCTGGTCATCTGTCGTCTCCTCCACGGCAGTTCGAGCACGCCGTCCATCACGGCACTCGGAGCGTAGGAAGGGAGATGTGAAAAAAGAGTGACGGTGAAGTGACGGTGGCGGCTACGGGGTGTCGGCGTGCGAGTCGTGGTCGAGCAGGCGTCGTCCGGCGGCGCGGCGGTCCTCCGGTGAGTCGTACGTCGTGGCCGGCTCGGCGGCGAAGACGCGCAGCAGGCGGTGCTGGGTGTAGCGGCCGGGCGCGTGCTCGGTGAGGAGGTGGGCGTCGGCGAGCTCGTCCAGCAGCAGCCGGGCCCGGCGGGCCGGGAGACCGGACAGGGCCGCGGCGGTGTCCGGGGTCAGGTCGGGGCCGAGGTGCAGGGACAGTAGCCGGAACAGCCGGGCGCTCTCCGACGGCAGGCGACGGTAGGAGCGGGCGAAGGCGGCGCGGAGGTCGGGTCTCACGGTGGTGGGGGTGAGGTCGGCAGGGGTGGTGGGCGCCTCGGCGGGGTGGGTGGGCGCCTCGGCGGGGTGGGTGGGCGTTCCTCCGGTGTTGTCGGGGGTGGTCTGGGTGTGGGGTGTTCCTCTGGGGCTGGTGGGGCTGGTGGGGGTGTGGGGTGTTCCCCTGGTTGTGGTGAGGCCCGTAGGGGTATGAGGTGTCCCTCCGGTGGTGGTGAGGCCCGTAGGGGTATGGGGTGTCCCTCCGGTGGTGGTGAGGCCCGTAGGGGTATGGGGTGTCCCTCCGGTGGTGGTGAGGTCCGTGGAGGTGTTGGGTGTTGCTCCGGTGGCGGTGAAGGCGTCGAGGCTGTCTCCGGAGTGGCGGAGTTCGGCCGCGACGGCCGTGAGGGGGAGGTTCGGGCGGGCGGCGGCGCGGGTGGCGACGATGGTCAGGGCCAGTGGCAGTCGGCCGCACAGGGCGACGATCTCGTCGGCAGCCTCGGGCTCGGCGGCCGGCCGGTCGTGGCCGGTGTGTGCGGCGAGCGTCGCCCGCGCGTCCGCCGCCGACGGCAGGCCCAGACGCAGCGGATGGGTGCCCGAGGCGATCAGACCGGACAGCGCGTTGCGACTGGTGACCAGGGTCAGACAGCCGGGTGATGCGGGCAGCAGCGGCCGTACCTGTTCGGTGTCGGCCGCGTCGTCCAGCACGACCAACAGCCGTCGGCCGGCCAGCAGACTCCGGTACAGCCCGGCGAGGGAGTCCGTGCAGTCCGGCATGCGCGTGGGCGGCACGCCGAGCGCGGCGAGCATCCCGCGCAGTGCCGCCGCCGGGTCCAGGGGGACTCGGACGGGGTCGAACCCCCGCAGCCCGACGTGCAGTCGACCGTCGGGGAAGTGTCCGGCGACCCTGTGGGCCCAGTGCACCGCGAGGGCCGTCTTTCCGATGCCGGGCATTCCGCTGATCAGCACGGTGGCGGGTGCGTCCGGGGACACGGCGCGCGTGCTCGGTGTCGGCCCGGCCGAGACGGCGACCACGTCCGTGATCTCCGCCAGGCGGGCGAGTTCGGAGCGCCTGCCCATGAACACCGGCGGATCGGGCGGCAGCCGGGTGAGGTGGGCGGCGGCGGACGCCGCTCCGGGCTGCGGCGTACGCGAAGGGGGCTCCGGTGCCCCGGCCGGACGGGCAGTCGTGGAGACCGGTGGGCCGGGGTGTGGTGTGTGTGAAGAGGGCCCCGGCGGCCCTGCCGATCGGGCAGCCACGGAACCCGGTGCCGTGTGCGGACCGGTCGGCCCCCACTCCTGCCGGAGCACCCTGGTGTGCGCCGCGGCCAGTTCCGCGCCGGGTGCCACCCCCAACTCCTCGGCCAGCAGCCCTCGTACGCGCTCGTACGCGGCCAGCGCCTCCGCCTGGAGGCCGGACGCGGCCAGGGCCATGACGAGCGCGGCGTGCAGCGACTCGTCGAGGGGGTCGAGTTCGAGGGCCTGCCGCAGCCGGGGCAGCACCTGCTCGGTGGTGCCGCAGAGGAGCGCCGCGTCGGCGGCCATCCGGGCCGTGCCGGCCAACTCGCGTTCCACCGCGGAGAACACGGCGTGCTCCCGTACGGCGGCGGGGATCCCCATCGCCACCGGACCGCGCCACTCGCTCAGCGCGTCCAAGAAGTGCCGCGACGCCACCTCGGACCGCCCGGTGGCCGCCGCCCGCTTGCCCCGCTTCGTGAGCGCGCGGAACCGCAGCAGATCGACCTCGTCCTCGCCCGCCTCCAGCACATAACCCCCGGCGCTGCGCAGCAGCCGCCGTCCCGGCGCCCGGGGCGGCAGCCCGGGTTCGAGCAGCCGCCGCAGCGAACCGGCGTAACGGCGCACCACGTTCCGCGCGCTGGCCGGTGCCCGCTCCGGCCACAGCACGTCGACGATCTCGCCCGACGGCACCGGCCGACCGGCCCGCACCACCAACAACGCCAGCAGCGCCCGCTGTTGGGGGAAACCGAGGTCGAGCTCCTCCTCGCCCCGGCGCACCCGAAGGGGCCCCAGTACGTCGAACCGCATCAACGCCCCGCAGAGGCGGACGGGTTGACGGCGGCCTGCCCGGCTCGGCCCGGCGGCCCGCGCCGCACCTCGGCGGCACTCGGGGCGCCGGTCACCCGCATCGCTCGCTCGCGGCGATCTGGGCCCGGACCTCGTCGGCGTCGGGGTGGCCGAGGGTGATGAGAAGGGTGAGCGCCTGCTGCCGGACCTCGTGGGCGGTGTCGTGGTCGCCCATCGCGGTATGTGTGTCGCCGATGTGGACGAGGGTGCAGGCCTCCAGATAGGGCACGCCCAGCTCCCGGTAGAGGGCGAGGGCGTGACCGTAGCCGACGAGGGCGTTGGGGTGGTGGCCCAGGTGGTGGTGGGCGTAGGCGATGGTGTGCCAGGTGGAGGCCTGGCCGTAGCGGTCACCGAGTTCCTGGAGCAGGGTCAGGGCCTCGTGGCAGTGGCTCAGGGCCTCCCGGTGCTCGTCGAGCAGCGCGTGGTACCAGCCGACGGAGTTGAGGACACTGGCGTACGCGGCGCGACGGCCGCTGTGCCGGAACAGCTCCATGGCCAGCCGGTTGTGGTGCAGGGCGCCGGGCAGATCGCCCTCCTGCTCGTGGGTCCAGCCGAGGCTGCGATGGGTGTCGGCCCGCCCGATGTCATCGCCCAGCCCGGCGAAGAGCCGCAGCGCACGGTCGAGGCGGGGGTGGGCCGATGCGTGCAGACCGAGTCGGCCCTCGGCCCGGGCCAGTGCGCGCAGCCCCCTGGCCTCCCACGCGGGATCGGACAGCCGCAGGGCCGCGTCGAGGGCGATCCGCTGGACGGTGGCCCAGTCGTGCCAGTGCCCCCGCCGGTCGAAGAACGACTCCAGTGACCAGGCCAGCAGACACGCCGTCCGGTCGCGGCCGGACCGGGCGGCCGCCCCGACGACGGCGAGCAGCACCGGATGCTCGGCGGCCAGCCAGGCGAGCGCCTGCTCGTGACCGACGAGCGGTTCGGCATGGACGCCGGCCGGGAGCGGCCCCGGCGGCATCGGGTCCGCGTGCGGCGCGAGGAGCGGTTCGGTGGCGTGCGCGGTGTGCAGGTAGTACGCGTACAGCCGCTCGGTGGCCGCCTCACGCCCGGCGTCCGGGAGCCGCTCCTCCAGGAGTTCGGCCGCGTGGGCGCGCAGCAGGTCGTGCAGGGCGTAACGGCCGAGGGCCGGCTCGCCCACGAGGTGGACGTCGGCCAGCTCGGCGAGGAGCGATCGCGCCCGGCGCAGGGGCAGTTCGGCCAGCGTTGCCGTCGCGGACACGGAGAAGTCCGGGCCGGGGTGCAGTGCGAGCAGCGGGAAGAGGCGCGCCGCCTCGGCCGACACGGCGCCCAGCGACCAGGAGAACACCGCCCCGACGTTCGCGGAGGCGTCCGTCCGGCTGAAGGCGTCCAGACTGCCGTGCGCCTCGCGCAGCTCCGCCGCGATCGCCGACAACGAAAAGCCCGGGTGTGCCGCGGCCCGCGCCGCGACACAGGCCAGCGCCAGCGGAAGCCCGCCGCACAGCGCCGCGATCTCCGCCACCGCCCGTGCCTCGCCCGTGAGCCGCCCGGCCCCCAGTCGGCGTTCGAGGAACATCCGCGCCTGTTCGGCGTCCAGCGGACGCAGGGGCAGCGTGTGGGCACCGTGCGCGGACACCAGGCCCGACAGCTGGTTGCGGCTCGTCACGATGGTGAGACAGCCGGGCGTGCCCGGCAGCAACGGTCGCACCTGTTCGGTGTCCCGCGCGTTGTCCAGCAGCACCAGGAACCGCCGCCCCGCCAACAGGCTGCGGTACAGCGCCGCCTGGGCGTCGACCCCGTGCGGGACCCGCTCCGGAGGTACGCCCAGTGCGTCGAGGAATACGCGCACGGCTTCTCCCGCCCCCATCACCGCACCCGACGGCGCGAACCCCCGGAGGTTGACGTAGAGCTGCCCGTCAGGGAACCGGTCCGCGACCCGATGGGCCCAGTGCACGGCGAGCGTGGTCTTGCCGATCCCGGCCATACCGCCGATGGCGCTGATCACGACGGTGCCGGCGGGAGGCGCCGTGTCGCCGGCGCCGCGGTCGCCGCTGTGATGGACGTGGCTGTGGCCGGTGAGGAGGGCCAGTACCTGCTCCAGCTCGGCGCGACGGCCGGTGAACGTCGGTAGATCGTGGGGGAGTTGGGCGGGAACGGTGGTAGGGGGACGCGGGGCCGGAGGGACGGCGGGCCCGTTCGCCGCCTCCGCTCCCGAGGCGGTGGGCGTGGTCGGGCCGGCGCCGCGCACGACTGCCGCGTGGGCGTCGCGGAGTTCCGGCCCCGGATCGATGCCCAACTCGTCGGAGAGCCTCGCGCGGGCGGCCCGGTAGATGCTCAGCGCCTCGGCCTCGCGTCCGGTGGCGGCCAGTGTGAGCACGAGCCGGGCCAGCAGGGGTTCGTCCAACGGGTCGGCGACCGCGGCTTCCTGGAGCAGGTGCAGGACGGCCGCGGGGGTGCCGGCGCGCAGCGCCGCGTCGGCCGCCTCCCGTACGGCCGCCGGTCGTTCCCGGTCGACCGCCCCGAACCCGGCACGCTCCCGCACCTCGGCGGGCAACCCCGCCCCGACCGGCCCCCGCCACAGGGAGAGGGCCTCGGTGAGAAGCTCCACGACCCGTGCCGACGCCCTGTGGCCGTCGGCGCCGACCCGACGTGCCTCGTCCCGCAGCCGACGGAACCGCAGCAGATCCAGGGAGCCGGCGTCGACCACGAGCCGGTACCCGCCCGCGTCCCGTATCAGCCACCGGCCGGCGGCACGGTTGGGCAGACCGGGCTCCAACAGGCGTCGCAGCGACCCCACATGGCGGCGGATCACATTCACCGCGCTGTCCGGCGGCAGCCGCCCCCACAGCACGTCGACGATCTCGCTCACCGCCACCGGCTGCCCCGCCCGCGCCGACAACAGCGCCAGCAGAGCCCTTTCCTGCGGACGCCCCCACGTCGGCTCCACTCCCGCCCGCTCCACCCGAACCGGCCCCAGAACCGCGAACCACACCGGCTCCAGCGCCAATTGACCCTCCTGATATCTCGTATCTCATATCTTCCTCGCGCCTCATGACCATACGTGACGTCGAGGGTTACCCACAGTTACGCGCACGTCGCACCGGGGGCGGTCCGCACCTGGCACCGTCACGGTGCGTCGACCTCCCTCCAGGCTCTTGGCGCCTGTGGAAAGCGCCGGCTCCGCTCACGGCCCGCCACATGAACCGCCCGCCGCGACAACGCCGTGCGGCGCCATGCCGTGCCAAGCCGCGCCACTCCAGGTCACCGGCCCCGTCGATCGGCCTCGACCGTGGACGACTCGGTCGAATCAGATACGAATCGGATTCGAATCGGGTGCCCGGTCGGGTTCGCCCCCGGGTCCGTCCCGGGTTCGCCCCTGGGTCCGTCCCGGGTGCGACGAGGAGTGCGCGGCGGACGGCGGACGCGCGGCAGGCGCGCCGATCCCCCCACGGGAGGAGCCGAGGTGGGACGCAGAGCCGCAGCTCAGCCCACCGACACCACCACGCCCCGTACCATCGACGGAACGTAAAAATCCCTCGCCCTAACAAGGGTTGCCGTGAGGGTCCCCGCCGCCCGCCGCGCGCGAGCCCTCGTCACCGCGGCCTGCACCACCGCCCTTCCTGGACCTCCGCGAGTACCCGGACGCAGTCCCCGAGATCGCGATCGGTCCGATACCGGACATCATGAGCCGTGCTGTCACCGGCCACACTCTCGCTCTTCACGGACGCATGGAAGCACGGTCCGAAGAACCGCCGCGCGGGACGTTCCGCCTGCCCCGAGCGCACCGTACCGGCCCTCCGCCCAGCCCTCGCTCCGCCCGGCCGACCGCCTCCCGCACCCCATCCGCCCCTCCCGTACCCCACCCGCCGCACAGCCCTGCGGGAGATCTTGACGGCGGTGATGTTACCGGTAACACTTCGAGGGTCCCAGCCACGGAGAGGCGGAGCCCCGCGTGCCCGACGCATCGACCGCGCAAGAGGTGAGGCACATCCGGCAGGCCCCGGAAAGCAGGGTGTTCAGCCCGGCCGCCGTGGTCGCGTCCTGTGTCGGCTTCGTCCTCATCGGCGTGCTCCAGTCGCTCTACGGGCCCGCCATCCCTGCCTTCCGTGACGAGTTCGGACTGTCGCCGTCGGCCGCCGGGCTCGGGCTGAGTGCCCACTTCGTCGGCGGGGTCGCCGGCGTACTGCTCTTCGACCGGCTGTACGGGCGGCTGGGCAACCGGCGGATCCTCGGCACCTCGTACCTGCTGATGGCACTCGGCGCGGCGGGCTTCGCGCTCGCGCCGAACTGGCCCGCCGGTCTCGCCGCCGCCCTACTCGCCGGACTCGGCTTCGGCGGCATCGACTACGGCCTCAACCAGCTCTTCGCCGTCGGCTTCGGCCACCGCTCGACCGCCATGCTGAACATCCTCAACGCCCACTTCGGCGTCGGCGCGATCCTCGGCCCGGCCCTGATCGCCGCGGTCGGCGCCGAGCACTACCCGGTGCTCTTCCTGGCCTTCGCCGCCGCCAACCTGCCACTGCTGCTGTGCCTGCGGGGCGTGCGCGACCAGGTGCCCCAGCCCGCCGCCGAAGGGACCGCCGCTCAGGCCGGTGGCTCGGCGCTCAGCCGCAGCCTGGGCTCGGTGCTCGCCGTGTTCGTCACCCTCTACGTCCTGCACGTCGGCATCGAGGCCGGGGTCGGCGGCTGGGAACCCACGCACCTGGAGACGGTCGGATACGGCGCCGGGGCCGCGGCGACCGCAACCTCCGTGTACTGGCTGATGATGACGGTCGGCCGCTTCCTGGTCGCCCCCCTCGCCCTGCGCCACCCACCCCGGACGATCATCACCGTGTCCTGCGCCGGCATGACGGTCTGCCTGCTGCTGGCCTCGGTGCCCCGGCTCGCCCCGTACGCCTACGCCGGAGTCGGCCTGTTCATCGCGCCGATCTTCCCCACCGGCCTGCCCTGGCTGCACGCGGCCGCACCCCGGGCCCGCCGGGCCGGAGCGCTCGTCATCGCCGCCTCCATGCTCGGGGGAGTGGCGGCCGGCCCCGCGCTCGGCAAGGCCATCGAGTGGTCCGGCGTCCGTGCGGTCCCGCTGCTGCTCTCCGCGGTCTCGGCCCTGTGCCTGCTGGCCACGCTGTGGCTGATCCGCGCCACCCGCTCCAACGCCCCGTCCCCGTAACCGCGTCCCCGTCCCCGTGACCCCGTCACGTGGACGCCCGTCCGTCTCCGCACCCGGCCTCCTGCCACCCGCACGACGGCATCGTCCCACTCCCCCCATACGCCCCGCCGAAGGGAATCAGCCTTGCGCACGCCCGCTCTGACCACGACGTCCGACGGTTTCCTCCTGAACGGTGAGCCGTTCCGGATCATCTCCGGCGCGATGCACTACTTCCGCATCCACCCCGACCTGTGGGCCGACCGGCTGCGCAAGGCCCGGCTGATGGGCCTCAACACCGTGGAGACGTACGTCCCCTGGAACCTCCACCAGCCCGACCCGGACAGCCCGCTCGTCCTCGACGGCCTGCTCGACCTGCCCCGCTATCTGCGGCTCGCCCGCGCCGAGGGCCTGCACGTCCTGCTGCGCCCCGGCCCGTACATCTGCGCCGAGTGGGACGGCGGCGGCCTGCCCTCCTGGCTGACCTCGGACGCCGACATCCGGCTGCGCTCCAGCGACCCCCGCTTCACCGACGCCCTCGACCGCTACCTCGACATCCTGCTGCCCCCGCTGCTGCCGTACATGGCCGCGAACGACGGCCCGGTCATCGCCGTCCAGGTGGAGAACGAGTACGGGGCGTACGGCGACGACACCGCGTACCTCAAGCACGTCCACCAGGCGCTGCGTGCACGGGGCATCGAGGAACTGCTCTTCACCTGCGACCAGGCGGGCTCCGGCCACCACCTGGCCGCCGGCAGCCTGCCCGGCGTCCTGTCCACCGCCACCTTCGGCGGCAGGGTCGAGGAGTCTCTGCAGGCGCTGCGGGCCCACATGCCCGAAGGGCCGCTGATGTGCTCGGAGTTCTGGATCGGCTGGTTCGACCACTGGGGCGAGGAGCACCACGTCCGGGACGCGACGAGCGCCGCCGCCGACCTCGACAAGCTGCTGGCCGCCGGCGCCTCCGTCAACATCTACATGTTCCACGGCGGCACCAACTTCGGCTTCACCAACGGCGCCAACCACGACCAGTGCTACGCCCCGATCGTCACCTCCTACGACTACGACGCCGCCCTCACCGAGTCCGGCGACCCCGGCCCCAAGTACCACGCCTTCCGCGAGGTCATCGCCCGCCACGCCCCGGTCCCGGAGGAGCCGGCCCCGGCTCCCGCACCCAAACTCTCGGGCATCACCGTGGAACTGGACCGCCGGGCACCCCTGCTGCCGTACGCCACCGCACCCGGAACCGCCGTGGAACGCACCGAACACCCGGTCACCATGGAGGAGTTGGGGCAGCGCTCCGGTTACGTCCTCTACCGCACCACCCTTCCCGAGGCGGGCGACGGCCTGCTCCACTTCGACGGCGGGGTCGGCGACCGCGCCCAGGTCTTCGTGGACGGCGCCCCCGTCGGCGTCCTGGAACGCGAACGCCACGACGAGACCCTGCCCCTGCGCGTCCCGCACGCCGGTGCCACCCTCGACGTCCTGGTCGAGAACATGGGCGGCGTCAACTACGGCCCCCGCATCGGCGCCGCCAAGGGCCTCCTCGGCCCGGTCACCTTCAACGGCACCGCCCTGCTCGGCTGGGACACCCACCGGCTGCCGCTGGCCGACCTCTCCACGGTCCCCTTCGCCCCGGCCGGGACGGCGGCCCCGGTCACCGTCCCCGCCTTCCACCACGGCACCTTCGACGTCGACACCCCCGCCGACACCTTCCTCTCGCTGCCCGGCTGGACCAAGGGACAGGCCTGGATCAACGGCTTCCACCTCGGCCGCTACTGGAACCGGGGCCCGCAGCGCACCCTGTACGTCCCGGCCCCCGTCCTGCGCCCCGGCGCCAACGACCTGGTCCTGCTGGAACTCAACGCCACGACCAGCGCCCGCGCCGAGTTCACGGACACACCCGACCTGGGCCCGGTGAAGCCCTGATGACGCCGGCGCACCATGTGCGCGTACCGGCGCCCGGCGACCCCCCGCTGCGCGGCCACCTCCCCTTCGCCGACGCTCCGGGGGCCGCCGATCCCATAGAGGTCAACAGCCGTTGGCTGACGCGGGGCGGCCGTCCGTGGTTCCCCGTCTCCGGCGAGTTCCACCCCACCCGCTACCCGGCGGGGGAGTGGGAGGAGGAGTTGCTGAAGATGAAGGCGGGCGGGGTGACGGTCGTCGCCGCCTACGTCATCTGGATCCACCACGAGGAGACCGAGGGCCGCATCCGTTTCGACGGCGACCGCGACCTGCGCCGCTTCGCCGAACTCTGCGCCCGCCATGGCCTGGACCTCATCCCCCGTATCGGCCCCTGGGTCCACGCCGAGGTCCGTAACGGCGGCCTGCCGGACTGGGTCCTGGACCGCACAGACGCCCCCCGCACCGACGACCCGGGCTACCTCGCCCCCGTACGCACCTGGTACACCGCGATCGCAGGGCAGCTGCACGGTCTGGACCGGTCCAGAGGCGGCCCGGTCGTCGCCATCCAGATCGAGAACGAGCTGTACGACCAGCCGGGCCATCTGCTCACGTTGAAGCGGATGGCCCAGGAGGCCGGACTGTCGGCTCCCCTGTGGACGTCGACCGCCTGGGGCGGAGTGCGCCTGCCGCCCGACGAGCTTCTTCCCCTCTACGGCGGCTACACCGAGGCCTTCTGGACCGAGGCGGACGGCGGCTGGCCCGACACCTGCCGCAAGCACTTCTTCTTCACCCACCAGCGCGACGACGAGGGCATCGGCGCGGACCTCCGTCCGACGACGGTACGCGGTGGTGACCCTGCGGCATCGACGGGCCGATTCCCCTGGGCCACCTGCGAGCTGGGCGGTGGCATGGCGGTGGCCTACCACCGCCGGCCGCGCGTCGACGCCGCCGACGTCGGCGCCCTCGGCCTCACCAAGATCGGCTGCGGCTCGGTCTGGCAGGGCTACTACATGTTCCACGGCGGCACCAACCCGACGGGCGACCTCACTCCCCTCCAGGAGTCCCACGCCACCGGCTACCCCAACGACCTCCCCGTCCTCACCTACGACTTCCAGGCCCCCCTCGGCGAATACGGCCAGTACCGCCCCTCCTACGACGAACTCCGTCTCCAACACCTCCTGCTGGCCGACTTCGGACATCTGATCGCCCCGATGGACTCGGCCCTGCCCGAGCGGCGGCCGACGGGCCAGGACGACCGGGAGACGCTGAGGTGGGCGGTTCGCGCCGACGGCCGATCGGGCTTCCTCTTCGTCAACAACCACCAGCCGCACGAGCCGCTGCCGGACCATCCGGGGACGACGTTCACGGTCGAGTTCCCGGGCGGCCCGGAGAGTACCGAGGGGCCGCCCGGTACGACCGGCTCCGGCGGTACGACCGGCTCCGGCGGTACGACCGGCTCCGGCGGTACGACCGGTCGGGTGCTGTCGCTGCCGAGCGCACCCGTCACGATCCCCCGAGGGGCCTACCTCATCTGGCCGTTGAGGCTGGACGTCGCCGGGCTGCGGCTGGACTGGGCCACCGCGCAGCCCGTCTGCACGGTCGACGACGGCCACGGCCGCACGGTCCTGGTCCTCGCCGCGACCGACGGCATCACCCCCGAACTCGCCCTGGACATCGGCACGGTGACGACGGTCTCCGCGCCTTCGGGAAAGGTCACGACCGTGGGCGACCGCATCCTGGTGACCGGACTGCGCCCCGGCACGGACGCCCTGGTCGAGGTCGACACCAGCGACGGCAGCCGGGTCGGCCTCCTCGTCCTGGACGCGGCGACGGCCCGTACCGCCTACCGGGGCCCTGCCTGGGGCGCCGAGCGGCTCGTTCTCGCCGACCCCGACGGTGGTGTGGTCTTCGACGCCCACGCGGACGAGGTACGCGTCCACAGCGCGACTCCGGAACCGTCGTTCGCCGTACTGCCCGCCCCGGCGCGGCCGCCGGTGGTGACCGGCGCGGTGGTGAAGGAGGCGACGGACGGAGTCTTCGTCCGCTACACGGTGGTGTCGCGGGACGCCGGTCGGCGGGGACCCGGCGGCGCGGACGGTGAACCTCCGGTCACCTTGGTCCGACCGGCGGGCCAGGCGCCGCCCGTCACGACGGGTGTACAGGGGCGGGCGAGTGTGCCGGCCGACGAGCACTTCGACACGGTGGCCGCCGAGTACGACATCGTCCTGCCGGACGATACGCCGCCCGGGACCCTGCTCCGCGTCCACTGGACCGGCGACGTGGCCCGTGCCTACGTGGGGGACCGCCTCGTCGCCGACCAGTTCTACTCGGGAGGTGTCTGGGACATCGGCCTCGACCGGGTGCCGGTGGCGGCGCTGCGCACGGAGGGGCTGCGGCTGCGGCTGCTGCCGCTGCCCGCCGGCGCGCCGGTGTACGTGCCGGGGTGGGCGGGCGACTCGGGGATCCCGGCGGGGATCGTCCGAGCCGAGTTGATCACCACCCACACCTGGGCCCTCCGGCCCGGCTGAGCCCCGGTTTCGTCGCCCCCGCCGCCCCTACCCGTTCCCATTCCCAGGGGCTGCGCCCCTTCGACCCCCAGCCGCAGGTCCGTCGTGGTTGCTCGCGCAGTTCCCACCCGCCCCTGGAAAGGGCCTGCGGCCCCCCAGGGGTGCGGGGAACTGCGCGACCAGCCCCCACCCGCCCGCAGACAACCGACACACGTGAACGGGGCCGAAGGGGCGGCGGGGGCGAAACCGCCAGACCTATCCTGTGGCCCCGACAGAACCACACCGATCCGGACCCCGTCGAAAAGGACCCAGCCGCATGCCCCGAAGCACGACGGACGGCGACGCGGCCGACGACTCCGGCGGAGTCACCCGAGGCCGCAGCCGGCGCAACTTCGCCGGCTCCCGCCCGGTGATGGACGACGTGGCCCGTCTCGCCGGCGTCTCCAAGCAGACGGTCTCCCGCGTCCTCAACGACAACCCGGCGGTCCGGACGCAGACCCGGGAAGCCGTACTGGAGGCCATGCGGACGCTCGGCTACCGCCCCAGCCGCAGTGCTCGCTCGCTGGCCAGCGGCCGGACCCGCATGCTCGGGGTGATCTCCTTCGACGCGGCACGCTACGGCCCGGCCTCCACCCTGACCGCGATCAACACGGCGGCCCAGGAGGCGGGTTACCTCGTCAGCTCCATCGCCCTCGACACGGCGGACCGGGACACCGTCGTCCAGGCGGTGGACCGGCTGTCGGCCGAGGGCGCGGACGGGATCATCGCCATCGCCCCCCAGCGGCCGGTCGCCACCGCACTCGCGCGGGCCCGCCCGGACACCCCGCTGGTGATGCTGGACAACGGCCTCGGCGACGGCACCCCCGTGGTCACCTCGGACTTCACGGCGGGCGCCCGGCTGGCGACCGAACATCTGCTGGGCCTCGGCCACCCCACCGTCTGGCACATCGCGGGCCCCACCGGCTGGACGTCGGCCGACCGACGCGCCGCGAGCTGGCGCGAGACCCTGACACGAGCCGGCGCACGCGTCCACGAACCCCTCGTCGGGGACTGGAGCGCAGACTCCGGCTACGAGCTGGGCCGGCGGCTCGCGGGCCGGGACGTCACCGCCGTGTTCGTCTCCAACGACCAGATGGCGCTCGGCCTGCTGCGCGCCCTGCACGAGGCCGGCCGCCGGGTCCCGGACGACGTGAGCGTGGTCGGCTACGACGACATCCCGGAGGCGGCGCATCTGCTGCCGCCGCTGACGACGATCCGTACGGACTTCTCCGCGATCGGCACGACGGCGCTGCGCTTGCTGTTGAGGCAGTTGGACGACCCGGAGTCGACGGGGGACTCTCTGGAACAGGACCCCGTCGTCCCTGTCGATCTCATCGTTCGCGACAGTACGGGGGCGGCGAAGTAGTCCCCGTGCGTTTCGGGGGTGCCGCGACGGGGTGTCGGGCGCCTGCGGGCCGGTGAGGGCTGGGCGCGCAGTTCCCCGCGCCCGCTGAAGGGTGCGCCCCTGGTCCGGCAGCGAGCGCCGGGCCAGGGGCGCACCGTCTAGATCACGGCTTCCTCGCGATCGCCCCGTACATCGCGATGTCCTCGTCGCGGATGTTCTCCTCGCCCGAGCCGTCCGGGTGCCACTTGTGGACCTGGACGATGCCGGGCTCGACGAGTTCGAGGCCGTCGAAGAACTCGTGGGCCTCGTCGATCGTGCGGAGCCGCATCGGCATGTCTCGGGCCGCGTACTCGCGCGCGACGCGGCCCACCTCCTGCGGGGCGAACTCGGCGGTGCCGATGGTCATCGCCAGGTAGCTGCCCGAGGGGAGGGGTTCGAGGAGACGGCGAACGATGCCGACGGCATCGTCCTCGTCCAGCACGAAGTGGACGATCGCGATCACGGTGAGCGCGACCGGCTTGTCCAGGTCGAGGGTCTCCGCGAACTCGGGCGAGCCGAGCACGGTCTCCGGGTCCTGGAAGTCAGCCTCGATGTACGCGGTCCTGCCCTCGGGGGTGCTGGCCAGTAACCCCTGGGACAGCGTGAGGACGATCGGGTCGTTGTCCACGTAGACGACCCGGGACTCGGGGGCCACCGACTGGGCTATCTCGTGGAGGTTGGGGGAGGTGGGGATGCCGGTTCCTATGTCCAGGAACTGGCGCATGCCCGCCTTCTCGGCGAGCCAGCGCACCGCGCGGTTCATCCAGTCGCGATTGGCACGCATGTGGACCGGCAGGGCCGGCCACTCGTGCGCCATCGCGTCACCGGCCTCCTTGTCGGCCGGGTAGTAGTCCTTGCCGCCGAGGATGTAGTCGTAGATACGCGCGGAATGCGCGTGCTCGGTGTCGATCCGGTCGGCAGGCCATCCGTTGTCGGGCAACGCCGTCCCTCCCATCAGGTCGTGTCGTGCAGGTGTCGTTCACACAGGTGGTGCGTCAGCGAGGCGTGGGCAGCAAGCAGGTCAGAGCAGGAAGTCGGCCTCGCCCGCCTTCACGCCGGCCAGGAAACTGGTCATCTCACGGGGGGTGAAGAGCAGCGCCGGGCCGTCCGGGTCGGTCGACTGGCGGACGGCGACCCGGCCGTCGGCGAGCTTCTTCACTTCGACGCAGGCACCGCCGGCGTCGTCGCTCCACGGCCGGTGCCAGTCCTGTTTGCCGAGGTCGCGGGCGGGCATGCCGTTGCGGACGCGGTTGTGTACTCCGTCGGGTGTGTGGTGGTGCACGTCAGAGCTCCTTGCGTATCGCACCGAGGAGGGCCTCGGTCTTGCGGGCGGGCGCCGACTGCGCGCCCAGCCGGTCCAGGGCCTCGCGGTAGACGACGACGTCGTCCCCCTTGTCGAGGTAGACGGCGCCCACCAGACCGTTGAGGTAGACGATGTCCGGCAGCTCGGGTGCCCTGAACCGGAAGAGGTGGAACGCGCCGGCCCGCATCGCCGGATGCGGGCCGTTGTGGAACGGCATGACCTGGACCGTCACATGGGGCAGCCGGTTCAGTTCGATCAGATGGTCGATCTGGGCGCGCATCACGTCCGGTCCGCCGACCGGCCATCTGAGCACCGTCTCGTCCATCACCACCCACAGCCGGGGCGGTTGCGCACGGGTGAGGAGTTCCTGGCGCCGCATCCGCAGCGCCACCCGCCGCTCGGTGTCCTCGGTCGCCGCGTGCGGATTGCCGGCGCCGAGCAGCGCGCGGGCGTACGCCTCCGTCTGCAGCAGGCCGTGCACGAACTGGGCCTCGTACGCGCGGATCTGGAGCGCGGCCTGTTCCAGGCTGAGGTAGGCGGCGAACCAGTCGGGCAGCACGTCGCGGTAGGTGTGCCACCATCCGCGCTTGTTGGCCTCGCGGACCGACTTCAGGAAGGTCTCGATCTCCTGCTGGTCCTGTACGCCGTAGATCTGGAGCAGTTTCTCGACATCCGGGAGGCGGAGCCGGGCGACCTTGGCGGCTTCCAGGCGGCGGATCGTGGAATGGCTGACCCCGATCGCCTCGCCCGCCTGCTCGAACGTCAGCCCGGCGCGAGTGCGCAACTCCTCCAGCTGTCTGCCGAGGATCATGCGCAACACGGAGGGGGCCCCGCCCCACTCCGTTTCCGCGGTCACGCCCCACCACCCCCTCACACCGAGCACAGAGGACATGTCGAACTGTCTTACGGGTCTTGTGCGTTTTCGTTCAAAGATTGCGCATTGTTGTTCGGGTCGCTTCGAGAGCGCAGTCTCGCACGATCTTGGCTCGAACGGAGATGGCCTGCGACTCACAAATTGCAAATTTCAACTTGCTGGTTGCGAGGTGTTGTTCGCGGATGCCACAGTGGACGTACCGTCACGGCTTCGGTGAACGCTGAGGCTGCGCGGCCAGGTTGGGGGAGATGTGGCCGCAACTCAGCGCTGTTCGTCGCGAGTTGTCAGAGCTCACGACGGACGGCGAGACGGCCGTGGCACCGGCACCGCTGCGGTGCGAAGGGCCGACGAAAGGCATACGGCGATGGCTCCGCCCACTCTCCCCCAGTCCACGGACCGGTTAGCCCCGGTCATGTACCCACCCCTTGGAACAGAGGCGTACGAACCCCACAGAGCGGGTGTGTTCGGGCTGCCCGCGGTGCCCGCGTCGGCGGGCGAGGCGCGCAGAACCGTGCGCGAGCTGCTCGGCGAGTGGGAGGTGCGTCCGGAGACCTGTGAGGACGTCCTCCTGATCACGTCCGAGCTGGTCACCAACGCGTTGACACACACGGACAGCGAGTGGATCGTGTGCCGGCTGCACTTCACCGGCCGTCGGCTCCGTATCGAGGTCGAGGACCAGAACAGTGGTCACGCACAGCCTGCCCGGCGTCGTCCGGGCCCCGACGACCAGAACGGGCGTGGGCTCATGCTGGTCGGCATGCTCAGCAGCGACTGGGGGGTGCGCGACACCCCACAACGGTCCGGTCGTGTCGTCTGGGCAGAACTGCCGTCGGAGGGCCGGGAAACCGCCGAGCCCGCCCCTCCGACGGCCCCGCACGAGCACGGGAACCTCCCCTTGCCCGACCTGACCGACCCGTCCTGGACCTAGGGCGCTTCTGATGGCTCCTGGTCGGAGATCATCCGGCCGATCGGCGCCGCGCGAGGTGACTCGTGAGGCCCTGGCTGCCTCACCGGACTCGTCCGTACCCGCTCACGAACGGCTTCAAGAACGGTCAGAAACGGCCAAGTGCCGTGGCAGGCCGCGGCACTCGTGCCCGTTGTCACGTTCCCGCCCCGCCCCGCGACGCCGGAGCACGCGCCTGACGCCGCGAGGCCGCCCGCCGGGCGACGGCGCGAAGGTGACGACAGGTCCCGGGCCCGTCGCCGCGTTCGCCGGTGAGGGTGACCGGAGTCCCGCTCCGGTCACCCCCGGTCCGCCCGGCCGTACGCTGCCTCCACAGCGAAATCCTCGCCACCGGAGGCATGGTGCGCACCGAGTCCGAGATCGACGTCCTCGTGCTGGGCGGGGCGGGCGTCGACACGATCGTCTACGTCCCCGAGCTGCCGCTTCCGTTCGCCGACAGCCATCTGGTGCCGGCCATCGAGACCCGGGCCGGGCAGACCGGCGACTTCATGGCGGTGGCCGTGCACACCCTCGGCCTGCGGACCCACCACCTGGACCTGCTCGGCGACGACCTCCCCCAGTTCTCGGCCGCGCTCGAACCGGGGGGACCCCCATGGGCGACCTGGTCCGCGCTCTGCACCGCGACCGGGGTGTGCCGTTCACCGAGGCGCCCCTGCCCGGCGGCACCCGGCGCGCGGTGAACCTGGTCGGCCCGGACGGGCGCCGCTGCTCTCTCTACGACGGCAGCCGGAGCCAGGAGGTGCGCGAACTGCCGCCGCACACGGTCCGCGCGCCGGTCGGAGTCAGCCGCCACGTCCGCGTCTCCATCAGCCGGCCTTGCGCGGCCTCCCTGCCCCTCCTGCGCGACCTGGGTGTGACCGTCTCGACCGACCTGCACGACCGGGACGGCGTCAACCCGTACCACGAGCCGTTCGCGCACGCCGCCGACCTGGTCTTCCTGTCCGCCGCCGGGCTCGCCGACCCGGAGAAGAATGCGCCGGATCACCGAGCGGGGCCGTGCCCGGACGGTCTTCGCCACGGACGGGGCGCGGGGCGCGTACCACCTGGTCGACGGCGAGCTGAGCCACATCCCGCCGGTGACGCCGCCGACGCCGGTCGTGGACTCCAACGGCGCCGGGGACGCCTTCGCGGCGGCGTACCTCTTCGGTCGGCTCACCGGCGAACCCCCGCACCGCTGCGGCCTCTACGGCGCGATCGCGGGCGCGCCTACGCCTGCACCGTCCCCTCGACCCGCACCGACTCCATCAGCCGCGCCGACCTCCTCGCCCGAGCCGGGGAACCGGCCCCCTGAGCCTCGGCCGGGGCCGCGGAGCGGGCGCCGGTGGGTCTCAGCCCGGCCGGAGGCCCGCCGCCACCAGCCGGGCCTCCATCTTCCGGCGGGCCGCGCCGAGCACGGCCAGCAGGAGCTCTTTGCTGGACTGGCGCTGGCGTACGTCGCACAGGAGGACCGGGACGGTGGGTGCCAGGTCGAGCGCCTGGCGGACCTGCTCGGCGTCGACCTCACGGCGGCCGTCGAAGCAGTTGACGCCGACCGCGAAGGGGATGGAGCGGGACTCGAAGAAGTCGACCGCGGCGAAGGAGGCGTCGAGCCGCCGGGTGTCGGCGAGGACCACGGCCCCGAGCGCACCACTGCACAGGTCGTCCCACATGAACCAGAAACGGTCCTGGCCGGGCGTGCCGAAGAGATAGAGCACCAGCTCGGGGGAGATGGTGATGCGGCCGAAGTCCAGGGCGACGGTGGTCGAGACCTTCCGCTCGACGCCCCTGAGGTCGTCCACACGCCGGCCCGCCGCGCTGATGTGCTCCTCGGTCGCCAGCGGGGTCACCTCGCTCACCGCACCGACCATGGTGGTCTTGCCGACGCCGAAGCCACCCGCTATGAGGATCTTCAGGGCGGTGGGTACGACGGTCTCGGAGCTGACGGACACCATCCATCACCCTTTCGACGAGTTCCGGGCCCGGCCGCCGTGGCGGCTCACGCGTCCTGCACGTAGTCGGAGGGGGTTTCCGCACGGGGCGCGGCGCTCAGGTACTTGCCGACCTGCTTGACCAGGGTGCCCATCTCGAACGCCATCATGCCGACGTCGACCTCCTCCGAGGCGATCGCGGCCAGCCGCGCGCCCCGGCCCGCGGCGGTGACGAAGAGGAACGCCCGCTCCATCTGGATGACCGTCTGCTGGACCTCGCCGCCGTGGAAGTGGCGGGCCACGCCCCGGGCCAGGCTGTGCATGCCCGAGCCGACCGCGGACAGATGTTCCGCGTCGTCGAACCTGATGTCCTTCGACTTGCCGATGAGGAGGCCGTCCCCGGACAGCACGATGGCGCAGTGGATCTCGGGTATGCGTTCCACGAGCCCGTCCAGCAGCCAGTCCAGCTGGGGGCCGGTTCGTACCTGCTCAGTCATGTCGTGCGTGTTCCTCACGGTCGGTCGGCGCCGATGTCGGCGGCGGTTCGTCGGGGCGCCGGTGGCAGCGCCCGTCAGGCGGCGTCGGGGCCGGGCCGTGGTGCCGGTCGGCCGTCGGTGCTGTCGGTGTCGTCCGGTCCGCCGAGCCGGGCGCGCGTCGAGCCCCGCTGGATCGCCACGATGGCGCGGGCCAGGGCGTCCGGGCGGAGCGTGTCGTCCGCGTCGTCGTCCGTTCCGGAGGCCTCGGCCGTGCCTTCGGGGGGCAGTGGCGCGGCCGGTGTACTCCGGGGCCGTCGAGGCAGGCCCTGGGGGAGAAGCGGAACGCCGGCCTCGGAGCGGGGCGTGTCACCGCTCATCCGGTCCACCGTGGCGTGTCCCGCGTGGGGCCGATGCGGGGGAGGGTGCCTGGCATCTGATTCCTCGTACGACGGCGGACATCCGATGGCGATGGGGGTGCCGCGAGCCGCCCGGCATCCCCTGTGCTCCGGCTTGACACACCGTCGGCGAATGTCAGCGGGCGGACGGAACGGTATCAGGACCCGGGCCCCGTCGTCAGCACCCGCCGGACCGCAACCTGGCGCCGCACGAGGGTAATTGACGACGGATCCGGAGCCGACCCCGGGACCGGCCAGGAGAGGTGCCTCCGGAACGAGTCCTTCCGGGGGCTGCCCGGAATGGGTACTTGTCGACACGGCAGGGTTTCGGAATCGGCACTGTCCAGCCACATTTGCCTCTTTGAGGGGTGGCTGGAAATCTGTGTCACCCTGATCAAACATGCACAGACGGAGCGTCGGTTTGGTATTTGGGGGTGCACAGTGCTGCGGGAAGGCTTGTCAGGGCGGGTGTGCCTGGTGATCCGGTCGGCGGGTGCGCGACCCCGGGTCGAGGCAACCGGGCAAGTTCGGCTTGGAAAGTATCAAAATGTGGACATCAACCACTTCTCATCTCACATTCAAGCTCAAACTTCAACTGCCCATGTTTCGGCCAAACCCACTAAACGATCTTGGCGTTAGAGGTTGATTTGTAGACCATGTTGCACGTCGGTCAGTCTCCCAACCGGAACCACGGCTGACGCACAGCCACCGCGTCTCCCCCGGGCGCGGGAAAACGCCTAGAAGGGCTTGGCGTGGAACACGTCTTCACGACCCAGGATCACGAGGATCTACGGCAGCGCGTACGCGAGTTCGCCGAGCGTGTGGTACGACCACTGATACCCGAGATGGAGAGCTCCCGGACCGCACTGGTCGGGCTCTCCAGGCTGATCGCCCAACAGGGCTGGATCGGCGCCACGATCGACCCGGCATACGGAGGCATGGGCGCGGGCCATCTCGCCAAGACCGTCATCATCGAGGAACTGTCCCGTGTCAGCGGCGCGATGGGGGCCATGGTCCAGGCCTCCCAGCTGGGCGTCGCCAAGATCGTTCACTTCGGCGACGACAGCCAGAAGAGGTACTGGCTGCCGAGGATCGCCGAGGGAGAGGTGCTGCCGACCATCGCGGTCACCGAGCCGGGGTCGGGGGGCCATGTGGCCGGCATGGAGAGCAGCGCGGTACGGGACGGCGACGACTACATCCTCAACGGCCGCAAGGTCTTCGTCGGCAACAGTCATGTGGGTGACGTGCACGGTGTCGTGGTCCGCACCGGTCCGGGTTCCCAGGGCATGACGGCCTTCCTCGTCGAGTCCGACCGGCCCGGCTTCTCCCTCGCCGAGCAGGTGCCCTCCATGGGTCTGCACGGATTCAGCTTCGGCGAGCTCATCTTCGACAACTGCCGGGTGCCGGCCGCCAACCGGCTCGGCGAGGAGGGCGAGGGGCTGGCCGTCGCGTACTCCTCGTCGGTGCTCTACGGCCGTCTCAACCTGACCGCGGTGTCCCTGGGCATCCACCAGGCGGTGTTCGAGGAGACCGCCCGGTACTGCGGTGAGACGCAGCGTTACGGAAGTCCGTTGGGGCACCTGCCCAACATCAAGATCGAGCTGGGGCGGATGCTGCAACGTCTCACCCTCGCGCGGCAGAGCGCGTATCTCGCCGCGCATCTGCTGGACAACGGTCGGCCCTGCGACATCGAGCTGATGTCCGCGAAACTCTTCAACGTCGAGTCGTCCATCGAGTCGGCCCAGGCGTCCGTCAAGATGCACGCGGCCTGCGGCCTGTTCACCGACCGCCCGGTCGAGCGCTATCTTCGCGACGCCTTCCACATCTACGCCCCCGCCGGCACCTCCGAGATCCAGGGCCTCAGGCTCGGCGAGTTCGCACTCGGTGAGAACAAGGGCCAATGGTCCGAGCGTCTCGCCGATCTGGTCCGTACCCCGCAGGTCGAGTCGCGGGAACCGGAACCGGTCCCGGTCGGCGAACTGGTCTAGGCACGGTCTGGGCACCGTCCGGCGGAGCGAAGCTCCCCGGGCGCGAGGCAGCCCCGCACCCCCGGAGGGGTTGGGGGTGTGCGGGGCAGGCCCGCACACCCCCAACCCCTCCGATCAGGGAACGGGACCCCGGGGCCCCGATCACCGGCGCCGGCCGTCCCGGCCCTCACCGGCCGTCCCCGAGGACCGCACCGAAGCACGCCGCCGCTCCGCCGACGGCCGGGACGGCCGGGGACGCCGACGACCGCAAAGTCCCGGCGCCGGGACGGGCGCATCCGCGACCCGGTGGGTGCCTCGGTCGGCTGTCGTCGAGCGACCCGACCCGCCGGACACACCGCGGCCCTCACCCGCTCGCACCCCGGATCCCATCCGTCGGCCGGGCTCCGAACGCAGAGAAACCGCGGACACGACGTCGTGTCCGCGGCTTTCGTGAGCCGGATGCCCGGCGGCCCGCCTCCTCTCGCCCCACCCGCTTCCCCTCGCCCCCGACCGGCGGCGGCGCCCGGCCGGGCTCAGCGGCCGGAGGCGATGGCCTGGATCTGGTCGGACATCTCCTGCGCCATGTGCTTGATGATCTCCAGCCGCTGCCGTCCCCACGTACGGGAGTCGGTGTCGACGACACAGATCGTGCCGAGGTTCATCCCCGCCAGCGTGTCGACCAGTGGCGCGCCCATGTAGGAGCGGATGCCGATCTCGTCCACGACCGGGTTGCCGGCGAACCGCGGGTAGTCGCAGACGTCGTCGAGCACCAGCGCCGCGGTCCGCTTGACGGTGTGCGGGCAGAAGCCGTGGTCCAGGCGCATCTCCCGGCTCATCGAGGTCTCGGCCGCCTGCCCCTGCGCGATGTTCACGGGCCCGGCGTCGGGCGTGTAGAGCCCGGCGAAGAACTGGCGCCTGTCGTCGACGAAGTTGACCATCGCGTACGGCGCGTCCAGCTCCAGGGCCAGCCGGCGCGCGAACGCGTCGAACTCGGCCCGGGGGGTGTCGGCGAGCCCGAGCTGGGCGAGCCTGGCGGCGCGTTGAGGGCCGGCCGGATCCTCGGGGGTGAGGAGCAGACGGTCGAGCGGTGGCTCGTAGGAGGCATAGGGGCTGTTCATCGGGACTCCGTTCGAGATCGGCCGAGTTGAGTGAGAATCAACGGAGCACGGGTGGCTGGTACGTCGCCACGCCGGGTGTCATGCCGAGCAGGTGCTGTATGAGTTCGACGAGCACACCTGTACCGGAGCTGCAGTGCCGGGCGTCGCAGAACACGATCGGTGCGTTGGACTTCAGGCCGATGGCGTCGCGGACCTCCTCGACGGAGTACTGGTAGGCGCCGTCGAACTCGTTCACCCCCACGACGAACGGGATTCCGCGCACCTCGAAGAAGTCCACCGCGGGGAAGCACGCGTCGAGCCGGCGGGTGTCGGCGAGCACCACCGCGCCCAGCGCCCCGTCGGACAGCTCGTCCCACATGAACCAGAACCGTTCCTGCCCGGGGGTGCCGAACAGATACAGGACGTGCTCGGAGTCGAGGGTGATCCGGCCGAAGTCCATGGCCACGGTGGTGGTGGACTTCTCCTCCACCCCGTCGAGGCTGTCGGTGCGGACACTGGCCGTGGTGATGACCTCCTCGGTGCTCAGCGGGGCGATCTCGCTGACCGCCCCCACGAAGGTCGTCTTGCCCACCCCGAACCCGCCCGCCACGAGGATCTTCAGGGCGGTCGGGAAGGGGTCAGAGCCGTGCGCGTAGGCCATCAAGTACCGCCTCCAAAACTTCTCGGTTGGCGGCGGAGGCCGCCTCGACGGCACGGGGCGCCCGTGCGGTGAGCGCCTCGTGCTGCACTAGGTCGGACAACAGGACTTTGGTGACGGCGATCGGGAGGTTCATCCGCGCGGCCACCTCGACCACCGGCACCGGCCTGACGCACAGGCCGAGCACCAGGTCGTGGTCGGGGCCGAGGTCGGTGATCGTCCGGATGCCGGTGGCCATCACCAGGGTGAGCAGGTCGAACGGCGTGGAGGGCCGAGTGCGCCCGTTGCTGACGGTGAACGGCCGAACTAACCGTCCGGCCTCCTCGTCCAGGAACATCTCGTCCGTCATCGAGTCACATCCCCGCGCCGGACGGTGCGTTGGTCGGGCGGCGGGCCGGCGTGGCGAGGAACGGCTGCACGGCCCGGATCAGCATGCCCATCTCGTAGCCGAGCGTCTCGGTGTGCGTCGTCGCGTCCGCGGTGACCGCCAGCACGGCGCCGTGGCCCGCCGAGGCCACGATGAGGATGCCGTTGTGCAGTTCCACGATGACCTGGCGGACGGTGCCGCCGTTGCCCAGCACCCTGTCGTGGCCGAAGGAACGGCCCAGGGAGTTGAGGCCGGAGGATATCGCCGCCAGCCGGTCGGCGTCGTCGGCGCTCAGGTCGACGTGTGCCTTGCTCAGGCCGTCGGACGACAGCAGCAGCACCTGCCGGGTGCCGGGCACGGTCTTCTTGAGGTTCTCCAGCAGCCAGTCGATGTTCTGTCCGGTGGGGTGGCTATCGCTCACCATGGTGGGGTTCTTCTCCTTGCGGTCGGGGCGGGGCCCAGCGCGTGTCGTCGACGGGGATCGCGTCGGAGGTCGCGCCGGCGAGACCGAAGCCTCGATTGATTCCGGCCAGGAGGCCGGGGCTGAAGTTCAGTTCCTGCTCGTGGGTCTCGGGACGTGGAGGGGGCCCCTGGCGGAGCTCGGGCGCCAGGTGCTCCATCGCACGGCGCTTCGGCAGGACCGGCCTGGCGGGCCCACCGGACCCCTGCGGTGCGGCCGTCGGACGCTCGTAGCCCGACGCGGGGCGGTACTCGGGCCGCCTGTCGGAGACGTGCTGCGGCCGCTCGTGCCGGGCGGCCGCCGGGGGCGGCACGGGGGCGGCCGCCCGCTGCGGCACGCCGGCCGGGGGACCGGCCTGGGAGGGGATGGAGACCGGGGGACCCGCGTGCGCGTGGGCCGGTACGGCGCCGGGCGGCGCCGGGTGGGACCGGGCCTCCCAGGCGGGCGCCTGCCCCGGATGGGGTGCGGCGGGCGGACGCACCTGGGCCGGTGCCTGGACGGGAGCCTGCCCCTCCTCCTCGCCCAGCAGCCCCTGCGGGAGCACCAGGATGGCCTGGACACCGCCGTAGATGTTGCTCTGCAGCTGGACGGCGATGCCGTGCCTGCGGGCCAGGGAGGAGACCACGAACAGACCGATCCGGCCGTCGGCGAGCAGCTTGGCGACGTCGATGCGGGCCGGGTCGGCGAGCAGTGTGTTGATCCGGTCCTGGTCCTCCTGGGGTATGCCCAGGCCGCGGTCCTCGACCTCGATGGCGATGCCGGCGGTCACCCGGCGGGAGCGCAGGAGGATCTGGGTGTCCGGGTGGGAGAACATGGTGGCGTTCTCGACCAGTTCGGCCAGCAGGTGGATGACGTCGGCGACCGCGTGGCCGCGCAGCGTGCCCTCGATGGGCGGCACCAGCTTGACGCGGGAGTACTGCTCGACCTCGGCGATGGAGGACCGCAGCACCTCGGTCAGCGACACCGGGTTGGTCCACTGGCGACGGGAGATCGCGCCGCCGAGCACCGCGAGGTTCTCCGCGTGCCGCCGTATTCGGGTGGCCAGGTGGTCGATGCCGAAGATGCGCCGGAGCAGGTCCGGGTCCTCGACCTGGTTCTCCAGATCGTCCAGTTCACGGATGGTGCGGTGGACCAGCGACTGCAGCCGGCGGGCCAGGTTGACGAAGACCTCGACCTTGTCGCTGTTGTCGTCGGAGGCGGACTGGAAGTAGCTCGCCGCCCAGACGAGGGCCTCGCGGGCCCGGTGCTGGGCCTCGGTGACGTCGTACTGCAGCTTCTGGTACGGGTCTTCGGCGCGCGACGCCTGGTAGGCGAACCCGCGCGAGAGCAGCTGCTCGCCCCGCTTGAGGCGGGTCAGGTCCTCCTCGAGCGCCCAGTTGCCGGTCGTGATGGCCTGCCGCAGCGACTCGGCGCGCTTCGCTTCGGACCTGGCCCGTGACCTGGCCGCCATCACGGCCGCGGCCAGGCAGCCGCAGCCGAGGACCGCGCCGCCCGCCAGCACGCCCCAGGTGGCGGCGTCGGCCGTGCCCTCCTGCAGTCGCAGGACCGTGCCCGTGACGGCAGTGGATATTCCGGCCATGAACGCCGCGGGGAGCACGGCGAGCCGCGTCAGTCGGGGCTGGGCCGCGAAGGAGTTGGCGGAATCCGACGCCCCGGTCTTTCCGTGCCGGTGACGAGACGGGGGAGTCGTCGTCTCCGGCCGACCGTGTTCCGGGGTCGCTGCGAAGGGTGGGGGTTCAGGCATCGGAGTCCTCTCGATCAGCCAGTACGCGACAGAGTAGCGAAGAACGTCAACTATCTGACCAGCGGTCCTAGACGCTCAGGGGAGGTCTGTCACCTGAGGTGCCGTCAGCGGTGGCAAGGGTCTGCGACGCCTTTTTACCCTCTCATCACGGGGTGGTGCCGCAGCAGTTCTTCACACGTCGACATGACACCGCGCCGTCTGTGAAAGAGGGCGGCCGGGCGGCGGGTCACCTGCGGGTTCCGTCGCGGCTACGCTCACTCCGGTCTCGCGGAGCGCAAGATTCACGCCATTCGGCCGTCGTGCTGCCTCGTGTCAACTGCCGTCGAGGCATGCGGAGTCGGGTGCGACACGGGTCCCGTCGCACACGGTGCGCACAACACGACCCGGGAATATTCACACCGGTTGGGTCGGAAAGGGCGGGATCGACGCCCGGTGATGCTTTGGCTAAGCTTTAGACTTCAATCGAACCGTGGGAGGGGCGGGTGTGAGAATCTGTTCCGCGAGTGGCCCCTCGCCGTGGGTTTCCGCCGAACTCTCCTTATTTCATGAGGAGTTGAGTCAGCGTGTGCTCTGGCGCATCTCCCGAGGGCTGACGCCGTAGCGCCGCCGGAAGGCCGTGCTGAGGGCGCTGGCGGAGGAGAAGCCGGCGGAGTAGGCGAGGTCCGTGATCGTCATGTGCTCGCACTCCGCGCACAGTAAGCGGTCCCGGACCAGCCGCAGCCGCTCCTCGCGGATCAGCTCGCGGGGTGTGGTCCCCGCCTTCTGCAGGGCCAGTTGGATCTGGCGCAGCGACCAGCCGAGGGCGCGCGCCACCGCCGTACCCGTGAGGTTCGGATCGGTCACGTGGTCGCGCACATAGCGGCGGACCATCGCCTCCACCTCGCCCAGCTGTCCGGGGGCGTCGGGGCGGTCGTCGCCGGCGGTGAGCATGCACACCAGCTCCACGACCCGGTCGGAGACGGCGTTGAACTCCGGGTCGGTGAGGTGCTCCCGTTCCTCGTGCAGCCCGGTCAGCATCGAGCCGACGATCCGGCCGAGGCCGGCTGTGAGGTCCAGACCGCTGGCGACCGGTGATCCGGTGTTGAGCCGGCCGTCCACCTCGCGGGCCGGGATCGTGAAGATGAACGCGTCGATGGCGTCGCTCTGCAGGCACTGGAAGGGCGCCGCGAAGGTGACCAGAGCCGCCGTGCCCGGGGTCAGCCGGGCCTCCTCGCCGTCCTGCCGCAGTACGATCTCGCCGCTCGTCGGCACCAGCAGTCGGTAGTCCTCGTCCGGGTCCTGGCGCACCTGACGCATCGTGCGGGTGTACTCGATCTCGTCGGACCGGTACTTGACCAACTGGTACGTGTCAGTGCGCTGTCGGACGGTCTCGCCGCGGAAGTTGTCCGACCGGGCGTACCTGAAGCCCATCCGGGACTGGTACGTGCCGATCCGTTCGGTCCAGAAATCGGCACGCTCGCGCGGGTTCAACTCCTCGGTGGTCAGCGCCTCGACGCTGTAGCTTCCCGCGGGCAACGCTGCTCCTCCCTGGCGTCGGCCCCCGACTGCGTGCTTGTGGTCCATTACGGTCGCCGACGGGAAAGTCTTCAACATCTGCTTGATCAAAGACGGTTACCGTCCGGTCGGACCTGGAGGGCACCCTAGCGCGGCAAGCGGTTGCCATGTTGGCGGGCCGAGGGTGGCCGAATATGCCAGGGGAAGGGTCGGAGCGTCACCTGCGCCCCTTGCGCCACTCGTGCGCCCTGTGACAACTTCCCTGCGCGTCACGGAAAGTACCCGCGCGGTCGCGCCGCTAGCGTCGGGCGCTCCGTCAGCTCCCGCCCGGCGTCCCGGACGCGCCGACGCCCGGGGACGTGAGGACGTAAGGACTCGTACTCCATGACCGAACCGATACCGCAGGCGGTGACCTGGGCGCTGGCAGTGGCCCTGTTCGCCGCCGCCGTACTCCTGCTGCGCCAGCAAGGGATCACCAGGCGGCAGCGCAGAAGGAACGCCGTCCTCGCCGACGACGTGCGGATCCGGGAGGAGGAGCTGCGCCATCTGGTCACGGTCCGTCTGCCGGCCCTCGCCGACCATCCCGGCCGGACCGTCCCGGGCGTCGGACCGCTCGACGGCCGGTTCGCCGAGACGGAGTTCGGCAAGGGCCTCGACGAGGTGCTGGCCCGCTTCTCCGGCGCCGTCGAGCACGCGCAGACCCGCGCAGACCAGTCCGCCAAGGCCGCCCTCAAGGCGTCCATGCGCTCGATCCAGGCACTCGCCAACGAGCAGCAGGTCTCCATCTCCGAGATGCAGGACCGGCACGACGACCCCGACGTGCTGCGCGACCTCCTCGAAGTCGACCACACCAACGCCCAGTTCGGCCGTCGCGCCCAGGCCATCGCCGTACTCTGCGGCTCCTGGCCGGGACGGCAGCGCGCCACCTCCTCGCTCGTCGAGGTCGTCCGGGGTGCCACCTCGCGCATCCGCGACTACCGGCGCGTCCGCGTCCACGGCCAGGTCGACATCGCCGTGGAGAGCCGCGCCGTGGAGCCGGTCGTCCTCGCCGTCGCCGAACTGCTCGACAACGCCGCCCGCCACTCCCAGCCCAACACCAAGGTCGAGGTCGACGTCCAGCACGTGCACAACGGTGCGTGCGTCGTCATCGACGACGCGGGCGTCGGCATGGACGCCCACGCCGTGCAACACGCCACCCGGCTGCTGAGCGGACGCGGCGAGGTGGACGTCACCCGTCTCGACGACCCGCCCCAGTTCGGCTTCGCCGTCATCGGGATGCTCGCCCGGCGCTACGGGTTCACCGTCTCCGTGGACACCCGCTCCCCCTACGGCGGCGTCCGCGCCGTCGCGTTCCTGCCCACCGCTCTGCTCACCCACCTGGAGCCCGCCGCCCCGGAGCCACAGATCGACCTGACACCCCCTCCGGAGACGGCCCCCGTCCCACGTCGGGCCGTCGCCGGGACCACTCCCGAGGCCACCCCCGAGGACGTCACCGCGGGCGGACTGCCCAAGCGCCGCCGGCGCACCCCCAAGCCGACGGCCGCCCCCGAGCCGGAGCCCGCGACGGCCGACGAGATCCCCGGCCGATCGCCCGAGGAGAACGCCCGCATCATGGGCGCCTTCGCCCGCGGCACCCGCTTCGGCCGGGCGGCGGGACGCATCCTCGACGAGGACGAGTACGTCCCCGACCCCGCCGCCGACACCCGGCGGCCCACCCCCCACGAGAACGAAGGGACCCCCCACGCATGATCGAGCCCACGACCAACGAGCTGGGCTGGATGCTCGACGACGTGCTGAAGGTGCCCGAGGCCCGCCACGCCATCCTGCTCTCCGCCGACGGCATGCTCCGCGCCCACTCCGCCGACATCGACCGCGACGACGCCGAGCGGCTCGCGGCCGGGCTCTCCGGACTGCAGTCGATCAGCCGCAGCACCGCCGAGTTCTGCGGCCCGGCACAGAGCCCGTGGCGACAGACCCTGATCGAGTTCGGACACGGCTTCGTCTTCCTCGTCGCCGCAGGCGAGGGCGCCTACCTCGCGGTGTCCACCGGCGACGAGGTCGACATGGAGTCCGTGACCTATCGCATGCACAAGCTCGTGGACCGGCTCGGCAAGGAGCTGACCAGCCCGGCGCGGCTGGACTCGGGCAGCAGGGCATGACGCCACGCCGCCGGCCCGAGGGACGTCTGGTGCGGTCGTACGTCGTCACCGGGGGCCGCGCCCACCCGACCCGCAACACCCTGGACCTGGTCACCCTGCTGGTCGCCACCACCGACCTGTCGCTGTCCGGCCTCACCCCGGAGACGCGCCGGGTGATGGAACTGTGCCGACCCGGCGCGCTCTCCCTCGCCGAGGTCGCCGGCCGTCTGCTGCTGCCGGTCAGCGTCACCAAGGTGCTGGTCGCCGACCTCATGGACAGCGGCCACATCGTCACCCGCGCCCCCATACCGGCCGCCCGGCCGTCCGACGCCAGAATCCTCCAGGAGGTCCTCGATGGGCTCCGCGCCCGCCTCTGACGACGTCTACCTGCGGCCGACGGTGAGAACGGCTGCCAAGCTGCTCGTCGTCGGTCACTTCGCGGTCGGCAAGACCACGTTCGTCGGCACGCTCTCCGAGATCCGGCCGTTGCGCACCGAGGAGGTCATGACCGAGGCGGGCGCCCTGGTCGACGACCTCGCCGGCACCCGCGACAAGACCACCACCACGGTCGCGATGGACTTCGGCCGGCTCACCCTCGACGACTCCCTGGTGCTGTACCTGTTCGGCGCGCCGGGGCAGCAGCGCTTCACCAAGCTCTGGCAGGACATGACCCGCGGTGCCCTCGGCGCGCTGGTCCTCGCCGACACCCGCCGCCTGTCCCACTCCTTCGACGTGATGGGCGTCCTGGAGGAGCTGGGCCTGCCGTACGCCGTCGCCGTCAACGACTTCGACGGTGCCCCCGTGCACGATCTCGACGAGGTGCGCGAGGCTCTCGACCTGCTGGACGAGACCCCGCTGGTGCGCTGCGACGCCCGTGAGCCGGACTCCTCAACCCGGGCACTGATCGCCCTCGTCGAGTACCTCCTGAGCCGCGAGACCGAGACCGAGACCGAACGGGAGCACGTGTGACCTCCGCATCGCCGGCCGGCCCGCCCCCGGGCTGCCCGGCCCACCGGCCCATGTACGGGCCGGAGTTCGCCGCCGACCCGGCCGCCTTCTACCGGAGGGCGCGCGCGACCGGGCCGACCGCACCCGTCGAGCTGGCCCCCGGCGTGCGGGCCACCCTCGTCACCTCCTACGACGCCGCGCTGCACGTACTGAGAAGCACGGAGACGTTCGCCAAGGACCCGCGCCGCTGGAACGACCTCAACGACGGCACCGTCCCTCCGGACAGTCCCGTCGTCCCGATGATGATGTACCGGCCCAATGCCCTGTTCTCCGACGGCGAGGAGCACCGGCGGCTGCGCGGCGCCATCACCGACAGCCTCGCCCGGGTCGAGCCCCACACCCTGCGCGGCTATGTCGAGCGCAGCGCCGACACCCTCATCGACCGGCTCGCGCCCACCGGCAAGGCGGACCTCCTCTGCGAGTACGCCCAGGTGCTGCCCCTGCTCGTCTTCAACCACCTCTTCGGCTGCCCGGCCGAGCTGGGGCTGAAGCTGGTCGAGGGCATGTCCGGCATCTTCGACGGGGTGGACGCCGAACGGGCCGACGAACTGCTCACCGCCACGCTCTTCCAGCTGGTCACGCTGAAGCGGCAGCAGCCCGGTCCGGACGTGACGTCGTGGCTCACCCTGCATCCGGCGCGACTGACGGACGAGGAGATGATCCACACCCTCGTGGTCCTCATGGGTGCGGGCACCGAGCCGCAGCAGAACCTCATCGCCAACGCACTGCGCCTGCTGCTGGCCGACGACCGCTTCGCCGGCGACCTGCACGGCGGCAGCCTCCCCGTCGAGGACGCCCTCGACGAGGTGCTGTGGACCGACCCGCCGATGGCCAACTACGCCGTGCACTACCCGAAGCGTGACGTCATGTACGAGGGCGCGCTGCTGAAGGCCGGCGACCCGCTCGTCGTCTCGTTGGCCGCCGCCAACACCGACCCGGCCCTGACCAACGATCAACACGTGGGCAACCGGGCCCATTTGGCGTGGAGCGTCGGCCCGCACAACTGCCCCGCGCAGAGCGAGGCCCGGCTCATCGCCTCGGTGGCGGTCGAGAAGCTCCTCGACCGGCTGCCGGACGTCGAACTCGCCGTACCGTTGGGGGCGTTGGAGTGGCGTCCGGGCCCCTTCCACCGGGCGCTCGCCGCGCTGCCGGTGACGTTCCCGCCCGCGCCCGTGGTCGGTGCGACGGCCGAGGAGCCCGCGTCTCCCGCACGCCGCTCGACGGCGCCGTACGGCAGCGCTTCCGGCGCCCGGCCGCCGGAACCCACCCGTCCGAAGAGCGGCTGGGCCCGGCTGCTGACCTGGTGGCGCGGCGAGTAGCCGTAGCGCAGGCGAGACCCGTCGGGCATCAGGGATGCGGTGCGTCTGTCGGGCCGTGTGGATGTGGGCCACCCCGTCGGGCCCACGGAGCCGGGGTGTCTGACGCAGGTCTTGCGGGCGAGGGGGTTGGGTGGGCCCGGTGGGCGCGGGGGTCCGTTGGGTTTTGCGGATGTGGGGTGTGTGTCAGGCTCCGCGGATGCGGTGCGTCTGTCGGGCCTTGTGGACGCGGGGCATTCGTCAGGCCAGGGTGGGTTCGGTGCGTCTGTCGGGCCGTGTGGATGTGGGCCACCCCGTCGGGCCCACGGAGCCCGAGTGTCTGACGCAGGTCTTGTGGACGCGGGACATTCGTCGGGCCCAGGGGACTGCGGGACGTCCGTCAGGCCTTGCGGACCGGGAGGTGGCGGTGGCCGTTGGAGATGAACGACTCCACGTACCCCAACTCCTCGCTCGTGGCGCTCAGTTCGAGGGTCGGGAACCGCTCGAAGAGTGCCGGGAGCGCGATCCGGGCCTCCATGCGGCCGAGCGGGGCGCCCAGGCAGAAGTGGACGCCGTGCCCGAAGGCGAGGTGCTCCTTGTCGGCGCGGGTGACGTCGAAGACGTCGGCGTCCTTCCCGTGCCGCTCGGGGTCCCGCCCGGCGGCGGCGTACGCGGCCAGGATCGGTTCGCCCCTGCCGATCACCACGCCCTGTGGGCCGCCGAACTCGGCGAGATCCAGGTCCTCCACGGCGTAGCGCAGCGGCAGGCTCGCCACCGGCGCCTCGAACCGCATCGTCTCCTCGACCACGTCGTCCCAGCCGGCGCGCCCCTCCCGGACATGGGCGAGCTGCTCGGGGTGGGCCAGCAGGGAGTGCACGGCCTGGTCGAGGAGGTTGACCGTGGTCTCGTGCCCGGCGCTGATCATCAGCACCAGGGTGTCCAGCAGCTCCTGCTCGCTGAGCCGGGTGTCGTCCTCGTCACGCGCCGCGATCAGCCCGGAGGTGAGGTCCTCACCGGGCGACTCCCGCTTGGCGGCGACGAGTTCGCCCAGCACGCCGTACAGCCGCTCGTAGGCGGCGGTCATCTCGCCCGGGTCGGCGGAGGTGTCGAAGATCTTGTCCACCAACTCCCGCAGCAGCGGCCCGCGTTCCTCGGGCAGCCCGAACAGCTCGCTGATGACCTGGATCGGCAGCGGGTAGCAGAACTCCTCCCGCAGATCGACCGCCTCCCCGCGCAGGAAGCTCTCCTCGACCCGGTCGAGCAGCTCCTTGGTGATCTCCTCGATGCGGGGCTGCAGCGCGGCCGTCCGGCGCGCGGTGAACGCCTTGGAGACCAGTGCGCGCAGCCGTTTGTGGTCACCGCCGTACGCGGTGAACATGTTCTGCACGGCGACCCAGGTGAACAGCGGCCACTCCGGGGTGATCTCACCGGCCCCGAACCTCGGCCAGTGCTGCCGCGCGTCCTTGGACACCCGGGGATCGGTGAGCAGCCGCTTGAGCAGCTCGGGGCTGCTGACGGCCCAGGCCTCGACGGTGGGCGGCCCCGGCAGTACGACCCGGGTCGCCGGACCCGCCTCGCGGATACGGGCGGCCTCACCGTGGATGTCACGGCCGGTCGCGTCGATCACCATGGGGGTGGGGTTGCCCATCGGGCCCTCCTGCGGTCGAAAAAAGTCCAACAGCACAACGTGTATGACCGGTCACGCTACGACCCCGTAGCGTCGCCGGGCGAGATCACGTGGCGTCCGCTGCGTACGACGGCAACTTCCCTGCGCGTACCCGCAAGTCGGGTTCCGGGCCGACTCCTAGGATCGGGCCCACCCTCCATGAAATGCCGGTGAGTGCCATGACTGTCAGCAGGGCCCCGCGCTGGATGTGTTCCTACAGCTCCGAAGTGCGCACTGTGCCTGCCGGGCGCTGGTGGACCGGCGTACGGGTGCCGGTCGCTCTGGGCGCCCTCGCTCTGAAGTCCCTCGGGGACGAGACGGGCGCCGTCATCAAGGACGGCTACGGCGGCATCATGTACTGGCTGGTTCCCCCGGGCGACGCGTCCGAATGGCGCCTGCCCGACGTCCAGGTCCTCGGCCGCGGCAGCCATGTGGCCGTTCCGCCGCTGCGCCGTACCTCGGGCCCCGGCCTCTACTGGCGCGTCCCGCTCTCCCACGACCGCTACTGGACGAACGCGGAACGCCTGCGCGCGGCCCTCACGGCAGCCGCGGTCACGGCCGCACTGTAAAAAAGCCGACCCCGCGCCCCGTCAGGGGCGCGGGGAACCGCGCGATCAATCACGAACCACCTGCACGCGCCGAACGACCTCGACTACCCGAGCTCTACGGCGTGCTTCTCTCTCCGCTTCGCGGAGCGCTTCGGCCGGGGCTCCTGATCCGGCAGCCAGCCGAAGGCCAACGTGCTGCCCACCGCGCCCATCAACAGGCCCACGACGAACCCGCCGATGTTGGAGGTGAGCCAGGTGCCCAGCGAGAGCATGATCCCGAGGATGGAGTAGAACAGCCGCTGCGTGGGGTTGAAGAGGATCAGCAACCCGCACACGATCATCAGCGAGGGCAGCAGGTAGCCCGCCAGACCCTGCATTCCGACCTTCAGCATGACCGGCAGCGGTGCCTTCATGGTCAGCAGGATCTCGGCGCCGCCCAGCACCAGCAACAGACCACCGGCGAAAGGCCGGTGCCCCCTCCATTCCCGGAATCGACTCACTGCGGGCAGCCCTCGCTCGTGAAGCTCATGTGCAGGTCGGGGAGCTTGAAGACGGCCGCGGTGGCGGCGTAGTTGTGCTGGTACAGGTCGGTGATGGTGACCGAGTCGGCCTGCTGGCCGTAGACACCCTGCGGGCCCTGCTGGTCGACCTTGTCGAACGTGCTGGAGTCACGGCCGATCTCGATGTTGTTGAACGAGGCGTCGCCCGAGATGTCGTCGGAGTCGATCGCCAGGTTCTTCACACTCACCGGCGTGCCCTTGTTGCCGGCGGTGAGGACCAGCTGGATGCCGCCGAGGTCGACGCTCTGGCACAGGTTCGTCAGCTTGCCGTTCTTCACGACCGAGGTCACGACCAGCACCTGGCCGCCGGTGTCACCCTCGTTCGGGCTGTTCTCGATCATGTGGTCGAGTGAGCCGAACTGGGCGAAGCCGGTGCCTTCGAGCTTGTCGGCGGTGACCACGAACGGCATGCCGGAGATGGCGAACTGGACACCCAGAGCACCCTGCGCGGTGAGGATCATCAGACCGGCTGCGACCGCCGTGGCCGGCACCGCCATCACTGCGGCGCGCTTCAGGCGGACCCGCCCGCGTCTGCCGGACGCTTCGGGACCCTCGGGTCTTTCGTTGGTGGACGCCGTGGCGTCCGAGGACGAGGCCATGTGTGCTCCCTGGACTTCCAAGTCATTGCAGATGGGGCTTCAACGGCACGTTGTCCTGGCGCGGACAGCGGTTGCGGCGCACGCCCGACCGCACCTCCCGTAGGTGCAAGGGCTTACTTGCTACGCCGCAGTAGCCATTTGGGAAGTTACCGGTGGTTACAATCAAGGGTCAAGGCGCTTGTGGCAAAAGGATGTTGGTTGTGCCGCCTCTGTGAAAGGTGAACATCTCTCACCTTTGGTTTTACCGCCAGGGGCCCCTGATTTCGGCCACCCCATGAACGATCTTGAGACACCAACTTCCTTGCGATGCCTTGACGTTGACTGTCCCTCAGGTCTACAACTCATCGGGGTTTCCCCCACGGATCCGTGGCGCCGGATCCGACGCGCAGCGCATGCCACCGTCCCGAACACCCCGTCGCAGGCGGGGTGTGGGTGGCGCCACCTGAACGCGCTGCGCGGCCCGACGCAGCACCACCCCTCACCGCGGTGCCGGGCACGGTCGCCTTCCCCTCCACTGGGCCGTGTCCGGTCCCCGGCTGTCGCTGTCGATCCGTCACGTACGGAGAAGGCGTGTCACGGATCGGCAGCGACCGTACGGCGCTGTGCGGCATCGCCGCGTTCCCCCGCGCGAACGGTGTCGACTCGCGCGCTCACCGCAGCCCCCGCTTCGCGGGGGCCGTCACCCGCACCTTCCGAGGGCCGTCACGCGGCCCTCACATCATGAGAAGAGGCACCCCCATGCGTACGCGATCCCTCCTTGCCCTCGCCGCCACCACCGCCGCCGTGATGGTGGCCGCCGTCGGCCCGGCCTCCGCCGCAGACTCCGTGCTCACCACCGGCGGCCTCGCCGGCGACGCGGTCGCGGTCGGCGACGTGCTCAACGCGTCGCTGGCGACCGGCACGACCGGCAAGTTCTACTCCAGCGCGACGGGCACGAGCGGTGTCTCCTGTGCCGCGTCGACGTTCACCGCGACGGTCACCGACAACCCGGCCGCGCCCGGCACGGCCACCGAGACGGTCGACGCCCACACCTTCGGCAGCTGCACCAGCAACGTCCTCGGCGTGCTCGGTGTCACCAGCGTCACGGTCAACAACCTGCCCTACACCACCGCCGTGACCTCGGACGGCGTCGTCACGGTCAGCCCGGCGTCGGGCTCGGTCCTCCAGACCACGGTCGTGCTGCGCACCCTGCTGGGCACCATCAACTGCGTCTACCAGGCGGCCAGCATCACCGGCACGTCCGACAACAGCGACAACAGCATCAACTTCACCAGCCAGCCGTTCACGAAGACGTCCGGCTCGTCCCTGTGCTTCGCCACCGGTTACTTCACGGCGAAGTACGCGCCGGTCACGGACGCCAACCAGGGCGGCGCGGCCGTCTACACCAACTGATCCGACCCCCGACGTCAGTTACCGGTCCGGCGGCCGGTAACTGACTCAACCGATGCACGTCACCGATCAGTTGCTCGATCGGCAGTCCGGCCGTTCGCCGGTCAGCCGTCGATGCGAGAGCGGCGCCTGCGTCCGCGAAGGAGGAGGGCGGTGCCCACGGCGAGTACCAACGCCGTGGCACCGCCCGCCACCAGCGGCACGGAGGCGCCGCTCTCGTCGGTCGTGGAGGCGACGGGGCTGCCGGGATCGGCCGCCTGTACGTCGGTGCCGGCGCCGGTGGTCGGTGCTTGGGTGGACGGCGTGGGCGTGGTCGTGGCGGGCTCGGACTTCTCGGCGGCCGGCTTCCCTGCACCGGCCTCCTCGCCCTCCTCGCTCCCGACGGGCGTCTCCTGCGAACTCCCGCCCTTCGTACCGGAGTCGGCCTGCTTCGCGTCCGGGAACACCACGTCCGAGCACGAGTAGTAGGTGTCGACCGTGCTCGTGTTCTGCCAGATCGTGTACAGCACATGGTGCCCGGACCGGTCCGCGGGCAGCTTCGCCGAGAACTGGTACGAGCCGTTCCGCAGCGGTGGGTCCGTGACCGACGCGAACGGCTTCCCGGGCAGATCGGACCATGTCAGAGGCTTCGTGGGGTCGTACCCCGGTTTCGTCAGGAACAGCTTGAAGGTCCCGGTGTGCGGGATGGTCGACCGGTAGGTCAGGTCCAGCGTGGTGCCGGGGGAGAGACGGGTCGAGGGCCAGTCGGCGCGGGCCAGGTCGAGCCCCTTGTAGGGGGCGAGCCCTCCGCTGCACAACTGCCCGTCCGGGACGACCTCCCGGTCCCGTCCGTTCACCCCGGCGATGCGCATGTTGTCCCACGCGGTGAACGGAGCGCCGTTCGCGGCGATCGCCGCCCTGCACGCCGCCGACCCCTGACTGCCGCCCTCGGGCGAGCACGCCGAGACCCGGCTCACCGGATCCGTCGGCGCGCCGTGCGCCCAGGCCGGGGTGACGGTGCCCGCGGTGAGGAGCAACGGGGCCGTGAGGGTGACGGCGGCGGCCGTGACCGCGCGGCGACCGGTGCTGCGGCAGCCGTGGGTGCGGCGGGCGGACAAGCGGTACATCCGGTACGTCCGATCCATGGGGGTCGAGGGCTGGCGGTCCACCGTGTCGTACGGGACCCGGGGGTGCCGCGTTCAACACCGTGACCTTGTTCGACCGGTCGGATCCGGCCATGGGTCGTGCGGTGGCCGGGCCTCGGCAAACCCGGCGAAGCGGCACATCGGGGCCCGACTGCCGGGTGGCATAGGGGAGTTCTCCCGGGGTCGAGGGTTTTCCCCGTATCCCCATGACCTGGGCTTTGCCTAATGTCATCGCACAGCCGAACCATAGGTAACCCCTGGTGGCGAGGCTCGCGCCTGGTCGGCCTTCGCGCCATCCCTTTCTGGACCCCCCGCCGCTTCGATGAAGAAGCGTTTCACTGCCGCTCCTCCCCTGACATGAGCAGGCCACGAAAGGCGAAGCCCTTGCGTACCTCCACTTCCCGTACCTCCGGACGGAAGCTCATATCCGTCGCCGCGGTCTCCGTCGCCCTGGTGGCGGGCATGACCTCCTCGGTCGCCGTCGCCCAGGCCCCGTCCGCCAAGGCCGACGCCGCGCCCGCCGTCGCCGGTGCCACCGAGGCAGCGCCCGGTACCACCGCCGAGCGCCTGATCGTCGGGTACAAGTCCGGCGCCGCCGAGGCCACGTCGAACAAGGCCGCCGACGCCGACGCCACGGCCAAGGGCAAGGAGGCCGGCGAGAGCCTCGACTTCCAGCGCCGGCTGGGCAGCGGCGCGGCCCTCGTCGACCTGGGCGAGGACCTCTCCAAGGCGGACGTCGCCGACGTCATCGCCGAGTACCAGGCCGACCCGCAGGTCGCCTACGTCGCCCCGGACCGCCTGAACACGGCGATGGCCACCCCGAACGACACCGAGTACAGCAAGCAGTGGGACCTCTCCGAGGCCACCGCGGGCATGAACGTGCCGGGCGCCTGGGACAAGGTCACCGGCACCGGTGTGACGGTCGCCGTCATCGACACCGGTTACGTCGCCCACTCGGACCTCGCCGCGAACATCGTCGGCGGCTACGACTTCATCGCCGACACCGCGGTCTCCGTCGACGGCAACGGTCGTGACAGCAACCCGGCCGACCCGGGCGACTGGAACAACGCCACCGAGTGCCCCGACCAACCGGCCAGTGACTCCTCCTGGCACGGCACGCACGTCGCCGGCACGATCGCCGCGGCCACCAACAACAGCAAGGGCATCGCCGGTATCGCCTACGGTGCCAAGGTCTCCCCGGTGCGGGTGCTCGGCAAGTGCGGCGGCTACGACTCCGACATCATCGACGCGATCACCTGGGCGTCCGGCGGCACCGTCTCCGGCGTGCCCGCCAACACCAACGTCGCCAAGGTCATCAACATGAGCCTCGGCGGTGGCGGCGCCTGCACCACCGCGACCCAGAGCGCGATCACCGCGGCCGTCAACCGCGGCACCACGGTCGTCGTCGCGGCGGGCAACAGCAACGCCAACGCGGCCAACTTCTCGCCGGCCAGCTGCAACAACGTGATCTCGGTGGCGGCCACCAACCGCGCCGGCTCCCGCTCGTCCTACTCCAACTTCGGCTCGGTCGTCGACATCGCGGCCCCCGGCGGCGAGACCCGTACGGCCGAGTCGGGCGGCATCCTGTCCACGCTGAACGCGGGCACGAAGACGCCCACCTCGGAGTCGTACGCCTACTACCAGGGCACCAGCATGGCCGCCCCGCACATCGCGGGCCTCGCCGCGCTGCTGAAGTCGGCGAACTCCGCGCTGACCCCGGCCCAGATCGAGTCCGCGATCAAGACCAACTCGCGCGCTCTGCCGGGTACGTGCTCCGGCGGCTGCGGCGCCGGCCTCGCCGACGCGGCCAAGACGGTGCAGGCGGTGACCGGAGGCTCCACGGGGGGCACCACCTTCACCAACACCACGGCCGTGTCCATCCCGGACAACGGCGCGGCGATCGAGTCCTCGATCCCCGTCACCGGCCTCACCGGCAACGCGCCCTCGACCCTCCAGGTCGGCGTGGACATCACCCACACCTACCGCGGTGACCTGGTCCTGACCCTGGTGGCCCCCGACGGCTCGACCTACCCCCTCAAGGCCTCCAGCTCGGACTCGGCCGACAACCTGGTCACCACCTACTCGGTGAACGCGTCCAGCGAGGTCGCCAACGGCACCTGGAAGCTCCGCGTCCAGGACGTCGCGGCCGCGGACACGGGCCGCCTCAACAACTGGAAGCTGACCTTCTGATTCTCGGCCCCCGGGCCGAACCCTCCCGGCCGAACGGCCGGACCGAATGACCGCCACCCCCCAATGCCGGCGGCCGACCGATGCGAGCGGGCATCGGCCGGCCGCCGGCGCATGTACGCCGGGCGTTAGCGTATGCGTATGTCGACAGAGAAGTTCGAGGTGGCCGGGCCGCCCGACGGGCGGGCCGGGGGACCGGCCGAGGGGCCGGGCGGGGAATCCGGCAAGGCTCCGGCCATGGTGGTCTGCCCCCGCTGCGGGGCTTCGGGTCCGGCGGTGCGCACGGTTCCCGACACCTGCGCCGATCCCGACGCCCCGCGCTCCGGGCTGGCCGACCGGCTCGCGAAGGCCCCGGGCGTGGAGTCGCGGTTCGACAGCTTCGTGCACTTCCTGGAAGGCATGGCCATGGCCGGCGTCTGCGCGGGCCTCGCCCAACACGGCGTCCAGGACGACAAACCCCTTTTCGCGATCGGTGGCTCGATCCTCGCCGTCCTCCTCTTCGCCGGCACCCTCTGGGTGATCCGCGGCGAGTCCCGCGAACGCACCACCGTCACGGCGGGCAAGCCCCGGGCCGACGACCTCTGGAACCCCGCCCACTACTGCGCCTCCTGCGAGTCCGTGTTCTACCCCACCGGCAGCCCGTGGCCGGGCCCGCTGACGACGGACCAGTTCAGGAAGTACGTGTGGACCGAGGCAGGCTTCGACAAGCACCTCGACGACCGGCAGAGGAAGGTGGAACTCCCGCCGCGGACACCCACCGGCCCCGCCGCCCCGGAAGGAACCCACGGCCATGCCTGACGCCCCCGTCATCCGCAGCGACGACCCGGCCTCCTTCCCGCACAGCGTCCTCGCCGAACGGCACCCCGCCCTCATCCGCAAGGTCCGGGACGCCACGCCCTACGGCCCCGAACAGCGCCGCGCCCTCGACGAGTTGCTGCACAACGGGATCGAGGGCGTTCTCACGCCACCGGCCGACGACGACTGGTGGGACACCTGGAACGTACGCCGTTACGCCGGCCGGTCCTGGTTCTCCCTCCCCTTCCTCGCCGCCGAGAGCTGCTTCTACCGCCAACTCCTGCGTGCGGTGGGCTACTTCGGCCCCGGCCCCTGGCAGGGCGTGGATCCCTTCCGCCCCTTCAAGCTGGCCGAACTGGACACCCCCGAGGCGGCCGCCGAACTCACCGCCCTCGGCCCCCTGTCGGAACGACCCCTCCCGGACCAGCTCGAGTCCCTCCTCCACGGCTCCCTCTGGGGCAACCGGGCGGACCTGGGCTTCCGCATCCAGACGGCCGAGGAGAACACGGCGGCCGCGTCCGCCCAACTGGTCTCGGACGACAGCGAGTCGCTGCTCTCCCTGCTGACCGACGGCGCCACGGCCTCCGCCGACCGCACCCTCTGCCTCGTCGCCGACAATGCGGGCCGCGAACTGCTCCCCGATCTCCTCCTCATCGACCACCTCCTCACCCACGGCCACTTCGACCGTGCCGTCCTGCACCTGAAGCCGTACCCGTACTTCGTCTCGGACGCCACCACCGCCGACACCCTCGACGCGGTACGGCACCTGGTGTCCGCCAGGACCGACGCAGGGAACCGCCTGTACCGCGCCCTCTCCGAAGGCCGCCTGACCCTACGGGCCCACCCCTTCTCCTGCGCCCCGCTGCCCTACGCGGACATGCCTCCCGACCTGCGCGACGACTTCGCCGCCGCCGACCTGACCCTGATGAAGGGCGACCTCAACTACCGCCGCCTGGTGGGCGACCGTCTCTGGCCCCCCACCACCCCCTTCACGGAGGTCACCTCCTACTTCCCCGGCCCGGTCGCCGCCCTGCGCACCCTCAAGTCCGACGTGATCACGGGCCTGACCCCCGAGACGGAGACCGCCCTGGTGGCCGCCGAGGGCCAGAGCTGGCGAACGAGCGGAACCCGGGCCCTGATCCAGACCAGAACATGACGGGGGTCGGGAACGCCCTCGAAGGGCGGGGCGCAGCCCCAGCCTTGCGAAGGGCGCGGGCAACGGCGCGACCAGCCCCCACCGAACCCGCAGATGGGGGTCGAAGGGGCGCAGCCCCTGGGGACGGGAAGGGGTAGGGGCGGCGGGGGCGAGAAAACCGCCCCGGATTCACGCGATGGTGTGATCATGTGTCCCCATCCGGATGCCCGCCGGAGACCACGGGTAGGGCCCGGCCATGACGCAGCCGTTCGAACTCCCGCACTTCTACATGCCGTATCCCGCGCGGCTGAACCCCCACCTCGAAGAGGCCCGTGCCCACTCCTCCGAGTGGGCACGGGAGATGGGCATGCTGGAGGGCTCCGGCGTATGGGACCAGGCGGATCTGGACGCGCACGACTACGGCCTGCTGTGCGCGTACACCCATCCCGACTGCGACGGCCCGGCGCTCTCGCTCATCACCGACTGGTACGTGTGGGTGTTCTTCTTCGACGACCACTTCCTGGAACTCTTCAAGCGTTCCCAGGACCGCCCCGGCGGCAAGGCCCACCTCGACCGACTCCCGCTCTTCATGCCGCTGGACCTGTCGACCCCCGTCCCGGAGCCGCAGAACCCGGTGGAGGCGGGCCTCGCCGACCTCTGGGCGCGTACGGTGCCGGCGATGTCGATGGACTGGCGCCGCCGTTTCGCCGTGGCCACCGAGCATCTGCTCAACGAGTCGATGTGGGAGCTGTCCAACATCAACGAGGGCCGGATCGCCAACCCGGTCGAGTACATCGAGATGCGCCGCAAGGTCGGCGGCGCGCCCTGGTCGGCCGGTCTCGTCGAGTACGCGACCGCCGAAGTCCCGGCGTCCGTCGCGGAGTCGAGGCCGCTGAGGGTGTTGATGGAGACGTTCTCCGACGCCGTCCATCTGCGCAACGACCTGTTCTCGTACCAGCGTGAGGTGGAGGACGAGGGCGAGAACAGCAACGGCGTGCTCGTCCTGGAGACCTTCTTCGGCTGCGGCACCCAGCAGGCCGCCGAGACGGTCAACGACATCCTCACCTCCCGGCTGCACCAGTTCGAGAACACCGCGCTCACCGAAGTCCCCGGACTCGCCCTGGAGAAGGGCCTCACCCCGGACGCGATCGCCGCCGTCGCGGCGTACACGAAGGGCCTGCAGGACTGGCAGTCCGGCGGCCACGAGTGGCACATGCGCTCCAGCCGCTACATGAACGAAGGGGCCACCTCCTCGCGCGGCCCGCTCGACTTCGGCGGCGCGGTCCTCTCCGGCCCCGCCCTGGTCGCCCGCCCCGGGTTCGGCACGTCAGCCGCCGACGTGGGGGCGCTGCTCGCGACCGCCGCCGCGGAACGGTTGCGTGCCCACACGCATACGCCGTACCAGAAGGTCGGACCCTCCCTGCTGCCCGATTTCCACATGCCGTTCAAGGCGGAGCTCTGCCCGCACCTGGACGGCGCCCGCCCCCGCCTCACCGCCTGGATGCACGCGATGGGCATGCTGAGCGAGGGCGTCTGGGACGAGGAGAGGCTCGCCGCCGCCGACCTTCCGCTCTGCTCGGCCGGCCTCGACCCGGACGCCACGCCCGAGCAACTCGACCTCAGCTCCGCCTGGCTGGCCTGGGGCACCTACGGCGACGACTACTACCCCCTCGTCTTCGGCCACCGCCGCGACCTCGCCGCCGCACGCCTGACCACGGCCCGGCTCTCCGACTGCATGCCCGTCGAGGGGGAGCAGGTGCCCGTCGCGGTCAACGGGATGGAACGGGGCCTCATCGACCTCTGGGCGCGGACGACGGCGGCGATGTCCCCCGAAGAACGGCGCGGCCTGAAGGAGTCCGTCGACAAGATGACCGAGAGCTGGGTGTGGGAGGTGTTCAACCAGATCCAGAACCGCGTCCCCGACCCGGTCGACTACCTGGAGATGCGGCGCGCGACGTTCGGCTCCGACCTCACCCTCAGCATGTGCCGGATGGGCCACGGCCCGCAGGTCCCGGACGCGGTCTACCGCAGCGGCCCTGTCCGCTCACTGGAGAACGCGGCGATCGACTACGCGTGCCTCATCAACGACGTCTTCTCCTACCAGAAGGAGATCGAGTACGAGGGCGAGGTCCACAACGCGATCCTCGTCGTGCAGAACTTCTTCGGCTGTGACTACCCGACCGCGCTCGGTGTGATCCACGACCTGATGACCCAGCGGATGCAGCAGTTCGAGCATGTCGTCGCCCATGAACTCCCCGTCGTCTACGACGACTTCGGGCTGTCCAAGGAGGCGCGCGCCATCATGGGCGGCTATGTGACCGACCTGCAGAACTGGCTGTCCGGCATCCTCAACTGGCACCAGCGGGTGGACCGTTACAAGCCGGAGTTCCTGGCCCGCCGGGCCCACGGCTTCGTCCCGGACCGGCCGCCGGTCCTGTCCTTCGCGCCGGAGTACGCGGGCTGAGCCCCCGTCCGAGGCGCGCCGTCCCCGTTCCCGTCCGGGTCACGCCGGCTGGGGCACCGCCGCCCGGGTCGCGTGCTCGACCGCGGCTCGGGCGAACGCCCGCACGACCGGGTGCGGACGGCTGCCGTCGCCGGCCAGCTCCGGCTGGAAGAGCGTCGCCAGGAAGAAGGGGTGGCCGGGCAGTTCGGCGATCCGGACGTGTCCGGCCTCGTCGCGCCCGGAGAACCGCAGCCCGTGCGCGAGCAGGGTGTCGAGGTGACGGGTCGGGCCGTACGCGCAGAAGTACCGCTCGACCGACCGCTCGGCGTTCATCACGGACTGCGCGAGCGAGCCAGGCTCGACGACGACCGTGGCCTCGTGTCCGATCAGGGAACAGGCGAGCGGCTCGATGAGGAAGTCCTCGGCGTCCGGCTCGGTCTCGGCGTGCGCGACCCGGGTGAGCCCGCACTCGTGCCGGGCGTACTCCAGCAGCGCGTGCTGGAAGCCGCCGCACGTGCCCAGGAACGGGATGCCCTCCTCCCGCGCGGTCCGGATCGCGGAGAGCACCCCGGCCTCGCTGCGGTACGGGCTGCCCGGCACCACCCACACCGCGTCGAAGCCCCGCACCGCTCCCTCGTCGGCAGCGGCGTCCTCGGAGGGGATCCAGTACGCGTCGAGGACGAGCCGGTCGCGCCCGGCGAGGGCGTCGAGGAGGAGCGGGATCCGACTGTGCGAGACGACGTCGGGGGAACGGTCGCCGACGAGGGCGAGCCGGGCGGATCGGGCGGTGGCGGAGGAAGCGGGCTGAGCCGCGCTGTGTGTCATGCCCGTCATCCTGGGCGCGATGCCGACTTCACGTCCAACGATGATTCCTGCACCTCTGATAAGCATTGCTGATGGGCCGGTGCGCGATCCTGTGCGCATGGATCCGCATCTGCTGCGTACGTACGTCACCGTGGCCCGGCTCGCCTCCTTCTCCGAGGCGGCCCGCCAGCTGGGCTACACCCAGTCCGCGGTGTCCCAGCACATCGCCGCGCTGGAACAGGACCTGGGCGCCCCGCTGCTGACCAGGCGCCCCGTCGTCCCCACCACGGCGGGCGAGCGGCTCCTCGAACACGCCGGCCCCCTGCTGCTGCGCCTGGACGCGGCCCGCGCCGACGTCGTACGGATGGCGGCCGCACCCGAGCACGGACTGACGCTCGCCGCGACCCCGACGGCACTCGGCCCCCAGGCGGTCGCCGCGCTGCCCGCCGCCGGGGTGACCCTGCGGACCCTGGCCCGCGACGACATCCCGGCTGCCGTCGCCACGGGCACCGCGGACCTGGGCCTGGTCGACGGGCTCGCCGCACCCAGCGACCCCCTCCGGCTCCCCGACGTGGCACCCCTGACCACCCGGGGCATCGGCGAGGAACCCGTCTGTGTGCTCCTCCCCGCCGGGCACCCCCTCGCCCGTCGCCCCGGACTTCGCCTGGCCGACCTTGCCGACGCCCGCTGGCTCGACGCGCCCGGCGCGGGCCTCCCGCTGGACCGGCTCCGCGCTGCGAGCGGCACCGGCGGTGTCCGCACCGCCCTCCGCTACGAGGGCACCGACCTGCGGACACTGACGACCCTCGCCGCCGCCGGACACGGCCTGACCGTCCTGCCCCGCGGCTTCGCAGCCGACGTCCCCGGTGCGGTCGCCGTCCCCCTGGTCGAACCGCGCCTCGTGCACCGCACGGAGCTCGTGTACGGCGGAACCCCCCGCGGAGGGGCCGCGGCCCTGGTGCGGGAGCTGACCGGGCCGCAAGCGATGTGAGTCCTCGGTGTGACGGCTCGGTGTGAGCCCTCGGTGTGAGTTCTCGGTGTGACGGCTCGGTGTGACACGTCGAAGTGATGGCTCGAAGTGACACCTCGAAGTGATGGCTCGAAGTGATGGTTCGGTGCGAAGGCTCGACGCGAAAGTTGGATGTGACGGAGCGTCAGTCTCACTCTTTCGTGGCTCGTCGTGCCGTGGTGCGCCGGGTAGGTGTCCGGCCGGAGGCGACACCATGGAACAGACCGCGTTGCGACCCAAGCCCATGCCGGGCCAGGAGTCCGGTGGCGGCCACCCGTCCGGCACCGCCCGGCGCCCGCACGCCGCACCCCGCCGCGCCCGGCAGCGACTGATCACCCTGCTGTTCGCCCTGCTCACCTGCGCGGTCCTCGTCCTGTCGGGCGTCGGGCTCGGCACGATGGGCGCCACGGTGATCGGCATGAGCAGACTCGCGGAGCTGCGGGCGGGTGCGCCGGGCGGACCGGAGGCTTCCACCGGGCCGGGCGAAGGCGGTCGCTCGCGGTCGAGTCGCCCCAGGTCCTCGCCAGGGAGCGGCAGTTCGATCCCCGCGGCCACGGCGTCCGCACGCCCCGCCCTCGGCGTCGAAGTGGTCGACGCCCCCGGAGACGCCCGGAGCCGAGGCGCGCTCGTGGCCGGTGTCCATGTCCCCGGCGCCGGCTACACCGCGGGCCTGGTCCGCGGTGACGTCGTCCTGGCCCTGGGCGGGAGACGGACCGGCACGGCGGCCGACCTCGCGCGGGCGATCGGCGCCGCCCGCCCCGGAACGGCGCTCAGGCTCGTCGTGCGCCACGCGAACGGCACCCGTCAGTACCTGGTGGCCGTACCCGGAGTCGTCACCTGACGCGTGCTTTCCGGCCCTAGGCTGCGACCCGGAAGTGACTCGTCAGCCGTCCCTCGTCGTCCAGCACATGGAAGGCCAGGCCGGGCGGTGCCTCCCGGTCCGCGACCTGGTCGCCCTCCCAGGGCAGCCGCAGTGTCCAGGTGACCCCGGGGCCGGCGACCAGCGGGCGCCCGGCGAACGTGGTCGCGGCGGGCGTATGGGCGTGTCCGGTGATGATCCCCGCGATCTCCGGCCGGCGCCCGAGCAGTCGGTCGAGCTTCGAAGGCTGGCCGAGCCGGTACGCGTCCGGCAGCGGGTGGTGCAGTGCCACCGGCGGATGATGGAAGGCGAGCAGCACCGGCCGTTCGCCGTCGAGTCCGTCGAGGGTCTCCTCGATCCACGTGTACGTCTGCGCGTCCAGCTCGCCCTCGTCCCGGCCGGGAATGCTGGAGTCGCACATCAGTACGGCGGCGTCCGTGAAGACGTGCGCACTGTTGACCGGCCCGTCCGCGGGCGGCTCCCCGAGGAGCGCCTTGCGGTAGGGCGCCCGGCTGTCGTGGTTGCCCGGGCAGGTGAGCACCGGGAAGGGTGCCCCGCCCTCCCGCAGCCCCAGGATGCGTGCAGCCTCCTCGTACTCGGCCTCCGTGCCGTGGTCCGCGATGTCCCCGGTCACCAGCAGCGCGTCCACCCGCCCCGGCAGCCCCCACAGCAGATCCCGTACCCGCTCGGCCCGCCGGGTCGCCCGGTCGCTCCCGTCCAGATGCAGATCACTGATGTGCGCGAGTACGAGCATCGTCGTACGCCTCCTAGGGCGATGCATGTCCTAATGGAACAGTCGCATACAAGCATTAGTGCTAACGGATGGGCAACCCTCAATCATTAGCGGGAGTGGGATGCGGGCTCTCCGGGGGCGTGCTGCTGCCCGGGGTCCGGCTCGTCCACGTGAGCCGACACCGGAGGCGTACGACAGTTGACGTCATGACTCAATCGGCTCGCGTGTGCCGCGGCGGAGGGGCAGGATGCTGCCCGTAGGCCCAGGGAACTCCGAGCAGACGGAGGCATGGATGACCGGCACACCCGACGACGGGCCCGCGACCGTCACGACCGAGGCCCTGCCCGCGCCCTTCACCGCCGGCGACTACCGGGCCCGGATGCGGCGCGCCGAGCGGGCCGCCGCGGACGCCGGGCTGGACGGGCTGCTGGTCGCGCCCGGCCCGGACCTGGTGTGGCTGACGGGGCACCGGCCGCCGGAGACCGAGCGGCTGACGATGCTGGTGCTGCGTGACGGCGAGGACCCGGTGCTGGTGGTCCCCACCCTGGAGGCCCCGGACGCCGCCGCGGCACCCGGCGGCCCCGCGCTCGCGCTCCACGACTGGACCGACGGCAAGGACCCGTACGAGGCGGCCGTCTCCGTCCTCGGCCCGCGCGGCCGTTTCGGCGTCAGCGACAACACCTGGGCGCTGCACCTGCTCGGCCTGCAGCGGCGGCTGCCCCGGACGACGTACGTGGCGCTGACCGAGACCCTGCCGATGCTGCGGGCGGTGAAGGACACGGCCGAGCTGGAGCGGATGGCCGCGGCGGGCGCGGCCGCCGACCGGGCGTACGAGGAGATCCGGCAGGTGCCCTTCGCCGGGCGGCGGGAGGCCGAGGTCGCCGCCGATCTCGCCGGGCTGCTGCGCCGGTTCGGGCACTCCCAGGTCGACTTCACCATCGTCGCGTCGGGCCCGAACGGCGCCAACCCGCACCACGAGGCCGGCGACCGCGTCATCCGCCACGGCGACATGGTCGTCCTCGACTTCGGCGGCCTCAAGGACGGCTACGGCTCCGACACCTCCCGCACGGTCCACGTCGGCGAACCGGCCGCGGAGGAGCGCGAGGTGCACGACATCGTGCGGGCCGCCCAGGAGGCGGGGTTCCGCGCGGTACGGCCGGGCGCGGCCTGCCAGGACGTCGACCGGGCCGCCCGCGCGGTCATCACCGACGCCGGATACGGCGACCGCTTCGTCCACCGCACCGGGCACGGCATCGGCGTCACCACCCACGAACCGCCGTACATGATCGAGGGGGAGGAGCGTCCCCTCGTGCCCGGCATGTGTTTCTCGGTCGAACCCGGCGTCTATCTGCCGGGCCGTTTCGGCGTACGGATCGAGGACATCGTGACGGTGACCGAGGACGGCGGGCGACGCCTCAACAACACCGCGCGCGAGATGGCGGTGGTCGAGTGACCGACCACGTACCCTCGCTCCTCTGAGCCCCCGGACGACGGCGCGACCATGACCCAGGCACCGACACCCACCGCGGACAGCGTCCGCCGACTGGTCCGTTCCCTGTTGAAGAACGGGGAGGGCCGGCCCGGCGGTGGCAAGGGCGGCGAAGGACCCGAAGTGCGGCCCGTCGCCGGGGACGACACGCACGGCACCTGGTGGGTCGGCGCCCGCCATGTGCTGCGCCTCACCACCGACCGGCACGGAGTCGGACGGCAGAAGCGTGAACTGCGGCTGCGGGACGTGGTCCGTCCGCACATCGGCGTCGCCGTCCCGGTGAGCGTCGCGCACGGTGAGTGGTCCGGCGGCCTCACGTACACGCTCGACACGAGGCTGTCGGGCGGTACGGCGGAGGAGCACGACGTGTCCGCGGTCGGCGAGGCCGATCTGGCGGCGCTCCTCACGGGGCTGCGCGAGGTGCCGCTGCGGCAGGCCGAGCCGCTCGGGGTGCCGCGGCTGGCCCCGCGCTCGCTGGAGGCGCTGCGTACGGCGGCGGGGCGTGCGGCGCGGTTGCTCGCCGAGGCCGACGAGTTCGACGCGGGGCGGCTCGGGCAGTTGACGTCCGCGAGTGCCGCGCAGCTGACGGCGCCGGGCGCGGTGCTGGTCCATCACGGACTGACGGGCGACCACCTCGTGGTGAGCGCGGACGGCCGGGTCCGTGGCGTCCTCGACTGGACCGACGCGGTCATCGGTGACCCCGCCGAGGACATCGCCTGCCTCGCCACGGCCGTCGGCTCCCCGGCCGCCGTCCGTGCGGCCACCCTCGCGGGTTACGGCGCCCGCCCGTGTCTGCGCGGCCTCTGGCTCGCCCGTTGCGACACGGTCGTCGCCCTCGCGCAGGGCTTGCGGGGCCGGGGCGCCGCGCCGCTTCCGGTTCTTCGGGATCGGCTGCGGCGGACGTGGGAGCCGATTCTGCTGGAGCGGGTGACGGATCTGCGGGGTGAGGACTGAGGGGCGCCCAATAGCTCGGGGCTGCGTGTTGGGGGGCGACCGCGGGTGGGATGTGGCTGATCGCGTGGTTCCCCCGCGCCCCTGAGGGGCTGCGGCCTTTCGGTGTCGGCCTTCTCGTCTGTCCGCATGGCTGCGGGCTGCGTGTTGGGGGGCGATCGCGGGTGGGATGTGGCTGATCGTGTGGTTTCCTGCGCCTCTGAGGGGTTGCGGCCTTTCGGTGTCGGCCTTCTCGCCCGTCCGCATGACTGCGGGCAGTCGTGCCGCTGGGGCGGCACGGGTGGGCGCGGCGGTGCCCTGTCAGCGCCGGTAGGCGCCTGCCACCCCTGCCCGGCCCCAGCCGCCGGGTACGCAGGTCACGCCACCGTCAGCACCACGCACGACTCCCCGCCCAGCGTCAGCACCCCGTCCGCCCCCGGCGCCGCCACCGGATCCCAGGCCGCCAGCACCCGCGCGTGCGGGACCCCGACCGGAATCTCGGCCGGGGACTTGCCGAGGTTCATCGCCACGCGCACATCCCCGCGCCGGAAGCCGAACCACCGGGCCTCCTCGTCGAACGCGACCTTGACGTCGGAGAGGTCGGGGTCGGACAGGTCGGGGAAGGTGCGGCGGAGGGTGATGAGGGTGCGGTACCAGGCCAGCATCCGGGCGTGGGGCTCACGCGCCGGCTCGGACCAGTCGAGGCAGGAGCGGTCGCGGGTCGCCGGGTCCTGGGGGTCGGGGACGTCCTCCTCGGCCCACCCGTGCGCCGCGAACTCGCGGCGCCGCCCCCGCCGTACCGCCTCCGCGAGCTCCGGATCGGTGTGGTCCGTGAAGAACTGCCAGGGCGTGGCCGCCGCCCACTCCTCGCCCATGAAGAGCATCGGTGTGAACGGGCCGGCGAGCACCAGCGCGGCCGCGCAGGCCAGCAGCCCGGGGGAGAGGGCGGCGGCGAGACGGTCGCCCTGGGCGCGGTTGCCCACCTGGTCGTGGGTCTGGGTGTAGCCCAGCAGTCGGTGCGCGGAGACGCTCGTACGGTCCAGGGGCCGGCCGTGGCGGCGCTCCCGGAAGGACGAGTACGTGCCGTCGTGGAAGTAGCCGCCCGTCAGGGTCTTGGCCAGACCCGCCAGGCCGGCCCGCGCGAAGTCCTCGTAGTAGCCCTGCGCTTCACCGGTCAGGGTGGTGTGCAGGGTGTGGTGGAAGTCGTCGTTCCACTGGGCGTGCAGGCCGAGCCCGCCCTGCGCGCGCGGGGTGACCAGGCGCGGGTCGTTCAGGTCCGACTCGGCGATGAGGAACAGCGGCCGGGCCACCTCGTCGGCGAGCGCGTCCACCGCCGTCGACAGTTCCTCCAGGAAGTGCAGGGCGCGGGTGTCCTTCAGCGCGTGGACCGCGTCCAGCCGCAGACCGTCGAGGCGGTAGTCGCGCAGCCAGGCGAGCGCGCTGCCCAGGAAGTACGCTCGCACCTCGTCCGAGCCGGGCGCGTCCAGGTTGACCGCCGCGCCCCAGGGTGTGTGGTGCCGCTCGGTGAAGTACGGGCCGAAGACGGGCAGGTAGTTGCCGGAGGGGCCCAGATGGTTGTGCACGACGTCGAGCACGACTCCGAGGCCCAGTCCGTGCGCCGCGTCCACGAACCGCTTCAGGGCCTCGGGGCCGCCGTACGGCTCGTGCACGGCCCACAGCGAGACGCCCTCGTAACCCCAGCCGTGCGTCCCGGGGAAGGGGCACAGCGGCATCAACTCGACGTGGGTGACGCCCAGTTCGACGAGGTGGTCGAGGCGTTCGGCGGCCGCGTCCAGTGTGCCCTCCGGGGTGTACGTGCCGACGTGCAGTTCGTAGAGCACCGCGCCCGGCAGTCCGCGCCCGGACCACGACGCGCGCCACGCGTACCGCGCGTGGTCGACGACCGCGCTCAGCCCGTCGGGGCCGTCGGGCTGACGGCGCGAGCGCGGATCGGGCAGGACCGGGCCGTCGTCGACGGCGAAGCCGTAGCGCGTGCCGTCCGACGCCTCCGCCTCGACGGTCCACCAGCCCGGCCGCTCCGGATCGCGCTCCATCGCGTGCGCCGCGCCCGCGCGGTGGAGCGTCGAACGGTCGGCCTGCGGTGCCCACACCTCGAACTGCACGGACGGTTCTCCCTCGGCTGCCGGTCATGATCCTGGGTAGTCAGGGGGCAAGCCGCTCCGGGAAGGCACGGACACGCCCCCGGAACCGCTTGTCGTCCATCGTGCGGCAAACGAGATCGCCGCGCGGACGGATCGCCGCTTTTGCCCCGCGAGTCGCCCCGCCCGTCGGCCATGTCCGGGGATGGTCACCGTTTACGGCCTGTCTGGACACCTCCGGCTCCCCTGACCGACAATCACACGCGTGACGTCGTCCTTCGAGTTCCACACTTACCCCGCGCGGTTGTCGGACGCCGAGCGCGACCGCGCGCTGAGGGCGCTCCGTGACGGCGTCGCACTGGGCCGCCTGTCGCACGACACGTTCATCCGGCGGATGGAGCTGGCCCTCACCGCCCGTCGTTCCGACGAACTCGCCGCGCTCACCGCCGACCTGCCCATCGAGAAGCGCTGGTCACGGCTGGTGCTCGGCACCGTCGGGGCGGTCTCCGGCTTCGGTGTGAAGCTGCGCCGGGCCTGGCAGGCCGAGCGGCTCCCCAAGCTCCAGCTGCCGCACCCGGCGAGCGGTCACGACCTGCGCATCGGCCGGGACCCGGGCAGCGGGCTCCGGCTCAGCCACGAGACGGTCTCCCGGGTGCACGCCGAGCTGAGCCGGCAGGGCGGCCTGTGGATCCTGCGCGACCTCGGCTCCACCAACGGCACCACCGTCAACGGCCGTCGGGTGATCGGCGCGGCCGTCGTCCGCGACGGCGATCAGGTGAGTTTCGGCCGCATGAACTTCCGTCTCTCCTCGGAATGACCTTCCGACCGTTCCCCTGACAAAGCTCTGGCCTGGGATTTACGCAGCGAATTTGTCAACTTCCCTTCCGTTCCAGGGTGTTGACGTGCGTTCTCGGCCATGACTGACTGTGCTTACACGATGCACACCAGGTGAACCGACGGCACCACATTCGTGGAGGTGTGCCCTGCCGCCACTCCTCCGCTATCCGACCGTGGACGAGTTGTCCGCCCGTGCCGCGGCGCTCGTCTCCCGACATCCGCACCGCGCCCGACTGTGCCGCGTGGGCACCTCACGGGCGGGCACGCCGATGTGGCTGCTGTCCGTCGGACGGGGCAGCCGCCACACCCTGATCGTCGCCGGCCCGCACGCCAACGAGCCCGTGGGCGGCGCCACCGTCCTCCGACTCGCCGAACGGACCCTGGCCGACCCCCGGTTGAGCGACGCCGCCGACATCACCTGGAACCTGCTGCTGAGCCTCGACCCCGACGGCTCCCGCCGCAACGAGGGCTGGCTGTCCGGCCCTTACACCCTCGGGCACCACTTCCGGCACTTCTTCCGCCCCGGCTTCCTGGAGCAGCCCGAGTGGCTGCCCGACGGCGCCGCCGCGGCCGTCCTGCCCGAGACCCGCACCCTGCTCGACCTCCAGGACGAACTGCGGCCCTTCTTCCAGTGCTCACTGCACGGCGTCGACGTCGGCGGCGGCTTCGTCGAGCTGACCCGCGAGCTGCCGGGCCTCGACCGGCGCGTCGCGTGCACCGCCGCCCGCCTCGGCATCCCGCGCGAGCTGAGCCCGTACGACACCCTGTACTGGCCCCGCCTCGGCCCCGCCGTCTACCGAATTCCTCCCCCGCGCCGGGGCGACCTGGCCGCCGCCATCACCGAGGCCGCCGTCGAGTCCACCTGGTACCACCCGCACCGCTACGGCACGGTCACCGCCGTCGTCGAGGCACCCATGTGGGGGGTCACCGCCGTCGAGGACGCCTCCCCGTCACCCGACGCCGACGCCGTACTGCGCCGCGTCAGCCACGCCCTGCGCCGCGACACCCGGCTCCTGGAGGGCATCCTCGCCCGCGTCCGCCCCTCGGTGAGCGGCGGCCCCGACGCCGCCCGGTTCCTCGCCCCGGTCGACGACTATCTACTGGTCGGGCCGGGCCTCGCCGACTCCTGGGACCCCGACGTCCACGACGGCGCCGCCCGGCCGCTGCCCCCGTTCGACACCGCCCGGCTCACCACTCTCGCCATCTCCGGCCGCCGGGTCGCCCTGCGCACCGCCGGGCTGCTGCACCAGCTGGTGACCCGCGCCGGACGCGACCCGGCCGGCGTGCTGCCCGAGCTGGACCGGCTCATCGACGAGTGGTGCGCCGACTACCGCGACGGCTACGGGGCGCGCTGGATCCCCGTCGCCCGCCAGGCGGAGTACCAGACCCGCGTGGTCCTCGCCGCGTTCGACCTGGCGGCCCGGCGCCCGCGCGACTCCCATTCGGGTGAGGGGGAATGGAGTTCCGAGCCCGCCGTGCCGATGCACCGGGAATGACGAACCCCATCCGCGCGGTACGCGCCGGCCTGCTCGCCGCACTCGCCCTTCTCACCGTCGCCGCCTCGGCCCCCGTCCGGGCGACCGCCGTCCAGGGCGACTGGCTCTACGTCTCCCTCACCCGCGTCGACGCCCGCACCCCAGACACCCGCGTCGACGCCGGCTCCTCCGACACCCACTCCTCCGACACCCGCAGCACCCTGCTCCTCTGCGATCCGCCCCAGGGGCACGGCCGGGCCACCCAGGCCTGCGCGGAACTCCGCCGGACCGACGGCGACATCACCCGTATCCCCCACCGGAACGCCATCTGCACCCAGATCTACGCCCCGGTCCGAGCCACCGCGGAAGGCCAGTGGAACGGCCACCAGGTCGCCTACGAACAGACCTTCGCGAACGCCTGCGTGATGACGGCCAGAACAGGTTCGGTGTTCGCCCTGTCGGACTGACGGCCACCGGCCTTTCCAGGGGCGCGGGGCTGTGTCGATCTGCGGCTCCGCCGCGTGGGCGCGACAAGCCGCGACACACCCCGCACTACCGCTGCCCGGGCCACCGGTGGCGCGTTTCCCGTCACCCGGCAGGGGAGTCGCCGACCCGCTCCAGGAGCACGACCGGCAGCGTCTCGAAGAGCTCCGCCACCCGCACGGCGCCCGTGAACTGCCGCCCCCCACCGACCACATCGGCCCACCGCCCCTTCGGCAGCGTCAGCCGGGTGTCCCCCCAGCCCCCGGCCTCCGCCAGCCGCAGCGACAACCGCGTCACAGCCGTGATCACCTCCCCGGACCGCGCGAAGGCCACACAGTGCCCGGCCCCGGGCCCGTCCGCCGACAGCGCCGTGTAGGTCGCCGCGTCCCCGAAGACCTCGGGCCGCCGCCCGCGCAGCCGCAGCGCGGCCGAGGTGAGCCGGAACTTGTCGGAATCCCCCTCCCGCGGTGCGAAGGGCCGCCGGTTGTCCGGGTCCACCAGCGCCCGGTACTCGCCCTCCGTCCCCTGGTAGACGTCCGGCACTCCCGGCATGGTCAGCTGCACCAGGGCCGCACCGAGCCCGTTCGCCCGCACATGGGGCTCCAGGGCCTCCCGCAGCGCGGCGACCCGGGTGTCCACGGCGGGCCCCCGCGCGACGAAGTCGGCCACCGCCTGCTCGTACGCCGGGTTCTGCTCGGTCCAGGAGGTGTGCAGCCCCGCCTCCCGCGCATGCTTCAGCAGGGCACCCTCCAGCCGCTCCCCGTCCGCGGGCCCGAGCCCGAACGCCGTCTGCCAGGCCGCCCACACCAGCTGCGGATCCGGTACACCGGCGCCGTCCCGTGTCACCTCCGCCAGCACATCGGCCCACCGCTGCGGGCACTGTGCGAGCACCGCGATCGCCGCCCGCACATCCGCGCTCCGCTTGGTGTCGTGCGTCGACAGGACGGTCCCCGTGGCCGGCCAGTCGCGCTGCACCCGGGCGCAGTAGGCGTGGAAGTCCTCCGCCGACACGGCCGGGCTCCCCGGGTCGCCGCCCACCTCGTTCGCCGACAGCAACGGCACATAGCGGTAGAACGCCGTGTCCTCCACCGACTTCGCCCGCAGCGCCGAAGAGGTCTGCGCGAACCGCGCCCGGAACTCCGCGTGCTCCGGCCCCTCACCCACCCGGCCCAGCACCAGATCCCGTACGGCGTCCACCGAGCGGGCCTCCTCGGGCACCACGAACACCGCACGCGCCTCGGCCGCGGCCTCCTCGGTGACGACGAGGGAAGCGTCCTGGGAGGTGTACGGCCGGTACACCTCCATCCGCGCGAGCAGCTCGCACAGCGCGGTGCGCAGCGCCCACGGGGCCTGGTCGCGCAGGGCGAGTTCGGGGGAACGCTCGCACAACCGGTGCGCGACCCGGGTGAGCCGTTCCACCTCGGCGACCAGCTCGTGCGTGAGCACCCGGTACGCGGCCCGCCGCACGGTCGACTCCCACTCGCCGCCCCGGTCGGACTGCGCGGCCGTGAACCGCCGGTACTGCCCCAGCAGTTCGCCCGCGCCCGCCGGATCCGTGAACAGCCCGTCGACGTGCCGCAACGCGTCGTAGCCGGTGGTCCCCGCGACCGGCCAGGCCGCCGGCAGCGCCTCCCCGTCGGCCAGGATCTTCTCGACGACGGTCCACCGCCCACCGGTCGCCTCGTGCAGCCGCCGCAGATAGGCGTCCGGATCGGCGAGCCCGTCGGGATGGTCGACGCGCAGCCCGTCGACGACACCCTCCTGAAGCAGCTGGAGGATCTTCGCGTGGGTCGCGTCGAAGACCTCCGGTTCCTCGACCCGCACCCCGATCAGCTCCGAAATGCTGAAGAAGCGCCGGTAGTTCAGCTCCGTCCGGGCCAGCCGCCACCACACCGGCCGGTACCACTGCGCGTCCAGCAGTTGCGGCAACGGCAGCTTCTCGGTGCCCTCCCGCAGCGGGAACGCGTGGTCGTAGTAGCGCAGCTCCCGCCCGTCCACCACGAACTGCTCGATCTCCGCCCCCAGCGGCCCCCCGAGCACCGGCAGCAGCACCCGCCCGCCCTGCGCCTCCCAGTCGATGTCGAACCACCGCGCGTGCGCCGACTCCGGCCCCTCCCGCAACACGTCCCACAGGGCCCGGTTGTGCCGGGGAGCCATGGCCATGTGGTTCGGCACGATGTCCACGACGAGACCGAGGCCGTGGGCCCGCGCGGTACGGGCCAGCGCCCGCAGCCCCTCCTCACCCCCGAGTTCCCCCCGCACCCGCCCGTGGTCGACCACGTCGTAGCCGTGCGCGGACCCCGGCACGGCCTCCAGCACGGGGGAGAGGTGGAGGTGGGAGACACCGAGGGAGGCGATGTACGGCACGGCGGCCGAGGCGGCGGAGAAGGGGAAGTCGGGCTGAAGCTGAACCCGATAGGTGGCGGCAGGCACGACAGAGGTCATGCAGTCCTACGTACCCGCCACACAAGGATTGGAGCGCCCTGACACGCAAGGACGCGATTTTTCGGGGGCGCGGGGCTGTATCGATGTGCGGCTCCGCCGCGTGGGCGCGACCAGCCACGGACGACCCGCACCCGGGAACGACACCACCCCTCACCCGGGAACGACAGCCACCCGTACGGCTAGTCCCGCGACCTGAGAACTACGTCGGCCTCCTGAACACCGCAAGACTCCGATCCACCAAGGT